>CAZDJK010000106.1:0-55260 GCA_964505725.1 uncultured Bifidobacteriaceae bacterium | reverse complement strand
AGAAGAGAAGCAGAGAAGCAGAGAGATGGCAGCTGAAGTCGCACACGTGAAGGGGAAGGGTGGACCTCTCATCCGGGAGGTGCCGCTGCACCGCGTCCGCAACATCGGGATCATGGCCCACATCGACGCGGGCAAGACGACCACGACCGAGCGCATCCTCTACTACACCGGCCGCACGTACAAGATCGGCGAGGTGCACGAGGGCGCGGCCGTCATGGACTGGATGGTCCAGGAGCAGGAGCGCGGCATCACCATCACGTCGGCGGCGACCACCTGCAAGTGGCGCGACACCTGGATCAACATCATCGACACTCCAGGCCACGTCGACTTCACCGTCGAGGTGGAGCGGTCGCTGCGGGTGCTCGACGGCGCAGTGGCGGTGTTCGACGCGGTCGCCGGTGTCGAGCCCCAGACCGAGACCGTGTGGCGTCAGGCGAACAAGTACAACGTCCCCCGCATGTGCTTCGTCAACAAGATGGACCGCGTCGGCGCCGACTATCTCCGCTGCGTCGACATGATCAAGGACCGGCTCGACGCCACGGTCGCCATCACCCAGCTCCCCATCGGCGCCGAGAGCGACTTTCGCGGCGTCGTCGACCTCCTCTCCATGGAGGCGCTGGTGTGGGACGACGGGATGGGCGAGAGCTACGAGCGCGAGGAGATCCCGCCCGAGCTCAAGGCCGACGCCGAGCAGTGGCGCCACGAGCTGATCGACGTCCTCAGCCAGTTCGACGAGACCGTGCTCGAGAAGTACGTGGGCGACGAGGAGATCACCGCCGACGACCTGCGCACCGCCCTCCGGGCCGGCACCGTCGCCGGTGACGTGGTGCCCGTCCTGTGCGGCACCGCGTTCAAGAACAAAGGCGTGCAGCCGCTCCTGGACGCGGTCGTCGACTACCTCCCGAGCCCGGTCGACGTCCCTGCGATCGCGGGCCACGACCAGCGCGGCGAGGCGGCCCAGCGCCGCCCTTCCGACGACGAGCCGTTCGCCGCGCTCGCGTTCAAGATCATGAGCGACCCGTACGTGGGCAAGCTCACCTACTTCCGCGTGTACTCCGGTTGCCTGTCGGCCGGCAGCCAGATCCTCAACGCCACCAAGGACCGCAAGGAGCGGGTCGGGCGCATCCTCCAGATGCACGCCAACCACCGTGAGGACAAGGACGCGGTCTTCGCGGGCGACATCGTGGCCGCGGTCGGGCTCAAGAACACGACGACCGGCGACACGCTGTGCGACCCGAGTCACCCGATCGTGTTGGAGCGGATGGACTTCCCGACCCCGGTCATCTCGGTGGCGATCGAGCCGAAGACCAAGGTCGACCAGGACAAGCTCGGGAAGGCGCTGAACGCGCTCTCCGAGGAGGACCCGACCTTCCAGGTGCGCACCGACGAGGAGACGGGCCAGACCATCATCGCCGGGATGGGTGAGCTGCACCTCGACGTCCTCGTCGACCGGATGGTGCGCGAGTTCTCGGTGGCGGCCAACGTGGGCAAGCCCCAGGTCGCGTACCGCGAGACGATCACGGTGCCGGTCGAGAAGATCGAGGAGCGCTACGTGCGCCAGACCGGCGGCCGAGGCCAGTACGGCCACGTCGTGATCTCCCTCGAGCCCACGGGCCCGGGGGGCGGCTACGAGTTCGTCGACAAGATCACCGGCGGCGTGATCCCGCGCGAGTACATCCCCGCGGTCGACGCCGGGATCCAGGAGGCGATGGAGGGCGGCGTGGTCGCCGGCTACCCGCTCGTCGACATCCGGGCGGTCCTGACCTTCGGCTCGTACCACGACGTCGACTCGAGCGAGATGGCGTTCAAGATCGCCGGCTCGATGGCGCTGAAGAAGGCGGTGCGGGCGGCCCGCCCGGTGCTGCTCGAGCCGATCATGGCGGTCGAGGTGGTCACCCCCGAGGACTACATGGGCGACGTGATCGGCGACCTGAACTCGCGCCGGGGTCAGGTCGAGGGCATGGAGCAGCGCGGGACGTCGCACGTGGTGAACGCCAGGGTGCCCCTGGCCGAGATGTTCGGCTATGTTGGCGACCTTCGTTCGCGCACTCAGGGCCGCGCGACCTACACGATGCAATTCGACTCCTACCAGCAAGTGCCGGAGTCGATCGCCCAGGAGATCGTCGCCCGCGTACGGGGCGAGTGATCAGAGCAAGGAGCAACTGACCCGTCATGGCCAAGGCGAAGTTCGAGCGGAACAAGCCGCACCTCAACATCGGCACCATCGGTCACATCGACCACGGCAAGACGACGTTGACGGCGGCCATCACGAAGGTGCTCTCGGAGGCCGATCCCGAGCACAACACCTTCTCCGCGTTCGACGACATCGACAAGGCGCCGGAAGAGAAGGCGCGCGGCATCACGATCGCGATCACGCACGTCGAGTACGAGACCGCGAACCGCCACTACGCGCACGTCGACTGCCCCGGCCACGCCGACTACATCAAGAACATGATCACCGGCGCCGCGCAGATGGACGGCGCGATCCTCGTGGTCGCCGCCACCGACGGCCCGATGCCGCAGACCCGCGAGCACGTGCTCCTCGCCCGCCAGGTCGGCGTGCCGTCGATCGTCGTCGCGCTCAACAAGGCCGACATGGTCGACGACGAGGAGATCCTCGAGCTGGTCGAGCTCGAGGTCCGCGACCTGCTCAACGAGTACGAGTTCCCCGGCGACGACACGCCGATCGTGCGCGTGTCGGCGCTGAAGGCGCTCGAGGGCGACGCCGAGTGGGCTCCCAAGATCATGGAGCTCATGGAGGCGGTCGACACCTACATCCCCGAGCCCGAGCGCGCCATCGACCAGCCGTTCCTCATGCCGATCGAGGACGTGTTCTCGATCACCGGCCGCGGCACGGTCGTCACCGGCCGCGTCGAGCGCGGGCAGGTCAAGACCGGCGAGGAGATCGAGATCGTCGGCCTCCGGCCCACCACCAAGACGGTGTGCACCGGTGTCGAGATGTTCCGCAAGCTCCTCGACGAGGGCCGCGCCGGCGACAACATCGGCGCCCTGCTGCGCGGCACCAAGAAGGACGAGGTCGAGCGGGGCCAGGTGCTCGCGAAGCCCGGCTCGATCACGCCGCACACGCAGTTCAACGCCCAGGTCTACGTACTCACCAAGGAAGAGGGTGGGCGGCACACGCCGTTCTTCAAGAACTACCACCCGCAGTTCTACTTCCGCACCACCGACGTCACCGGCAGCATCACGCTCGCCGAGGGCGTCGAGATGGTGATGCCGGGCGACAACACGGAGATGACGGTCGAGCTCCAGAAGCCGATCGCCATGGACGAGGGGCTGCGGTTCGCCATCCGCGAGGGTGGGCGGACGGTCGGCTCGGGCGTCGTCACCGAAGTCGTCAAGTAGCGCGCGGCGGATCCGGGGACACGACGAAGCGATGGCAGATTCGAAGGGTCAGCGGATCCGCATCCGGCTCAAGGCCTACGACCACGAGGTGATCGACCAGTCCACGAAGAAGATCGTGGAGACGGTCGTGCGCACCCAGGCCAAGATCCGGGGCCCGGTTCCGCTGCCCACCGAGATCCGCCGCTACTGCGTCGTGCGCTCGCCGCACGTCGACAAGGACTCGCGCGAGCACTTCGAGATGCGCATCCACAAGCGCCTGCTCGACATCGTCGAGCCCACGAGCAAGACGGTCGAGTCGCTCCAGCGCCTCGACCTCCCTGCGGGCGTCGACATCGAGATCAAGATCCAGGCCTGATCCTGCGCCGTCAGGCGGCGAGCTTCGGGCCGAGGTCGGCGACGGTGTCGGCGTGGGCGGCGGGGTCGAGGCCCGACGCCATGGTGTTCACGGAGCAGTGCGAGGCGCCGAGGGCGCGGAGCGCGTCCAGCTGACGGCGCATCTCGTCGACGCCCGCGGCGAAGTCGACGATCCCCTGGAGCGCGACACTGCGTCCCGCGCCGTTGGCCGCTTCGCGCACGATCGCCCAACGCTCCTCGAGGCCCTGGTCGACGCGCAGGTTGGCGATCCAGCCGTCGGCGATCCGCCCGATCCGGCGCAGCGCGCGGCGGCGCCGCGCTCCCATCCACACGGGGATCGGTCGCTGGATCGGCCGCGGCAGGATCCCGGCCCGGCTGATGTGGTGGAACTCGCCGTCGAACTCGACGACGTCGTCGGTCCAGAGCAGCCGCATCACCTCCACCTGCTCCTCCAGCCGCCGGCCGCGGTTGTGGAAGTCCTCGCTCAGGGCCTCGTACTCCACATCGTTCCAGCCGATCCCCACGCCCAGCCGGAAGCGCCCGCCGGTGAGCACGTCGACCTCGGCCGCCTGCTTGGCGACGAGCGCGGTCTGGCGCTGGGGGAGCACGAGCACACCGGTGACCAGCTCGAGCCGGGTCCTCGCCGCCAGCCACCCGAACAGGACGAGCGGCTCGTGGAACTGGTGCTCGCTCGTGTACGCGCCCTGCCACTCGGGCCGAGCCGACGCGTCGGCCCCCAGGACGTGGTCGTACGCGAGCAGGTACGAGAAGCCGGCCGACTCCGCCGCCTCCGCGTACCGACCGATCGCCGCCGGATCGGGCCCGATCTCCGTCTGGGGGAACACCACTCCGAGGTCCACGGTGCGGACACTACGACCGGCGGCCGGAAGTCGACGGCGGTCGGGCTCGGAGCTGCATTGGCGGGAGGGCGGGGCGTCCGGTAGTCTTCTCCGTCTGCCGCGAGGCCCTTTCGTGGGGTTGTGCGCGGCCAACGTTCGGACCGAGACCGCAACCGACGTCTGCGCAGGCTGGTCGGCGAGCGACCAGAACCGTGCAGCACAACCGACCCACGCTCCGCCGGGATGCTTGCCGGGCGGAGCGTTCGCGTGGAGCAGGAACAGGGACACGACGTGCCGGCGATCAAAGGCATTCTCGGGCGCAAGCTCGGCATGACCCAGATCTGGGACGACGCCAACCGCGTCGTGCCCGTGACGGTGATCCAGGCGGGACCCTGTCGCGTCGTGCAGCTCAAGACGCCCGAACGTGACGGGTACTCGGCGGTGCAGCTCGCGTTCGGTGACACCAAGCCACAGCGTCTGTCCAAGGGCGAGCTCGGCCACCTCCGCAAGGCCGACGCACCCCCCGTACGCCACCTCGCCGAGCTGCGGGTCGACGACGTCTCCGGCTTCAGCATCGGGCAGGTGCTCGGCGCCGACGTGTTCGCCGCGGGTGAGCGGGTCGACGTCACCGGGATCAGCAAAGGCTCGGGTTTCGCCGGCGGGATGAAGCGGCACAACTTCAAGGGCCAGGGCGCGAGCCACGGCAACCACAAGAAGCACCGGGCGCCCGGCTCGGTCGGCGCGTGCGCGACGCCGGCGCGCGTCTTCAAGGGCATGCGCATGGCCGGCCAGTACGGAAACACGAAGGTCACGACGCTCAACCTCGAAGTGGTCGAGGGCGACGCCGAGCGTGGGCTCCTGCTGGTGAAGGGCGCGGTCCCCGGGCCCACCGGCGGGCTGGTGTTCGTGCGCAACGCGGTGAAGCGCCCCGCGCCCACCGCGGCAGGGAGCGCGGCATGAGGCTCGACGTCCGCACGCCGGCCGGCGCTGGCCAGGGCACCGTCGACGCACCCGACGAGCTGTTCGCGATCACGCCCAACGCCGCGGTCATGCACCAGGTCGTCACCGCGCAGCTGGCAGCCGCGCGCTCGGGCACGCACAGCACGAAGACGCGCGCCGAGGTGGCCGGCGGCGGCGCGAAGCCCTGGCGCCAGAAGGGCACCGGGCGGGCCCGGCAGGGCTCGATCCGGTCGCCGCAGTGGCGGGGCGGCGGCATCGCGCACGGCCCCAAGCCGCGCGACTACCGCCAGCGGACGCCCAAGAAGATGGTGCGGCTGGCGCTGTGCTCGGCGCTCTCCGACCGGGCGGCCGACGGCAAGGTGCTGGTGGTCGATGCCTGGGGCATCGAAGAGCCGCGCACCAAGCGAGCGATCGAGATCCTCGAGGCCCTCGGTCTACGGGCCCGTGGAGAGCGGGACCAACGCGTGCTCCTCGTCGTCGCGCCGACCGACGAGGCGGTGTGGAAGTCCTTCCGCAACCTCGGCTCTCGTGTGCAGCTGATGATCCCGAACGAGCTGAACGCCTACGACGTGCTCGTGAACGACTGGATCGTGTTCAGCTCGTCGACGCTGGACGAGACGGTGGCGCGGTTCGGTCCCGCCCCCGCCAACGGCCCCGGAGGTGATGCCGCGTGACCGCCAAGCACCACCGCGACATCATCATCCGCCCGGTCGTCTCGGAGAAGTCCTACGCCGCGTTCGACGCGAACGTCTACACGTTCGTCGTCGCGCCCGACGCCAACAAGATCGAGATCAAGAAGGCGGTCGAGGAGATCTTCGGTGTGCGGGTCACCAACGTGAACACGCTCACGCGTCACGGCAAGCGCAAGCGGAACCGCCGGACGGGTGGCTGGGGAGTGCGCCCGAGCACGAAGCGTGCCGTGGTCTCTCTCGCCGAGGGCGACCGGATCGAGATCTTCGGGAGCTGACGATGCCGGTACGCAAGCGCAAGCCCACGAGCCCGGGGCGACGGTTCCAGACCGTCTCGGACTTCTCCGAGATCACTCGCGACAAGCCTGAGAAGTCGCTCACGCGTCCGAACCCCAAAAGCGGTGGACGCAACGCGTACGGGCGCATGACGTCGCGTCACCGCGGCGGTGGCCACAAGCGGAAGTACCGCGTGGTCGACTTCCGCCGCGACAAGGACGGCGTTCCGGCCAAGGTCGCCGCGGTCGAGTACGACCCGAACCGCAACGCCCGCATCGCGTTGCTGCACTACCTCGACGGCGAGAAGCGCTACATCCTGGCGCCCAACGGCGTCGAGGTGGGCGACCTCCTCCAGAGCGGGCAGGGCGCCGAGATCCGTCCCGGCAACGCGCTGCCGCTGCGTTACATCCCGGTCGGCACGGTGGTGCACAACGTCGAGCTGAAGCCGGGCGCGGGCGGCAAGCTCGGGCGCGGCGCGGGCGCCGTCATCCAGCTCGTGGCCAAGGAGGGGCAGTTCGCCACGCTGCGCCTCCCGTCCACCGAGATGCGGCGGGTGCCCATCGACTGCCGCGGGACCGTCGGCGCGGTCGGCAACAGCGAGGCCGCGCTCGTGAAGGTGGGGAAGGCGGGCCGCAACCGCTGGCAGGGCAAGCGGCCGCACGTACGCGGCGTGGCGATGAACCCGGTCGACCACCCGCTCGGCGGCGGCGAGGGCAAGAGCTCGGGCGGTCGCCACCCCGTGTCGCCGTGGGGCAAGCCCGAAGGTCGGACGCGCCGCAAGGGCAAGCGGTCCGACGAGTTGATCATTCGCCGCCGCCGTGGACGCGGGGCCCGGAGGTAACCATGCCGCGGAGCTTGAAGAAGGGCCCCTTCGTCGACGAACACCTGCAGAAGAAGGTGGACGCGATGAACGCGTCCGGCGATCGCAAGGTGATCAAGACGTGGTCCCGGCGGTCGACGATCACCCCCGACATGGTCGGCCACACACTCGCGGTGCACGACGGGCGCAAGCACGTGCCCGTGTACATCACCGAGGCGATGGTCGGGCACAAGCTCGGCGAGTTCGCCCCCACCCGCACGTTCCGGTACCACGCCGGCCAAGAGCGATCGAGCCGACGCTGATGCCCGAGACCGCCGCCCGCCTGCGCTACTACCGCACCTCGCCCACCAAGGTGCGCCAGGTGCTCCGCCTGATCGTCGGCCAGGACGTCACCGACGCGCGCGAGACCTTGCGCTTCTGCGAGCGCGGGCCCGCCGACGAGGTGATGAAGCTGCTCGATTCGGCCGTCGCCAACGCCGAGCACAACGACAACATCCCCGAGGACGAGCTCTACGTCGCGCGCGCGTTCGCCGACGAGGGGCCGACGCTCAAGCGCTGGCGACCGCGTGCCCGGGGCCGCGGCACACGTGTGCGCAAGCGCACCAGCCACGTCACGGTGGTCGTGGCCCGCTTCACCGACGACCAGCTCGAGCAGCGGCGCGAGCGCGAGGCCGCGGCGGGTGCGCCCACGCGGGTGAGCCGGCGCCGGCGGGTGGCCGCGAGCCGCCGCCGGGCCGAGGCGCGCCACGAGCACGATCACGATCACGACGAACGCGAGCCGGTGCCCGCGGCCGAGGCCGCGCTCGAGGCGGCCGAAGCGGGTGACGAGGGCGAGCTCGTGGACGAGGGTGCGGTGGTGGACGAGGTGCCCGCGGCCGATGCAGCGGTCGAGGCGGCCGAAGCCGGGGACGAGGGCGAGCTCGGTGGCGAGGGCGAGCCCGGCGACGGCGCCGAGGACGAGTCGGGCAAGGAAGGCGAATAATGGGACAGAAGGTCAACCCCTACGGCTTTCGGCTCGGCATCACGACCGACTGGAAGTCGCGCTGGTTCGCCGAGGACCAGGAGTACCGGGACGGTCTGGTCGAGGACTGGAAGATCCGCGACTACCTCAAGCGGCAGCTCGAGCGCGCCGCGGTGAGCCGCATCGAGATCGAGCGCACGCGCGACCGGCTCCGCGTCGACGTGTACACCGCGCGTCCGGGCATCGTGATCGGGCGCCGGGGCGCCGAAGCCGACCGTCTCCGCGCGGGGCTGCTCCAGATCACCGGGAACCCGAAGATCCACTTCAACATCCAGGAGATCAAGCAGCCCGAGCTCGACGCCACGCTCATCGCGCAGGGCGTCGCCGACCAGCTCACTGGCCGGGTGTCGTTCCGCCGCGCGATGAAGCGCGCGGTACAGACCGCGATGAAGGCCGGCGCGCAGGGAATCCGCGTGCAGTGCAGCGGGCGTCTCGGCGGGGCCGAGATGTCGCGCAAGGAGTGGTACCGGGAGGGTCGAGTGCCGCTGCACACGCTGCGCGCCGACATCGACTACGGCCAGGCCGAGGCGCGCACGACCTTCGGGCGCATCGGCGTGAAGGTGTGGATCTACAAGGGCGAGATCCTGCCCTACAAGTCCGCGGCCGAGGACAAGATCCAGAAGGAAGCGGCCATGGCGGTCGGCGAGACCGCGGGCCAGGGCACTGCCCGGCGCGTGATCAGCGCCGGCGGCGGGCGCCGCCGTCCGGCCGCCGAGGCCGAGGCGCCCGAGGGCGCCCCCGAGGAGCAGGGCGAGGACGCAAGCCCGCTCGTCAAGGAGGCCGACCCGGAGCTCGAGCGTCTCCTCGCCGAGGAGGAGGAGATCGAGCGCCGCACGCGCCAGCACCACGAGACACCCAAGTTCCACGGCGACGAGGACTGACAGGACCCAACGATGTTGATGCCGCGCAAGGTGCGCCACCGGAAGACCCAGCGGGGCCGCACGTCGGGTCTCGCCAAGGGTGGGACGCGCGTGAACTTCGGCGACTACGGGATCCAGGCGCTCGAGCCCGGTTGGATCACCAACCGCCAGATCGAGGCCGCCCGTATCGCGATGACCCGCTACATCAAGCGCGGCGGGAAGGTGTGGATCAACATCTTCCCCGACAAGCCGGTCACCCAGAAGCCGGCCGAGACCCGCATGGGATCCGGCAAGGGCAACCCCGAGCACTGGGTCGCGGTAGTGAAGCCGGGCCGGGTGATGTTCGAGCTCTCCGGCGTCCCCGAGGCGACCGCGCGCGAGGCCATGCGCCTCGCGATGCACAAGCTGCCGGTCAAGACGCGCTTCGTGCAGCGCCGCGACGAGGCATGACGGGGAGAAGATGATGAGCAAGCAGGCCAAGGAGCTGCGCGAGTTCAACGACACCGAGCTCGAGCACCGGCTGGGCGAGGCGAAGGAGGAGCTGTTCAACCTGCGGTTCCAGAACGCCACCGGTCAGCTCGACAACATTGCGCGCATTCCCCGGGTGAAGCGCGACGTCGCGCGCATCGAGACCATTCTCCGCGAGCGCGAGATCGCGGCCGCGGAGGCGGCACGGGAGCACGAAGATGCCTGACGAGACTCCTACAAAGCCGCGGGCCGCGCGCAAGGTGCGCGAGGGCATCGTCGTGTCCACCAAGATGGACAAGACGGTCGTCGTCGCCGTCGTCGACCGGGTCCGGCACCGGCGCTACGGCAAGACCATGCAGCGCACGAGCCACCTCTACGCCCACGATGACACCAACGAGGCCCGTGAAGGCGACCGCGTCCGCGTGGCCGAGACCCGCCCGATCTCGAAGCAGAAGCACTGGCGGCTCGTGGAAGTGCTGGAGCGCGCCCGATGATCCAGCAGGAGAGCCGACTGCGCGTGGCCGACAACTCGGGCGCGCGCGAGGTGCTCTGCATCAAGGTGCTCGGCGGGACGCGGCGGCGCTACGCGAGCATCGGCGACATCTTTGTCGCCACGGTCAAGGACGCGGTGCCGGGCGCCGCGGTGAAGAAGGGCGACGTGGTCAAGTGCGTCGTCGTGCGCACGAAGAAGGAGAAGCGGCGGCCCGACGGGAGCTACATCCGCTTCGACGAGAACGCCGCGGTGCTCATCAACGAGCAGTTGCAGCCTCGCGGCACGCGCATCTTCGGCCCCGTCGGCCGGGAGCTTCGCGACCGCCGGTTCATGCGCATCGTCTCCCTCGCCCCGGAGGTGCTGTGAGGTGAAGATGAAGCTGAAGAAGGGCGACCGGGTCGTCGTGATCCAGGGCAAGGACATCGGCAAGACCGGCGAGGTCGCCCGTGTCTACCCCGACCGCAACATGGTCGTGGTCGAGAGCTCCGAGGGCATCAACGTCGCCAAGAAGCACCAGAAGCCGACGCGGGCGACGATGCAGGGTGGCATCCAGGACAAGGCGATGCCGATCCACGTGTCCAACCTGATGCTGCTGTGCAGCAAGGACGGCGCAGTGAAGGCCGGGTACCGCGTCGATGACGACGGCACCAAGCACCGCGTGTGCCGGAAGTGCGGAGCGGTGCTGTGAGCCCGCAGGCCACACGCGAACGCCCGCGCCTGAAGGAGCGCTATCTCACCGAGCTGCGCGCGTCGCTGCAGCAGGAGCTCGCGCTCCCCAACGTCATCCAGGTGCCGCGGCTCGAGAAGATCGTGCTCAACTGCGGCGTCGGCAGGGCGACCCAGCAGGCGTCGCTCCTCGATGGCGCGGTCGCCGACCTCACCGTCATCACCGGGCAGAAGCCGCTCGTGACTCGGGCGAAGAAGTCGATTGCCGGGTTCAAGCTCCGCGAGGGCAATGCGATCGGCGCCAAGGTCACCCTGCGCGGCGACCGCATGTGGGAGTTCTACGACCGTCTCGTGAGCGTCGCCATCCCCCCGCATCCGCGACTTCCGGGGCCTGAACCCCGACTCCTTCGACGGTCGGGGCAACTACACGTTCGGGGTGAACGAGCAACTGATCTTCCCCGAGATCGACTACGACAAGATCGACACCGTGCGCGGGATGGACATCACCATCGTGACCACCGCGACCACCGATGACCAGGGCCGCGCCCTCCTGCGCGCGCTCGGGTTCCCGTTCCGCCGCGAAGAGCAGTAGCTGAGAGGTACCAGCATGGCGAAGACCGGTCTCGTACAGAAGCAGCAGCGCAAGCCGAAGTTCAAGGTGCGCGGGTACACGCGGTGCCGCCGTTGCGGGCGTGCCCGTTCGGTGTACCGCGATTTCGGCCTCTGTCGCATCTGCCTGCGCGAGATGGTGCACGCGGGCGAAGTCCCCGGTGTCACGAAGGCGTCGTGGTGAGGTGCTGACGCGATGATGACCGACCCGATCGCCGACATGCTCACCCGCATGCGCAACGCCAACACCGCGTTCCACGACGATGTGCTCATGCCCTCGTCGAAGCAGAAGGAGGCGCTGGCGCGCATCCTCGAGCGCGAGGGCTACATCACGGGCTTCGAGGTGGAGAACGACGACACCCGCCCGGGTCGCCAGCTCCGCATCGTCCTGAAGTACACGCCCGATCGCAAGCGCACCATCTCCGGGCTCCGCCGGGTGTCGAAGCCCGGCCTGCGCGTGTACTCGAAAGCCGAGACCGTTCCCCGCGTGCTGGGCGGGATGGGGATCGCGATCCTCTCCACGAACCAGGGGTTGATGACCGACCGCGAGGCGCGGGAGCGCCGCGTCGGCGGCGAGATCCTCTGCCAGGTCTGGTAAGGGAGCGCACGATGTCGAGAGTCGGCAAGAAGCCCATCCCCGTGCCCGGGAGCGTCGAAGTGACCATCGCCGACGGCCGCGTGACGGTGAAGGGGCCCAAGGGCACGCTCGAGCAGGACGTGCCCGAGGGCATCACGGTGGCGCGCGAGGGCGACGAGCTCGTCGTCAGCCGTCCCGACGACGAGCGGGAGCACCGCGCGCTCCACGGCCTCACCCGGGCGCTGCTGGCCAACATGGTGACGGGCGTGTCGGACGGGTTCGCCAAGGATCTCGAGATCGTGGGTGTCGGCTACCGCGCCGCCGCCTCGGGCCCGTCGCGCCTCGAGCTCCAGCTCGGCTTCTCGCACCCGGTGTCGGTGGACGCGCCTCCCGGCGTCGAGTTCGAGGTCCCCGCCCCGACGCGCATCACCGTGCGCGGCTTCGACAAGCAGGTCGTCGGGCAGGTGGCGGCCGACATCCGCAAGATCCGCAAGCCCGAGCCGTACAAGGGCAAGGGCATCCGCTACGCCGACGAGCGCGTGCTGCGCAAGGCCGGCAAGTCGGCGAAGTGAGGCAATGGGCACCATGAACCGGCAGACCGCCCGCGACCGCCGCCACCGGAGGGTCCGCAAGAAGATCCGGGGCACACCCGAGCGTCCGCGGCTCGCGGTGTTCCGGTCGAACAAGCACATCTACGCGCAGGTGATCGACGACGTGCACGGGCGCACGCTCGCGTCGGCGTCCACGGTCGAGCAGTCGTTCGCCGGCCCCACGGCCGGGGTGGACGCGGCGAAGCAGGTCGGCGCGGCGGTCGGCGAGCGCGCCAAGCAGGCCGGCATCGAGGCGGTGGTGCTCGACCGTGGGGGCTACCGCTACCACGGACGGGTCGCAGCGGTGGCCGACGGGGCCCGGGAAGCCGGGCTCGTCCTCTAGGACCGCCCGCAGGATTGGAGACAGGATGCCCGAGGGGCAGTACGAAGAGCGAGTGATCGCGATCAACCGGGTGGCCAAGGTCGTCAAGGGCGGCCGGCGGTTCTCCTTCACCGCGCTCGTCGTGGTCGGCGACGGCACCGGAAACGTCGGTCTCGGCTACGGCAAGGCGAAGGAGGTGCCGGCGGCCATCCAGAAGGGCATGGAGGAGGCGCGCAAGAACGTCTTCGCGGTGCCGCTCGCCGGCGACACCATCACGCACGAGATCGTCGGCGTGCACGACTCGGCCCGCGTGCTCCTCAAGCCCGCGGCCCCCGGGACGGGGGTGATCGCGGGCGGCGCCGCACGCGCGATCCTCGAGTCGGCCGGCGTGCACGACGTGCTCGCCAAGTCGCTCGGCTCGCGCAACGCGATCAACGTGTCCCGGGCCACGATCAAGGGGCTGCTCGAGCTGCGCCGACCCGAGGAGGTCGCGAAGCTGCGCGGCAAGTCCCCCGAAGAGGTGTCGACCGCGGGCATGCTCCGCGCCTACCGCGAGCGCTCGGCCCGAAAGGCCGAGGTCACCGAGGTCGCATGACGATGACGACCCTTCGCATCACCCAGGTTCGGTCGGCGATCGGTGCGAAGCCGAAGCAGCGGGGCACGCTGCGAGCGCTCGGGCTCCGCCGGATCGCCCAGACGGTCGAGCACGCCGACCGTCCCGAGATCCGCGGCATGGTCGCGCGCGTCCCCCATCTCGTCTCCGTGGAAGAGGTCTCGTCGTGAAGATCCACGAGCTGCAGCCGCCCCCCGGCTCCCGCACCGCCCGCCGCCGGGTCGGGCGCGGCATCGGCGGCAAGGGGGGCAAGACCGCCGGTCGCGGCACCAAGGGAACCGGCGCGCGCGGGAGCATCTCGCCCCGGTTCGAGGGCGGCCAGACCCCGATCCACCGGAGGACGCCGAAGGCGAAGGGATTCAAGAACCCGTTTCGGGTCGAGTACGCGGTGGTGAACCTGGACCAGCTCGCCGATTTCGGCAGCGGTGCCGAGGTCGACCCCGCCGCGCTGCGCGCCCACGGGCTCGTGGCCAAGCGCGGGCTGGTGAAGATCCTGGGCCGGGGCGAGCTCACCCAGGCGCTCACCGTCCGCGCCCACGCCTTCTCCGAGGGTGCCGTCCGGGCCATCGAGGCCGCCGGCGGGCGCACCGAGGTGATCCCGGCGCCGTGGGGCGAGGGCCGCCCGCCCGCCCGGGGCAACGCCTTGACCAACCGGTAGACTGCGCGCTCTCGCAGAGGAGGTCGAGGCCCCCCCAATGCTGTCCCGACTCCGGAACATGTTCCGGGTACCCGACCTCCGGAACAAGATCCTCTTCACCGTCGCGATCATCGCGATCTACCGGGTCGGGGCCCACCTCCCGGTTCCCTACGTCGACTTCTCGGCGATCAAGCAGCTCCAGGACCAGGCCAACAACAGCGGCGTCGTGGGCCTGCTCGACCTGTTCTCGGGCGGCGCGATCACGAACGTCGCGATCTTCTTCCTCGGGATCATGCCGTACATCACGGCGTCGATCATCATGCAGCTCCTCGGGGTCGTGATCCCCAAGCTCGAGGAGTGGCAGAACGAGGGCCAGGTCGGCCAGAAGAAGATCACCCAGTGGACCCGCTACGTCACCATCGGGCTGGCGGTCATCCAGTCCACCGGATTCGTGTTCGCGCTGCACCAGGGCAAGAGCGGCCTGCTCGGCTTCGCCGGGTTCCAGGGCAAGGACCTCATCCCGAGCTTCGACGCCCCCCGGGCGGCCCTCATCGTCCTCATCTGGACCGCGGGCACCGCCGTCGTGATGTGGCTCGGCGAGCTCATCACCCAGCGGGGGATCGGCAACGGCATGTCGATCCTGATCTTCGCCTCGGTGGTGTCGCGGCTCCCGGCGCAGGGGTCGGCGA
The DNA here is from genome assembly GCA_964505725.1 of uncultured Bifidobacteriaceae bacterium. Taxonomy (GTDB): domain Bacteria; phylum Actinomycetota; class Acidimicrobiia; order IMCC26256; family DASPTH01; genus CAVRJC01. Next base: position 40,414 of record CAZDJK010000106.1, on the reverse strand, counting down.
TCTACACCGAGGGCAGCAAGCTCCAGTTCTTCACCATCATCCTCATCGGCATCGCGATGATCGTCGGGATCGTGTTCGTCGAGTCGGGCCAACGCCGAATACCGGTGCAATTCGCAAAACGGGTGGTCGGCCGCCGCATGTACGGCGGCCAGAGCACCTACATCCCGCTGAAGGTGAACCAGTCGGGCGTGATCCCCGTGATCTTCGCGAGCTCGATCCTCGCGTTCCCGGCGTTGATCGCCTCCGCGCTGGGAAACAACCTCACCGATGTGCAGGACTGGATCAACAACAACCTGGTGAACGGGCACGGGTGGTGGTACATCGGCTTTTACACCGTGCTGATCATCTTCTTCTCGTACTTCTACACCGCGATCGCGTTCAACCCGCAGCAACAGGCCGACATCATCCGCAAGCAGGGCGGGTTCATCCCCGGCATCCGGCCCGGGCCCCCGACCGAGCGGTACCTCGCGAAGGTGCTCAACCGGATCACGCTGCCGGGATCGTTGTTCCTCGCCGCGATCGCGGTCGCACCGCTCCTGGTGTTCGCGCTCTGGAACATCAGCCAGTTCCCGTTCGGCGGCACCGCGCTGCTCATCACCGTGGGCGTCGCGCTCGAGACCATGAAGCAGATCGACAGTCAGCTGATGATGCGCAACTACGAAGGGTTCCTGGCCTGAGGGCCGGGTGAGGCAATTGACCGCGTCCGGTCCCCGACTGGTCCTCCTCGGCAAGCAGGGTGCCGGGAAGGGCACCCAGGCCGCGCACCTGTCGTCGCACTACTGCGTGGAGCACCTCTCCACCGGCGACCTCTTCCGCGTTGCGGCCGCGGCCGGCTCGCCGGTGGGGCTCGAGGTCCAGCGCTACCTCGACACCGGAGAGCTCGTCCCCGACGACATCGTGATCCGGGTCGTCGACGAGTACTTCGCGGACGGTGGACCGCTCGACGGCGGCTTCGTGCTCGACGGGTTCCCGCGCACGCTGCCCCAGGCCGAGGAGCTCGAGGTCGTGCTCGCCGACCGGCCGCTGCACCTCGTCATCGACATCGACGTGCCCACCGAGATCGTCCTCGACCGCATCGCGGGGCGTCGCGTGTGCGAGACCTGCAACACCGTGTACCACGTCAACATGCCGCCGGCGCACGACTGGACGTGCGACAACTGCGGCGGTCGCGTCGTGCAGCGGGCCGACGACACCGAGGAGGCGATCGAGCGCCGTCTCGAGCTCTACGAGGAGCTGACGGTGCCGATCGTCGACTTCTACAAGGGCCTCGGCAAGCTCGTCGTCGTGGACGGTGTCGGCACCGGCGACGAGGTGTTCGAGCGGATCGTCGCCGAGATCGACGGCCACTTCGCCTCCGAGCGGCGGTGATCTCCCGCAAGAACCGCGACCAGATCGCGCTGATGCGGCGCGCCGGCAGGGTCGTGGCCGAGATGCACGAGGTCTGCGTGCGCGCCGCGAAGCCCGGCGCCACCACCGCCGACCTCGACCGGGCCGCCCGCGACGTGCTCGCCGATCGTGGCTCCCGGTCCAACTTCCTCGGGTACCACGGGTTCCCGGCGGTGGTGTGCACGTCGCCCAACGAGGTGATCGTCCACGGGATCCCGAGCGACGACGTCGTCCTGCACGACGGCGACATCGTCTCGATCGACTGTGGCGCCATCGTCGAGGGCTGGCACGCCGACGCCGCGCTCACGGTGCCGGTCGGCGAGATCGACGACGAGTCGGCACGCCTCGTCGCGGTCACCCGGGAGTCGCTCCACGCGGCGATCGGGCAGGTCGTGGAGGGCCACCGCCTCGGCGACGTCGGGGCCGCGGTGGAGGGCATCGCCGAGGCCGCGGGGTTCAGCATCGTGCGGGAGTACGTGGGCCACGGGATCGGCACCGCGATGCACGAGGATCCCCAGATCCCGAACTACGGACCGCCGGGCCGGGGGCTGCGGCTGAAGCGCGGCCACGTGCTCGCGATCGAGCCGATGGTCAACGCCGGACGGCGCGAGACCCTCCTGCTCGACGACGGGTGGACGGTGGTGACCCGCGACGGCCGGCGCTCGGCCCACTTCGAGCACACGGTCGCGGTCACCGAGGACGGACCGGAGATCCTCACCCTGCCCGGGTGACGCGGGCGGCCCGGGCGACCTGGGCGAATTGTCCGATTGTCAGGCACCTGAGGTGTCGTGTAGCCTGTTCGGTCGGCTCCCGGTGAGTTTGTGCGCCGATTTCGCGCGCCGACGCACCGGGTGGGCCCAGACGAAGCACGTGGCGAACGAAGCGCGACGAACGAAGTAGGTGACGGTCCTGGCCAAGCCCAAGGACGACACGATCCTGGTCGAGGGGACGGTGGTCGAGCCGCTCCCGAACGCCATGTTCCGGGTCGAGCTTGAGAACGGGCACAAGGTGCTCGCCCACATCTCCGGCAAGATGCGGATGCACTACATCCGCATCCTCCCGGGCGACAAGGTGCAGGTGGAGCTCACCCCCTACGACCTGAGCCGCGGCCGCATCACCTACCGCTACAAGTAGAGGAACGAAGCGTTGAAGGTGCGGCCGTCGGTCAAGAAGATGTGCGAGAAGTGCAAGGTGATCCGCCGCCACGGTTCGGTACGGGTCATCTGCACCAACCCGCGCCACAAGCAGCGTCAAGGCTGAGAGGCTGTATCGATGGCCCGAATCTCCGGCGTCGACATCCCACGCGAGAAGCGGCTCGAGGTCTCGCTCACCTACATCTTCGGCGTCGGCCGGACGACGGCCCGCCAGGTGTGCCAGGGCGTGCGCATCTCACCCGACACCCGGGTCCGCGACCTCACCGACGAGGAGGTCGCCCAGCTGCGCGGGTTCATCGACGCCAACGTGAAGGTCGAGGGTGACCTCCGCCGGGAGATAGCGGCCAACATCAAGCGCAAGGTCGAGATCGGCAGCTACGAGGGCCTCCGCCACCGGCGCGGCCTTCCCGTGCACGGTCAGCGCACCCGCACCAACGCCCGCACCCGCAAGGGGCCGAAGAAGACCGTCGCCGGCAAGAAGCGCGCACGGTAGTAGTGGAGTAGAGGAGAAGCATGGCCAAGCCGGCTGCCGGCGGGCGCCGACCGAAGCGGCGCGAGCGCAAGAACGTCGCCTACGGGATCGCGCACATCAAGTCGTCGTTCAACAACACGATCATCACCATCTCCGACCAGCAGGGCAACGTGATCGCATGGGCCTCGGCTGGCAACGTCGGCTTCAAGGGCTCGCGCAAGTCCACGCCGTTCGCCGCGCAGCTCGCGGCGGAGACCGCGGCTCGCCGGGCGATGGAGCACGGCGTGCGCAAGGTCGACTGCGTGGTGAAGGGGCCGGGCTCGGGTCGCGAGACCGCGATCCGCACGATCCAGAACACGGGCATCGAGGTCGTGGGGATCAAGGACGTCACACCGATCCCGCACAACGGCTGCCGCCCGCCGAAGCGCCGGAGAGTCTGACGTGGCGCGCTACACCGGTCCCGTGTGCCGGCTCTGCCGGCGCGAGCGCATGAAGCTCTTCCTCAAGGGCGCCAAGTGCGACACCATCCGTTGCCCGATCGAGCGGCGGCCCTACCCGCCCGGCGAGCACGGCCACGGCCGCATCCGCGACAGCGAGTACCTGCTCCAGCTCCGGGAGAAGCAGAAGGCGCGCCGCATCTACGGCGTGCTCGAGAAGCAGTTCCGGAACCTCTACGCAGTCGCGGCGCGCGAGCGCGGCATCACCGGTGAGAACCTCCTGCGGATGCTCGAGCTGCGGATCGACAACGCAGTGTTCCGCGCCGGGTTCGCCGCCAGCCGCAACCAGGCGCGCCAGTTCGTGCGCCACGGTCACGTGCTCGTCAACGGCCGGCGGGTCACCATCCCCTCGTATCAGCTCCGCAAGGACGAAGTCATCGAGATGCACCCGAAGGCGCAGAAGATGATCGTGCTCCGTCACAACATCGACACGATCGATCGCGCCGTACCCATGTGGCTCGACGTGTCGCCCAACGACTTCAGAGCGACCGTGCGCGATCTCCCGCTCCGAGAGCAGATCGACGTGCCGGTGCGCGAGCAGCTGATCGTCGAGCTCTACTCCAAGTAACGCGAGTCCCCCGAGGCCGCTCGGCGGCCGGATCAGAGGCGAACCACGATGCTCATCATCCAGCGACCCCAGGTGGAAGCCGCGGAGCCGGAGGGCAACCTGCAGCAGTTCACCATCGGCCCGCTCGAGCCCGGCTTCGGCCACACGCTCGGCAACAGCCTGCGGCGCACCCTCCTCTCGTCGATCCCCGGGGCGGCGGTCACCCAGGTGCGCTTCGACGAGGCGCTCCACGAGTTCGACGTGATCCCGGGCGTCAAGGAGGACGTGACCGACCTGATCCTCAACGTGAAGGACCTCGTGCTGCGGTGCAGCTCCGAGGAGCCGGTGACGCTGCGCCTCGACGCACGCGGCCCCGGTGACGTGACGGCCGCCGACATCCAGGTGACCGCCGACGTCGAGGTCCTCAACCCCGAGCTCCATCTCGCCACCGTGAACGCCAAGGGTCGCCTCGCGGTCGACCTCACGGTGGAGCAGGGCCGCGGCTACCTCTCGGCCGAACGCAACAAGCGCACGTCGACCATCGGGCTGATCCCCGTCGACGCGATCTTCTCCCCCGTGCGCCGGGTCGCGTTCTCCGTGGAGCCGACGCGGGTGGAGCAGGCGACGAACTACGACAGGCTGACGCTCGAGATCGAGACCGACGGGTCGATCTCGCCGCGCGACGCGCTCTCGTCCGCCGGCGACACGCTGCGCAACCTCGTGGCGTTGGTCGCCGACCTGAGCGACGAGCCACGGGGCCTCGAGCTCGGCGAGGTCGCGCCGCTCAGCGCGTCGCCCGACCTCGAGCTCCCGATCGAGGAGCTGGAGCTGTCGGAGCGGCCGCGGAACTGCCTGAAGCGCGCCCGCGTCGACACCATCGGCCAGCTCGTGCAGAAGACGGAGGACGACCTCCTCGCGATCACGAACTTCGGTTCCAAGTCGCTCGAGGAAGTGCTCCAGAAGCTCGACGAGCGGGGCCTGTCGCTCCGGGTGAAGGAGTAGGGAGAAGGCGATGCCGACGCCGAAGAAGGGCCCGCGCTTCGGGCGCGACCCCGCGCACCAGCGGCTGATCATGGCCAACCTCGCCGCGCACCTCTTCGAGGCGGGCTTCATCGTGACGACCGTGCCGCGCGCCAAGGCGCTGCGCCCGTACGCGGAGCAGCTCATCACCAAGGCGAAGCGGGGCGGCGTACACCAGCGTCGTCAGGTCATCGCGAGGATCCACGACCAGGACGTCACCCACAAGCTGTTCGCCGAGATCGGCCCCCGCTACGCCGACCGCAGCGGCGGCTACCTGCGGATCCTCAAGCTCGGCCCGCGCCCCGGTGACAACGCGCCCATGGCGCGTATCGAACTGGTGTGACCGAGCAGCTCCCGCTGGCGCCGGCGAGCTCACCAATCCTGAAGCTGGTCGTCGCCTACGACGGGACCGACTTCCACGGCTTCGCCCCTCAACCCGGTACGCGCACCGTCGGCGGTGAGCTCACCGCCGCCCTCGAACGGGTGCTGGGCGGCACGGTCGAGCTGTCGTGTGCCGGCCGTACCGACGCGGGCGTGCACGCGTGGGGCCAGGTGGTGAGCTGCGCCGCCCCGGACGCCGTCGACGTCGACACGGTGCTGCGGTCGGTGAACCGACAGCTCGCCCCGGAGGTGGTCGTGCGAGCCGCCGAGCTCGCACCACCCGGGTTCGATGCCCGCCGATCGGCCCGGTGGCGTGCGTACCGCTACACGGTGGTGAACCGCCCTACGCCCGACCCATTCCTGGCCCGCACCTCGTGGTGGGTCGCCGACCCGCTCGACCGGTCGCTGCTCCGGCTCGGGGCCGACCCGTTCCTCGGTGAGCACGACTTCGCCTCGTTCTGCCGCAAGGGCCCCGCGGGATCGACGACGGTACGCAACGTGCTCGAGTCCTGCTGGCGGGACGAGGGCGACGGGGTGCTGCGCTACGAGATCGTGGCGACCGCGTTCTGCTGGCAGATGGTGCGGTCGATCGTGGGGACGCTGGTGGACGTCGGCGTGGGCAAGCTGACACCCGGCGACGTGCTCCGCGTGCTGCGCGCGCGCGATCGCAACGCCGCGGGGCGGGTCGCGCCGCCCGAAGGGCTCTCGCTGTACGCGGTCGGGTACTGACTTCGGTACACCTGCCCTGCGCGCGTCGACCCGCGCGAGGTGGTGCGCGTCAGGCGCGCCAAACGTGGAAACGACGCGCGCGCTTGAGTACCGTGCAGTCATGGCGAGAGTTGCCGCGTCGGCCGACGCGGACCGGTTGAAGCGGTACCAGGAGATGTACGCCGACGAGATCGCCGGCGGCACCCTGTACCGCGGGCTCGCTGATCACGCGGAACCCGACCGGCGGGAGGTCTTCCTCCAACTCGCCGACGCCGAGGAACGCCACGCCGAGCACTGGGCGCGGCTGCTGCGACGTGCGGGCGTCGAGCCGAAGCGTGCGCGCACGCCGTTTCGCGTGCGCGTGCTGTGCTTTCTTGCCCGCCGCTTCGGCACCGAGGCGGTGCTCCCGATCATGCTCCGCACCGAGGCGGCGGAGGCCGACCGCTACCGGCGCGAGGACGCCGCCACCGCGAGCATGGCGGCGCAGGAGACGGCGGCCGGGCGCACCATCGCTGCCATGCAGGGGCTTCCTGCCGGCGGCCGCATCGCGCGATCCGAGGGACGCCACCGGGCCGGGGTCGGCGGCGCGCTGCGCGCCACGGTGTTCGGGGCCAACGACGGGCTCGTCTCGAACTTTTCGCTCGTCATGGGTGTGGCCGGCGGGACGGCCAACAACAGCATCGTGCTGCTCGCGGGTGTCGCCGGGCTCGTAGCGGGGGCGTTCTCCATGGCCTCCGGCGAGTGGGTGTCGATCCGCTCGCAGCGCGAGCTGTACGAGAACGAGCTGCGCATCGAGGAGGAGGAGCTCGCCGCCTTCCCCGAGGAGGAGCGCGAGGAGCTCGAGCTCATCTACCGGGCCAAGGGGATCACGTCGGCCGCCGCGCACGAGCTCGTCGACAGCATCATGGACCGCGACGACGTCGCGCTCGACACCCTCGCGCGAGAGGAGCTCGGCCTCGACCCGTCGCGCCTCGCCTCGCCCTGGGTCGCGGCGGCGGCGTCGTTCCTCGCGTTCGCGACCGGCGCGCTGATCCCGATCGTGCCGTTCGCGTTCGCGAGCGGCACCGCGGCCGTCGTCTCCGCGGCTGTGGTCTCGTTGGTGGCGCTGCTCGCGGTCGGCGCCGCGACCTCGGTGTTCACCGGGCGACCGGCGGGTCGGACCGCCCTCCGGATGGCGGTCATCGGTGCCGGCATCGCCGCGGTCACCTTCGGCATCGGCCGCGCCGTCGGTACCAGCCTCTGACGGGGGACGGCCCTCTACTCCGGTCCGAGGTAGAGGAACCCGTAGCCCTCGTCGCGGAACGGCACCCCGGCGTCGCGCAGCGCCGCGCCCCAGTCACCGCGGATCGCGGGGTTGGTCTCCTCCATGCCGTGGTCGGCGACGAGCACGAACGCGCTGTCGTCGAACGCCCCCGCCCGCTCCACCGCGTCGAGAACCGCGCCGAGCCGGGCGTCGGAGTCTCGGATCGACGCGGCCGCGATGTCGGAGTACGGGCCGCCCTCGTGGAACGCCGCGTCGGTGAGGGTGAAGTTGCACCACATCAACCGCGGCCGTGGGTACTCGACGCCCCGGTACGAGCCGGACCAGATCGCGGTCGCCTGCTCGATGCAGAGGTGGTCGACGGTCGTCGACCACGCGTAGTCCTTCGAGGGGCGTACGAACCCGTGCGTCGCGAACGGCACGTCGTCGGGCCCTTCGGGGATGGCCGACAGGTCGCCGCGCCGGAAGAACTCGAACGACGAGTAGTCGGCGTCGATGTCGCACGGCTCGTTGATCGACGCGGTGAAGGCATCCGGCCACGACCGGTGGATCGCGGTGTGCAGCGACTCCACCCCTCCGAACGTGTGCTGCATCGACCACGGCCAGGTCGCCATCGAGTTGGTGACGACCTGCGCGCCACGTTCGCGGTCGTACCAGGCGTTGTGGAGGATCCCGTGGTGACCCGGGAAGCGCCCGGTGAGGATCGACGTGTGATTGGCGAGGGTCACGGTGGGGAACGACGCCATCGCGCCCCACTCGAACGCGGTGCCCCGGTCTACGAGGCGCGCCACGTTCGGGGCGTCGCCCCGCCGGATCATGTCGTGGAGGACGTTGGCGTTGGTCCCGTCGAACAGGAATCCGACGACGTGCCGGGGGGAGTCGTCCTCCTCGTCGAGGACCTCGGTGAGGGCGCGGCCGTCGCCGCCCGCCGGCGGCTCGCACCCGAGCAGCGCCGCGATCGTGGGGGCGACGTCCACGAGGCGCGCCGCGGCGGGTACGAACCCGTCGCGCCGGATCCCTCTGCCCGCGATGACGAACGGCGCACGGGCCTGGACCACGCCGAGCGAGCCGTGCTCGCCGCGGTGCCCGCCCTGATCCTCCCAGTTGTGCGCGGCGGTGTGCACGACGCAGGCGTCGGGCGCCGCCGGGTGGTCGAAGAGCTGCGCGATCTGCTCGTAGGCGTGTGGGTACGCGTTCTCGGCCCGACCGGGGTAAGGGTGGGCACGTTCGGCGGCGAGGCCGGCGAACCGGCCCGGGAACTGGTCGCCGACCGGGTTCGTACCTTGGCCCGAGACGGTGGTGAAGGCCGTCGTGGTCCCGTCGACCGCGGCGTCGCGCCGGAACCGCACCGCACCGTCGCACGAGGCCGCCTCGTAGATGCCGGGCTCGGGCACGGTGAGGACCATGTCGACGATGGGGCCGAGGGCGGGATCGAGGAGCACCTCGCGTGCCGCGGTCACGAGCGGCGCGGGGCGGTCCACGCTGGTCAGCGTACCGACGGCCGATTGCCGTGAGGGGCCCGGCGCGACTAGCGTGTCTCGGTCCACCTCCGATCCGAGCCGTTCCCGACCGAGGACCCGTGCGGACCTTCAGCCCCAAACCTGCCGACATCGAGCGCGCCTGGCACCTGATCGACGCCGACGGCGCGGTGCTCGGCCGCCTCGCGACCGAGGCGGCCACGTTGCTGCGCGGCAAGCACAAGCCCATCTATGCGCCCCACGTCGACACCGGCGACCACGTGATCGTGGTCAACGCGGCCAAGCTCGACGTGAGCCCGCGCAAGCTCGCCGACAAGCAGTACCGCCGCCACTCCGGCTACCCGGGCGGGCTCCGGTCGGAGTCGCTCGAGCACCTGCTCGCACGCGACCCCGAGCGGGTCGTCCGCAACGCGGTCAGGGGCATGCTCCCGAAGGGCCGGCTCGGACGGTCGATGATCCGCAAGCTCCGCGTGTACGCGGGCCCCACCCATCCCCACGCAGCCCAGCAGCCACAGCCCCGCGCGCTCGCGTCGCGCGGCGCGGCGGGCGCCCGTGCGCAGTCGGCCGCGCGATAGGAGGAACGTCACCGTGTCCAAGCCCCTCGTGCAGAGCACCGGCCGGCGCAAGGAGGCGGTGGCGCGCGTCCGGCTCCGGCCCGGCAGTGGCGTGGTCAAGGTGAACGGACGCACCTTCGAGGAGTACTTCCCGATCCTCACGCACCGCGTCGTGGCGGTCGAGCCGCTCCGGCTCACGCAGACCGCCGACGTGTACGACGTCGACGCCACGCTCGATGGCGGCGGCGTGAGCGGCCAGGCCGGAGCGCTGCGCCTCGGCATCGCCCGGGCGCTCGTCGACCTCGACGAGGAGACGCGCCCGCCGCTCAAGAAGGCGGGTCTGCTCACGCGCGACGCGCGCGAGAAGGAGCGCCGCAAGTACGGGCTGAAGAAGGCCCGCAAGGCGCCGCAGTACTCCAAGCGCTGACGTCACCGGCGTGCCGCGATGACCCTGCGCTTCGGCACCGACGGCGTACGCGGCATCGCCAACGAGGAGCTCACCGTCGAGCTGGTCACCGCGCTCGGCCGCGCCGCGGTCCGGGTGCTCGGCTCGGAGCCCGGGTTCGTCGTCGGGCGCGACACGCGGCGCTCGGGGCCGATGCTCGAGGCGGCGCTGGTGGCCGGCGTCTGCGCCGAGGGCGCCGACGCGCTGCTCGCCGGCGTCGTGCCCACACCCGCGGTGGCCTTCCTCGCTTCCGAGCGCGGTGCGGCGGCGGCGGTGATCTCGGCCAGCCACAACCCGTTCGCCGACAACGGCGTCAAGCTTTTCGCGCCCGGCGGCCGCAAGATCGGGGAGGCGCTCGAGAACCGGGTGGAGCATGAGCTCGCCGTGCTCGCCGGCGCGGATCCCGGGCCCGGCCCCGGCGGCAACGGCGTCGGGGTCGCGAGCGAGCACCGGGGAGGGGTCGACGCCTACGTGGAGCACCTGGTCGGCGCCCTGGACGGGCGGCGCCTCGACCGCCTGCGGGTGGTGCTCGACTGCGCCAACGGCGCCGCCTTCCGCACCGCCGGTGCCGCCCTGCGTCTGCTCGGTGCCGAGGTCGAGGTGATCAACGCCGAGCCCGACGGCGTGAACATCAACGCGGCGTGCGGATCCACCTATCCCGACGCGCTGCGCGCCGCGGTGAGCGAGGCGGGAGCCGACGTCGGGCTCGCGCTCGACGGCGACGCCGACCGGGTCATCGCGGTCGACGAGAAGGGCGCGGTCGTCGACGGCGACCAGATGCTCGCGATCGCTGCCATCGACCTGAGCGATCGCGGGCTCCTCCGGGGCGACGCGGTCGTCACCACCGTCATGTCGAACCTCGGGCTCGAGCGTGCGCTGGCGCCGTACGGCATCGAGCTGGTCCGCACCCCGGTCGGCGACCGGAACGTGCTCGAGGAGCTCGAGCGCCGCCATCTCCTGCTCGGCGGTGAGCAGTCGGGCCACGTGATCGACCTCGCGCACGCGGGCACCGGCGACGGCACCCTCACCGGGATCCTGCTCCTCGACACCATGGCGCGGCGGCGGGTCCCGCTCTCGGAGCTCGCCTCGGTGATGACCCACGTGCCACAGGTGCTGCGGAACGTCGAGGTCCCCGACACCTCGTCGCTCAGCGGCGACACCGCGTTCTGGAACCGCGTCCGCGCGATGGACGACGAGCTCGGGAACAACGGCCGGGTGCTCGTGCGGCCCTCGGGCACCGAGCCGGTGGTGCGGGTCATGGTCGAGGCGACCGACGAGGAGACCGCGGAGGAGATGGCGGGCCGCCTGGTCGACCTGGTCGAGCACGCGGCGAGATAGGTCTCCCGATCCCCCTATCCTTTCGGGGATGTGTGGGATCGTCGCGGTCGTCCGCCGGCGGGCGGAGCGCCCGGTCCCGGATCTCGTTCCCCTGCAGCGTGACCTCGACGCGCTCGTGGCCCGCTTCGGCGACGCCCGCCCGCTCGAGGATCGCTTGCGAGAGGTCGCCTCGGTGGTCGGCGCCGTCGACGCAGAGCTCCGCGGGGTGCCCGGTCTCCGGGCGCTGCTCGAGTCCCCGGCCGCCGCCGCCGCCCTCGGCGCAAGCGCAGCCTCGCTCGGGGCGGAGCTCGATGCGGTCGAAGCCGCGCTCGACGCCGGCGCCGAGGTCGACGTCGCCGAGCTCGAGGATCTCAACGCGGCGCTCGTGAACGCGCGCGACGTCGTCTGGGCCGTCCGCCACGACCGCCTGCCCGCGGCCGCGGCGGTCGCCGACCTCGCGGGGCCCGACGCGACATCGGCCGCGCTCGAGGTGTTCCACGCCGTGTACGTCGCGTTGTCCGCGATCGACCGGCTCGAGGTGCGGGGTCGCGACTCCGCCGGTCTCCACGTGCTCGTGCGCGGGCACGGCCTCGATCCCGACGAGCCGGCGCTGCGCCACGAGCTCGCCACGCGGGCCGACGACCTGCTCTACGGATCCGGGTGCGTGCGCGTCGTCGGCGCCGATCGCGACCTCTCGTTCGTCTACAAGGCGGCCGCGGAGGTGGGCGAGCTCGGCGACAACACCGCGGTGCTGCGCGCCGCGATCCGGAGCGACCCGCTCCTGCACCGCGCGGTCGCCGGCGCAGGCGCGGAGGCGGTGGTGCTCGGGCACACGCGCTGGGCGAGCGTGGGCATCATCTCGGAGGCGAACGCACACCCGGTCAACGAAGAGGAGCTGGGACGCCGCGGAGGTCCGGCCGTCGTCGGCGTGCTGAACGACGACGTCGACAACTACGCCGACCTCACGCAGCTCGAGCAGCTCGAGATCCCGGACGGGATCACCACCGATGCCAAGCTGATTCCCGCGCTCGTGGCGCGGCGGCTCGCCGCCGGCGAGAGCCTCGTCGACGGGTTCCGGTCGACGGTGCGGGAGCTCGAGGGCTCGCTCGCCATCGCCGCCCAGGCCGCGGCGGACCCCGGCCGCCTGCTCCTCTCGTTGCGCGGGAGCGGGCAGTCGCTCTACGTGGGTCTCGCCGAGGACGCGTTCGTGGTCGCGAGTGAGCCCTACGGCCTGGTCGAGGAGACGGCCCGGTACCTGCGAATCGACGGCGAGACGCCCGCCGATCCCTCGCGGGCGGCGGCGACCCGGGGACAGGTCGTGGTGCTCGACTCCGCCCGCGCCGGGCTCCTCGACGGCATCAGCCGCCGCGCGTTCGACGGCACGCCGCTGCCGGTGGGGGAGGCCGAGCTCCACCGGGCCGAGATCACGACCCGCGACATCGACCGCGGCGCGTACCCGCACTTCCTCCTCAAAGAGGTGTCGGAGGCGCCGGCGTCGTTCCGCAAGACCCTGCGCGGCAAGGTCGTCGAGCGCGACGGCCGTCTCGCGGTGCAGCTCCCCGACGACACGCTCCCGGCCGACGTCCGGGAGCGGTTGCGCGCGCGAGCGATCAAGAAGGTCGTCGTCATCGGGCAGGGCACGGCAGCCATCGCCGGGCAGAGTCTGGTCGAGGTGCTCGTGCGTCTCGCCGACGCGGCCCTGCGGGCGCGGGCCATCCCCGCGGCGGAGCTCTCGGGCTTCGATCTCGTCGATGACATGTCGGACACGATCGTCGTCGCGATCAGCCAGAGCGGCACCACCACCGACACCAACCGCACCGTCGATCTCGCGCGCGCGCGGGGCGCCACCGTCCTCGCGATCGTGAACCGGCGTCACAGTGATCTCGTCGACCGTACCGACGGCGTGCTCTTCACCGCCGACGGGCGCGACGTGGAGATGGCGGTGCCGTCGACCAAGGCGTTCTACTCGCAAGTGGCCGCGGCGTTCCTCCTCGCGATCGCGCTCGCGAACGAGGTGGTCGACGTCGACGCCGGCTGGGTGCACGAGCTGCTCACCGGGTTGCGCGGCCTGCCGTCGGCGATGGAGAAGGTGCTCGCATCCCGCGTGGTGATCGGCGAGGCCGCGCAGCGGCAGGTGCCGGGCCGCCGCTACTGGGCCGTGGTCGGCAACGGCCTCAACCGCATCGCGGCGCAGGAGATCAGGATCAAGCTCTCCGAGCTCTGCTACAAGTCGATCTCGTTCGACACCACCGAGGACAAGAAGCACATCGACCTCTCGTCCGAGCCGCTCGTCCTCGTGTGCGCGTCCGGGCTCACGGGCTCGAACGCCGACGACGTCGCGAAGGAAGTGGGCATCTACCGGGCACACCGCGCCGCCCCCATCGTGATCGTCACCGAGGGCGAGGATCGCTTCGCGGCCGCCCTCGAGACCCTCACCGTGCCCGCGGTGCACCCGATGCTCGCGTTCGTGCTCACGGCGATGGCGGGCCACCTCTTCGGGTACGAGGCGGCGCTCTCGATCGACGGCTCCGCGCTGCCCCTCCGCGAAGCGCGCGGCGCGGTACGCACCGCGATCGCGACCGACGACCAGGGCGGCGACGTGCTCGACCGGCTGAGCGGGTTGATCGACGTGCCGGCGGCGGTCTTCGCCGACGGCCTGCGCGCCGGCGGGTACGACGGCCATCTCGGCGCGAGCACCGCCACGCGCATCGCGTCGCTGCTCCGCTACGCGACCGGCGTGATGCCCCTCGACGCGTACCAGGTCGAGCACGGGAAGGTCGGCATCCCGAGCGTCGTCGTCGACGACCTCGTCGGCGCGCTGACCCTCGGCATCGAGGAGCTCACCCGCCCGATCGACGCCATCCGCCACCAGGCCAAGACGGTCACCGTCGGCATCTCGCGGGCCGACGAGGAGCTGCTCCGGGTCCCCCTCGTGGGCGAGGTCCTCGCGGCGGGAGCCGCACGCGACTCGCTCAGCTACCGGTCGTTGCGCACGCTGGTGGCGCTCGATCCCGCGATCGCGGAGGTCACCGGATTCACGCGGTACCGCATCGCGGGCGACGTCGCCGCGGACGCGGCGACGATCCAGGTCGTCGACCGCGGCGGGATCTCACTGTCGATTCCTTCGCGCACCGACCGCGACCCGCGGCTCGAGGGCCAGAAGCACCGGGTCGCGCTCCAACGCGAGGTCACGGCCGGGCGCGGGCGGCGCGACCTGCGCACCTGGGTCATCGCGCCCGAGGTGAAGGGCAACGAGACCGTCGGCCTCACCCTCCTGTTCGTCACCTTCGTGTCGCGGCTCCCTGCCGAGGTCATGCGCTCGGTGCTCCAGGGCTACCAGGGCCGCTACAGCGCGTTGCGCGACGCGGTCACCGAGACCACGCCCGAGTTCGACGACGCGCAGCTCGCCGCGGTCGACGTCGTCGACCTGCTCACCGAGCCGGTCTACGTGCTGGCCGACCGCTGGCACGGGGAGCCGTGATCGTCGGGCTCGGGTCCGATCTCGTCGAGGTCGAACGCTTCCGCCGGGCGCTCCTGCGGCGTGAACGGCTCGCCCAGCGTCTGTTCACGGACGGCGAGCGGGAGTACGGGTTCTCCCAGCACGATCCCGCCAAGAGCCTGGCGGCCCGATTCGCGGCGAAGGAAGCGGTGATGAAGGCGCTCGGTGCGGGCCTCGGGGACTTTGCGATGCGCGAGGTCGAGGTGGTGCGGGCGGCGAGCGGCGAGCCCGCCATCGTGCTCTTCGGCAAGGCGGAGGAGTGGGCCGCGGCGCGGGGCGTCGTCGCCTGGCACCTGTCGCTCACCCACACCGACGCCACCGCGATGGCGGTTGTCCTCGCGGTCGGGGTCTGATGGAGCCACTCGTCACACCCGAGGCGATGGCAGCCGCCGACCGGCGCACCATCACCGGCGGGGTCTCCGAGGCGACGCTCGTCGCCCGTGCCGGTGACGCGGTCGCCTGGCAGGTCCGGCGCCGCCTCCGGGGGACGTACGGCCGGCGGGCGGTCGTGGTGTGCGGGCCCGGGAACAACGGCGCCGACGGGAAGGTCGCGGCCCGCACCCTCGAGCGGTGGGGGTTGCGCGCGTCGGTCTTCGAGCTCGCCGACGGAATCGACGAGCGCGCGTTCACCCGCGCGCTCGATCGCGCCGACGTCGCGGTCGACGCCATGTACGGCACCGGCCTGCGCCGCGACGTCGACGGCGACGCGGCCGCCGTCGTGTCGCGCCTCGACCACTGGAGCGGGCCGGTCGTCGCCGTCGACATCCCATCCGGCGTCGACGGGCTCACCGGCGCGGTGCGAGGCGTCGCGGTCCGGGCCGCGGCGACGGTGACGTTCGCGGCGCGCAAGCCGGGGCTCGTGCTCGAGCCGGGCCGTTCCCACGCCGGCGCCGTCGTGGTCGCCGAGATCGGGATCGACCTCGGCCCCGACGGCGGCGCGTCGCCGCCGCTCAGCCGGCTCGACGCGTCCGATGTGCGCGCCCTGCTGCCGCCGCGCGCGCCCGACGCGCACAAGTGGCTCTCCGCGGTGATGGTGGTCGGCGGCTCCGGCGGGATGACCGGCGCCCCGACGTTCGCGAGCGTCGCCGCCATGCGCGCGGGCGCGGGGATCGTGTGGTGCGAGCTCCCGGGCGTCGACACCGCGCGCCGCGCGGCGGGCGGCGAGGTCATCGCCCGCGCGCTGCCCGCCGCCGACGACGGCGGCCTGGCGGCCTCGGCTCCGTCCGAGATCCTCGGCTCGATCGGGCGCTTCCGCGCCCTTGCGCTCGGTCCCGGGCTCGGACGCGGCGACGGCACGGTCGCGGCGGTCCGTGAGCTCGTGGCCGAGGTCCCGGTGCCCCTGGTGCTCGACGCCGACGGGCTGAACGCGCTGGCGGGCGACACCGGGCTGCTCGCGGCCCGGGGGGATCGGGGCCGCACGACGGTCGTGACGCCGCACGACGGCGAGTACCGCCGACTCGCGGGATGCGACGCGGGGCCGGACCGGGTCTCCGCCGCGGTCGCCCTCGCCGGGCGGGCCCGGGCGGTGGTGCTGCTCAAGGGCCCCGGGACGGTCGTGGCGTCCCCCGAGGGCCGGGCGGTCGTGAACGCCACGGGGAGCGAGGCGCTCGCGACCGCCGGCACCGGCGACGTCCTGACCGGCATCGTCGCCGGCTTCCTCGCCCGGGGCGCCGCGCCCTTCGACGCGGCCGCCGCCGCGGCCTGGGTGCACGGCGCCGCCGCCGATCGCGCCCGCACCCGCACCGGGGCGAGCGGGATGGTCGCGAGTGACCTCCTCGGCGAGATCGCTCCTACCCTGCTCGCCCTGGATGAGAATGGATCCCCTGGGTATGGGTGAAGTCGACCGGCGGTGGCCGGTGTGGGGTGAGGTCGACCTCGGCGCCGTGCGCCACAACGTGCGCTGGCTGTGCGACGTCGCGCGCCCGGCCGTCGTGCTCGCGGTCGTCAAGGCGAACGGCTACGGCCACGGGGCCGTCCCCGTCGCGCGCGTCGCGCTCGAGGCGGGCGCCGAGTGGCTGGGCGTGGCGCGGGTGGAGGAAGGCGTGCAGCTGCGCGACGCAGGGATCGCCGCCCCGGTGCTCCTCCTCTCCGAGGCGCCGGCGTGGGCGGCCGACACCCTGGTCGAGCAGCGCATCACCCCGGTCGTGTACAGCGCCGCGGGCGTCGACGCGGTTGCCAAGGCGGCGGCGCGGTCGGGTACCGACCAGCCGGTCGCGGTGCACCTGAAGATCGACACCGGCATGCACCGCGTCGGATGTCCTCCCGGCGAAGCCGCATCCCTCGCGGAGCAGATATGCAGGCGTGACGAGCTCGTGCTCGAGGGCGTCTGCACGCACCTCGCGGTCGCCGACCGTCCCGACGACCCGTACACCCGCGAGCAGCTCGACGCGTTCGACGCCGCGGTCTCCGAGCTGCGCGCGCGCGGCATCGACCCTCCGATCGTGCACGCCGCGAACTCGGCGGCGACGCTGGCGAACCCCGCGGCGCGTTACGACCTCGTACGGGTCGGGATCTGCGTCTACGGCATCGCGCCGTCCGACGGCTTCCCGTACGCGTCGCCGCGCTGCCCTGCACTCTCCCTGCGGGCGCGCGTGACCATGGTGAAGGAGCTGCCGCGTGCGGCCCGGCTCTCGTACGGGCTGCGCTACCAGATGCCGCGGGAGGGGAGGATCGCCACCGTCCCCGCCGGGTACGCGGACGGCGTCCCCCGCAACCTCGGGCTGAGCGGGGGCGAGGTGCTGATCCGCGGCCGGCGCTTCCCGATCGCCGGGATGGTCACGATGGACCAGCTCATGGTCGACGTGGGCGACGAGCCGGTGGAGGCCGGCGACGAGGTCGTGCTCCTGGGGCGCCAGGGCGACGACGAGGTGAACGCGGAGGAGTGGGCCCGCCGCCTCGGCACCATCGCCTACGAGATCGTCACCGGGATCGGCGCCCGGGTACCCCGCCGCTACGTCGATCCGGGCGAGGTGGGCGAGGTGGAGCCGCCGTCCCGATGAGCGCCGGGGACGTCCTCAAGCGCGCCGGCGTCGTCACCGGGGTCGCCGCCGGCCTGGTGGGTGCCGCCTACGGCGCCGAGCGCGCGGTGGTCGCCCGCATCCGCCACCGCGAGGATCCCGACTCGGGAGCGGCGCTGGTGCCGGCGTTCGACGAGACGGTCGTCGTCGACTGCGACGACGGGACCCGCATCCGCGTGCTCAGCCGGGGCGAGGGCCCGCCGATCGTGCTCGCGCACGGTGTCACACTTTCGTCGCGCGTCTGGGCGAAGCAGTTCGACTCGCTGCCCGCCGCCGGCTTCCGGGCCGTGGCGTTCGACAGCCGCGGCCACGGGGAGTCCACGCTGGGGGAGGGCGGCCACTCGGTTGCCAACGTCGCCGACGACCTGAAGCAGGTGCTCCAGCTGCTCGACCTGCGGGGCGCGGTCCTGGTCGGTCACTCCATGGGCGGCATGGCCGTGCAGGCCTTCGCGCTCGCGCATCCCGAGGCGATGCGGGAGCGGGTGCGTGGCCTGGTGCTGATGTCGACCACCGCGCGCGTGCACGGATTGGGGACCTGGGCGCGGCGCGGCGTGCGGAGCGGCGCCGCGACCGCGCCGGCCGCCAGCGCGCTGGTGCGCCAGAAGAACCTGGGCTTCCTGGTCGCCCGGGTCGGCTTCGGCGACGATCCGCACCCGAGTCACGTGGAGCTCACGCGCCAGATGCTCGCGGCGTGCTCCCGGGAGACGCTGCGCGACGCGGTCCACTCGCTGCTCGACTTCGACGTCACCGCCGAGCTCGGCCGTCTCGCGGTTCCGACGCTCGTCATCGCCGGCACCAACGACGCGGTCACGCCGATCGGCGACTCGCGCGAGATCGCCGAGCTGGTGCCCGGCGCCCGGCTCGAGGAGCTGCCCGGCGCCGGCCACATGCTCATGCTCGAGCGCGCCGACGAGGTCGACAAGCTGATCGTCGACTTCGCGGACGCGTGCAGGGCGTGATCACCGACGTCCCCGACATCCTGGTCGGGCACTGGACCGGTGCCGGCACCGGCGTGACGGTCGTGCTCGCGCCACCTGGCACTACGGGATCGGGCGAGACCCGCGGAGGCGCGCCCGCGTCCCGCGAGACCGCGCTGCTCGAGCCGGGCAAGCTCGTCGAGCACGTCGATGCGGTCGTCCTCACCGGGGGATCGGCGTTCGGTCTCGCCACCGCTGACGGCGTGGTGCGGGCGCTCGCCGAGCGTCGACGCGGCTTCACCACCCGGGGCGGTCCGGTTCCAATCGTGCCCGCGGCGGCGATCTACGACCTGGTCGCGTCCGACGGCGAGATCCCGGGGCCCGAAGAGGGCCGCATGGCCCTCGCTGCGGTCGGCGACGGTCCGCTCGCGACCGGGCGGGTCGGCGCGGGCACCGGCGCCACGCTCGGCAAGTGGCGGGGCGGCGAGTTCGCGGTGCCGGGCGGGCTCGGATCCGCGAGCGCCGTCGACGGCGAGGTGGTCGTCGGCGCGCTCGTCGTCGTCAACGCGGTGGGCGACGTGATCGGCGCCGACGGTCGTGTGCTTGCAGGGTCGACGGCCCCCCCCGGGAGTCCGCCGTTCCCGGCTCCGCTGCCGTTCGAGGAGAAGCCCGAGGAGCCGCAGGTCGACCCCGGGACCACGCTCGTCGTCGTCGCCACCAATGCCCGCTGCACCAAGCTCGAGTGCAGGCTGCTCGCCGAGAGCGCCCACCACGGCCTGGCGCGCGCCCTGCACCCGTCGCACACCCGTCACGACGGCGACATCGCGATCGCGCTCGCCACCGGCGCGGTCGACGCGCAGGTCGACCGCCTGCGGACGACCGTGGGTGACGTGACGGCCGAGGCGGTGCGCCAACCGTTCCGATAGCGTTTCCCGCGCGTCGCTGCTCACGCCACCACCCTTCGCGTCGTTCGAGGACCTCGAACGTGACGCGCTCGCGTGCACCAAGTGCCCGCTCAGCGTCACGCGCACGCAGGTGGTGTTCGGCATCGGGGATCCGCACGCCGACCTGATGTTCGTCGGCGAGGGACCGGGCGAGCAGGAGGATCTCGAGGGAGAGCCGTTCGTGGGCAGGGCGGGCAAGCTCCTCACCACGCTCATCGAGGGCATCGGCCTCACCCGCGACGCGGTCTATATCGCCAACGTCGTGAAGTGCCGGCCCCCGGGCAACCGGGATCCGCTGCCGGCCGAGATCGAGAGCTGCCGGCCGTACCTCGAAGCCCAGCTCGCGTTGATCCAGCCACTCGTCGTCGTGTCGCTCGGCAACTTCGCCACCAAGCTCCTCCTCGACACCAAGGAGGGCATCACGAAGCTGCGCGGCCGGGAGTTCCGCTTCCGCGAGCGTGCGGTGCTCGTTCCCGCGCTCCACCCGTCGGCCGTGCTCCGGAGTGGAGGCGCGGCGCTCGCGCAAGCGCGCGCGGACTTCGTCGTGGTGAAGCGCGCGCTCGCGCGCGAGCAGTCACGCGCGTCGTGACGTTGACGGTCGCGAGCCGCTCGCCGGCGGAGACGGGCGCGCTCGCCGAGCGGATCGGGGGCCTCCTGCGCGGCGGCGACGTCGTCGTGCTGGCCGGCGAGCTCGGCACCGGCAAGACCGTGTTCGCGAAGGGCGTCGCACGCGCGCTCGGCGTGAGCGAGACGGTGGTGAGCCCGAGCTTCACCATCGTGCGCGAGTACGCGGGCGCGGTTCCGTTCGTGCACGTCGACGTGTACCGCGTCGACCGGCTCCAGGAGCTGCACGACCTCGGCTTCGACGACCTCTTCGGCGGGGACGCGGTCGTGGTGGTCGAGTGGGGCGATCGCGTCGGGGCCGTCCTGCCGGCCGACCGGCTCGAGATCGGGATCGAGCTCGGCGACGATCCTGACGCGCGCGTCGTGCGCATCGACGCGGTCGGCGCCGGGTGGGCCGCGCGCCGCGACGCGCTCGCCGCCGTCGCCGCGGGTTCCTGACGTGCTCGTCCTCGCGCTCGACACGTCCACGCCGACGGTCTCGGTCGCGGTGGGCGACGACGGCGTCGTCGTCGGCGAGGTGCGCCTCGTCGGGGAGCGCCGGCACGCCGAGCGCGTGGCCCCCGCGGTCGAATACCTCTTCGGCGAGCTGGGCGTCGAGCCGGGTCATCTCAGCGCGGTGGCGGTGGGGCTCGGCCCCGGACTGTTCACCGGGCTCCGGGTCGGCGTCACCACGGCCAAGGCGATGGCGGCGGCGCTGCGCCTGCCCGTGGTGGGTATCCCGAGCCTCGACCTCGTGGCGTACCCGCTGCGGCACACCAGCCGGCTCGTGGTGGCGG
Organism: uncultured Bifidobacteriaceae bacterium; assembly: GCA_964505725.1. Lineage (GTDB taxonomy): Bacteria > Actinomycetota > Acidimicrobiia > IMCC26256 > DASPTH01 > CAVRJC01. Next base: position 19,417 of record CAZDJK010000106.1, on the reverse strand, counting down.
TGCTCGACGCCCGCCGGCGGGAGGTGTTCCACGCCCGGTACCGGACGGTGCCCGGCGGCGTGCAGCGGGTCTCCGAGTACGAGGTCACGTCGCCGGTGGAGCTCGCCGCCGACCTCGAGGCCCTCCACGAGGCGGTCCTGCTCGCGGGTGACGGGGTGGGCCGCTACCGCGAGGAGCTCGCGGCCGTCGGCCACGCGGAGCTCGCCGGCCCCGGCTTCGGGGCGCCGAGCGCCACCGCGCTCGTGGAGCTCGCGACGGCCCGGATGGAGCGCGAGGAGTTCGAACCCGCGGGCGCGGTGCGCCCGCTGTACCTTCGGAGGAGCGACGCCGAGATCGAATGGGACGAACGGCACCGGTGAGGGCGAGGTCGCGCGCATGATCGTCGAAGGTGACGCACTGACCGTGCAGATCCAGCCGATGCGGCGGCGCCACCTGCGCGCGGTCCTCCGCATCGAGCAGCAGGTGTACCCGCGGCCTTGGAGCTCGTCGTTGTTCCTCTCGGAGCTGGCGTTGCGCTCCACCCGTGCATACCTCGTGGCGCGCGTCGGTCGCGACGTCGTCGGCTACGCCGGTCTGATGATGACCCTCGACGACGGCCACGTCACCACGATCGCGGTCGACCCGCGCTGGCACCGCCACAAGATCGGGAGCCGTCTCCTGCTCGTGCTCGCGCGCGAGGGCATCCGGCGTGGCGCGGCGAGCCTCACGCTCGAGGTGCGCATGACCAACAAGCCGGCGCAGGACATGTACCGGCGCTTCGGGTTCGTGCCCGTCGGCGTGCGCAAGAACTACTACCAGGAGGTCAACGAGGACGCGCTCGTGATGTGGGCGCACGACGTCGACGAGCCGGCGTACTCGGAGCTACTCGACTCGATCGAGAGCGGCATTCCCGGCGAGACGGTCCTCGACGACTCGCTCGCGCGGTGACCCGGATCCTCGGGATCGAGACGTCCTGCGACGAGACCGCCGCCGCGGTCGTCGACGACGGTCGCATCGTGCGCTCGTCCGTGGTGTCGAGCCAGGTCGACCTCCACGCCCGCTTCGGCGGCGTCGTCCCGGAGCTCGCGAGCCGCGCGCACGTGGAGCTGGTCACCGAGGTCGTGGAACAGGCGCTGGTGGAAGCCGGGGTGCAACTCCGCGGCCTCGACGCGGTCGCCGCGTGCCACGGCCCCGGGCTCGCGGGTGCGCTGCTCGTGGGCGTGAGCGCGGCGAAGGGCATCGCGCTGGCGACCGGGCTCCCGTACGTCGGCGTGAACCACCTCGAGGCCCACCTGTACGCGGCGTGGCTCGACGAGAGCCCGCCCGAGCTGCCGATCGCGGTGCTGCTCGTCTCGGGCGGCCACACGATGGTGGTGGTCATGGAGGACCACGGGCGCTACCGGGTGATCGGCGAGACGGTGGACGACGCAGCGGGCGAGGCGTTCGACAAGGTGGCGCGACACCTCGGTCTCGGGTACCCGGGCGGTCCCGCGATCGACGCGCTGGCGGCGCGCGGCGACGCCGGAGCGATCGCGTTTCCGCGCGCGATGCGGGGCGAGCCCGACTTCTCCTTCGCGGGGCTGAAGACGGCGGTCGTCCTGCACGTCCGCGACCACCCCGACGCCGACGTCGCCGACGTCGCCGCCTCGTTCCAGGAGGCGGTGGTCGACCAGCTGGTGACGAAGCTGGTGGCCGCGGCGGACGACGCCGGCGCCACGACGCTCGTGCTCGGCGGGGGAGTGGCGGCGAACTCCCGGCTCCGCGCACGCGTCGCGGGCGCCGCGGACCGCAGTGGACGCCGCGCGTTCCTCCCGCCGCGGGCGCTGTGCACCGACAACGGCGCGATGATCGCGGCCGCGGCGAGCTGGCGCCTCGCCTCCGACGGCCCGACGTCGCTGTCGGAGGGCGCCGACCCCAACCTCAGGTTGCCGGTGCCGTGAGGTGACTGGTACCTTGGCTTAGCACTCCAGAGGCCCGAGTGCTAACGATCGTTCCGACACCGTGGAGGCACCGACCCATGAACCTGCAACCGCTCGAGGACCGGATCGTCGTCCGTCCCGGTGAGGCAGAAGAGACCACCGTGAGCGGTCTCGTGATCCCCGACACCGCCAAGGAGAAGCCCCAGCAGGGCGAGGTCCTCGCCGTCGGACCCGGCCGCCGGTCCGACACCGACGGTGGCCTCATCCCCATGGACATCTCGGTCGGGGACATCGTGCTCTACTCGAAGTACGGCGGCACCGAGGTGACCGTCGACGGCGACGACCTGCTCGTGCTCTCGAGCCGCGACGTCCTCGCCAAGGTCTCGGGCGGGAAGAAGAAGTAGCCCCGCAACAGATCCCGCGGCCGCCCCGTGTCGTGCCGGGCGGCCCGCCTCCCTGGTCCGCGGTGCCCGAGGCGCGGCGGCACCTCACCGTGGGAGACGTGCGCGAGCGCACGCCGGCGCTCGCCGCGTCCTCGCAGCTGGTCATGCCGCCGGGTCGCATCGCGGCCGCGGTCCTGGTGCCGATCTTCGGGGTCTCCCCCGACGGCATGGCGCACGACGGCCGGACCGGCGACGACGCCGAGGCGCGCGTGATCCTCACGCGCCGTCCGGAGACGATGCCGTCGCACCAGGGTCAGGTCGCGTTCCCGGGGGGCAAGCTCGACCCGCGCGTCGACCGCACGCCTCGCGACGCCGCGCTGCGGGAGGCCCACGAGGAGATCGGGCTCCCGCCCGGCGTGGTCGACGTCATGGCCGAGCTCCCGGCGCTCGCGACGGTGTCGGGGCCGTTCGTCATCACGCCCTTCGTCGGCATCCTCCCTCCCGACCCCGTCCTCACGCCCGACCCGCGCGAGGTGGTGCGGGTGTTCGACGTGGCGCTCTCGGAGCTTCTGCGCGACGACGTCTTCCACGCCGAGCTGTGGGCACCCGAGGCGCGGATGATCTGCTTCTTCGACGTCGCCGGGGAGACGGTCTGGGGCGCGACGGCCCGGGTCCTGGTCGACTTTCTCGCCGCGCTCGTGGGTGTCCCCACCTACGACGCGTGGTAGCGGCGCCCTGGTAGAGCCCCGCGGCCGCGAGCCGGTAGCCTGGGGCCTTCCCAGGAGGTTGCGGGTGGAAGTCGAGATCGGCATCGGCAAGTCGGGGCGCCGAGCCTACGGGTTCGACGACATCGCGATCGTCCCCAGCCGGCGGACGCGGGACCCCGAGGATGTCGACATCTCCTGGGAGCTCGACGCGTTCCGGTTCGAGCTGCCCGTCATCGGTGCCGCGATGGACGGCGTGGTGTCGCCCCGCATCGCGATCGAGATGGGAGAGCTCGGCGGGCTCGCCTGTCTCAACCTCGAAGGTCTGTGGACCCGCTACGACGATCCCGAGCCACTGCTCGAGGAGATCGCCGACCTCCCGGCCGAGAAGGCCACCAGCCGGATGCAGGAGATCTATGCGGAGCCGGTCAAGGAGGAGCTGATCGGGCGCCGCATCCGCGAGGTCAAGGACGCGGGCGTCACCGCGTGCGCGTCGCTGACGCCCCAGCGCGTCGAGCGCTACGCCAAGCACGTGCTCGAAGCCGACCTCGACATCCTCGTGATCCAGGGCACCGTGGTGTCGGCCGAGCACGTGTCGAAGGCATCGGAACCGCTGAACCTCAAGAAGTTCATCCGCGGGTTCGAGATCCCGGTCGTCGTCGGCGGCTGCGCCTCCTACCAGACCGCGCTCCATCTGATGCGCACCGGCGCGGTCGGCGTGCTCGTCGGCGTCGGACCCGGCCATGCGTGCACGACGCGCGGCGTGCTCGGTATCGGCGTGCCGCAGGCCACCGCGATCGCCGACGCCGCCGGCGCGCGCATCCGTCACCTCGACGAGACGGGCGTGTACGTCCACGTGATCGCAGACGGCGGCATGCGCACCGGAGGCGACATCGCCAAGGCGATCGCCTGTGGCGCGGACGCGGTGATGATCGGGTCGCCGCTCGCGTCGGCGTACGAGTCGCCCGGGCGCGGCTACCACTGGGGCATGGCGACGTTCCACTCCACGCTTCCGCGCGGCGCGCGTGTGCACGCGGGGCAGCGGGCGACGCTCGCCGAGATCCTCGTCGGACCCGCGCACGAGAACGACGGCACCCTCAACTTGTGTGGCGCGCTGCGCACGTCGATGGCGACCACCGGTTACGAGACGCTGAAGGAGTTCCAGAAGGCCGAGGTGATGGTCGCGCCGGGGCTCCAGACCGAGGGCAAGTCGTTGCAGCGTGCGCAGGGCATCGGCATGGGCCGGTGACGCAATCGATCTTGTCCTCGTCGTCGACTTCGGAGCGCAGTACGCGCAACTGATCGCGCGGCGCGTGCGCGAGGCGCACGTCTACTCGGACATCGTCCCGCGCTCGATGCCGCTCGCTGAGATGTTGACGCGCCAGCCGCGTGCCATCATCCTCTCGGGCGGCCCGGCGTCGGTGAACGTCGACGACGCGCCCGGCCTCGATCCGGCGATCTACGACGCCGGGATCCCGCTCCTCGGGATCTGCTACGGCGCGCAGCTCATCGCGCGCGACCTCGGCGGCGAGGTGCGTCGGACGGGGACGGGAGAGTACGGCCGCACCGGCCTGCACCTCCTGGGCGCATCGGCCCTCTTCGCCGACCAGCCCGCGGAGCAGGTCGTCTGGATGAGCCACGGCGACTCGATGACGCAGGCACCGCCCGGCTTCGCGGTGACGGCGCGCACCGACGCGGTCCCTGTGGCCGCGTTGGAGGACCGCCAGCGGGGCATCTTCGGCGTGCAGTTCCATCCGGAGGTCGTGCACAGCGAGCACGGCCAGGAGGTGCTGAAGGCGTTTCTCTACGACGCGGCCGGGTGCCGCCCCACGTGGACCAACGTATCGATCATCGAGCACGCGGTCGACCAGATCCGGGCGCAGGTCGGCGGTGCCCACGTGATCTGCGGGCTCTCGGGCGGCGTCGACTCGGCGGTCGCCGCCGCGCTCGTGCACAAGGCGGTCGCCGACCAGCTGACTTGCGTGTTCGTCGACACCGGCCTGCTCCGGCTCGGCGAGGCCGAGCAGGTCGAGCACACGTTCCGCGAGCAGTTCGCGGTCGATCTCGTGCACGTCAAGGCCGCCGACCGGTTCCTCGACGCCCTCGACGACGTGGTCGACCCCGAGCGCAAGCGCAAGATGATCGGCGAGCTGTTCATCCGCGTGTTCGAGGAGGCGGCCCGCGATCTCGGCGACGTCCGGTTCCTGGTGCAGGGCACGCTGTATCCCGACGTCGTCGAGTCGGGGGGCGGTGACAACGCGAACATCAAGTCGCACCACAACGTCGGAGGCCTCCCCGACGACATGGAGTTCGAGCTCGTCGAACCGCTGCGCCAGCTGTTCAAGGACGAGGTGCGCGCCATCGGCGAGGAGCTCGGGTTGCCCGAGGAGATCGTGTGGCGCCAGCCGTTCCCGGGGCCGGGCCTCGCGGTGCGGATCATCGGGACCATCACGCGCGAGCGGGTCGAGATCCTGCAGGCCGCCGACGCCATCGTCACCGAGGAGATCAAGCGGGCCGGGCTCTACCGGGAGATCTGGCAGAGCTTCGCGGTGCTTCCCGCGGTGCGCACGGTCGGCGTGATGGGCGACGGCCGCACCTACGAGTACCCGATCGTGATCCGTGCGGTCACCTCGGAGGACGCCATGACCGCCGACTGGGCCCGTCTCCCCCCAGACGTGCTCGAGCGCATGGCGTCACGGATCATCAACGAGGTGCCCGGTGTCAACCGGGTCGCCTACGACATCACCAGCAAGCCTCCGGGCACCATCGAGTGGGAGTAGCCATGAACCCGTCAGAGCTCGCCGCCACCGCTCGGGCGCTCGTCGCGCCGGGCAAGGGGATCCTCGCCGCCGACGAGAGCAGCGGCACGATCAAGCGTCGGTTCGACTCGATCGGCGTCGAGTCCACCGAGGACAACCGTCGCGACTACCGCGAGCTGCTCTTCACCACCGAGGGCGCGGCCGACTTCATCAGCGGAGTGATCCTCTACGACGAGACCATCCGCCAGGACGGCGTGGACGGCACGCCGCTCCGCGTGCTGCTCGAGCGCCGGGGCATCATCCCCGGCATCAAGGTCGACCTCGGCGCGAAGCCGCTCGCGAACGCCTCCGGGGAGACGGTCACCGAGGGCCTCGACGGCCTGCGCGAACGCCTCGCGGAGTACAAGGGGCTCGGCGCCCGCTTCGCGAAGTGGCGCGCGACGTACTCGATCACCGACGCGCTTCCGTCGCGGTACTGCATCGACGTGAACGCGCACGCGCTCGCCCGGTACGCGGCGCTGTGCCAGGAGGCCGGCATCGTCCCGATCGTCGAGCCCGAGGTCCTCATGGACGGCGACCACACGATCGAGCGCTCGGGTGAGGTCACCGCCGCCGTGCTCGAAGCGGTGTTCGCAGAGCTGTACGCGCAGCGGTGCGCCTTCGACGGCATGTTGCTCAAGCCCAACATGGTCCTCTCCGGCTATGGCGCGGCCGAGAAGGCGTCGGTGCAGGACGTCGCGGAGGCGACGATCGCGTGCTTCCGCCGCACCGTCCCCGCCGCGGTGCCGGGCATCGTCTTCCTCTCCGGAGGCCAGTCCGACGAGGACGCCACCGCCCACCTCGACACGATGAACCGGCTCGGCCCCCACCCCTGGCAGCTGAGCTTCTCCTACGGGCGTGCCCTGCAGGCGCCGGCGCTGAAGGCGTGGAAGGGCGACGCCGCCAACGTCGACGCCGCCAAGGCCGCGTTCCTTCACCGGGCGCGCCTCAACGGCGCGGCCCGGACCGGGTCGTACACGCCCGACATGGAGACCGTCGGCACGTGAACCGTCCATGAGCGCCCGACCAGGGATCTTGTGGAGCTCTCAGGGCCGTCCGGGTAGGGTGACGCCACCATGCAGCGGATCGACTCCACCCACAGCACGTGGCTCTTCGACGAGGGGCAGATGCGGTTCTGCCGCATCCCCCGCGACGCCGATCCGTCGTCGCTGCCGCTCGACAAGGAGTGGCAGGACTACTTCGGCCTCGAGGTGGACGTTTCCGGTGCGTTCACCGTGGCGCTGAACGCCGAACGCACCCGGCTGTTGCGCGCGTGGCGCGAGGATCCCGAGGCCACGCTCGAGCTCGAGCTGCAGCCCGAGATCACCGACTGAGCTCGGCGCGCACCTCGTCGACCAGCGCGCGGGCGTAGTCCGTCGCCTTGTCGGGGGTCATCCGGGCGCCGCGGGTGCGCAGCGCGGCGATGCTCCCGGCGTCGAGGCGTTCGGCCAGGTCGCGGTTGACGCGCTCCCGGGTGCCGGCGAAGTCCGAGAGGTCGGCGAAGCCCGGCGCGAAGGCGTCGACCGCCCCGAGCAGGACCGCGGCCTCCTCGGGGCGGTCCGCCGCGATGGTCGCCGCGAGGTCCTCGAGGACGCCGCACAGGAGGAGTGGGCTCGAAGGTGTCCGGTCGAGGATGGTGGCCGCGGCGTCGAGCGACGTGCGCGCCATGCCGAGACGCTGGGTCGTCATCAGGATCATGGCCACCGTCTGCTCGTCGGCGCCCGAGGGTCCGAGCGACGCGTAGAGGTCGGCAGCCTCGAGGACGCTCTCGCGGGCCACCTCGCGATCGCGGTCGATGGCGAGGAGGGCGCGGGCGGCGAGCGCCATGGCCATCACCGTCGGTGCTCCGGCGCGGCGGGCGGTCGCGAGCGCCTCGTCCGCGTACGCGATCCCGTCGTCGACCCGGTCCACGAAGTGCCCGACCGACGCGTAGCCCGCGAGCGCGGCGGCGAGCTCGTAGGCGTCGCCGATGCGACGCCCACGCGCGACGAGGTGGGCCAGCTCCTCCCGGGCGCCGGCCATGTCGCCGGCCATCATCGCGAGGCTGTTGCGGGTCGACCACGAGCCGTACACGTCGTCGCGGTCGGGGCCGCCCGGTGCCGCGAGCGCGTCGTCCGCGAGCTCGCGTGCGCGTTGGTGGTCGCCCCGGCCGAACGCGGCGACCGATGCCAGCGAGCGCATCAACGGCAGCTGGTCCGGCGCGCCCTCGCGCACGATCTCGAGGGCGTCCTCCGCGTGCTCGAAGAGCGCGGTGCCGCAGGGACGCAGGGAGAGCGGCGCCATCGTCCCCGCCTGCATCAGCTCCACCACCAGCGGCGCGTCACGCTGCGACACCGCCCATTCGATCGCGACCCGAACGTTCTCGGTGTCACGCTCGACGCGTTGGAGCCACTGCGCCTGCTCCGGGCCGCGTGCCCCCGCGACTGCGACCGGGAGGAACTCCGCGTAGTAGCCCGCGTGCCGGTCGCGCACGTCGTCCCGCTCCCTGTCGTCGAGGCGCTCCTCCGCGTACTGGCGGATCGTCTCGAGCATGCGGTACCAGGGCAGCGCCTCGTCGGTCGGGTCGAACCTGACCAGCGACCGCGCGACGAGGGAGGTGAGGTGATCGAGGACCTCCGCGCGCGGCAGCTCGGTGTCGGCGCACACGGCCTCGGCCGCCTCCAATGTGCAGCCCCCCGCGAACACCGACAGTCGCGCGAGCAGCCGTTGCTCCGCCTCGGTGAGGAGGTCGTACGACCAGTCGATGGCGGCGCGCAGCGTCGCATGGCGCTCGACCGCGCCCCGCTCGCCTCCCGCGAGGATCCGGAACCGCTGGTCGAGGCGCTGCGCGAGCTGCGCCGGGCTCAACGACGTCACCCGCGCGGCCGCGAGCTCGATCGCCAGCGGGATGCCGTCGAGGCGGCGGCACACCTCGTTGATCGCGGCCGCGTTGGCGTCGGTCACCTCGAAGCCGGTGTGCGCCTCCGCGGCCCGGTCGACGAAGAGCCGGGTGGCCTCGTCCTCGGTGAGCGAGCGGACCGCCACGAGCTGCTCGCCCCGCACGCCCAACCCCTCCCGACTGGTCGCCAGGACGACCAGCCCCGGGCACGCCTGCTCGAGTGTGCGCACGAGGTCGGCCGTCGGCGCCAGCAGGTGCTCGCAGTTGTCGAGCACCAGGAGCAGCTCCTTGGCGCGGAGGAAGTCCACCAGAACCGTCGGCACCGGTGACCCGGCGCGGTTCGGGGCGCCGACCGCGGCGGCGACCGCGTCGGCGACCGCGCCCGGTTCGCGGACCTTGCCCAGCTCGACCAGCCAGGCACCGTGGCGGAAGCGGGGCCGTACCTCCGCCGCCACCTGGAGCGCGAGGCGCGTCTTGCCGACGCCGCCGACCCCGGTGAGGGTCACGATGCGGGATCGGGCGAGCAGGTCGGCGACGTCGCCCACTTCGTCGGCGCGGCCCACGAACGAGCTCACCGGGGCGGGCAGGTTGCCGGGGACGGTGTCGGCGGTCGAGAGCGGAGGGAAGTCGCGCACGAGACCGGGCGCGACGACCTGGAACACGGTCATCGGCTCCGGCACGTCACGGAGCAGGAATTCGCCGAGCAGCACCAGGTCGACATCGCCGGGGAGGCCATCGCCGACGAGGGAGGCGGTCACACCGGACACGAGGATCTGGCCGCCGTGGCCGGCGGCCGCGAGTCGGGCGGCGCGGTTGGGGGCGGTCCCGAAGTAGTCGCCGTCGCGGTACTCGGCCTCGCCGGTGTGGACGCCCACGCGGGCCGCGAGCCGTCCGGTGGCTCCCCAGGGCTCGGCGGCCAGCGCCTGTTGGGCCTGGACCACCGCGGCGATGGCGTCGTGCGCGGTCGTGAACGCGGCGTGGAACCCGTCGCCGCGCGTCTTCACGACGTACCCGCCGTTCGGCGCGATCGCGCCCCGCATCAGGTCGTCGTGGCGGCGGAGGGCGTCGCGCATGGTGTCGGGGTGCTCTTCCCAGAGCCGGGTCGATCCTTCGATGTCGGTGAACACGAAGGTGACGGTCCCCGAAGGCATGTCGGCCATCGCAACTCCACTCGACGGTGCGACATTCAACCAGAATCGCCCGGAGCGCAGGTGGGGCCGCGCCGGCACACCCCGAACACGCGTACGGTCGCCGGTACGATCGACCGCATGACCGACGTGGACGCGCTGCTCGCGGGGCTCAACCCCGTGCAGCGCGAGGCGGCGGCCGCCCCCGACGGTCCGGTGCTCGTCGTGGCCGGCGCCGGCTCGGGCAAGACGCGCGTGCTCACCCACCGGGTCGCGTTCCTGATCGCCGAGGAGCGGGTGTCGCCCTTCGGGCTGCTCGCGATCACGTTCACGAACAAGGCCGCGGCGGAGATGAAGGAGCGGGTGGCGGCGCTGGTGGGCCCGGTCGCCCACCGGATGTGGGTGTCGACGTTCCACTCGGCGTGCGCCCGGATCCTGCGGCGCGAGGCGCCCGTCCTCGGGATGCGCTCGTCGTTCTCGATCTACGACCAGGCCGACTCGGTGCGGCTCACCGACTACGTGCGTCGCGACTTGAACCTCGATCCCAAGCGCTTCCCGCCCCGCCGCCTGCACGCGGCCGTCTCGGCGCTGAAGAACGAGATGGTCACGCCCGAGGCGGCGGCCGACCGGGCATTCACGCCCCCCGAGCACCAGATCGCGGAGGTGTACCGGGAGTACCAGCAACGCCTGCTCGAGGCGTCGGCCGTCGACTTCGACGACCTCCTCGTGCTCACGGTGCGCGTGCTCCGCGAGCACCCCGACGTCTTGGCGCGCTGGCGGGCGCGCTTCCGGTACGTCCTCGTCGACGAGTTCCAGGACACCAACGCCGCGCAGTGGGAGATGGTCCGGCTCCTCACCGAGGAGCACCGCAACGTGATGGTGGTGGGCGACACGGATCAGTCCATCTATCGCTTCCGCGGGGCCGACTACCGGAACCTCCTGCGGTTCGAGGAGGTGTTCCCCGACGCGACGGTGATCGTCCTCGAGCAGAACTACCGGTCGAGCCAGAACATCCTCGACGCGGCGAACGCGGTCATCGCCAACAACGCGGCCCGTCACCCGAAGCAGCTCTGGACCGAGCAGGTCGGTGGCGAGCTCCTCACCCGGTACCACGCGGAGGACGAGCACGACGAGGCCGCGTTCGTCGCGCGGGAGGTCGAGCGGCAGACGAGCACCGACGGACGCCGGTTCCGCGACTTCGCGGTGTTCTACCGCACCAACGCGCAGAGCCGCGTGATCGAGGAGGCGCTCGTGCGCGCCGGCGTCCCCTACCGCGTGATCGGCGGCGTGAAGTTCTACGACCGGCGCGAGGTCAAGGACGCGCTCGCCTACCTCCGCGCGCTCGTGAACCCCGACGACGAAGTGAGCTGGCGCCGGGTGGTGAACACGCCCAAGCGGGGTGTCGGCGACACGTCGGTGAACCGGATCGCGGCCTACGCCCACGACTCGGGGATCACGTTCCGCGACGCGCTGGCGTCGGCGGCACGCGCCGGCGTCGCCGGCAAGGCGCTCGGCGGCATACGCGACCTGCTCGAGCTCATGGGGGTGATCGAGCACCTGGCCGACGGCGGGGTGGGCGCCACGGTGGAAGCGGTGCTCGAGCTCACCGGCTACGTCGCCGAGCTCCGGGCCGAGGACTCCATCGAGGCGGAGGGCCGGGTCGAGAACCTGCGCGAGCTGGTCGGTGTGTGCCACGAGTTCGACGACGCGCTCGACGCCGGCGACGTCTCGGGCCTGCCCTCGATCGCGGGCGTCGGCGCGGCCGCCGACGCGAGCGGTGACGTGTCGATCCCACAGGGCCTCGATCGGGTGCAGGCGTTCCTCGAGGCCATCTCGCTCGTGACCGATGTCGACACCGCCGAGGGCGAAGCCGACGACCAGAGCGCGGTCACGCTCATGACCCTGCACTCCGCCAAGGGCCTCGAGTTCCCGATCGTCTTCCTCACCGGGCTCGAGGACGGCATCTTCCCGCACGTTCGCAGCCTCGGGGATCCCGACGAGCTCGAGGAGGAGCGCCGGCTCTGCTACGTGGGGATCACACGCGCGCAGGAGCGGCTCTACCTGTGCCACGCGTGGAGTCGCACGCTCTTCGGCAGCACCGACTACTACCCGCCCAGCCGCTTCCTCCAGGAGATCCCCGAGGAGCTCGTCCACATGCTCGGCGAGGACCTCCGACCGCGCCGCGGGAACGGCCGCGGGAGCGGTGCCGGTGCGCACCGCGACGCCGTCGTACACGCCGCGGTCGAGCGCGGCGGCGCGCCACCGGCGTCGGCGGCAGGGGCCCAGGGCGCCCGCGGCGCCGAGCACCTCGGGCTCCGCGTGGGCGACGACGTCGAGCACGAGAAATTCGGCGAGGGCGTGGTCATCGAGCTGTTCGGTGACGGCGACAAGACCGAGGCGCTGGTCAACTTCCCCGGCGCGGGCGAGAAGCGCCTCCTGCTCGCCTGGGCTCCCCTGCAGAAGGTGACGCGCTGACGCGGCTGCCGGTGAGGCCGGCGCCGGTCACTGCGGCGCAGGGAGCTTGTGGCGGAGGTCGACCAGGAGCAGACCCTTGTCGGGGCCCACGACGGGGAGGCTCGTCTGGAAGCGGTCGAGCCCGGTGCTCGTGTACCGCATGCCGTGGCAGTCGACGAACCGGTTGATCGAACCCTTCCAGCGCACCATGCAACTCTCGGTGCCGGGCGCGACGTTGGAGAGCGCCACGACCTTGCCGTCCTCGAGCGCGAAGAGGATGCTGCGCCTGCCGCCGAAGGGATCGGCCACGTAGAACGGTCCGCCGTCCTGCAGCTGGCTCTTCAGGGCGTGGGCGCTCCCCGCCTCGAACGGCGCGTACGTCGTCGGGCTGCCGCCCTCACCGGTTGCGATCAGCAGCACCGCGGCCACCACCAGCCCCGCGAACACCACCGCCACCGTGGCCACGAGCAGGATGCGGGCGTCGGAGCGCGACACGGCCACGCTCCAGGTGTATGGCGCGGACCGGCGAAATGTCCACTCGGGCCCACGGTTTGTGTGCCTCGGCGCGATCCGACAGCATTTCCCGGTTCCCTCCCCGGGAACCAGGAGTGCCGAGAGGAGCGCATGGATCTCTTCGAGTACCAGGGCAAGCAGCTGTTCGCGCGCTACGGGATTCCCGTCTCGCCGGGTGCCCCCGTCGACACCGTCGCGGAGGCGGTGGAAGCGGCAGACCGCATCGGCTACCCGGTCGTGGTCAAGGCCCAGGTCCAGGTCGGCGGCCGCGGCAAGGCGGGTGGGATCAAGCTCGCCGCCGACGCCGACGAGGTGCGTCTGCACGCCGGGAACATCCTCGGCATGGACATCAAGGGCCACATCGTCGAGGTCCTGTGGATCGAGAAGGCGAGCGACATCGCGCAGGAGTACTACGCGTCGTTCACCCTCGACCGTGCCGCGAAGCTCCACCTCGGCATGCTGTCGGCGCAGGGCGGCGTCGAGATCGAACAGGTGGCGGCCGCGAACCCCGAAGCGATCGCACGGCTGCACATCGACCCGGTCGACGGTCTGGACGAGGCTGCCTGTCGGGAGTGGGTCGAGGCGGCCGCGCTCGACGCCGAGGCCGTCGACGGGACGGTCGAAGTGCTGTCGAACCTCTACCGCGCCTACGTCGAGGCCGACGCCGATCTCGTCGAGATCAATCCGCTCATCCTCACGCCCGACGGCCGGGTGCACGCGCTCGACGCCAAGGTCACCCTCGACGACAACGCGGTGTTCCGGCACCCCGAGTACGTCGAGTACGACTCGACCCAGGTACGCGACGCGCGCGAGCAGTTCGCGCACCAGCGGGGCCTGCAGTACGTGGGCCTCGACGGCTCGGTGGGCGTCATCGCCAACGGGGCCGGGCTCGCGATGAGCACGGTCGACATCGTCAACCAGGTCGGGGGGTCGCCGGCGAACTTCCTCGACATCGGCGGTGGTGCGAACGCCGACGTCATGGCGGGCGCGCTCGAGGTGATCACGAGCGACGAGAACGTGCGCTCGATCTTCATCAACATCTTCGGCGGGATCACGAAGGGCGAGGAAGTGGCGAACGGGATCGTGCAGGCGCTCGAGCGGGTCCGGATCGAGGCACCGATCGTGATCCGGCTCGACGGCACGAACGCCGACGAGGGCCGAGCCATCCTCGAGCCGCACCTCTCGGACCGGCTGCAGATGCAACCGACGATGCTCGACGCAGCCCGGCGCGCGGTCGAGCTTGCGGGGGAGGCGAAGTGAGCATCTTCGTCGACGAGAGCACGAAGGTCGTCTACCAGGGCCTCACCGGCGGCCAGGGCAGCTTCTATGGTCCGCTCAACCGCGACTACGGGACCCAGGTCGTCGGCGGCACCAACCCGAAGAAGGCGGGCACCGACGTCGCCGGGATCCCTGTGTTCGCGTCGGTGGCCGACGCGATCGAGGAGACCGGCGCCAATGCGTCGTGCATCTTCATCCCCGCGCCGGGCGTGCGCGATGCGGTGATCGAGGCGGCCGAAGCCGGGATTGCATTCGTCGTGTGCATCACCGAGGGGGTGCCTGCACACGACGAGGCGTGGTTCTTCAACAAGCTGCGGCGCGACTTCCCCTCCACGCGCCTGCTCGGGCCGAACTGCCCGGGCATCATCAGCCCCGGGAAGTGCAACATCGGGATCACCGCGGGCCACATCGCCAAGGAGGGCGGCCCGGTCGGCATCGTGAGCCGCTCGGGCACCCTCACGTACCAGGCGTTGTACGAGCTGAAGCAGAAGGACATCGGCGTGACCACCTGCGTGGGCATCGGCGGCGACCCCGTTCCCGGCACCAGCTTCATCGACTGCCTCCGCGCCTTCGAGGCCGACCCCGAGACGCGCGCGGTGATGATGATCGGGGAGATCGGGGGCTCCGCGGAGGAGGAGGCGGCCGCGTTCGCGAAAGCGGAGATGTCGAAGCCGCTCGTCGCCTACGTGGCCGGCGTCACCGCGCCGCCGGGGAAGAAGATGGGTCATGCCGGCGCCATCGTGAGCGGCGGCAAGGGCACCGCGGCGGCCAAGATCGAGGCGCTGCGCGATGCGGGCGCGCTCGTCGGCATGAACCCCACGGAAGCCGGCGAGCTGATGGCCGGGGTGGTCGCGAAGCTATGACACGCGGCGCGTTCGGCTCGCGTCGAACGCGCGCCGCCGACGTGCCGGGCTCAGCTCTCCGACCTGGTACACACCGCGGGACACCCGGCGCGCGCGGCCGTGGTCGTGCTCGTAGCCGAGCGCATCAGCCAGCCGCTTGACCGGTCGGGGTCCCGCGATCCGGTATCCCGTGAGGTGCAAGGCGCGGTGCACTTCCGTGAGCGAGAGCGGCTGCTCGGCGCGCATCAGGACGCCGAGCGCGGCGTAGCGCAGGTGGCGGCCCGACAGCGCGAGCGCGTCGCGAGCCGGAGGCGGGATCGGCGATGGGCCTCCGATGCGCGGTCGGCGCGACTTGCCGGAGAGCCCTGCACCGGTGGGCCACATCCGCTCGTGGAGTGCGCGTAGGTCGCGCCGGAGCACAGCCATGTGGCGCGCGAGACGCTGCTCGTGCCGGTCGACGCCGGCAACGTCACCGACCAGGGCCCGGTAGCGCGCCTCGGGTCCGGGACATCGGGCGGGGGACACGGGGTGCGGGAGCGGCGCCTGCGGCGGGCGGCGGAGGCGGCGAAACCGGGTCACGGTCGTCGCCGTCGTCGGGCTCGCCGAGGCGTGGCGCGAGCCTCCATGCGACCCATCCGAGGATGATCGCGAACACGAGAGCGATCCCGCCGACGCCCGCGGGGTCGTCGGGGGAGACCGCCGCGAGCACGGCGACGAGCCCGCCGAACACGGTGAGCACGGCCGTCCACGTGGTGGCGCGTCGGCCGCGCCCGCGGGTGGCGACAAGCCCCACCGCTCCGCCGGCCAGGACCGCGGCGACACCGCCCGCGGCGACGCTCGTGTCCGCGCCGAGGATCACCGCACCCAGGATGGTCTCGATGGCCCCGACGGCGACGAACGGAGTGGCGGCACCGTCGAGCCGGCGCCGGTCGAGCGCCGCGCCGGCACCGAGGAACCCGAGCCCGAGCACGAGCGACACCGCGGCGGTCGAGTCGCTCGCGTCGTCGGCCTTCTCGGTGTTCGTGCCGGGGCCGGTGGAGAATGAGCTCGCGCTCCCGAGCCGCAGCCGATTCGAGGCGCTGGGGCTCGAGATGCGGTCCTGGAAGGGCACGACCGCGGTGCTGTTGCTCCCGGCGACCTCGAAGCCGAGCCAGCTCGCCAGGACGATCAGCGCACCGGCGAGGAGCACCGCGCGCCCGCGCGTCCAGCCGACCAGGTACAGCGACGCGTAGGAGAGCAGCGTGAGCAGGAGCAGACCGCGGATCTCCGTGCCGTCACCGTTCCCGCCGCCGGCGAACGCGAAGAGCCACACGATCGGTACACCGAGCACGATGGTGCTGACGCACGCGGAGCGGAGGGGCCCGGGCGCGCCGCGCCCAGCGAACACCGCGAGCAGAACGAGCGACGCGGCCGCGCCGACGCCGGGCGCGGTCGGGTCGCTGCTCGACACCTCGATCACGAACGCGACGACCGCGACAACGGCGAACACCCCGGCGGCTGCTCCGAGCGCGTGAGCGAAGCCCGGCGGGGGCCGGTGTGCGACCCGCCAGCCCAGACGCGGGACGCCGGTAGTACCGATCTTGTAGGACACTCTGCTCTCCTCCCGGTTCGGCTTCCGGGACGAGAGACGTTCGCGGCGAGCGGCTGTCTCAGGCGCTCGGCGGTGCAGCGCCCCCCGCGCTCTTGCCGCCGAGCGAGCCGGGGAGGTCCCCCGCCTCCTTGGCGCTCATGTAGGCGCCGGCCACGAGCCCGATCGAGGCGAGCAGGCCGAGGAAGATGCCGACCTTGCGGTCCTTCGACACGCCGGTGCCGGCGAGGCTCACGCCGTGGGTACCCGGTCCGGCGATGACCTTGATGAGGATGAACACGAACGCGACGACGGCGAGGATGAGCGCGATCTGGACCCAGGTGATGCCGCCGAGGTCGGGCAGTCGCGTGTCGCTGGCCTTGAGCGCCACGTAGACGACGTCGAGGATTCCGAGGATCACCGCGAGCCAGCACAGCGTGAACGACCACGCGCTCGACGACTCGGAGAGCGAACCGACCGAGAAACCGAGCCAGGGAAAGAACGAGAAGACGAGCAACAAGATGCCGCTGACCCCCATGATCTTGTCGCCCGTGTTGAGCTTGTTGAGGTCCATCACCTGTCCTCCGCTAGGAGCCCGGCGAACTCGCCCGGGCAATCGCACCATCTGACCACGCGGCCCGCCTGACTTCAAGGATTTCGGGGTCTCCGAAGACCCCCGACGCCGCCGGTGGGCTCGGCTACGGTTCCCTCGTGAGGCGGATCGGAGTGCTCGCGTCGGGCAGCGGCACGAACCTCCGCGCCATGCTCGACGCAAAGCTCCCCGTCGCGGTCGTGGTCGTCGATCGCGCGTGTCGCGCCACCGACGTCGCGGCCGACGCCGGGGTTCCCGCGGAGGTCGTCGAGCGCACGAGCTTCGGCGCCGACTTCGACCGCGTGGCGTACACGCACGACGTTGTCGACGCGCTCGCGCGCCACGACGTCGATCTCGTGGCGATGGCCGGGTTCGGCACGATCCTCGAGAAGCCGATCCACGACGCCTACCCCGACCGGATCGTCAACACGCACCCGGCGCTGCTCCCGGCGTTCAAGGGCTGGCACGCGGTGGAGGACGCGCTCGCCGCCGGCGTGAAGGTCACCGGGTGCACCGTGCACGTGGCCCGGCTCGAGGTGGACGACGGCCCCATCCTCGCCCAGGAGGCGGTGCCAGTGCTCGACGACGACACCGTCGAGACGCTCCACGAGCGGATCAAGGAAGTGGAGCGGCGCATCTACCCCGAAGTGCTGCGGCAGCTCGTCGAGGCACCCGCCGCCCCAGCGAGAAGCTGAATGCGCGCACTGTTGTCGGTGTGGGACAAGACGGGGCTCGCCGACTTCGCGCGCGCGCTCCACGACGCGGGCTTCGAGCTGGTGTCGTCGGGCGGCACCGCGCGCGCCATCGAGGAGTCGGGCGTGCCCGTCCGGCATCTCGAGGAGCTCACCGGGTTCCCCGAGATGCTCGAGCACCGGGTGGTGACGCTGCACCCGAAGGTGCACGGCGGGATCCTCGCCGACCGCGGCAAGCCGTCGCATCTCGCCGACCTCGACGAGCACGGCATCGCGCCGTTCGACATGGTCGTGAGCAACCTGTACCCGTTCTTCGAGTCGCCCGACATCGAGACCATCGACATCGGCGGTCCCGCCATGACGCGCGCCGCGGCGAAGAACCACGCGTGGGTCGCCGGGGTCACCAGCCCCGACCAGTACGACGCGGTGCTCGCGGAGCTGCGCGAGCACGGCGAGATCGGCGCCGACACCCGGCGCGCGCTCGCGTGGGAGGCGTTCGCGCGCACGGCCGCGTACGACGCGGCGATCGTCGACTGGCTCGAGACCGGCGACGCGCTGCCGCAGCACCTCCGCCTCGCGCTCGAGCGCGTGGACGAGCCGCTCCGCTACGGCGAGAACCCGCACCAGCATGCGGCGCGCTACCGCGCCGTCGGCACCTCGAGCTGGTGGGACAAGGTCGTGCAGCACAGCGGCGTCGCGCTCTCGTACCTGAACCTGTACGACGCCGACGCGGCGTGGCGCCTCGTGCACGACCTCGACGGGGTCGCTGGCGGGGCGCCGGTGTGCGCCATCATCAAGCACGCCAACCCCTGCGGCGTCGCCGTCGCCGACGACCTCGCCCGCGCGTACCAGCTCGCGCTCGAGTGCGACGAGCGGTCGGCCTTCGGCGGGATCGTCGCCCTGAACCGCCCGATCGACACCGCGACGGCGGAACGCATGGTCGAGGGCCCGCAGGCCGACGTGGTGATCGCACGCGGCTACGACGACGGCGTCGTCGACGCCCTGCGCAAGAAGCGCAAGAACACGCGCCTCCTCGAGGCGTCGCCGCCGGAACCGTTGTCGCGGGACTACCGCCAGATCTCGGGAGGCTTCCTCGTGCAGGACGCGCACAACTACGCGGCCGGTCGCGACGACTGGCGCGTCGTCACCAAGCGCGCACCCACCGAAGCCGAGTGGCGGGACGCCGAGCTGGCCTGGCGGATCGTCGGTCACGTGAAGTCGAACGCGATCGTGCTGGTGAAGGGCAGCCAGGCGGTCGGGATCGGCGCCGGGCAGCAGAACCGGCTCGACTCGGCCCGGATCGCCGCCGAGCGGGCGGCTGGCCGGGCGGCGGGCGGGGCGTGCGCCAGCGATGCCTTCTTCCCGTTCCGTGACGGGCTCGACGCCGTCGTCGGCGCCGGGGTCAGCGCCGTCGTCCAGCCCGGCGGGTCGGTGCGCGACGCCGAGGTGATCGAGGCGGCCGACGAGCACGGCATCACCATGGTCTTCACGGGAGAGCGCCACTTCCGCCACTAACAACGGCCCTTCTATGCGGCGCCTTCGGCGCCGACTCGCTTCGCTCGGACTGTGCTGCACGCGCCCGGCACGGCGGCGCCCTGCGCCGCCACCAGCGCAGTGGCGGGCGCCTCTTCGGCGCCGGATGCGCTGGCACCAGTAGCCTGGCGTGATGGCTCGCATCGGCGATCTCCTGG
>CAZDJK010000105.1:0-36504 GCA_964505725.1 uncultured Bifidobacteriaceae bacterium | reverse complement strand
CGACCTGGCCTGCGGCACCGGCGACCTGTGCGACGACCTCGGCGCCGAAGGGCTGCGGGCGGTCGGCTTCGACCTCTCGGCGGGGATGCTGGGCGCGGCGCACACGAGCGCCCCGCTCGTGCGGGCCGACGGCGCGGCGCTGCCGGTGCGCGCCGGCGCGTTCGACGGCGTGGTGTGCGGGTTCGCGCTCCGCAACTTCGTCGAGCTCGATGTCGTGTTCCGGCAGTGCGCGTCTGCCCTCCGTGCGGGAGGGCGGTTCGCCGCGCTCGACGCCGCCGTCCCCGCCAACCCGGTGCTGCGTGCCGGGAATGCGGTGTGGTTCCGTGGCATGGTCCCGCTTCTCGGCCGCGTGCTCGGGCACGACGCCGACGCCTATAGCTACCTCCCTCGGTCCACCGCGTACCTCCCGTCGCACGCGGAGCTGTGCCGGCTGCTCGCGGACGCGGGTTTCCTCGAGACGCGCACGCGCACCTTCACCGGCGGCTCGGTGCTGCTGCTCACGGGGACCCGCGCATGAGCGCGCTCCCCGCGCCGGTGACGCTGCGGGCGGTCACACGGGAGTGCGCGCCGCCTGCCGACCCGCTTTCGGAGCACGACCCGTCAGGGTTCGCGTGGCTGCACGACGGCACGTCACTGGTGGCCCGCGGCGCGGTCGCCCGCGTCACGGCCGGCGACGCCGCTGCCGCGCTGGCCGACATCGAGATCGACGACGAGGTCGTGCTCCCCGGCACGGGGCCGGTCGCCGTCGGCGCCCTGCCCTTCGATCCGACCGCGCCTGGCGACCTGCTCGTCCCGGCATGGGTCCGCGGCGTGTCCGACGAACGGGCCTGGGTCACCGAGATCGCCCCCGCCGGGGTGGGCGCGATCGCCCCGCAGACTCCACCGACACGGTTCACCGTCGAGGCGCCGCGCTCCCGGACGGCCTGGCGCGACGCCGTCGAGCGTGCGCTGGCGTCGATCGGCCGCGGTGAGCTCGAGAAGGTCGTGCTCGCGCGCGAGGTCGTCGTGGAGTCCGACGAGCCGTTCCCGGTCGCCGACGTGCTGCGACGACTGGTGGCACAGCAGCACGGGTGCTTCATCTACGCGTCGGGCGGGTTCGTGGGCGCGAGCCCCGAGCTGCTCGTCCGTCGCCACGGGTCGACGGTCGAGTCGCGTCCGGTCGCGGGCACCACCGTCGCCGACGGTGCCGAGGCCCTCGACGCGCTCGCGCACTCGGCGAAGGACAACCGCGAGCACCGCTTCGTCGTCGACGCGATCGCCGACGCGCTCGGCGACGTGTGCGGAGCGCTCGACATCGCGCCGGTTCCCGAGGTCATGGTCTTCGGTCCGGTCGCGCACCTGGCGACACCGGTGCGCGGGCGCCTGCACGACCCGCGCCCGAGCGCGCTGGATCTTGCCCGCCTGCTCTCGCCCACACCGGCCGTCGGCGGCACGCCGCGCGCGGCGGCGTTGTCGACGATCGCCGCGCTCGAGGACTTCGACCGGGGGCGCTACGCGGGTCCGGTCGGTTGGGTCGACGCGCGCGGCGACGGCGAGTGGGCGATCGCGCTCCGTGGCGCCGAGCTCGACGGCACGCGCGCGCGTCTCGTGGCCGGTGCCGGGATCGTGGAGGGCTCCGAGCCCGATGCCGAGTGGGCGGAGACCCAGGCCAAGCTCGAGCCCATGCTCCGCGCCCTCATCCGGCCCTGATCTCTGCCTCGCTCGCTACGGCGCAGGGCACCTGCGCCGTTCGACGCTCGCTCGGGGCCGCCTCCGCTCGCTGCGCTCGCTACGGACGGCCTTTGATCTCTGCCTCGCTCGCTACGGCGCAGGGTACCTGCGCCGTTCGACGCTCGCTCGAGGCCGCCTGATCACTGGTCGCTCACTGCGCCCGGCCGTCAGGCGAGGGCGGCGGCGACGGCGGCCCAGACCTCGCGGTGGCGGGCGACGTTGTCGGCCCGGTCGGTGCAGACCCGCACCACCCGCACCCCGCCGCGGGCGACGCAGCCCGCGACCACGGGGACGAGCTCGGTCGCGGTCCCAGCCTCGACCAGGTCGATCCCGTGCGCGCGCACGAGCGCGGGAAGGTCCGCAGCTTGCGGCGTACCGAACAGCGTCTCGAAGTGCTCCGGGAGGTCGGCCTGCGCGAGGAAGGAGAAGATTCCGCCGCCGCGGTTGTCGACGACGACGAGAGTCGCGTCGACGCCTCGCTCCGCGGCGCCGAGAAGTCCGTTGGCGTCGTGGAGCAGGCACAGGTCGCCGAGCAACGCGACCGTCGGGCCGTCGTTCGCCGCGGCGATGCCGAGCGCGGTCGACACGAAGCCGTCGATGCCGTTCACGCCGCGGTTGGCGAGGACGCGCAGCCCGTCGCGCGGCGGTGCGAAGCTCTCGACGTCGCGCACGGGCATGCTCGACGCGACCACGAGCGACGACTCCGCCGGCAGCATTGCCACCACGTCGCGCGCGACGCGCCCCTCGAACGGATCCGTCCACGAGTCGAGGAGCCCGTCGATCACGTCGCGCACGACGCGCTCGTCGGCGGACCACTCCTCCTCCCACGCGGTGTCCACCGGCTCGCCGAGCTGCTCGGCGAGTGCGCCGAGGAGGAGCTCGGCGTCGGCCACGACGTGTCCGGCGACCCCGTGCTGCGGGTCGAGCCACGAGTCGTCGGGATCGACGTGGACCTGCGGGGTCTCCGGCCCGAGCCACTGCCCGAGCGGCCGGTTGGTGGGCGGCGCACCGAGCCGGAGCACGAGCTCAGGGGCGCGGCGCGCCGCGAGCGCGGGCGCGCGCAGCATCGGGTCGTACGTCGACACCGTGCCGGGGAACCGCAGATTCGACACCGGGTCGGCGAGCACCGGCCACCCGGCGGCCGCCGCGAAGCGGGCGACCGTCGACGGCGTCGCGCCGGCCCCCCAGCCCGCGACCAGCACGCCACGGGGACTTGCCCGCACCAGCTCCGCCAGCGCCTCGACCATCCCGGCCGACGGTCCCCGCACGCCCGGGACGCGCGCGGTCCACGGGCGGCCGTCAGACCGCCCCTCGGCCTCGACCAACGGCTCACCGGTGGGCACGAGCGGCTCGCGGAAGGGCAGGTTGAGGTGCACGGGACCGGCCGGTGGCCCGAGCGCGGCCGCCACCGAGCGCGCCGCGAGCGCCCGCCACACCGGCCCGGCGCCGGGCGCGTCCTCGGGTGGGCCCGGGTCGGCGTACCACCGGACCGCGTCGCCGTAGAGCTTGGCCTGGTCGACGCTCTGCCCCGCGCCCGTGTCCCGCAGCTCCGGGGGACGGTCGGCGGTGCACACCACAATCGGCACACGCGCGTGCCGCGCCTCCAGCACCGCCGGGTGGAAGTTGGCCGCCGCGGTGCCCGACGTGCAGAGCACCACGGGCGGGCGCGCCGACGCCTTGGCGAGCCCGAGCGCGAAGAACGACGCGGAACGCTCGTCGAGGTGCACGTGGAGCCGTACGTCGCCGCGGGCGGCGAGCGCGAGCGCGAGGGGCGCGGACCGCGATCCGGGCGCGAGGCATGCATCGGTGACGCCGTTGCGCACCCATTCGTCCACGAGCGCGCGTGCGAACGCAGTGGTCGCGTCGCGGGTCATGCCAGGATCCCCGCATGCGGGTGGTGTTCGTCCACGGATTCACGCAGAGTCCGTCGTCGTGGGACCCGGTGATCTCCCGGCTGCCCGATCCGCTCGCCCCGGCGGTGGTCGCGCCGCCGGTACCCGACGGGCTCGACTTCGTGGCCACCGCGCGCGCGCTCGACCGGGGTCCCGCGACCTACGTCGGCTACTCGATGGGCGGACGCCTGTGCCTGCAGCTGGCGCTCGAGCGCCCCGACCTCGTCGAGCGGCTCGTGCTCGTCTCGGCGTCGCCCGGCATCGAGGACGCGAGCGAACGCGCCGAGCGCCGAGCGGCCGACGATGCGCTCGCGCGCGGCATCGAGCGCGACGGCGTCGACCGCTTCCTGGAACGCTGGCTCGATCAACCGCTGTTCGCCACGCTGCCGCGCGACGCCGCCGACGTCGGAGCCCGCCGCGCCGCGAACACGGTCGACCGCCTGACGCACCAGCTGCGCGCGCTCGGGCAGGGGACCCAGCCGTGCAACTGGGGCCGCCTCCCCGAGCTGTGGATGCCCGTGCTGCTCGTAGCGGGCGAGCTCGACCTCAAGTACGTCGACGCCGGGCGCCGTATGGCGGCCGCGCTCGCAGACGCGCGCCTCGACGTGATCGCGGGTGCCGGGCACGCCTGCCACCTGGAGCAACCCGAGCTCGTCGCTCACCTGCTGTCCTCGTGGCTCACGGCGTAGCGCGCCAGGAGGTCGGGATCGGGCACGACCGCGCGTACCCGGAGCGCGCCGGCGACGGGGGCGAGCGGCTCGTTCGTCACGTCGCCCGCGAGCGCGCCGAGGGTCGCGAGGCCGCAGGCGTAGGGCAGCTCCGGTAGTGCCGCCGCGAGGGCGACCCCGGCCGCGAGCCCCACCGACGTCTCCATCATCGAGCTCACGACCGCGGGAACCCCGGCCGCCTCGGCCACGTCGAGGGCGGCGCGCACGCCGCCGAGCGGCTGCTGTTTCAGCACGACCACGTCGGCCGCACCGAGTCGGCGCAGGCGCCGGGCGTCGGCGACCGAGCGGACGCACTCGTCCGCGGCCACCCGCACGTCGACCGCACGCCGGACGCGCACGAGGTCGTCGAGCGATGCGACGGGCTGCTCCACGTACTCGAGGTCGTAGCGCGCCAGCCGACCGATCATCTCGACCGCGGTGTCGACATCCCATGCGCCGTTGGCGTCGACGCGCACCGCGGTACCGGGGTCGACCGCGTCACGCACCGCGGCGACCAGGTTCACCCCCGTGAGGTCACGCACCTTCACCTTGACCGCCGGGAACGCGCGGATGTCGGCCACCGTGAAGGGCCCGTCGACGAGGGCGTTCACCGGCACCTCGGCGCGCACCGGCTCGGGAAACCCGTCGTTCGCGGCGCTCTCGGCCGCGCGTCGGCACGCCTCGGGGCTCGACGGGTACCCGGCGAGCGGCGAGCACTCGCCCCAGCCCGCGGGCCCGCGGAGCAGCGTGACGGCGCGGTCGCCGATCCGCAACCGGAACTCGGTCACGACAGGCACAAGCCGATGCTCACGAGCACGGCGACGACCACTTCGAGGCGCGCGGTAGCCACCAGGGCGGCCACGAGCGACGGGGGGTCCGAGCGCGTCAGGACGAGGCGCGCCGGCTCGATCGCGAGCGGCAGCGCGAGGAGACCGAGGAGGCCCCACGGCTGGGTGACCCCGATTGCCACCACCGCCGCGAACGATCCCGCGTAGCAGGCGACGAAGAGCCAGCGCGTGGTGCGGTCGCCCAGGCGCACGGCCAGCGTGCGCTTGCCCGAGACCGCATCGGTACCTACGTCCCGCATGTTGTTGGCGAGGAGGATGGCGCACGCGAGGAGCCCCACCACGAACGAGCCCCACCACGCCGAACCAGGCACGTACTCGACCTGCACGTAGGCAGACCCGACGGTCGCCACGAACCCGAAGAACACGAGCACCATCAGCTCGCCGAGGCCGAGGTACCCGTACGGCCGGGGACCGCCGGTGTAGAGCACCGCGGCGCCGATCGCCGCGACGCCGACGAGCAGGAGCCACGGGTTCACCACCAGCGAGAGCACGAGCCCGGCGACCGCGGCCACGAGGAAGCTCAGCGCGGCCGCGCGCTTGACCGCCACCGGTGTCGCGGTGCCCGTCGCGGTGAGCCGGAGCGGGCCCCGGCGGTCCCTGTCGGTCCCGCGGATGCCGTCGGAGTAGTCGTTCGCGTAGTTGACACCCACCTGCAGCGCGAGCGCGACGATCAGCGCGAGCGCGAAGCGCCACCAGATCACGCCGTCGGCGTCGGCGACCGCGGCGGCGGTCCCCACGAGCACCGGGGCGACCGCCGCGCCCAACGTGCGCGGCCTCGCCCCCTGCACCCACTCCGACGGCGTGGCCACGCGCGTCAGGGTCGCTTCGGGAACTGCCCGAAGTCGGGACGGCGCTTCTGCACGTACGCGTTCTTGCCCTCCTGCGCCTCCTCGCTCATGTAGTAGAGGAGGGTCGCGTCGCCCGCGAGCTGCTGGATGCCGGCGAGCCCGTCGTCGGCCGCGTTGCACGAGGCCTTGATCATGCGCAGCGCGAGCGGGCTGTGCGAGAGCATCTCCCGGCACCACTGCACCGTCTCGACCTCGAGATCGGCGAGCGGCACGACCGTGTTCACCAGACCCATGGCCAGCGCCTGCTGCGCGTCGTACTGGCGGCAGAGGAACCAGATCTCGCGGGTCTTCTTCTGGCCGACAGAGCGCGCGAGGAGACCGGACCCGTACCCGCCGTCGAAGGAGCCGACGCGCGGACCGGTCTGCCCGAAGCGGGCGTTGTCGGCGGCGATGGTGAGGTCGCACACCACGTGGAGCACGTGACCACCGCCGATCGCGTAGCCCGCGACCATGGCGACGACCGGCTTCGGCAGCCTCCGGATCTGGATCTGGAGGTCGAGCACGTTGAGCCGGCCGATCCCGTCGTCGCCCACGTAGCCGTCATCGCCCCGGACGCGCTGGTCGCCTCCCGAGCAGAAGGCCTCGGGACCTTCCCCGGTAAGGATGATCACCCCGACGGCGCGGTCGTTGCGGGCCCGCTCGAACGCGTCGATCAGCTCGAACAGGGTCTGCGGGCGGAACGCGTTGCGCACCTCGGGCCGGCAGATTGTGATCTTGGCAATCCCGTCGGCCGTCTCGTAGCGGACGTCGCGGTAGCCGGCGTCGTGCTCCTGCCAATCGGCTCCGGGCCGGATCGTGACGGTCGTGGCCATGGGTGTCTCCACTCTGGGAGTGATTGCTCCTACGAACGAGCAACGGTAGCCCGGACACCGGCGGCCGTCGAAGTGACCCCCCCGCCCCCCGCGAGGTTGCGTCACCCAGGCCGGCCATGTCGGCCCGAGTGACGCAACCTCGACCGTCGGTACGGTGGAGGGGTGGCGAAGCGGTCGCTCACCGAGTACGAGAAGAAGCGCGACTTCGGCGCGACGCCCGAGCCCGCGCCCGCCCGGGGCGGCGCGCGTCGCTCCGGGCCGGCGAAGCCGCGCTTCGTGGTGCAGGAGCACCACGCCCGCAGCCTCCACTGGGATCTCCGGCTCGAGCACGACGGCGTGCTGTGGTCGTGGGCGGTGCCCAAGGGGATCCCGATGCTCCCGAAGCCCGACCACCTCGCCGTGCGCACCGAGGACCACCCGCTCGAGTACCTCGAGTTCCGGGGTGACATACCGAAGGGCCAGTACGGCGCGGGCACGATGAGCATCTGGGACTCGGGCACCTACGAGGCCGAGAAGCTCCTCGACGACGAGGTGATCGTGACCTTCGAGGGCGAGCGCGTGCGGGGCCGGTACGTGCTGTTCCGCACCCGGGGCGACCAGTGGATGATCCACCGCATGAGCCCGCCCGATGACCCCACCCGCGCCGCGGTGCCGACCGACCTCGAGCCGATGTACGCGGTCGCGGCACGCGACCTGCCCGCCGACGACGCGAGCTTCGCGTACGAGATGAAGTGGGACGGCATGCGCGCACTCGTGGTGGTCGACGGGGGCCGCGTCTCGCTCACGACGCGGCTCGGCAACGACGCGACGTCGCGCTTCCCGGAGCTGCACGCGCTCGGCGAGTCGCTCGGCGCGATCGACGCCGTGCTCGACGGCGAGATCGTCGCGCTCGACGCCGAGGGTCGCCCGTCGTTCGAGCAGCTCCAGCCGCGCATGCACGTGAGCTCGGCAGCGGCGGCGCGCAAGCTCGCCGGAGAGCGACCGGTCGTGCTCATGCTGTTCGACGTGCTCTGGCTCGACGGGCACTCGGTGCTCGAGCTCCCGTACACCGAACGGCGCAGGCTGCTCGAACGGCTGGGGCTCGCGGGACCGGCGTGGCAGACGCCGCCGACCACGATCGGCCCCGGCGGTCAGGCGGTCCTCGACGCGGCACGGAACCTCGGGCTCGAGGGCGTCGTCGCGAAGCGGCTCGACAGCACCTACCAACCGGGCCGGCGCTCGGACGCGTGGCGGAAGGTGAAGACGGTCCACGGGCAGGAGCTCGTCGTAGGCGGCTGGCTCCCCGGCAACGGAAGGCTCGACGGCCGCCTCGGCTCGCTGCTCGTGGGCTATCACGACGACGAGGGCGCACTGCGCTATGCGGGGCGGGTCGGCTCCGGTCTCGACGAGCCCGAGCGCGAGCGGCTCGAGAAGATGCTCACGCCGCTCCGCCGCGACGACACCCCGTTCGTGACGGTGCCGAAGCTGCCCCGTCCCATGTGGGTGGAGCCCCAGGTGGTCGTGCAGGTCGGCTTCCACGAGTGGACCGTCGCGGGCGTGCTCCGCGCGCCGCGTTACCAGGGACTGCGCCCCGACAAGCGCGCCTCCGAGGTCCTGCGCGAGGCGCAGTGACGAGCGCCGCTCAGAGCAACGTGACCGCGAGCAGCGTGGCACCGAGGACGACGAGCACGCAGCCGTAGATCCGCTCGAGCCGTGACGAATGGACCCGGAGCGCGACGCGTGCGCCCGCGTACGAGAGCGGGATCGACGCGGCGCCGAACACCACGACCAGCGCCCAGTCGATGTGGCCGAGCGCCGCGTGCACGATGGTTCCCGGGATCGCGAACACCGCTGCCACCACCAGCGACGCCGCAAACGCCTGCTTGATCGGCAGCCGGAGCACCGCGAGGTACAGCGGCGCCAGGAGGAAGCCGCCCGAGTTCGCGAGCAGCCCCGACACGAAGCCGGTGGCGACCGCGATGGCGAGCAGGCGACCCCGGCGGCCCGTCACGCCGATCGTACGCTCGGGTGCGCTCCCGGGCCGGACCAACGACCGGAGGCCGAGGGCCAGGAGCAGCACCTCGGTCGCCGCGACCAGCATGTCGCCCCCCAGAAAGCGCGTCGAGTACGCGCCGACCGCGACGGCAGGCACGCCCACGCCCACCGACCAGACGACGATGTTCCAGTCGAGCCAGCGCTCACGCGCGTAGGCGGACGCCGCGACCGCGGTCGAGGGCACCGTCGCCGGGAGCGGCGACGCCAACGCGACGATCGGCGGGATCCCGATCGCGGCGAGGAGGGGCGTGGCCACCGCCGACCCTCCCTTGCCGAAGAGGCCCCCGAGGAACCCCACCGCCGCGCCGATGGCGATCACGGCGACGACGGTGCTCACGCTCATGACTCGATGGGACCATGGCCGCGACGCCCCGTCCAAGACGTGGACCGGATGCGGCCCATCACGATTCCTGATGGCCGCGCTGCCCCGTGCTCTCACTCTCCGTGGTTCTAGACTCACGGAGCGTTATGGCCTATTCTCGCCGCCCATGACCACGGCCGAAGGGGCCGCACCGCGCCGGGGCCGGCCCCGGCAGACCGGCGAGAGCCGTTCGCTCCCCCCGGGGTTCGTCGTCGGGTTCGTCGTTGTCGGCCTCGTCGCCGCGTTCGCCAATGTCGCGACGACCGCACCGGCGCCGCGGGCCATCGTGTTCGACACCATCGGCGTGGCGTCCGTGCTGCTCGCGGCGTTGGGCGTGCACCGCAACGCACCCGTCCACCGCTTCGGGTGGTGGATGCTGGTCGCAGGTCTCGCGCTGTTCGTCACCGCCGACATCGTCTTCGACGTCATGGTCGTCGGTTTCGGGCACGCGACCGGCTACCCGTACTCCGACCTGTTCTACCTGCCCGCCTATCCGTGCTTCGCGTTCGGGTTGTACCGGCTCTCCTTCAACCGCTTCCGACGCGATGCGGCCATCGACGGGGCGATCGTGGCGGTCGCGCTCTCGGCGGTCATCTGGCAGTTCGTCGTGTCGCCCGTGCTCGACGGGGCCAACGGCGCCACCCTCGAGCGCGCCATCGCGGTCGCCTACCCGATCATGGACGTGATGCTGGTGGTCGCGCTCGTGTACGCGCTGTTCACACTGGGTCAGTGGCCGGTGTCGGCGTGGCTGGTCGCGTTGTCGATGTCGATCCTCCTCATCACCGACACCGTGTACGCGCGACTCGTCGCCGACAATGCGTTCTCGAACGGGACCCTGCTCGACGCGCTGTGGCCGACGGCCTACGTGCTCCTCGCGGCCGCGGCGATGCACCCGTCGATGCGCTCGCTCTGGGACGCGAGCAGCGTCGACGCGACGAGACGCGGTCACGCGCGTCTTGCCCTGCTCGGGGCGGCACTGCTCGCCGCGCCGGCAGTCGTGATCATCGACAACTCCAAGAGCACCGAGACCGTCGTGATCGCGGCGATCAGCGGCGTGGCCGCGGTCCTCGTGGCGTGGCGCATCGCGCGGCTCGTGTCCGACGCCGATCGCGCCCACGAGACCATCAGCCGGAGCGAAGCCCGGTTCCGCGCCCTCGTGCAGCACGCGACCGACATCGTCGCCGTCATCGCCCACGGCGGAGAGGTGATCTACGCGAGCCCGTCGGTGGTCGACATCCTCGGGATGCCGGCGCGCGACGTCGTCGGCACCAGCGCCTACGACCACCTGCATCCCGACGACATGACTACGGTCCAGGCGACGCTCGGTCGACTGCTCGTCGATCCCAACCGGCCGGTCACCTTCGAAGCCCGCGTCCGCGGCAACGACGGAACCTACCGCTGGGTGTTCGCGACCTGCACCAACCAGCTCCTCGAACCGTCCGTCCGCGGCATCGTGGGCAACTTCCGTGACATCGACCTGCGCAAGCGCGTCGACGAGTACAACCTGAGCGAGACGCTGGCGCTCGAGATGATGCTGACGGGACGCCCGGTCGCGCAGACGCTCCGGGTCCTGCTCCAGGCCACCGAGCACTACGTCGGCGAGGCGCACGCGGCCATCCGCCTCGCGGAGTCCGGCAGCACCGCGCTCCGGACGATGGCGGCGCCCTCGCTGCCCGAAGACTTCGTCGCACTCGTCGACCGCGTCGCGCCCGTGGCACCCGATCCCACCGGAGCCTCCGGCTCGGGTGTCGAGGTGTGGTTCCTCGCCGACAGCGGACCCGCGGAGCTTCGCACCTCGGCCGCCGAGCACGGCTTGCGCAGCGTGTGGTCGCTCCCGGTATCGACCCCGGACGAGGAGCTCATCGGCGTGCTCGACGTCTACCTCGACGAGGAACGGCATCCCACCGACGAGCAGCGCACCATCCTCGAGCGCACGCGCGACCTCGTGACCCTCAGCGCCGACCGGGCCAAGCAGACGCAGCAGCTCAACTACCTCGCGCTGCACGACACGCTCACCGGCCTGCCCAACCGCACGCTCGCGATCGACTGCATCGAACAGGCCCTCCGGCGTCTCGCCGACCGGCACACGACGCTCGCGGTGCTCTTCGTCGACCTCGACCGGCTCAAGATCGTGAACGACGGCCTCGGCCATGACACCGGCGACGAGCTGCTGGTCGCGGTCGGGCAACGCCTCCGCGCGACGGTACGCCGCGAGGACATCGTCGCCCGGCTCGGCGGCGACGAGTTCATCGTGCTGTGCGAGGACCTCGCCGACGGCCGGCGCGCTGAGCAGCTCGCGGCGCGGGCGGTCGAGGCCCTGTCGCAGCCGTTCTCGCTGACACGCGCCGACGTGACGGTGACACCCAGCATCGGCATCGCGACCACGGGACGCGCGTCCGACTCGCCGAGCAGCCTCCTCCGCGACGCGGACGCCGCGATGTACCGCGCCAAGCGCCGCGGCGGGGCGCGCTATGAGGTCTTCGACGAGGCCATGCACACCCAGGCGGTGACGCGCCTGCTCACCGAGCGAGCGTTGCGACAGGCGATCACGAACAACGAGCTGCGGGTCGCGTTCCAGCGGCAGTTCGACCTCGCCTCGGGCGAGCCCGTCGCCGACGAGGCGCTCATCCGTTGGCGGCACCCGACACGCGGCCTCGTCGCTCCGGCCGACTTCCTCGCCGTCGCCGAGGAGACCGGCATGATCGTCCCCATCGGCGCCTGGGTGCTGGAACAGGCCTGTGCGAAGGCGAAGCGGTCGGCCGCCGTCGGCACACCGCTCAACGTGTCGGTGAACGTGTCGACCCGCAGCCTGCTGCGCACCGGCTACGCGGAGCTCGTCGCCCGCTGCCTCGTGGCGCACGAGCTCGAGCCCCATCGGCTGTCGCTGGAGATCGCCGAGGTCGCGCTGCTCGACGACCTCGAGACCACGAGCACCACGTTGCGATCGCTCGCCGCGCTCGGAGTGCACCTCGCGGTCGACGACTTCGGGAGCGGCGGGTCGTCGCTGACGTACCTCCGTCAGTTCCCGTTCGACGAGCTGAAGATCGACCGGAGCTTCGTCGCCGGTCTCGGCCACAGCGCGGCCGACGACGCCATCGTCGCCGCGACCATCAACATGGCCCACGCGCTGGGGATGGCCGTCTCCGCCGAGGGCGTGGAGACCGAGGCGCAGCGCGTCGCGCTCATCGAGCTCGGCTGTGACCGGGCGCAGGGCTACCTGCTCGCGGAACCGGTGCCGGAGCCCGAGCCCGCAGCTCCCAGCGAGATCGTCGCCGCGGAGCGCGACGCCGGAGGTCACCTCCGGCTCGTACGGGACGAGCCCGCCTGACACGTGCGACAATGCGCGCGCATGGCCGGCGGAATGCCGGCCGCCGCGTGACCGTCCGGAGGTAACTGCATGTCGCTGCTCGACAAGGTCAAGGAGACCGCGCAGAAGGGCGCCGACAAGGCGAAGGAAGGCGTCAAGGCCGGCCAGGACAAGATCGAGACCGTCAAGGCCGAGCGCAAGGTCAAGGATCTGAAGGAAGAGATCGGCGGGATCATCTTCACGCAGAGGACCGGCGGCACGGTCGAGAACGCCGACGCCGAGATCGCACGGCTCGTCGCCGAGATCCAGGCGACCGAAGCCAGCATCGCGGAGACCGGCGCGGAGGGCGACGCCGGCACCGACTCTGCGGGCGGCGACGCCGCCGCGTCTGCCTGAGCCGGCTCAGAGGGTCGCGAGCGCCGGCGCCGCCGACACGAGGTCGTCGGCGAGCGCCTCGTCGCCCGCGACGACGCACACGAGCTCGCTGCGCCCGACCCGGTCGCCGACCAGGCGACACCAGTCGACGACGTTCGCGGTGAGTGTCACGTCCGGCTCCGTCGACACGGCGCCGCGAGCGTCCATGGGGACGAGCCAGTCGCCACCGCCGTCGCCCGTGAGCACGAGACGCGCGGTCTTGCCGGGTCGCGCCCGATCCACGAGCTCCAGGCTGAGCGGCAGTGTGCGCGACGCGAGCTCCGACATCAGCGACAGGTGACGAGGCGCCGGCGCCGCGAGCGGGATCCCCGCGGCGCGTCGGAGGTCGTCGGTGTGGATCCAGGTCTCGAACGCGCGCACCACGATCGCGTCGTCGCGCGTCATGGGCACGCCGCGCCAGCTGACGATGTCGTCGGTGCGGTCACGAGCCCAGCCCCGGTTGGCGTCGACGGCACGCCGCCACAGGCCGACCGCGGCGGCGAGCGGTGCCCCGGCCAGGCGGTCCACGAGAGAGGCGGTCCGGGCGTCGATGTCGCGCTCGTCGAGGTCGTCGATCACCGGGCTCCCGGCCTCCTGCGCGAGGAGGCTCTCCTGCGCGGCCATGTGCACGACGAGCTGGCGAGCGGTGAGGCCGTTGGCGGTGGTGGCGTCGAGCACGGCGGCCGGGAGGTCGTCGATGACCTGCGCCAGGGTGCTCGAGAGCGACAGGTACGTGTCGAGTGCGTCGTCGGCGAGTGCCGCGGGCCTGCGCGCGGCCGCCGCTGCCAGCATCCGGGCGCGCAAGGCGGCCGGGGGCTCGGCTGCGGTCGAGACCCCGAGCCACGCGGCCGCGGCCCGGAGGCGCTCCGCCTCTCCCGCGAGGTCGGGCTCGACCGCGAGCACCGACTCGATGGCGGCCGCCTCCTCGGGTGTGCACGCGTCGAGCGCGTACGCGGCGAGCAGGGCCTCCACGTCGGCGGGCGTGAAGTCGGGCGCGCTCACGGCTCCACTCCCTGCGCCTCGAGCGTGGCCGCGATCCTGCGCAGTGCGAGACGCAACCGCGACTTTGCCGTCCCCTCCGGTATCCCCAGCACTTCCGCGACCTGCCGGTAGGTCCGGCCCTCGAAGTAGGCGAGGTCGACGGCGCGGCGCTGCTCGGGTGGGAGCACGTCGAGCGTGGCCCGCACCCGCTCGGCCATCAGGAGCGCGGTCGCCATCTCCTCGACGTCGGGCGCACTGACCACTCGGTTCGCGTCGCGGTCGGTGCGGCGCCGGCGCGCCTCCTCACGGCGTATGTGGTCGACCGCGCGCCGGTGCGTGACGGTGGCGAGCCACGCCCGCAGCGTCCCCCGTTCGGGATCGAACGCCTCGGGGCGCTCCCACAACCGGATGAACACCTCCTGGCTCACGTCCTCCGCGGCGCGCGCGTCGCCGATCACGCGGTACGCGAGGCCGTAGACGAAGGACGAGAACTGGTCGTAGAGCTCGGTGAGCGCGGCCTCGCTCCCGGCGACGAGCCGGTTGCGGACGTCGATCTCCCAGTCGCTCGGCTCCACCACCCGGAGCATCGGCTCCATCACGGCCCGGCCCACTCCCTCGACATTCGCTGCGGGTCCCGTCGCGGATCATCATGACGCGACCACCTCACCTCGGGCCGAGGGCCGGAATCGCCACAGGACCACGGCGGCTCCGACGACCGAGTAGAGGACGAGCCCGAGGCCGGGATCGGGCCCCCAGGCGTTGGACCAGTCGGCGGCCGTCCACAGCACCGCGCCGGCCAGCCACACCGCGCACGTGGCCCAGATGCCCCGCCGGGTCCCGAGGACGATGGACGAGCCGAGCGCGACCAACCCGCCGATGGGCACCATGGGCGGGAACACCACGAAGAAGGAGCCACCGGCGGTCGCCACACCCCGTCCGCCCCGGAAACGCTGCCACACCGGGAAGCAGTGGCCGACGATGGCCGCCGCCGCCCCCGCGTACGCTCCGGCCTCCCCTGCGATCGCCCATCCCGCCAGCGCCGACAGCGCACCCTTCGCGGCGTCGAGGACGATCACCACGACACCCCAGACCCGCCCGACGACCCGGATCGCGTTCAGGCCCCCGGGGTTGCCGCTCCCCTCCTCGCGGATGTCGACCCGCCCGCGTGTCACGACGCGGGTGACGACGTCTGCGGACGGGAACGTCCCCGCGATGTAGCCCACCGCGGCTGCGCCGACGACCCCCCACACGTCCGTCATTCGCGCAGGACACTACGGCGCCGACCACCTCGCGGCGCCCGGCTACCCGCCGGAGACGTCGCGCGGGCGTGCCCTGCCCGCGCTGATCCAGGGCATCATCGAGCGCAGGCGGTCGCCGACCTCCTCGATCGGGTGCTCGGCGGCCTGGCGTCGCAGCGCGTTGAACACCGGGCGCCCGGCCTGGTTCTCGAGAATCCATTCCTTCGCGAACTGGCCTGACTGGATCTCGTCGAGGATCTTCCGCATCTCCGCGCGCGTCTCGTCGGTGACGATGCGCGGCCCGCGCGTCATGTCGCCGTACTCCGCGGTGTCGGAGATCGAGTAGCGCATGTTGGCGATGCCGCCCTCGTAGATGAGGTCGACGATGAGCTTCACCTCGTGGAGGGTCTCGAAGTACGCCGACTCGGGCTGGTAGCCGGCGCCGACGAGCGTCTCGTAGCTGCTCTTGATGAGCTCGACCAGGCCACCGCAGAGCACCACCTGCTCCCCGAAGAGGTCGGTCTCGGTCTCCTCCTCGAACGTGGTGTCGAGCACACCGGCCCGCGTCGCGCCGATGGCGCGCGCGTACGCGAGCGCGGTCTGCTTCGCCTTGCCGGTGTCGTCGCTGTGCACGGCCACCAGTGCGGGGACCCCACCACCCTCCTCGAAGGTGCGGCGGACGAGGTGGCCCGGGCCCTTGGGCGCGATCATCCACACGTCGACGCCCTTCGGGGGGCGGATCTGCCCGAAGTGGATGTTGAAGCCGTGCGCGAACGCGAGCGAGTCGCGCTCCTCGAGATTGGGCTCGATGTCCTCCCGGTAGACGCGCGCCTGCTCCGTGTCGGGGAGCAGCACCATGATCAGGTCGGCCTCCTTGCACGCCTCCGCGGTGGTGAGCACGCGCAGGCCCGCCTCCTCGGCCTTCGCCCATGACGACGATCCCTCCCGAAGGCCGACCCGTACGTCGATCCCGGAGTCGTGCATGTTGAGCGCGTGCGCGTGGCCCTGGGAGCCGTACCCGAGCACCGCGACCTTGCGGTCCCGCAGGAGCTCGAGGTCCGCGTCGTCGTCGTAGTAGATGGTCGCTGGCATCGTGTTGCTCCTTTCTCGGCGTTCGCTCGGCAGATTACGGCGTCAGCCCGACTTCGTCCTCACGGCGCGGAGCTTCGCGGGCCGGCGCGCGAGCTTCGGGAGCGCGATGCGGCCGGTGCGCTGTTGCTCCACGATGCCGAACGGCGCCAGCAGGTCGGTCATCGCGTCGAGCTTGTCGGGCGTGCCCGCGACCTGGATCGTGAGCGCCTCGTGGCCCACGTCGTCGATACGCGCCTGGAAGATCGACGCAAGCTCCGTGATCTGCGAGCGCGCCTCGGGGGTCGCCTTGACCGTCACCAGCATGAGCTCCCGTTCGACGGCCTCCTCGGGTGCGAGCTCGGCGATCTTGATCACCGGGATGAGCTTGTTGAGCTGCTTCGTGATCTGCTCGAGCGGCGCCGACTCCGCGTCGACCACGATCGTCATGCGGCTGAAGCGCTCGTCCTCCGTGGGGCTCACCGCGAGCGAGACGATGTTGAACCCGCGCCGCGCGAACAACCCGGCCACCCGGCTGAGAACGCCGAAGCGGTTCTCGACCAGCACGCTGAGGATGTGGTGCTTGGCCTCGGGCATCACCGCGCTCCGTAGGTGTCGTGGGCGGGATCGAGGATGATGTCGTCGTTCGAGGTGCCCGCGGCGACCATCGGGTACACCTTCTCGCGGTAGTCGGTGCGGAAGTCGATCACCACCGGCCGGTCGTCGACCTCGTTCGCCTTCTCGATCGTCGTCACTACGTCGTCGGGGTTGTCGACGCGGAAGCCGACGCATCCCATCGCCTCCGCCCACTTCACGTAGTCGGGAAGGTCGGGCGACAGGTACACCTCGCTGTAGCGCTCCTCGTAGAACAGCTCCTGCCACTGGCGGACCATGCCCAGGTACGCGTTGTTGAGGATCGCGATCTTCACCGGGATCCGCTCGGCGCTCGCGGTGACGAGCTCCTGGGCCGTCATCTGGAAGCAGCCGTCGCCGTCGACCGCCCACACCATGCGCTCGGGCTTCCCGACCTTGGCTCCGATCGCGGCGGGCACTGCGAACCCCATCGTGCCGAGCCCGCCGGAGTTCACATAGGTGTACGGGTGGTTGAACCGCCAACGCTGGCTGGTCCACATCTGGTGCTGGCCCACGCCGGCCACGACGATGGTGTCGTCGGGTGTGTTGTCGCGCAGCATGTCGATGCAGAACTGCGGCTTCAGCGGGCCGTCCTCGAGCTGCTCGTAGCGGAGCGGGTAGCGCTCCTGCCACTCGCGCAGCTGTGCGTGCCACGCGTCGAGCGACGGGAAGTCGCGCTTCGCCTGCTCCGACCGCACCGCCTTCAACAGCTCCTCGATCACGAGGCGGCAGTCGCCGACGATGGGGACGTCGGGTCGCCGCACCTTGCCGAGCTCGGCGGGATCGATGTCGACGTGGATCACCTTGGCGTTGGGCGCGAACGCGCCGACCTTGCCCGTGACCCGGTCGTCGAAACGCGAGCCGAGCGCGACGAGCAGGTCGGCCTGCTGCATCGACGTGACCGCGGTGTAGTTGCCGTGCATGCCCGGCATGCCGAGGCACAGCTCGTGGTCGTCGGGGAACGCGCCCCGGGCCATGAGCGTGGTGACCACCGGGAAGCCGGTGAGCTCGACGAGCTCCTTCAGGGCCTCGGCGGCGCGCGCCTTGAGGATGCCGCCGCCCGCGTAGATCACCGGGCGGTGCGCCTCGCCCATGAGACGGGCCGCGTCCTTGATCTGCTTGGGGTGCCCCTTGACCGTGGGCTTGTAGCCGGGCAGGTCGACGCCGTCGGGCCAGTACCACTCCATCATCTGGTTGGAGATGTCCTTCGGCATGTCGACGAGCACGGGGCCCGGACGCCCGGTGGTGGCCACGTGGAACGCCTCACGGATCACGCGCGGAACCTCGTTGGCGTCGGTGATCAGCCAGTTGTGCTTCGTGACCGGCATCGTGATGCCGACGGTGTCGCACTCCTGGAACGCGTCGGTGCCGATCACCGAGTACGCGACCTGACCCGTGATCACCACGATCGGGACGCTGTCCATGTACGCGTCGCACAGCGGCGTGACGATGTTGGTGGCCGCCGGGCCGCTCGTGACCATCGCCACCCCGGGTCGCCCGGTGGCGTGCGCGTAGCCCTCCGCCATGTGGCCCGCGCCCTGCTCGTGGCGCACGAGGATGTGGCGGATCGACGAGTCGATGAGCGGGTCGTACACGGGCAGGATCGCGCCCCCCGGGAGGCCGAACATGACCTCGGTGCCTTCCATCTCGAGGCTCTTGATGAGCGCCTGGGCTCCGGTGAGTTGCATCGTGACTCCGGTTCGGTCTGGAGGGCGGGTGGGCCAGTGGGCGGGGACGTTCGGACGGGTGTCTCGGGGCAGAAAAAACCCCCCGCCGGAGCGAGGGGTGGCAAGCGCACGGGCGCGACGAGGCGCCGTGCGCTACGGAACTACGAGGAGGCTGATGTAGAGGCGCATCGGCCAACCATCCTGCCCGATCCCGGCAGCGAAATCAAGCCACTTCATTCACCCTCGGCCGGGTAGTGGCTCAGGCGGCATCGTCGCCGGGGTAGGGCAGGTCCTCCGGACGGCAGCCTCGGTAATCGGGTTCCGGTTGCACCTCGAACCGAACGGCGCTGATCGTGTGCCGCCCCTCGAGGAGCGCCCGCACGACCCGGTGCATGCCGTCCATCACGCGTCCGTCCGCGGCCAGGATGATCGGGTACGACAGATCGGCCTCCTGGACGAGCTGACAGTGTTCGGCCAGTTCTCGCGGGGTCAGTGAGACCCCCCAGTACGGCGCGTCCACCTGCCGGATCGATTCCAGACCGACCTCTCTCACGGGCAGGTCGAGGCTCAGCTCGACGAGACGATCGACATCCCAGGCATCGGTGCCCCCGTCGACCGGCCAGGGCCAGAAGTTGTACTGCTTGCGCACGGGCAGCAGTCCAGCACTCCGCGAGCGGTGCGCGATCCCGCCGGCGGGCGCGTCCGGTCCGCGGAACGCTCGTCGTCTCGCAGCGGGAGATCGCGACGTGTCGGGCGACGGCGCTAGCGTGGCGGCGACGGCGATGGGGCTCGCCGAAACCGCCCGTCGAGGCTGATGGCTCCTACTCGTGACGGCGTGCCGCTCGGGAAGGAGACAGATGAGCGAGCTCCAGGCGGATCCCGATGAGCCCAGTGGCCCCGGCGTCGAGCCTCGGCGCGTCGGACCGTTTGGGCCACAGGCACCCGCGGACGACGGGCCCGACACCGCTGCCGAAGTGGTTGCACCTCCTCGCCGCTCTCGACTCCCCGAACGATTCCAACCCGACATCATCCTCACGATCGCGTTGGGTGGCGCATTGGGCGCCCTGGCCCGCTACGAGATCGCCCAGTGGATCAAGGTCGCGCCCGACGGGTTCCCATGGGCGACGTTTTGGACCAATCTCTCCGGCGCGTTTGTGCTCGGGTTGTTCCTGACGCTGGTGATCGAGCGATTCCGGCCGACGCGCTATCTCCGCCCGTTCTTCGCGATCGGGTTCCTCGGCTCGTACACGACGTTCTCGACGCTCGCGGTCGAGACCGTGCTGCTGATCAAAGACGGGCACGTCACGCTCGGAGTCGGCTACACGTTGGCCAGCGTCATCGTCGGGCTCGCGCTCGCGTACCTGGGCATTGTGCTCGCGCGGTTGTTGCCAGGAGGGGAGTACTGATGACCGTCGGGATCATCTCGAGAAGGGAGGCGCAATGAAGCTCGAGGGCCAAGCACGCCGGTTGACGGTGTTCATCGGCGAAGAAGACCGCTACGACCACAAACCGCTCGCGACCGAGATCGTCCACCGCGCGCAACAGGCCGGCCTCGCCGGCGCAACCGTCGTCCGCGGCGTGGAGGGCTTCGGCGCATCGAACCACGTGCACACCACGCGCATCCTCAGTCTGTCCAACGACCTGCCCATCATCGTGTTGATCGTCGACGAGCCTGAACGCATCGATGCGTTCATCTCACAACTCGACGAGCTCATCACCGAAGGACTCGTCATCGTCGACGACGTCGAAGTGATCAAATACGTCGGCCGGCCCCCGCAAGCCTGATGCTCGTTGCCGGCATCGCCGTTGCCGGAGCGCTGGGCGCTCCCGTGCGCTATCTGCTCGACGGCTTCGTGCAAGACCGCACCGATGGTGTGTTCCCCCGCGGCACGTTCGTGATCAACGTCACCGGCTCGTTCACCCTCGGTCTCCTCACCGGGCTCCTCCTCTACCACGGCTTCCCGTCCGACCCGAAGATCGTGCTCGGTACCGGATTCTGCGGCGCCTACACGACGTTCTCGACCTTCACCTACGAGACCGTGCGCCTCGCCGAGGAACGCGCCTTCGGCGCCGCGCTCCAGAACACGTTCTCGAGCATCCTCGTCCCCGCACTCGCCGCGGCCACAGGCCTCGCGCTCGCCGCACTCTGAACCGATGGATCGCAAGGCCTCATCGAAGCTCCCCCTCGCGGTCATGACGCCGATCGCGGTCGGGCTGACTCGCCCGGACTCTCCGCTGACCACGCCGTTACGCTGCGCGTCGTGAAGGCGGCGGTGTACGACAGGCCGGGGCCACCCGACGTCTTCCGCTACGACGACGTCCCCGACCCCACGTGCGGACCGGGGATGGTCCTCATCCGGGTCGGGGCGATCAGCATCGAGGGTGGCGACGTGATCGGGCGCGCCACGGTGACGCCGCCCTCGGCGCCACACGTCGTGGGATACCAGTGCGCGGGGACGATCGTGGAGATCGGCGACGAGGTGGTCGATCGCGCCATCGGGCAGCGCGTCGCAGCGTTCATGTGGTCGGGCTCGCACGCCGAGCTCGCAGCGACGCCGGCGCGGTTCACGTGGGTCGTGCCCGAGGACGCCGACATCATCGACGCCGCGTGCACCCCTGCCGCCTTCGGTACCGCGCACGACTGCTTGTTCGAGTTCGGTCGGCTGCAGGCGGGCGAGACGGTTCTCGTCCAGGCCGGAGCCGGCGGCGTCGGCATCGCGACGATCCAGCTCGCGAAGCGAGCAGGTGCGACGGTGTTGGCAACGGCATCGAGCGAAGCGCGCCTCGAGCCCCTGCATGCGCTCGGCATGGACGTCGGCATCGACTACAGCCGTGATGACTGGGTCGACCGCGTCCGTGACGCCACCGACGGCCGGGGCGCCGACCTGGTGGTCGACTCGGTCGGGGGCCGCGTCCTGCAGGGAAGCCTGGCGTGCGTCGCGTACCGCGGTCGCTGCATCACGGTCGGCCAGGCCAGCCGCGAGGGTCGCGTGATCGACGTTACGTCGTTGGTGCGCGGCAACCAGGCACTCATGGGCGTGCTGCTGGGCGCGGAGATGGACACCGAGCGCGTGCACGACATGATCGCCGCGCTCGTCGACGACGTGGCCAACGGCCGGTTGCGCGTCATCGTCGATCGGACGTTCCCGCTCGCCGAGGCAGCCGCGGCACATGCGTACATCGAGAGTCGTCGCGCGGTGGGGCGCGTCGTCCTCGTGCCATGACCGGCGCCGCCGCGTAGCCTGCGCGCATGTGCCGAAACATCACCGAGCTCAGGGGCCTCGAGCCGCCCGCGACCCGCGAGGAGATCGAGGCAGCTTCGTTCCAGTTCGTCCGCAAGGTGAGCGGGATCGCCCGGCCGCGCGCCGACGTCGCCGCGCAGCTCGACGCAGCCGCGCTCGAGATCGCCGACATCGTCGAGCACGTGCTCGCGCACGTCCCACCCCGCCGCACGCCGCCCAAGTCCGTCCCGCCCCTCCGCCGCCCCGAGGTCCGCGCCCGGGCCGGCCTGGCCCCTCTCTGACCCGACGCCGGGAGCGAGCGTCGAGCGAGGCGGGTATCCCGCCGAGCAGCGAGCGACCAAAGAGAGACGCGGCGGCGAGCCGAGCGGAGCGAGCGTCAAGCGAGGCGGGTATCCCGCCGAGCAGCGAGCGACCAAAGAGAGTCGGCGGGACGACCGGGACGGTCGATGTGCGCTTCTGGCGACGCCTCTGCGTGGGAGGGCATCGACTCGGGCACCACCATCGGCAATCGCCGCCATCGGACCGTCCCGCCAACACGAGACTGCCCCTCACGGCGTGAGAGCACGATGAGACGGGTCGGGTGCGCCCGACCTAGCCGGCGGGGAGCCGCAGCCGCACGACCGCACCGCACGAGCCGGCTCCCGCATCGTCGTTCGCTTCCGCGGCTCCCTCGCCGTTGGCGAGCTCGACCGTGCCACCGTGCGACGCCGCGATGGCGTCCACGATCGCGAGGCCGAGGCCCGCGCCGCCGTAGTCCTCGGGCCGGTCGCCCGACGCGAAGCGGCCCACACCCTGTTCGAGCCAGCCGGCGGGGAAGCCGGGACCGTCGTCGTGGACCTCGAGCACGGCGCTCCCGTTGTCACGGCCCACCTTCACGGTGACCTCGTGTCGCGCGTACCGGAGCGCGTTCTCCACCAGGTTGCGCACAGCCCGCTCGAGCGTCGCGGCGTCTCCGCGCGAGGTCGCGTGGCCGACGACGGTCGGATGGATCGCGGGCGCGGTGCCCGTGGCCGTCGCCCGGTCGACGGCGCGGCGGGCCACGACGTCGAGCTCCACCGGCGTCTCGGGCGGCGGTCCCTCGGCCCGGGTCCGGGCGAGCACGAGCAGGCTGACCGCCAGGTGGTCGAGGCGGTCGATCTCCTCGAGCGCGGAGTCGAGCGCGGCGGCGGTCTCCACGTCTTGCTCCACCTGACTCCGCGCGAGCTCGAGCTCGGCGCGCGCGATCGCGATCGGGGTGCGGAGCTCGTGGCTGGCGTCGTCGAGGAACATCCGCTCGTGCTGGAGCGCGTCTTCGATCCGCTCGAGCAGCGCGTTCAACCGCCGGGCCAGCTCGGCGAGCTCCTCTCCCGCGTTGTCGGGCACCGTGAGGCGACGGCTGAGCTGGCGCGCCGAGCGCGCCGCGATCACGTCCGCGTCCTCCATCATCTCCTGCACTGGCGACAGCGCGGCGCCGGCGAGGAACCACACGGCCAGGGTCACGAGCCCGGCGAGGAGCGGGAGCCCCACCGCGAGGGCGAGCTCCAGCCGGTGCTGGGCGTGGATCGTCTCCTCGAGCGATGTGCCCACGACGACGATCTCGCCGTTCCGGGTACCCGGCCCGGCCAGGAAGCGCGCGCGTTCTCCACGAGGGCCGGCGTCGCGCACGACCGTCAGCCGCTGCCGGCCCGCGTCCTCGATCTCGGATTTGGTGAGCACGGAGCGCAGGAGCAGCGCGCGCGGGGCCGCCGCGATCACGTTCCCGTGGGCGTCGAGCAGCTGCGCGAACGACTCCGAGTCGGGGAGCACCGACTTGATCGTCTTGCTCTTCCCCGACTGGTCCGCGGCGACGGCCTGGAACCTCGACCGCAGCCCGGCGTCGAGGGCGGAGTCGAGTGCGTGCCGGTACTCGATGTCGA
Source organism: uncultured Bifidobacteriaceae bacterium (assembly GCA_964505725.1). GTDB lineage: Bacteria > Actinomycetota > Acidimicrobiia > IMCC26256 > DASPTH01 > CAVRJC01. The sequence goes on along the minus strand of CAZDJK010000105.1, from coordinate 12,847 downwards.
CGAGCAAACCGACCAACGCCGAGAGCACGAGCGTGATCAGCGCGAAGAGCAACGTGAGGCGCCCTCGGATCGTGCGGGGTCGGAGCCTCATCGGTGCGTCACCCCGCCGGTCAGGCGGCGCTGCAGAGCCGGTACCCCACCCCTCGCACCGTCTCGATGGTCTGCCGTCCGAAGGGCCGGTCGATCTTCTCGCGGAGGTAGCGCACGTACACGTCGACGACATTCGAGGTGCCGTCGTAGGCGAAGTCCCACGCGTGCTCCAGGATCGCGGTGCGGGTGAGCACCTCGTCGGGATGGCGCAGGAACAGCTCGAGCAGCGCGAACTCCTTCGGGCTCAGGTCGATCTCCACCTCGCCGCGCTGCACGCGGTGCGTCGCGGGGTCGAGCACCAGGTCGCCGAGCTCGAGCACTGGCGGGCGCGGGATGCGGCCCCGCCGCATCAGCGCGCGGAGGCGGGCGGCCAGCTCCGCCAGCGAGAACGGCTTCGGGAGGTAGTCGTCGGCCCCGGCGTCGAGGCCCATCACCCGGTCGTCGACGCTGTCCCGGGCCGTGAGCAGCAGGACCGGCGCCCAGCGGCCGTCCTTGCGGAGCTGCCGGCACACCTCGAAGCCGTCGGGCGGCGGGATCATGACGTCGAGCACCACCGCGTCGTATTCGTTCTCCGTCGCCAGCCAGAGCGCGTCGGACCCGTTGCCGCTCACGTCGACTGCGTACCCTTCGCGTTCGAGGGCCCGTCGCACGAGCGCGGCCATCTTCACCTCGTCCTCGACGACGAGCACGCGCACGGCGGAATCGTAGGACGCGTCCCCATCCGGGTTCACGGCACGAGCAGACCACGGCTCCCATGAGCATCGGATGAGAGCCTGGTGTGCCCGCTGCGCGGCGTGGCGCGCGGCGCGCCTTCCCGGCGCCCCTAGTGCTGGTGCACGGGACAGGAATAAGTGGTGCGTCCACCCACCGTGCGGCGCACGAGCGTGGCGCCGTCGCGCGGGCACGGCGCGCCCGGCTCGCGGGTGGAGGTGAGGTCGCCGGTGTGCGAGCCGCCCCGGCGTCCGAGCACGCGGAGCGTGGTGCGAATCGCGCGACGGAGGCCGGCTATCTCCTCGGCGTCGAGCGAGTCGGCGCGCCGCGCGGGGTCGATGCCGGCCCGCCAGAGCGCTTCGTCGCACAGCAGGTTGCCGAGGCCGGCGATGCGGGCCTGGTCCATGACGACGGCCTTGATCGGGGCCCGGCTGCGCTCGACGATGCCCCGGAGCTGTCGGAGCGTGAGGTCCATCGCGTCGGGGCCGAGGCGGTTCTCGTCGGGATCGAGCTCGACCGCGCCGAGTCGTCGCGGGTCACGGAGGTACATGGTCCCGCCGTCGGCGAAGCCGAGGCCGAACCGGTGCCAGGCGGCGTCGGGACGGTTGCTCGCGTACAGCAGCGGGTCGCCCGCCGCCTCGCCGTCGACGAGGATCCGCCCGCTCATGCCGAGATGCAGCCCCAGGACCGCGCCCGAGCCCACTTCGACGAGGATGAGCTTGCCCCGCCGCCGCGCCGCGACGAGCTCCTGTCCCACCAACGCGGCCCGGATCCCACGCGGAGTGAGCCCGCGCTTGAGGAACCACGCATCGGGCGCGTACACGCTCGCGATCCGACGATGCATCGCGCGCCGGCCCAGCAGGGCGCGCGCGGTCTCGACTTCGAGCATCTCCGGCACGGGACCGCGCCGTCAGTCGAAGAAGTTGGTGACCGCGCCCCGCTCCGCGCCCTGGGCGAGCCGCGCGTACTTGGCGAGGAAGCCGCTCGTGTAGCGCGGCGCCATGGGCTTCCACGTCGCGCGCCGACGGTCGAGCTCGGCGCCGTCCACGAGGAGCTCGATGGTGTGCGCGTCGGCGTCGATCACGATGCGGTCGCCCTCCTGCACGAGGGCGATGGGACCGCCGTCGACGGCCTCTGGCGACACATGACCGACGCAGAACCCGTGCGTGCCGCCCGAGAAGCGCCCGTCGGTGACGAGCGCGGCGTCGGCGCCGCGTCCCGCGCCCTTCATCGCGCCGGTGACCGCGAGCATCTCGCGCATCCCGGGACCGCCCTTCGGGCCCTCGTAGCGGATCACCACGACATCGCCGGGGTTGATGCCGCCGGCGAGGATCGCATCCATCGCGAGCTCCTCGCCGTCGAAGACGCGCGCGACGCCTTCGAAGCGCGACGTGTCGATGCCGGCGACCTTCACCACACCGCCCTGCGGCGCGAGCGACCCCCGGAGCACCGCGATGCCTCCGTGCTCGTGGATCGGATCGGAGAGCGGGTGGATGACGTCACCGTCGGGCGCGGGCGGATCGAGGTCGTTCAGGTTCTCGGCCATCGTCCGGCCGGTCACCGTGAGGCAGTCGCCGTGGAGCAGGCCGGCTTCGAGGAGCTCGCGCAGCACCACCTGCACGCCGCCGACGCGGTCGATGTCGACCATGTGGTACCGGCCGTGCGGCTTGGTGTCGGCGATGTGCGGGACGCGGGCGCCGACACGGTTGAAGTCGTCGAGCTCGAGCTCCACGTCCGCCTCGTGCGCGATCGCGAGGAGGTGCAGCACCGCGTTGGTGGAGCCGCCGAGCGCCATGGTGACCGCGATCGCGTTCTCGAACGCCTCCTTCGTCATGATCTGGCGCGGCCGGATACCCGCCGCGAGGAGTGGCACGATCGCCTTGCCCGAGGCGTAGGCGAAGTCGTCGCGGCGCCGGTCGACCGCGGGCGCCGAGGCGCTGCCCGGAAGCGACATCCCGATGGCTTCGCCGATCGCGGCCATGGTGTTGGCGGTGAACATGCCGGCGCAGGAGCCCTCCGTCGGGCAGGCGCGCATCTCGATCTCGCCGAGCTCGTTCTCGGTGATGGTGCCGGCGGCGCACGCGCCGACCGCCTCGAACACGCTCACGATGTCGAGCGCCTGGTCCTTCCAACGCCCGGGCAGGATGGCGCCGCCGTACAGGAAGACGCTGGGCACGTTGGTGCGCGCCGCGGCCATGAGCATGCCCGGGAGACTCTTGTCGCAGCCGGCGAGCGTCACCAGCGCGTCGAGCCGCTCGGCGTGCACCATGCACTCGACGGAGTCGGCGATGATCTCACGGCTGACGAGCGATCCGCGCATCCCCTCGTGGCCCATCGAGATGCCGTCGCTCACCGCGATGGTCATGAACTCGAGCGGGAACGCGCCCGCGGCCCGGACGCCGTCCTTCGCTCGTTTGGCCAGGCGATCCAGGGGCATGTTGCAGGGCGTGACCTCGTTCCAGCTCGACGCCACACCCACCTGTGCCTTGCCCCAGTCGTCCTCGGTCATCCCGACGGCTCGGAGCATCGCGCGAGCCGGTGCTCGCTCGATCCCTTCGGTCACCTCGTGGCTGTACGGCTTCATCGACTCGGGCATGGGTCGAGCGTACCGAACCGACTCTCGCCGGTCGTCCGGTTCCCCTCCTGCGAGCAGTCGTCCCCGCTACGCTTGTCCGCCATGACGGGCACGCGACCCTCGGTCGACCGCGCCACCAGCCCGGAGCTCGTCGGGGAGATCGGAGTGGGTCTCACCGACAGCGCGGTCGTCGCCCGCACGTTCGCATGGAGCGGTGAGCCCACCGGCGTGCGCATGCGATGGCTCGCCGCCGGGCTCCGCGAAGTGATGCTCGACCAGGGTTACACCGAGGTGCCGTCGCCGGGACCCGACGTCCAGGTCGTCCTGCACTTCGTCGACCCGGGCGCGGCGCGGCCCTACCGGCGCAAGGCGGCGCCGACGTTCGTCGTCGCGCTCGCCGAGCTCGACGCTCCCGCCGACGACCTGCTCCGCACCGGCTACCCGCTCCTCGTCCGCGGGCTCGCCAACCTGTGCGTGATGGTCAGCCCGTCGGCCGGCGCATCCGGGGGGTCGACGGCGCAATTCGTCACGCTCGAGCAGGGCACCTACGCGCTCGACGCCGAGGCCGACGCCGACGAGCTGTTCTTCAAGACCGTCTTCTCGCGCATCGAGCCCCTGGCGTCGTCGCGTCTCGTCATCGGCAACGAGTTCGTCGCCGACCTCCCCCGAGAGCTCTGGGACGGCGACGAGACCACTCGCCAGCTCACCCGGGCGGGCGAACGTCTGAGCGCCCTCGATCTCCTGCCTGCCGCATTCCCGATCGAGGAGATCCTCTCGCCGCGCGACCTCCGTCACGTCAAGCTGCTGTACGGGATCGGCGGGCTGAGCTACGGGAACGTCAGCGCCCGCCGGGTCGTCGGCCCCGGCGAGCCCGAGCCGCAGTACTGGATGAGCGCGAGCGGTGTCGACAAGTCGTCGCTGCACGAGATCGGGCGCGACATCCTGCTCGTCAACGGCTACGACCCCGAGCGGGGCGTCATGCGTTTGAGCGTGCCCCCGGGCGTGGAGCCGCGCCGGGTGTCGGTCGACGCGATCGAGCACTGGATGATCTACCGCGAGCACCCCGATGTGGGTGCGATCGTGCACGTGCACGCGTGGATCGAGGGGACCGTCGCCACCGAGGTGAACTATCCGTGCGGCACGCACGAGCTCGCGGAGGCCGTCGCCGATCTGGTCCGCCACGCGCCCGATCCGGCGCGTGCCGTCGTCGGCCAGCGCAACCACGGCCTCACCATCACCGGCCCGAGTCTCGACGAGATCTTCGCCCGCGTCGACGGCCGCATCGTCCGCAAGGTGCCGATGGACTGATTCATTGTCATGTCCGCGCTCTCTACGAGCGCGAGATCGACAATGAATCTCAGGCCGCCGCGATCAGCGCGTCGCGGAGCCACCGGATCACGCGATCGGGGTCGCGCTTCGCCGCGTCCCACGTGACCGGGAGCACGCGGTACCCGGCGGCGACCACCTCGGCGTAGCGGGCGCGGTCCTTGCCGAAGTCGTGGCGCCGGCGGCCGTGGTGCTCCCACCCGTCGCATTCGACGGCGACCCGCTGCTCGGGCCACGCGAAGTCGAGGCGGTAGCGACCACCGGCCGTCGACACCCAGTGCTGGCGGATCGGGAGCGCCGCGCCCGAGCGCCCGATCAACGTCCACACCAGCGTCTCGAGCGCCGACTCCATCGCGGGCCCGTCGCCCCGGGCCTCGAGCAGCGCCTCGAGCCGACCGGCGCCGACGCGGCCCGCACCGCGGAGCGCCTCCAGGCGCGCGGCCAGGCGCCTGGGGTCGACGAGCTCGCGCGCGACCAGCTCCTCCAACAGCGAGGCCAGTCGCAGATCCTCCAAGCGGCCCGCGATGTCGATCAACGTCCGCACCGGCGTCGTGACCGGGATGGGGCCGAGCGTGGTGCGATCGGCCCGGTCGAGCCGCGTGCCCCGGTGGACGACGATGCGGTCGGACGTGAGGTTCCGCGCGGTCCACAGCTCGATCCTGGTCGTGGCCACGCCCGGGAAGCCCCAGAGCACCGCCGCGGTCGCGTGCGACACGAGGGCTCCCGCGCCCGCCCACAACGCGCCCGCCATCGCGGCCTGCCAGCCGCTCGGCGGCGCGCCCGCGATCCGATACACGCGCGGCAGGGGCGAGTCCCAGCGGCCGGACTCCACGCGCCTGCGGATCTGCGCGGGTGTGAACCCCTCGGCGAGCACCTGGGCGCGGGCGACGACGCCGAACTGCGCGTCGGCGAGACGGCCGATGCGCCCGTCCACCGATTCATTGTCGATTTCGCGTTCTCCACGAGCGCGCATGTGACAATGAAATCGCGGGGGTGTGTCAGCTACCGGTGAGGCGGCCCTCGATCAGGCGGCGCAGGAGCTGCGGGTTCGCCTGGTTGTCGGTGGCGCGCATCGCCTCGCCCATGAAGAAGCCCTGCTTCTTCTTGCGCACCTTGTCGTCGCCGGCGCGGAACTCGTCGACGTCGTCCGGGTGGGCGGCGAGGAGCGCATCGACGACTACGGCCAGCTCGCCCTCGTCGCTCACCTGCGCGAGCCCGCGCGACTCGACCACCTGCTTCGGGCGGATGGCCTCGTGCAGGCACTCGTCGAGCACGTCCTTGGCCTGCTTGAGCGAGATGGTGCCGTCGGCGACCAAGTCGACCAGCTCGGCGAGGCCGTCGGGCGCGAGCGGGAGCACCGCGGGCACGAGCCCGGTCTCGTTGAGGTACGCGAGGACGTTGCCGACGCACCACTTGACGACGTCGCCGGCCGTGCCCGACCGCAGCGCGGCCACCGCCGCCTCGGCGTAGTCGGCGAGACCCGGCGTTCCCTCGAGCGTGCGGGCGTCGCTCTCGGAGATGCCCCACTCCGCTACCAGACGCGCCCGGCGCGCCGCGGGGAGCTCGGGCATCGTGGAGCGCACCGAGTCGCGCATCTGCCCGGTCGGCGCCACGGGGACGAGGTCGGGCTCCGGGAAGTAGCGGTAGTCGGACGAGCCCTCCTTCGTGCGCATCGAGTGCGTCCGGCCGTCGTCCTCGTTCCAGTGGCGCGTCTCCTGCACCACGCGCTCGCCCGCCTCGATGGCGGCGATCTGCCGGTCGATCTCGTAGTCGATCGCCCGCCCGAGCGAACGCAGGGAGTTCATGTTCTTGACCTCGACCTTGGTGCCGAGCTCGGCGGCGCCCACGGGACGGACGGACACGTTGGCGTCCACCCGCATGGAGCCCTCTTCCATCTTCACGTCCGACACGCCGATCGCCTGCAGGACGCCGCGCAGCTCGACGACGTACATGCGCGCCTGTTCCGCGCTGTGGATGTCGGGACGGCTCACGATCTCCATCAGCGGGACGCCGGCGCGGTTGTAGTCGACGAGCGAGTACGCGGCCTCGTGGATGCGACCGCCGCCGCCGACGTGGACGGTCTTGCCGGTGTCCTCCTCGAGGTGCGCCCGCTCGATGCCGATGCGTTCGCCGTCGACGTCGATCCAACCGTCGACGGTGATCGGCTCCTCGTACTGCGAGATCTGGTAGTCCTTCGGCATGTCGGGGTAGAAGTAGTTCTTCCGGGCGAAGATCGACTGCCGGGGCACGTGGAGGTTCACCGCTTCCGCGAAGCGCAGTGCGAACTCGACCGCACGCTCGTTGAGCACGGGAAGGGATCCGGGCAGCCCGAGGCACACCGGGCACACGTGCGTGTTGGGCTCGGCGCCGAACTCGTTGAGGCAGCCGCAGAACAGCTTCGTCGCCGTCGCGAGCTCCGTGTGCACCTCCAGCCCGATGACGGCCTCGTAGCCGGTGCGCGCCTCGACCACGGTCATCCCGCCGCCTCCTCGAGCACACGTGCAGCGCGGAACATGGTGGCCTCGGCGAGCGCCGGCGCCAGCACCTGGACGCCGATCGGGAGGCCGGCCTCGCCGGCGCCGAAGGGCACGCTCATCGCGCAGTGCCCCGCGAGGTTCGTCGGGATGGTGCACACATCGGACAGGTACATCGTGAGCGGGTCCTCCACCTTGGCGCCGATCGGGAACGCGACCGTGGGCGACGTCGGCGCGAGCAGCACGTCGTACTGCTCGTACACGCGGGCGAAGTCGCGGATGATGAGGGTGCGCACGCGCTGAGCCTGTCCGTAGTACGCGTCGTAGTAGCCGGCCGACAACGCGTAGGTGCCGAGCATGATGCGGCGCTTGACCTCGGCACCGAAGCCGGCTGCGCGCGTGCGCGAGTTCATCTCGCTCACGTCGGCACCGTCGACGCGCAGGCCGTAGCGCACACCGTCGTACCGGGCGAGGTTCGACGACGCCTCGGCCGGCGCGATGAGGTAGTACGCCGACAGCCCGTACTCGATGCTCGGCACGCTCACCGACTCGACGGTCGCGCCGGCCTTCTCGAGCGCGCGCCCCGCCTGGTCGACGGCCGCGGCGACGTCGGGGTCGACCCCCGCCGTGTTCGTGAGCTCGTCGACGATGCCGACGCGCAGGCCATCGACGCCGGCGTCGACGAACGGCAGCACCGGGTCGTGCCGGCGCGGGATCGAGGTGGAGTCGGCCGGGTCGTGCCCGGCGATCACGTCGAGGAGCAGCGCCGCGTCGTGCACGGTCGTCGCGAACGGGCCGATCTGGTCGAGCGAGCTCGCGAACGCGACCAGCCCGTAGCGCGACACGAGGCCGTACGTCGGCTTCACGCCCACCACCCCGCACAGCGCGGCGGGTTGGCGGATCGAGCCTCCGGTGTCGGAGCCGAGCCCGAGCGGCGCGTACCCGGCCGCGACCGCGGCCGCCGATCCGCCGCTCGACCCGCCCGGCACGCGCGACGGGTCGCGCGGGTTGCGGGTGGGCCCGAAGGCCGAGTTCTCGGTGGACGATCCCATCGCGAACTCGTCGAGGTTCGTCTTCGCCACCGGCACCGCGCCCGCAGCGAGGACCCGGTCGACCACGGTTGCCGAATACGGCGGCCGCCAACCCTCGAGGATGCGCGACGAGCAGGTCGTCGCCACGTCGCGCGTGCAGAGATTGTCCTTCAACACGATCGGCACCCCGGCAAGCGGGCCGGGATCCCGACCAGACGCCGCGGCTACGTGGACCGCGTCCGCGACCTCCCGCGCCCATTCGTCGGTGACGAGGTTGCAGGCGTTGAGCTCTTCGTCGCGCTCGCGCACCACCGCGAGGTGCTCGTCGAGCACTGCACGCGCCGACTGCGTGCCGGCGCGAACGCCGGTCGCGACGTCGATCGCCGACGGCCCGCTCACGGCTCGTCGAGGATGCGCGGTACCCGGAACCGGCCGTCCTCGACCGCCGGTGCCATCGCGAGCACCGCTTCGGGCGGAAGGCTCGGCACGGGCTCGTCGCGACGCAACACGTTGAGGAGCTCCACCGGGTGCGCCGTGGGCGGGACGCCCTCGGTGTCGAGCGCTGCGACCTGCGCCGCGTGCTCGAGGATCGCGCCGAGCTGCACGGTGAAGTGCTCGATCTCGTCCTCGGAGAGCTCGAGCCGCGCGAGGCGCGCGACATGCTCGACATCGGCACGCGTGAGCTCGACCACGCACGCGAATCTAGCGGCGCGGTCGCCGGGACCTCCGCGCCGATATCCTGCGCCGACGCGGTCGACGCGGTCGAGAAGGGACATCAGAGGTGCCCAAGTACAGCTTTCTGTCGGACGAGTGGCTCGCCGAGGCACGACGAGTCGTCGACACCAACGATGTCGACCTGCCGGCCGCGGCCGCCGTCATGATGAACCTGGTCGTCACCGACACGCCGTTCGGCGCCGACCGGTTGCTGCACATCGGCACCGTCGACGGATCGGCCGACTGGGGTTCGGGTCACGTCGACGGCGCCGACCTCACGCTCACGACCGACTACGCGACCGCCCGCGACATCTTCATGTCGGCGAACGCGCAGGCGGCCATGCAGGCGTTCATGGAGGGGAAGGTCAAGCTCCAGGGCGACCTGACGAAGCTCTTGGCCGCGCAGGCTGCAGGCTCCGTCCCCGGTGCGCCCAGCCTCGCGTCAGCCCTCGCCGACATGACCGAGTAGCGACGGCGGCGGTCCCAACGGCTCGGGCGCAACCAACGCCGGGCGTCCGCTCGGGAGGGGCGCGAGCGACGGGCGAGGGCCCGGTCGCCCCAACGGCCGGCCGTACCCGCTCCCCGGGCGGCGCGGTCCCGGGCCTGACGTCGCGCCGTGCGCAGGTCGCCGCATCTGAGCCTCCTCGCTCTCGTCTCCCGGCAGGAGACGTCGAGAGGCCTGCGTTGTCACACGCCGAGAAGCCGGTGCCGCGACGTCCGGAGAACCGAGGTCAGAAGAAGAGGGTGACCTTGGAGCCCTTGGCGACCGACGTGCCCTGCGGCGGATCCTGGGCGCGCACGGTCGCGCCCGCGTGGTAGCCGTTGGCGTCGACGGTGAGGCCCAGCCCGGTGAGCTGCTGGGTCGCCGCGTCGAGCGTCTGACCACGCAGGCCCGGCACCGTCACCATCTCCGGTCCCTTGCTCACCACGATGGTCACGCTCGAGCCGCGCGTCACGGCCTGCCCCGCCGCGGGCTCGGTGCCGATCACGGAGCCCGGCGGCACGGTGTCGCTGAAGTCGTCGCGGCGCGTCACCGCGAAGCCCTGCGCGCTGATCGCCTGCGCGGCGGCGTCGTACGACTGGTTGCTGACGTCCTTGATGGTGACCGGAGTCGGTCCGTCGCTCACGAGCAGGTTCACGGTGCTGTCGCGCGGTGCGGACGCCGCCGCCGCCGGGTCGGTGCCGATGACCGCGCCGGCCGGGACCGTGTCCGAGAACTGGTGCACGACGTTCACCCCGAGCGACGCGCGCTGGAGCGTCGTCGTCGCGTCATCGACCGACTGCGTACTCACGTCGGGCACCGGCACCGGCGGTGGGCCCCGCGACACGACCAGGTGGATGCTCGAGCCGCCGTGGACGAAGGCGCCGGGCTCCGGACTCTGGGCGATCACGACACCCCGTGGATCGTCGGCCTCCCGTTGCTCGATGGTGAGGGTGAGCCCGGCGTCGCTCGCGCGCTGTGTCGCGGTGTCGGTGGTGACGCCCACGAGTGACGGCACCGAGACGGTGCTCCCCCCGGTGGTCGAGAGGACCATCGCACCTCCCGCCGCCGCGAGCGCGAGCAGGACCGCGAGCCCGACCACGATCGGGACGAGCGACTGCGAGCCCGGCGCCCGGCGCCGGCGCCGGCGCTCGCGCACGACCGGGGCCTCGGGAGGCAGAGCGTCGCGCGCGTCCTGGTCGAACACCTGCAGCGCGCGCCCGATCCGCGTGGGGTCGCCGGCGTCGAGCTCGCCGCGGAGGCCCGCCAACGGCAGCGGCTGCGGCGCGGGCAGCGCGCGTGCCGCGTCGGCGAGCGCCTCGCGCATCGTGGCCGCGTCCGGGTAGCGGTCGGCGGGGTCGGGCCGCCCTGCGCGTTCGACGACGGGCCCGAGCCGCCCCAGAGCGGCCGGCGCGACGAGCGGCTTCGTCGAGCGCGCCACCAACGTGCCCACCGCGGTCTCGCCGATGTCGGGAACGACGCCGGTGACCGCCTCCGTGAGCACGACCGCGAGGGAGTAGAGGTCGGCGCGGCCGTCGAGCGCGGCGCCGGTCCCCTGCTCGGGCGCCGCGTAGCGCGCGGTGCCGATCACGGTGCCGGCGGGCTCGGTCCAGCTCGCCTCGGCGAGCGCACGCGCGATCCCGAAGTCGGCGACCCGCACGATGCCGTGTTCGTCGAACAGCAGGTTCGCCGGCTTGATGTCGCGGTGCACGACGCCCCGCGTGTGCGCGTACTCCAGCGCGGCGGTCACCTGCCGACCCACGTGGGCAGCCTGGGCGGGGCTCAGGCGCGCACCCGAGTCGAGGATGCCGCGCAGGCTGCCGCCCGAGAGGAGCTCGAGCACCATGAACGGGACCTCGTCGTCACCCCAGTCGTAGACCGCCATCACGTTGGGGTGGTTGAGCGACGCCGCGACCTGCGCCTCCGACCGGAACCGGCGGAGGAACCCGGCATCGTCCGCGAGCGCGGCGTGCAGGACCTTGATCGCCACCTTGCGCCGGAGCCGAACGTCGTCGGCCACGTACACGCGGCCGCTCGCGCCCGCGCCAACCGGAGCGAGCATGCGGTAGCGACCGGCGAGAACGCGGCCAGTGAGGTCGGCGACACCACTCATCGCCATTCACGCCACCGTACCGGCCGCGACCGAGTGCCCAGCGGCAACGAGCGCGCCCGACCCTCCATCGAGACGCCCTCCCGGTACCCTCGTCGGGTGGCGGAAGGGGGCAGCGTCCAGCCGGTCGACCGTCGCGTACGCCCGCGCGCGACGCAACGACCGAAGCTGTTCCGTCACCCCTGGCGGGTCGCCATCGTCGGCGGGATCCTGTTGCTCGTCCTGAACCTCGCGGTGATCGCGATCGCCAACACCGACACCAGCACCAGCGGGCCCAACCCGCTTCCCGCCACGATCACGTCCATCTCGCCGGAACCGGGACAGCTCACCGGCCTGGTCGACACCATCACCGTCGACCTCCGCAACGACCTCACCGGCGCGCTCGTGGTGAACGGGCGCGAGATCCCGGAGGACCAGCTCGACCGGGTGCCGGAGCTGAGCATCGTGAGCTTCCGCCCCGGGCCGGGCAAGGACATCACGCACCTGACCACGGGCGACAACACGGTCGTCGTCCTCTACTGGACGAAGACGAAGCCCCGTCCCGCCGATCCGTTCAGCTACAGCTGGCGTTTCCGCGCCGCCGCATGACGTGAGCGGCGTCGTCACGCGCTTGCGCGTGGAGTTCCGTGCACGCTGGTACGCCTGGTTGGCGGTCGCGCTCGTCGCGGGCATCGGCGCCGGCGCGGTGATCGGCCTCCTGGCGGGAGCGCGGCGGACTGAGCGCGCCTACCCGCACATGCTGCAGGCACTGCACGCGAGCGACGTGCTCCTCGCGGGCCAGAACCGCTTCGGGCTCATCGGGTCCGTCGACCTCGACAAGGTCGAGAAGCTTCCCGAGGTGGAGCAGGCGTCGCGCGTGAGCGTCCCCCTCCTCTTCTCCGGTAGCACCAACCACGGGCAGGCCCTCGGGCCGGCCGAGCTGTTCCCCTTCGCCCACCACGACGACGAGCTGGGGCGCACGATCGAGCAGTGGAAGATCCTCGACGGCCGCGCGGCCGATCCGAACGTCGCCGACGAGGCCACCGCGAGCTTCATGCTCGCCCGCCAGCTCCATCTCCACGTGGGCGACACCATCCGCCTGCACTTCGTGAAGGGGGAGAGCTTCGGCCGCGTCGCCGCGCAGCTCCTGCAGTTCGGCGCCCGGCTCGCGAACGCGCCGGGGTCCGAGAACACCCGCATCGACCGCCTCGCCGACGGTCCCGACATCACCTTCCACATCGTCGGCATCGAGGCCGCGCCCGACGAGTTACCCCCCAAACCACCCCACCTAGCCCCGCCCCACCACCACAAGCCGGGGGTAAAAACCCTCAAACCCCCCCGCACCGGTTTGACCCA
>CAZDJK010000104.1:0-43066 GCA_964505725.1 uncultured Bifidobacteriaceae bacterium | reverse complement strand
TCGTCCTCTGGCAGGGCGCGGATCCCCACAACCTGCCCTCGCCCTTCGGCATCGAGACCGTCGACGTGTTGGGCGCGCACGTCTCCGCGCAGTCGATCCTGACCATCGCGGTGACAATCGTCGTCGGGATACTCCTGTTCGCGTTCGTGCAGCGGTCGGCGCTCGGTCGGCAGGTGCGCGCGCTGGCCGCAGACCGCGAGACCGCGATCCTCCAGGGCATCCGCGTCCGCCGTCTCTCACCGCTGATCTTCGGGCTCTCGGCGGCGCTCGCCGGGCTTGCAGGGGTGCTCGAGGCGCCGCAGATCGGCCTGACGCCGACGATGGGCTTCGGTTTGCTGCTCAGCTCCTTCGCCGCGGTGATCCTCGGCGGGGAACGGCTCGGCGGCACCGCGTTCGCGGCCATGTTCGTCGCCATCGCCCAGGCGCTCGCTACCGCGTACATCGCGCCGAACTATTCCGACGCGTACCCGTTCCTGATCCTCGTGATCGTGTTGGCCGTCCGACCGCAGGGGCTCGTCCGCATGGTGAGCGGTGTCCGCTACTGACGCGCCCACGACCGAGACGTCGGCCCCGCCCGTCCCGGACGGCGCGAGCGACACCGCCGAGGCGCGAAGGCGCCTGGTCTCGTTCCTCAAGGGCGAAGGGAATCCGATCGCGCCGCCCTCCTACCGGGGCCACCAGTGGATGTTCCTCTTCGCGATACTCGGTCTCGGATTGATCGCGCCGCGCGTCTTCGGCGGGGACGCCTACCACCAGGGCGTCATGAACAACGCGATGCTCTACGCGATCGTCGCCCTCGGCTTCTACTGGTGCTTCAGCCTCGCCGGCCAGTTCACCTTCGCGGTGTTCGCGATGTACGCCGCCGGCGCGTACGTGTCGGCATGGGGAGCACAGCATCTCGGCGGCTTCTGGGGCGGCTTCGCGCTCGCGATCGTCGTGACCGGGGTGATCGGCGCGCTGATGCGCCTCGTCTTCATCAGGCTGTCGCCGATCTACTTCGCGATCGCCACGCTCGCGATCGGCAGCCTGATCCTCATCCTCTTCCGTGAGTGGACCAGCTTCACGGGTGGCTTCTACGGCGTCAGCCTGATCGCCATCCCGCACCTCTTCGGTCTGACGCTGGACACTCCCACCCGTCTCTACTACCTGATGCTCGGCGTCCTGTTCGTGTTCATGGCCGCGACCGTCGCGTTGGTGCGCTCCCCCGCCATGCGCGACCTGACCTTCGCGCGCGACAGCCCTTCGGTCGCCGCAACGACCGGTCTGAAGCCGAAGCACCTCGTCCTGGTCGCGTTCGTCGTGGGATCGGCCATGCAGGGTGCAGCTGGTTCCCTGTTCGCGCACAGCTCGTCGTTCTTCTCCTTGGAGTCGTTCGACGTCAACATCTCGCTCAACGTCCTCCTGATCGTGCTCCTCGGCGGCGTCGGTTCGATCTACGGCCCGCTGATCGGCGCGATCATCATCGTGTACCTGCCCGAGATACTGCGGAGCGCGCAGCAGTACTCGAGCATCATCTACGCGGGGCTCGTGCTCGTGATCGTGCTCGCGTTCCCGACGGGGGTGGCGGGATTCCGCCAGCTCGCGGCCGGATGGGTGCGTCGTGCTCGACGCACGTGACATCACCGTCCGCTTCGGCGGGCTCATGGCGGTGAACCGCGTGTCGCTGACGGTCGGCGACGACGAGATCGTCGGGCTCGTCGGGCCGAACGGCTCGGGCAAGTCGACGTTCCTCAACGCGGTCAACGGGCTCGTCCCCGCGTCCGGCACGGTGCACGTCGACGGAAAGCGGGTGCCGCTCGGCAAGCCCGGCGCGAACTCCCGCCTCGGGGTGCTCCGCACGTTCCAGACGCCACAGGTGCACGACCGTCTCACGTGCCTCGAGAACGTGCTCGTCGGCCTCCCCGAGCGGAGCTTCCGCAGCCTCCCCGTGGCCTGGTTCCGGCACCGGGCCCTGATGCACGTCGAGCGCACGCGCTGGGACGAGGCGTACGCCGCGCTCGAGTTCGTCGGCCTCGGCCCGAAGTCGGACGTGCCGGGCGGCGCGCTCTCCTACGGCGAGCGTCGCCGCCTCGAGCTCGCCCGCGCGTACGGCGGCCGCCCGACGGTCCTATTGCTGGACGAGCCCGCCGCGGGCCTGAACCATGCGGAGACGGCCGTGCTCGTGCAGCTGCTCGTCAGCTGGCGGGCGCAGGGCGGCCCCGCGGTCCTGCTCGTCGAGCACAAGATCGACTTCCTCGAGAGCCTGTGCCACCGCATGATCGTGCTCGAGCTGGGCGAGCAGATCGCCGAGGGAGAGCCGGCGGAGGTCTGGGCCGACCCGCGGGTCATGGACGCCTATCTCGGAGCGACCACCGGTGCTTGAGATCCAGGGCCTCGGAGTCTCGTACGGCGCCACGACGGCCGTCGACGGCCTCGACCTCTCGGTGGCGACGGGCGAGGCGATCGCGCTGCTCGGCGCCAACGGCGCCGGCAAGACGTCGACCTTGCGCGCGATCTCGCGGCTCATCCCCACGCGGGGCACGGTCCGCTTCCTCGGCGACGACGTCTCCCGCGTGGCGCCCGAGGAGCTCGCCCGGCGCGGTCTCGTGCACGTGCCGGAGGGTCGCCACGTCTTCCCGACGCTCACGGTGGAGGACAACCTCCTCGTCGGCCGGACGAGCCGCGGCAAGCGCAAGGCGCTCTTCACGCTCGAGGACGTGTACGAGCTCTTCCCCGCGATCGCCGGGCTGCGCAAGCGTTACGGCTGGTCGCTGTCGGGGGGCGAGCAGCAGATGGTGGCCATCGGCCGGGCCCTCATGGCGGCACCGCGTCTGCTGATGCTCGACGAGCCGTCGCTCGGTCTCGCTCCGATCGTCACCAAGGCGGTGTACCGCGCGCTCTCCGAGGTGAAGAGCGAGGTCTCGCTCCTCATCGTCGAGCAGAACGCCACGGTGGCGCTTTCGATCTGCGACCGGGGATACGTGCTGATGTCCGGCAAGTGCGTGCTCACCGCCGATGTCGAGGAGCTCGGCAACCGCCAGGCGCTGCTCGACTCCTACCTCGGCCACGGCATCGAGGAGACCCCGGCGGCCAGCCCGCCCTGATCCGCGCGTCCGGGCGCCGATGCGGGAGCGTCGACGCGTCTGTGCCTACTCGACGATCTCCCAGCGCGACGGCTCGCCGACGTTCTCCCGCAGCACACCGCGGACCTCCAGCGCGCGCAGGTGTGCCATCGCCTCTCCGATCGCGGAGCGACGGAACTGCGGGTCCATCACCTCCCACGGGCGCGACCAGTCCATCATCGGAGCGATCTCCCATGCGGTGGTGAGGCCCGCGCGGATCGCGTCGATGACCTCCGCGAAGCGGTGCTCGTGGTGCTGCTCGAGCTCGCGGCAGCGTTGGCGCACGCTGTCGAACCGCCATTCGTGGGCGGGGAGCGCGTTGCCCTCGTAGGTGCTGAGGCGCGCGAGCGACTCCAGGTAGTCGCCGAGGGGATTATCGCCCGCCTGGGGGTTGAGGTTCACGTTCGGGGTGATGCGTGGCAGCACGCAGTCGCCGGTGAGCATCACCTCGTTGGCCGGTTCCCAGAAGCAGAGGTGGCCGGGCGAATGCCCCGGGGTCCAGATGGCGCGGAGGTCCCACCCCGGCACGTCGGGTCGATCCCCGTCCTCGAGCAGCACGTCGGGACGTGCGTTCTCCACGAACGGCCGCACCGGCATCGACGCGTTCCGCAGGGTCTCGAGCTCCTCCTCGGGGGCGCCGAGGCGGCGGAGCCAGCCGCCCATCCGCTCGAGCAGGTCGTCGGGTTCCTCGTAGCGGTCGTGGATCAGCGCCGCGTCGGAAGGATGGAGTGCGATCCACGCCCCGCTGGTCTCGCGGATCCTGCCCGCGAGGCCGTAGTGGTCGGCGTGGATGTGTGTGACCATGACGCCCCGGACGTCGCCGATGTCGAATCCCGCCTCCGCCAGCCCTTCCGACAGGGCCGAGAACGCCTCGTCGGTGTTCCAACCGGCGTCGACGATGTAGGGCCCGCGCTCGGTCTCGAACGCGTAGACGAACACGTACCGCAGCACGATCGGGAGGGGAACCGGGATGCTCCAGAGCCCCGGGCGTACGCGTTCGACCGGTGGGAGAGATTGCGTGTCCGTGATCGCGGGAGTGGCCATGTCGAGAGCTTTGCAGGCGGGGCGGCGCTGTCGCACATGGGGCCCGCGTCGCCTTGCGCGGCCGGCGGCGGCGGGCAAGTCTTGCGCGCCTGTGCCGGGACCGTGCGGCCCGGACCTTCGAGGAGGAGTCGAGATGGCGGCGGACGAGCGGGTTCCCTACGACGAGTTCTCCATGTTCCACGAGAACGCCGAGGAGTTCGGCATCCCGTACGAGGGACCGCCGAAGGTGCGACGCGAGGCGGTCGAGGTGCGCGACGGCCGTCACCTCAGCGTCCTGGTGTGGGGCGATGCCGAGCCCGAGCTGGTCTTCCTGCACGGCGGCGCGCAGAACGCGCACACGTGGGACACCGTCGCACTCGCGCTCGAGCGGCCGCTCATCGCGATCGACCTCCCTGGCCACGGGCACTCCGACGGCGGTCACGACGGCTCGTTGAACGTCACCGAGAACGCGAGCGACGTCGCCATCGTCGTGGAGAAGCTCGCTCCGAACGCCAAGGCGGTGATCGGCATGTCGCTCGGGGGGATGACGACGGTCGCGCTGGCGGCTCACGCCCCCCAGCTCGTGCGCACGATGGTGCTCGTCGACATCCTGCCCACGGTGGATCCCGGCGGTGCCGCGCAGATCGGCGCGTTCGTGAACGGTCCCGAGAGCTTCCCGAGCTTCGACGAGATCCTGGCCCGCACGATCCAGTACAACCCGACTCGTACGGAGTCGTCGCTGCGGCGCGGGATCCTCCACAACGCGGTCCAGCGCGAGGACGGCAGCTGGGTCTGGCGCTACGCGCGGTTCCGCGCCCAGGAACGGAGCGACGAGCAGGCGCAGGATGCGCCCGGCGTGTCGCAATTCGGCCCGTTGTGGGATGCGATCGAGAACGCCCCGTGCCCCGTCGTGCTCGCGCGTGGCATGCGCTCGCAGTCGGTCGTGAACGACGAGGGCGAGGCGGAGCTGCGCCGCCGCCGGCCCGACGCGCGCATCGAGCACTTCGAGGAGGCGGGTCACAGCCTGCAGGGCGACACGCCGGTCGAGCTCGCCGCGCTCATCGACGACGCCGCGCCGTAGCGCCGCGACGACGGTCGGGCGGGCGGGGCCGCCGCCGCTGGACCTTCGGAGGGTTCCCGGCCCGGTGGGACCCCCCACCCGGCCGCGTCCTGGCGCACCGATCCGCTTCGGCACGTAGTCTCGCAACGTGCCCGAGGACGTCGTGCTGTACGAGGTGGCGGAACGCGTCGCGACCGTCACGATCAACCGGCCCGAGGCTCGCAACGCGATGACCGAGGCCGTGCGCGAGGGGATGTGGAGCTCGTTCCTCCGCGCCGAGGACGATCCCGAGGTCGACGTGGCGATCCTCACCGGCGCCGATCCCGCGTTCTGTGCGGGTATGGACCTGCACGAGCTCGCCAACCGGCCCAAGCGGCCGTTCAACGACCACACCGACCCGACGCTGCGCCGCTTCGTGCCGTACATGACGAAGCCGGTGATCGCGGCGGTGAACGGCGCGTGCGTGACCGGCGGTCTCGAGCTCGCGTTGCAGTGCTCGTTCATCATCGCGTCCGACCGTGCCCGCTTCGCCGACACGCACGCGCGCGTCGGCGTGATGCCCTGGGGCGGCATGACGGTGTTCCTGCCGCAGGTGGTGGGCATCCGCATGGCACGCGAGATGAGCCTCACCGGCAACTACATCGACGCCACCGAGGCGCACCGCCTCGGCCTGGCCAACCACGTGATTCCCCACGAGGAGCTCATGCCCTTCACCCGCAAGATCGCGGCCGACATCGTCAGCGCCGACCAGGTCGGGGCGCGGCAACTGCTCGCCACCTACGACGCGACCTCGAGCACCACCATCGCCGAAGGCCTCCGCCACGAGGCCCTCGCCGCACTGCGCTGGCAGCCCGACGGCGCCGAGATCGCGGCGCGACTCGACGCCATCCTCTCCCGCGGGAGGTCGCAGACCTCGTGACCATCGAGCCGTTCACCATCGAGGTCTCCGACGAGGCGCTCGACGACCTGAAGGGCCGGCTCGGGCGCACACGGTTCCCGAACGAGATCGAGGGGATCGGCTGGGAACAGGGCCTCCCCCTCGCGTACCAGCGCGAGCTGGTCGCCTACTGGCTCGACGGCTACGACTGGCGCGCGCAGGAGGCGCGCCTCAACTCGTACGACCACCACCTCACCGAGGTCGACGGCCAGCACGTGCACTTCCTGCACGTGCCCTCGCCCCACGAAGGGGCGTTGCCGCTGCTCCTCTCCCACGGCTGGCCGGGGTCGATCGTGGAGTTCCTCGAGACCATCGACCTGCTCACCAACCCCGACGACCCCGCCGATGCGTTCTCGCTCGTGATCCCGTCGTTGCCGGGATACGGCTTCTCCGCCCCCACGACGGTGCGGGGATGGAACCCGCGCCGCATCGGCGAGGCGTTCGGCGTGGTCATGCGCGAGCTCGGGTACGAGCGCTACGGCGTGCAGGGCGGCGACTGGGGATCGATGGTGTCGTGCAACATGGCCGATCTGTTCCCCGAGAACATTGCCGGACTGCACGTGAATTTCCTCACCGTCCCGCCGCCGAAGGGCGTCGAGCCCGACGAGCCGCGCGAGAACGCGCGCCGGTTCCAGGCGATGGGGAGCGGTTACAGCGACATCCAACGCACCCGGCCGCAGACCATCGGGTACCTCCTCGACGACTCGCCCGCGGGGCTCGCGGCGTGGATCATCGAGAAGTTCCGCGAGTGGAGCGACTGCGGCGGCGACGTCGAGGCGTCGTTCACCAAGGACCAGCTGCTCACGAACGTGATGGTGTACTGGGTCAACCGCGCCGGAACGTCGTCGGCGCGCCTGTACTGGGAGATGCGCGAAGCGGGCCGCGCCGCGATCCCGCAGGCCCCGATCACCGTGCCGACCGGCGTAGCGAACTACCCCGGCGAGGTCGGCCGGACCCGGCGGGAGTGGGCGGAGCGCCGCTACAACATCGTCCACTGGAGCGAACCGCCCCGCGGTGGGCACTTCGCGGCGATGGAGGTGCCCGACCTATTCGTCGACGACGTGCGCGAGTTCTTCCGCCTCGTGCGTTAGCGCTCGTCCCAGCGGTTCCAGTACGTAAGCTCCTCGACCGGGCGGCGTGCCGCGGGACGGAAGCTCTCGCCGGTGTAGTAGGCGACCGGCAACAGGCACGCCTGCGCGTACCCGTCGGGGATGCCGAGCATCGCCGCGGCTTCCTGCTCGCGGAATAGGTGCACCGTGGTGATGCAGGTTCCGAGCCCGCGGCTGCGCAACGCGAGCATGAAGCTCCACGTGGCCGGATAGATCGACGGCGCCCAGCCAGCGGCACCGCCCTTCTTCTCGATGCACGGGATCACGAACACCGGGACCTGTTCGAGGTGCTCCCGGAGGTAGCGAGCGGAGTCCATCACGCGGCGTTGCTGCGCGCTCTCCGGCGGGCGCGGCTCCCGGTCGTCGCGCGTGCCGGGTGGGTTCCGGTACATGTCGGCAATCGCCGCGCGGGTCGGCGCGTCGTCGATCACCAGCCAGCGCCAGAGCTGCGCGTTGGAACCGCTGGGGGCCTGGATGGCCAGGCGCAGACATTCGAGGATCACCTCACGCGGTACCGGGCGGGACAGGTCGAGACGCTTGCGCACCGCGCGTGTCGTGGTGAGCAGCCGGTCGACGACGTCGAGGTCGAGGTCAGCCATCGGGCGAAGCTACCCCGCCGTCATCCGAGTCGTCGCCGACTGCGGTCGCGCTGACCGGAATCGCCGTCATCCACGGCATCAGGCTCACCGCCTGGCGGTGATCGGTGAGGCTCAGCAGCCGCGTCGGGTTCGCGCCGTAGCGCCGCGGCTCGTCGGCATCCTCGGGCAGCCGTCCGAACGCGTGGGTCATCGACAACACGCCGCGACGCAGGGTGGCATCGGCTCCCGCGACCGCGGTGATGCACCCGTGCTCGGAGCCGAGCCGCACCAGATCGCCCTCCCGCACGCCGATGGCGGCGAGGTCGTCGGGGTGGGCGAAGCACGGGTTGGTGTGCTCGTGGGGCGTGCGCCGCCCGAGCGAGTTCAGGGTCGCGCGCGCCCGTCGCACCACCAGCCGGTACGGCCGTTCCCGCGGGAGCGGTCGGGCGAGCGCGCGGCGGGCATCGTCGTACTCGGCGGCGACGTCGGGCGGGAAGATGTCGAACCGCGCGGTCGCGCCGTCGGCGGGCGGTCCCACCACGGTGGGGTCGACGGCGTCGAAGGTCGCTCCGTGCACCTCGGCGCGAATGTCCGCGTATGGCACCTGCGCTCGCTGCGCCAACGACTCCAGCAGCTCGTCGGCCGTCGGGCGCGGCGTACCCGCCTCCCACACGCGGTCGCCGATGTTGAGGAGCAGACCCATGCGCGCGGACAGCTCGTAGAAGAACGCCCAGTCCTCGATCACGTCGCCGGGTGCGTCGAGCAGCGGCGCGGTGTACTGCGCGAAGGGGTCGGAGTAGAAGTACTCGTACGCGCGCGTGTCATCGGCGCGCTCGAGCTGCATGGTCGGCGCGATCACGTAGTGCGCGAGCCTCGCCGTCTCGCTCGGGAACGGGTCGACGGTGACGAGCAGGTCGAGGGCGCGGAGTGCCTCGACGATGCGGTCCTGGTCCGGGAACGCGGTCGCGGGATTGCCGCCCGAGACGACCAGCGCGCGCACGCGGTCGGGACCCGGCTCCAGGATCTCGTCGGGGAGCAGCGGCGACGGCAGCTCGCCGCGCAAGGTCCCCACGCCGAGACGGCTTCGGAAGCCCTGCTCCCACGAGCGCATCGGGGGCAACGGCTGTGCCCGCAGGGACCGCGTGCCGCTGAGCACGCCGGAGCCGGCATAGCGGTCGCCGGCACGGGGGAACCGGCCGCACACCACATTCAGCGCCTGGAGGAGGTGCTCGGCGACGTTGGCGTGCGGTCCCATGTCGGGGCCGGTGCCGCTCTTGGCCATCCCGCGCGGCGCGGTGCCGAACGTGCGCGCCGCCTCGACGATCCGGTGCGCGTCGACTCCCGTGATCGGCGCGGCATCCGCCGGCGTCGTCGCGGTGACGGCGGAGCGCAACTCGTCGAGGCCGTCGGCACAGCGCGCGCAGAAGTCGGCGTCGTACCACCCCTCGGCGAGGATCACGTGCAGGAGCGCGGCGAAGAGGACGGCGTCGGTCCCCGGCACGATCTGCAGGTGTAGGTCGGCGTTGGCGGCGACCTCGGTGCGGCGTGGGTCGACCACGATGAGCCGCAGTCCCCTGCGCCGAGCCTCGGCGAGGCGGCGGTAGCCGTCGTGCACCGGGAAGCCGGTGAGGTCGCCACCCTGCATCGACACCAGCGGGTTCGTGCCCGCGAGCAGCCATACGTCGGAGTCCTCGAACCGCTGGCGTCCACCGCCCCAGCGCCCGAGCCGCGCCTCCGTCAGCCACTTCGCCGACTGGTCGATGGTCATGGTCGAGAAGCGCTTGTGCGACCCGACCGCCCGGAGCCACGCGCCCGCGAACGCGTACGTGAGCGACGCGGTGTAGGTCTGGGTGCCGACGAACAGCGCGATCGATTCAGGGCCGTGCTCGTCGACGATCGCGCGCAGGCGTGCCCCGACCTCGTCGATCGCTTCGTCGGTTGCGACGGGCTCGAAGCCGCGGGGCCCGTTGCGCTGCGCGGTCAGGAAGCGCTCCGGCGCGTGGTGAAGCGACCCTAGGTGCCGGCCCTTGGTACAGGTGAAGCCGCGCGTGAGCGGGTGCGCGGGATCGCCCTCGATGTGCGTCACGCGCCCGTCGGTCACGTCGACGAGCAGGCCGCACTGCGGCGCGCACGTGCGGCAGAAGGTGACGTGCCGCACCGTGGTCATGTCGCGCGCACCCTACTGCTCGGCGCGCGCCGCGCCACTGTGGTCAGATGTTGCCGACGCGGAACGGCGGTACGCCCGAGTCGCGGCCCTTGAACAGCTCGCGCTTGCCCTTGTCGAGCGCCTCGATCGTCCACACGTCCTCGGACGTGATCTGGGTCGTGGGGGTCCATCCCTGCACGATCTGTGCCACGCCTCCCGCGATCTTCAGGACCTGACCCGTGATGCCCTCGGCGAGCGGTGACGCAAGCCACACCGCGCCCGCCGCGGGGTTGTCCGGCGAGAGCATCGGCTGGTCGGCCATGTCCTCGCCGCGGCCCACGGTGCCGAGCAGTCGGGTCGCCGCGACGGGGGCAATCGCGTTGACCCGCACACCGGATCGCTCGAGCTCGCGCGCGAGCACGATCGCGAGCGACGCGATGCCCGCCTTCGCCGCTGCGTAATTCGCCTGGCCCGCGTTCCCGTAGAGGCCCGACTCCGAGGAGGTCATCACGATCGCCCCGTTCGCCGGGCTGCCGGTGCTCTTCGCCTTTTCGCGCCAGTACGCGCCCGCGAAGTGCGACGGAGCGAAGTGGCCCTTGAGGTGGACCTGGATCACCGAGTCCCACTCGGCCTCGCTCATGTTGAAGCTCATCTTGTCGCGGAGGATCCCCGCGTTGCAGATGAGCACGTCGAGACCGCCGAACGTGTCGATGGCCTGCTTGACCATGCCCTCGGCGCCGGTCCAGCTCGAGCAGTCGTCGTAGTTCGCGACCGCGTCGCCCCCCGCCGCCTTGATCTCCTCGACCACCTGCTGCGCGGGCGTCTGGTCGGAGCCCTCGCCGGCCCCCGAGCCCCCGAGGTCGTTCACCACCACCTTGGCGCCTTCGCCCGCGAGCAACACTGCCTCGGAGCGCCCGATGCCGCGCCCGGAGCCGGTGACGATCGCGACCTTGCCGTCGAACAGACCCATTGCTTCGCTCCTTGTTCCCTCTGTCGTTTCCTCAGTCGATCCCGACCGCGGCCGTGAGTGGCGCCTCAGCGTACGCAGGCGCGCCCGCCGCCATCGCCTCGGGGCCCCGACCGGTCATGTCAGGGTGGCCCCGGTCATGTCAGGGTGGCGAGGTGCGCCCGCGTGCGGGCCCGGTCCTCGGGCGTGCCGCACGGGATGGCCATGAACGTCGTGGCGCCGAGGGCCATGAGCCGTTCGAGCTGCTCGGTGACCGAGGCCTCGTCGCCCACGACGGAGATGTCGGCGGGGCCCTCGACGCCTTCGCGGTCGAGCACCGCGCGGTATACGGGGATGTTGCCGTACCCCCGGAGCTGCTCGCCTGCCTTCGCCCGGCCGTCGGCCTCGTCGTCGGTCACGCAGCACGGCAGTGCGACGACGACGCGGGGCGCGGGCTTGCCCGCCGTGTCGGCGGCCTCGGTGATGACGGGCACGATCTGTGCCTCGAGCGTGACCGGACCGGTGCACCAGGTGATGGTCCCGTCGGCGACGCCGCCCGCGAGCCGGAGCATCCGCGGCTGCAGCGCAGCCAGGTACACGGGACAGGGAGCACGGTCGGGGACGCCGAGACGGCTGCGTCCGGTGATCACGTCACCCGCGAAGTCGACCTCGCCGTCGCGCATGAGCGGGACCAGCACCGAGAGGTACTCCTCCATGTGGCGCGCCGGCTGCTCGTACGAGAGCCCCCAGGCGCCCTCGACCGCCATCTTGTGCGACAACCCGATGCCGAGCCGCAGCCGACCGCCCACCGCGGCGTTTGCCGTGAGTGCCTGCGCCGCCAGCATTGTCGGGTGGCGCGGGTAGGTCGGGATCACCGACGTGCCGAGCTCGATGCCCGGCACCTCGCGTCCGATGACCGCGAGCGCGGTGAGCGCGTCGTAGCTCGAGCTCTGCGGGAGCCACGCCGAGCCGAAGCCCTGCTCGGCTGTGTCGTTGAACCGCTTGACCATCTCGTCGATCGGCGCGTGCTCGATGCTCGGGAAGAAGATGCCGATGTCCATGCGCAGAGTCTGCGCTGCCAAAGGGTGCCGTGTCCACGCCGACGGTGAGCCGCACGGCGGCGGTGTACCGTGCGCCCCGCATGGAAGCACCCGATCTCGGTTTTCGGCCGACCATTCCCGAGGCGCTGCACCGCGCGGTCGAGCAGTGGGGCGCTCGCGACTTCATCGTCACGCCCGACCGGCGCATGACGTACGGGGAGGCCGAGGAGCACTCCCGCTGGCTTGCCGAACGCATGCTCGCCGCCGGCCTCGGCAAGGGCAGCCGCGTCGGCGTGTACCTCCCGTACGGACAGGAGTGGGTGGTCGTGTGGCTGGCGGCGAGCCGCATCGGTGCCGTCCTCATGCCGCTGGCCACGACGTACCGTCCCACCGAGATCCGCAAGGTGCTCCGCATCGGCGACATCGACACGTTGATCACCGCGCGCACCGTCCTCGGGCGCGACATGCAGGACATGCTCGAGGCGAGTGTCCCCGGGCTCGCCGACGCTCCCGGCACCCGGCTGTACCTCCCGGAGACGCCGTTCCTGCGCGCGGTCTGGATCGGGGGTGGCGCCGATCGTCCGTGGGCGACCGCCGTCGAGCTGGAGTCGCGGCCGACTGCCGTCGACGGCGTCGACGACGACCTGCTCGCCGCGGTCGAGCGGGAGGTCGCGCCGGCCGACCTGGCGCAGGTCACTTACACCTCCGGCTCCAGCGCCGACCCGAAGGGCGTGGTGCACACCCAGGGCGTGGTGCTGCGCGCGACCTCGTTCCTCGGCGCCCTGCGGCCGGAGCCGCCGGAGGGCGGGGTGAAGATCTTCAACGCGTTCCCTTTCTTCTGGATCGGCGGCACGCTCGTGCTCGGGAGCGCGCTGCAGACTGGCGCTGCCGTGCTCTGCATCGAGCGGTTCGAGCCCGGAGCCGCGCTCAACCTCATCGAGTCGGAGCAGGCCACCGCGGTCACCGGCTGGCCCACGCTGATGCAGGCCATGCGCGACCATCCCACGTTCGCCGATCGCACGCTGCCCGAGATCGCGGGCCTCTCGCAGGGGCCGAGCGACGTCGCCCTCGCCGGCGGGCCGGTGACCGGCATCCCCGGGCACCGGGGCATGAGCGAGACCGTCGGAAACTTCTCCATCGTCGACCGCATCTGTGTGGATCCCGAGACCGGCGAGCCGCGCGCCGACCTCGAGGAGGGCGAGCTCTGGGTGCGGGGCCCCGGCCTCATGCACGGGTACTACAAGAAGGAGCGCGAGGAGGTCTTCGACGAGAACGGCTGGCTGCACACCGGCGACCGAGTGTTCATGTTCGAGGGCCGCCCGTTCTTCGTCGGTCGCTTCACCGAGATGGTGAAGTCGCAGGGCGCCAACGTCGCGCCGCGCGAGGTCGAGCTGTTCCTGGAGACCTTCCCCGAGGTGCTGTACGCGTTCGTAGTGGGGATGCCGCACCCCGAGCGCGGCGAGGAGGTCACTGCGGTGCTCGTCGCGGCGAAGGACCACGAGATCGACCCAGCCGACCTCCAGAAGCGGGCGCGCGAGCAGATCTCGGGGTACAAGGTGCCGACGCGCATCGAGATCTGGCCCGAGGACCTCATCCCGTGGCTCGGGTCGGGAAAGCCCGACAAGCTCGCGATCAAGGCCAAGCTCGACGAGCCGGCGAGGAGGTAGCCGCCATGCTCCACCTGTCGCGCTTCCAGCCCGACTCCGATCACTTCCCCGAGTTCCTCGCGTGCCTGTGGCAGGGGCCGGTGCCGGCGTCGCTCGAGCTGAAGCTCTACTACTACGTCGACGTCCAGCCGCTCGAGATGGTCCTCGTGTGGGAGGGCGACGACACCGCGCGCAGCTTCATGGAGCGCGCGTTCGGCGGGTTCGGGAACTTCACCATCGAGGGCATCAGCGACCGCACACCCGCGATGGCGGCCGCGCTCGCGCGCGACCTCGAAGGGTTCGGCGGGATCATGGCCGAGTGGGGCCAGTCCGCGGAGCAGATCGAACGGGGGCTCGACGTCCGCCGCCGCGGCATGCAGGCGGCATCGCAGGAGGACGCGCGCGCCGCGGCCCGGGCGTGGGCCGCGGAGGCGCCGGGCGCGTCGTAGCGAAGGAGGCTCGCACGTGCGCATCGGACTGAGCGGAGGCGGCGCCACGATCGAGCGGGTCGTGGAGCAGGCGCAGGAGGCCGAGGCCGACGGGTTCGCGGCCCTGTGGTACGCGGGCGCGGTCAGCGCCGACCCCATGGTCACCATCGCCATCGTGGGTCGCGCCACGTCGTCGATCGAGCTCGGCACGTCGGTGCTCCAGACGTATCCGTGCCATCCGGTGCTCATGGCGAACCGCGCCGCAGAGGTCGCCACGTTGATGGGGCGCCCCGGGTTCACGTTGGGGATCGGGCCGTCGCACGCGCCGGTGATCGAGAACCAGTACGGGATGTCCTACGACCACGCGGGGCGACACACCGAGGAGTACGTCACCATTCTGTCGTCGCTGTTGCACGGCGACGCGGTCGACTTCTCGGGCGACGACTTCAAGGTGCGCGCAGGCGCGCCGCGCCTGCCCGAGGCCCCGGTCTCGCTGCTCGTGGCCGCGCTCGCGCCGAGGCTGCTCCGCGTCGCCGGCACCCACGCCGATGGCACCATCACGTGGATGGCGAACGCCCGCGCGGTCGAGGATCTCATCGCGCCCCGGATCACCGCCGCGGCGCGCGCGGCGGGCCGTGACGCGCCGCGAGTGGTCGTGGGCCTGCCGCTCGCGGTGCACGACGACGTGGGCGAGGCGCGCGCCGTCGCCGCGCAGCAGTTCTCGATCTATGCGACGCTGCCGAATTACCAGCGCGTCCTCGCCGCCGGTGGCGTCGAATCGCCCGCCGACGCCGCCCTCGTCGGCGATGAGGGAGCCGTCACCGCGCAGGTCGAGGCGCTCTTCCGGGCCGGTGCCACCGAGGTGTGGGTGGCGCCGTTCCCCGTGGGCGACGACCGTGCCGCGTCACGCGCCCGCACCCGCGCCCTTCTCCGCGACCTCGCCAACGCCTGACTCCGAGCAGTCGCGAAGTTGCGTCACTCGAGCGGGCTATTTCCGCTCGAGTGACGCAACCTTGCCGGGTGTGTGCCGGGTGTTGCCGGCGTCAGACGATGCGGCTCTCGCGACCGGTCCAGTAGCGGTCACGGAGGAGGCGCTTGTACAGCTTGCCCGTGGGCTGACGCGGGAGCTCGCGCTCGAAGTCGACGGAACGCGGGCACTTGTAACGGGCGAGGTGCGCCCGGCAGTGGTCGATGAGCTCCTGCTCGAGCTCGGGACCGGCCTCGTCCCAGTCGACCGGTTGCACGACCGCCTTCACCTGCTCGCCCATCTCGGGATCGGGCACGCCGAACACTGCGGCGTCCATCACCTTCGGGTGGGTCACGAGCAGGTTCTCGGCCTCCTGCGGATAGATGTTGACGCCACCCGAGACGATCATGAAGTCGCGCCGGTCGGTGAGGTACAGGTACCCGTCGGCGTCGAGGTACCCCATGTCGCCGACGCTCGTCCACCCGTGCTCGTCGAACACGGTGGCCGTCTTGTCGGGATCGTTGTGGTAGCGGAACGAACGGCTCTCGACCGTGTGCTCGAACCAGATCACGCCCGACTCGCCGGTCGGCAGCTCGCGGCCTTCCTCGTCGAGCACGTGCACGACCGCACCGGTGGGCCGCCCCACCGAGCCCGGGTGCGCCAGCCAGTCGGCGGCATTGATCGCGGTGCTCCCCGCACCCTCGGTCGACGCGTAGTACTCGTCGATGATCGGTCCCCACCAGTCGATCATCGCCCGCTTCACGTCCACCGGGCACGGCGCCGCCGCGTGCACGGCGCGCTGCAGCGACGACAGGTCGTACAGCGTCCGGGTCTCCTCCGGTAGCTTCAGCATGCGGACGAACATCGTCGGCACGAGCTGGGTGAACGTCGCGCGGTGGTGCTCTACGAGCGCGAGGAACTGCTCGGGATCGAAGTGCTCCATCACCACGGAGGTGCCGCCCGCACGCAACACCGCCATGTTGAAGTTCAGCGGAGCCGAGTGGTACAGCGGCGCCGGCGAGAGGTAGACGACCGGGTCGCCCATGCTGTACTGCGCGCCGAGACGTCCGTGCAGCGTCTGCTCACTCGGGTAGGTCATCCGGGGGTGGTCGTACTCGACACCCTTGGGCCGCCCGGTGGTCCCCGACGAGTAGAGCATCGGTGACCCCTCGAGCTCCTCGCCCAGCGGGTCCGCCGGAACACCCGCGATCGCGTCCGCGAGGTCCTCGTACCCCGGCACCGCACCGCCGACCGCGAGCCGCGTCGTGACCCGCGGCCCGAGCAGCGGCGCCAGCTCGCCGACCGCCGGACCGACGGCCGCGTCGACGACCACGGCGACCGCGTCGCAGTCGTCGACGATGTACGCCGCCTCCTCCGCCGTGAGGTGGTAGTTGATCGCGGTGTAGAAGAGACCCGACCGCTGCGCCCCGAGCGCGATCTTCAGCACCCACTCGTTGTTGGTGCAGAAGAACGCGAGGTGGTCGCCGAAGCGCATGCCCCGCTCGTGCAGGAGGCGGGCGATGCGGATCGAGTCGTCCTCGAGCTCGCGGTAGCTCACCACGCGCCCACTCGTCGCCATGATGTAGGCGGCGCGATCGGGATCGATGCGATCGGTGGTGTCCACCGGCGGCGACGCTACCGCGAGATTTGGAACCCCGCAGTCGCATCGGGCAAGCTGCCTGGCCGTGCCCCAGTTCTACGACGCGCTCCCCACCGACTACCTCGCGCCGGGTGAGACGATGACGGTCTCCATCGACGGGTTCCCCGTCGCGGTCGCGAACGTCGACGGCGAGTACTTCGCCTTCCAGAACCTCTGCCCGCACCAGGGGACGACGCTCGGCGGACGCCCGATCGAGGACGGGCACTTCATCGTCTGCTCGCAGCACTCGAGCTGCTACGACGTCAGGACCGGTCAGTGCGTCCGGCCGTCGGAGGGCGATGGCTTCCACCAGGATCTCATGACGTTCGAGACGCAAGTGGTCGAGGACGTGGTGCAGGTCCAGATCTGATCGATCGAAGAAAGGTGCTCAGTGCCGATCCGCGAGCTCTTCCACGTCTTCCACATCGTCGACGACTTCGACGCCGCGACGCAGTTCTACAACGACATGTTCGCCCAGCAGGTGTCGATGCCGAAGTCGTGGTCCGACTTCGACAAGCGCACCGCATCGATCGGCCAGATCGGTGACGACTTCGTGATCGAGATCGCGGAGCCGAGCAAGGCCGACGAGGACCGCGATGCGCCGCTGGTGAGGTTCCACACTCGATTCGGCGAGCACTTCCACTCGATCGCGTGGTTCGTCGACGCGCCCGACGTCCCTCCGCTGTTCCACCACCTGCGCGAGCTCGGGATCAGGATCGCGAAGCCCGGCGGGGGTCTGTTCCCGAACACCGAGATGACCGACGAAGAGGTGCCGCGGACCCTCTTCACCCACCCGCGTGACACGTTCGGCCAGCTCGAGTTCCAGGCGCTCGGTGGCGGCCCGCGCGATCCGCGTTTTCAGGACGGCTGGTCGGCCGACTACTGGCGCAACGAGCAACCGCTCCGCATCCAGCGCACGTCCTTCCTCACCACGGTGGTGCCCGACGTCGACGTGGCGGTGAAGCTCTACGAGGACGCGTTCGCCGGCAAGACGTTCCATCGCGAGGCCGACGCCGAATCGGAGCGTGCCTACGTGTTCGTCGGCACTGAGACCGTGGTCGAGTTCGCGCGCCCGCTCGACGCGAGCACGCATCGGGGCCAGGACCTCGCTCGCAACGGCGGCACGCTCTACGGCGTCACGTTCGTCGTCGCCGACCTCGACGGTGCCGAACGCCATGCCGAGAAGTGCGGAGCGAAGGTCGCGGAACGTGCGGGCGATACCGTCGTCCTCGATCCCGCGACCTGCTTCGGCGCCGAGATGGCGTTCACCACCCGCCGGCTCCCCAACGACCCGCGCGACGCCGGCTGACACGCCGTCGGCGCGCGCGGCTACTGGAACGCCCGCGCGCGGCGTCGTAGTGTCGGGACCCATGGACTTCTCGACCGTCGCGGACGTCGTCCGGACCCACGGGCGCGAGCGCCCCGACTCGCCCGCGCTCCTGTACGAGGGCCGTACCGTCACCTACGGCGAGCTCGACGCGCGCTCCAACCGGATGGCGAACGCGCTCGCCGCCGCGGGTGTCGGCGCGGGCGACCGCGTCGGGTTCCTCGAGAAGAACAGCATCGAGTACTTCGACGTGGTCCTCGGCCTCGCCAAGCTCGGAGCGGTGTGCGTGGCCGTCAACTGGCGCCTGGCGCCACCCGAGGTCGCGCAGATCGTGAACGACGCACAGGCGGAGATCCTCTTCGTCGGCCACGAGTTCTTCCCGTGCATCGAGCGCGTCGAGCGCGAGCTCTCGACGGTCACGACGGTCGTGGCGATCGGCGAGCACGAGCGGTGGACGCCCTACGAGGCGTTCGTCGAATCCGGCAGCCTCGACGACCCCGGCTACGTCGGGACGGGAAGCGACGTCGCGCTCCAGCTCTACACGTCGGGGACCACCGGGCTGCCCAAGGGCGTGATGCTCACCAACGACAACTTCTTCCTCGGCGGGATGCGGGCGGCGGCCACCTGGGGCCTCGATTCCTCGTCGGTGGACCTCGTCGCGATGCCGGTGTTCCACATCGCGGGAGCGGGCTGGGCGCTCATGGGCCTCACCGTGGGGTCCAGGGTCGTCGTCCTGCGTGACGTCGACCCGGTCTCGATCCTCGCCGCCATCGAGAAGTTCGGCGTGACCCACACCTTCCTCGTTCCCGCGGTCATCCGGTTGCTGGTCCACACCCCGGGCGCGGATGGCGCCGACTGCTCGACGCTGCAGCTGATGACCTACGGTGCCTCGCCGATCACCGACACCGTGCTCGTGCGGGCGATGGAGGTGTTCGACTGCGACTTCGTGCAGCTCTACGGGCTCACCGAGACCACCGGGACGATCGTGCAGCTCGAGGCGGAAGACCACGACCTCGAGCACCGGCCGCAGCTGCTGCGGTCGTGCGGGAAGCCGTACCCGTGGGTGGAGATGCGCGTGGTCGATCCCGACACCGGGCGGGACGTGAGCGACGGCGAGATCGGCGAGCTGTGGACGCGCTCGGCGCACAACTTCGTCGGCTACTGGGCCAACGAAGAGGCAACCGCGGCGGCGCTCGACGCCGACGGCTGGTTCCGTACCGGCGACGCCGGCTACCGGGACGCCGACGGGTATCTCTTCCTCCACGATCGTCTGAAGGACATGATCGTCTCGGGCGCAGAGAACGTGTACCCGGCGGAGATCGAGAACGTGCTCGCCGGGCACCCTGCGGTCGCCGACGTGGCGGTGATCGGCGTGCCCGACGAACGGTGGGGCGAAGCGGTGAAGGCGATCGTCGTCGTGCGCGACGGCTGCGCGCTGGAGGCCGGAGAGCTGATCGACTTCGCCCGCCCGCACCTCGGGTCGTTCAAGCTGCCCAAATCCGTCGACTTCACCGACGCGTTGCCGCGCAACCCGTCGGGGAAGCTCCTGAAGCGTGAGCTCCGGTCGCCCTACTGGGAAGGCCGGGTTCGCCAGATCAACTGAGCCAGACGACTCGGAGGACTCGATGAAGTTCGGTCTCAACTTCACGCCCGTGTACCCGTGGCAGATGGCCGAGCTCGCCAAGGTGGCGGAGGAGGTCGGCTACGAGTCCCTGTGGATCGGCGAGCACGTCATCATCCCCTTCGAGGGCGTCCCGGAGGGAGACCAACGGAACTTCCGCGCCGACTCGCGTTTCGTCGAACCCTGGGTCGCGCTGTCGCACCTCGCGGCGGTGACGAGCACGGTCCGCCTCGGGACCTGTGTCGCGGTGATCCCTCTGCACTCGCCGTTCCACCTCGCGCGTGAGATCGCGACGCTCGACGTCCTCTCGGGCGGCCGAGTCGAGATCGGCATCGGCGTCGGCCTCATCGAGGCCGAGTACCGGGCGGTCCACGAGGAGTACCACAACCGGGGCGCCCGCATGGACGAGATGATCAGCGTGATGAACGCGCTGTGGGACGACGAGCGTCCCGAGTTCCATGGCAAGTACTACGACATGCCGCCGTCGGGGTTCGAGCCCAAGCCGGTGCAGCGTCCGCACCCTCCCTGGGTCATGGGCGGGTTCAGCGAAGCGGCGTTCAAGCGTGCGATCGAGCGGGGCGACGGCTGGTTCGGCGGCAGCCCGTCGCGCGAGCACGCGGGGAAGACCGTGGCAGGCCTGCAGCGCCGCCGGGCCGAGATCGGCCGCCCGCCGCTCGAGATCACGCTGCTCACCGGGTGGGCCCAGGGGTTCGACTTGAGCCTGGTCGAAGGCTACGAGGCGGCGGGCGTCCACCGCGTGGTGGTCACACCCTGGTCGAGCAGTCGCAACGCGCGCGAGGGCATCGAGGAGTTCGCCGCGGCGGCGAGCCTGTCGTGAGCGGACGGCCGTTCCGGCGCCCGAAGCTTCACGAGCGTCAGCCCGGGGTGCGGGCGCGGTAGACCTGCTCCTGGGCGATCGTCGCCACGAGCGCACCGTCGCGGTCGTAGACGGCACCTGTGTAGTAGCCGCGAGAACCCGCGGACGTGATCGGCTCGAACTCGACGAGCACCCAGTCGTCGAGCCGCGCCGGTCGGTGGAACCACACCGCATGGTCGAGGCTCGGGCCGCCGCGGGGCAGGCCGTCCAGCTCGAGCTTGGCGAAGCCCGTGCTCATGTCGGAGAGGTAGGTGAGCGCGCACGCGTGGAGCAGCCGGTCGTCGGGTAGGGGGCCGCGCGTCCGCGCCCAGAAGCGGTGGCTCATGCCCGGGATCCCGACCGGCCGGGCCACGATGGACCGCAGGTCGAACATCTGGTTGTGCCCGCGGATCGGGCCCCCGCCCAGCGTTTCGGGGTCGGGCGCGTCGCCGTGGGGCGCGTGCTGGTAGTCGTTGCCCGGCTCGTCGACGTGGAACGACGCCAACATGCTGAAGATCGCCGCGCCCTCCTGGCGCGCCACGACGTGACGCGCCGAGAAGGAGCGCCCGTCGCGGTCGCGGTCGACGTGGAGGATCGTCGGGCGCTCGGTGTTGCCCCGCCGCAGGAAGTAGCCGTGGAACGAGTGGAGCCAGCGCCCGTCGGGCACGGTGAGGCTGGCGGCGCGCACGGCCTGCGCGGCCACTTGGCCCCCGTAGAGGTGGGGTAGGAACTGCTGGGTCGGGTTCACCGCCCGGTACAGGTCGGTGTCGAGCTCCTCGAGGTCGAGGAGCCGGAGCAGCTCGGCGACGTCCCGTGGGTGCGCCTCGTCCTCGGGCGGGTTCGCCTGCTCCTGTGCCATGAAGCCCTCCTCGGCGTAGCGTCTCGCCGCGGTCGGTCTCAGCGCCCGGTCCAGCGGGGCGCGCGGCGTTCGGCGAACGCGGCCGCTCCCTCGCGGGCGTCGGCGCTGGCGAACACGGGCGCCGCCTTGGCCCGGATGGCGGCCCACTCGTCGGCGTCGTGCATGCGCGCCTCGTCCCAGACGAGCTGCTTGGTTACCTGCAACGCGAGGGGCGCGTTCCCCGAGATGCGCGCGGCGAGGTCGAGCGCGCGCGGCAGGAGCTCGGGCGCGGGCACGACGTGGTTCACCAGGCCGAGCGCTCGGGCACGGTCGGCGTCGATCGGTTCCCCCGTGAGCGTGAGCTCCAGCGCGATCGGGGTCGACAACCGCGCTGCGAGCCGCGTCGAGCAGCCCGCGCCGACCAGCCCGCGCTTCACCTCGGGTACTCCGAACGTCGCATGGTCGGAGGCGACGACGATGTCACACGCGAGCATCAGCTCGAGGCCGCCGCCGACGGCGGAGCCGTTCACCGCCGCGATGACGGGCTTCGGGAAGCACCGGGTCGTGAACACCTCGATGCCCACCGCGCCCTCGGGGAGCGCACGCTCCGCCGGGGAGGCCTTGAGGTCCATGCCCGAGCAGAACGAGAGCTCGCCCGCCCCGGTGAGGACGACGACCCGGATCGACTCGTCGGCCTCGGCGTCGGTGAACGCCGCGCCGATGGCGGCCATCGTCGACCCGTCCAGCGCGTTGCGCCGCTCCGGACGGTCGATGGTGACGACGCGGGTGGCGCCGTTCGTGGTCACGTGCACGCTCATGGCTCGACGAGGCTAGACCGGCGCGGTCGGGACCGGCCGGTGGCTCGGGCCTGGTGGGCCTGCTGGACTGGCCGACGGTGGACATTCGACTCATCGGCGGTGAGGACGTCGACGCGGTCGTCGACGCGTCGGCGCTCTTCGACGGGCCTGCCCGGCGAGCCGACGCCGCGCGGTTCCTGAGATCGCCCGGCCACTTCATCTTCTTGGCGTATGACGACGACGCACCGGTCGGCTTCGTGAGTGGGGTCGAGATGACCCACCCCGACAAGGGAACGGAGATGTTCCTGTACGAGCTCGCGGTCGCGGAACCGTACCGACGACGCGGAATCGGGGTCGCGCTCGTCGGCGCGCTCCGAGACCTGGCACGCGCGCGCGGTTGCTACGACATGTGGGTCCTGACCGATGCCGACAACGTGGCTGCGTTGGCCGCCTATCGCTCGTCGGGAAGCGGTGACCCGTCTCCACACGTCATGGTGACCTGGGACCTCTGAGCGATCGACGATCTGCCGTCCTGCGCCGCTATGCGGCGTTCTTCGGCTCGACGCGGATCACCTCGAACATCAGGCCCGCCACGATGCAGAAGAAGTTACGGATGTTGTCGCGCTCGTTCCAGTCGGCGACGGTGATGGGCGTCGCGGGGATGCCTCGCTCCTTGCAGCGCTGGTAGGCCCCTTCGATGTCGCGGGTGCCGATGCAGATGGCCCAGAACGCGGCAGGGCCGCCTTCGAGGATCTGGAACTGGCGGCTCTCGGGAGTGCCGGTGATGAACCCGTCGGTGCCGGTCACCTTGCGGCGCTCGCCGATCGCGCTCGGGTCCAGGTCGCCGCCGGGGCCGAGCGGCGCGCCCGGTTCGAGCGACTTCGTGCCCGCGCCGAGCGGCCAGCCCTCGGGGAGGTCCACGACCTCGCGCAGGAAGGTGTCGACCACCGCGGGCTCCGGGGTGATCAGCTTCACGTGGTTGATGCGGTCCATAGCGTCTCCTCACACGACTGCGACGCGTTCGGGCCGCGCACGGTACCCGAGTCGGCCGGTCGGCCGCTCGGGATCGCTCGGGGCTGATGGACGGAACCTGACGCCCGCGAACGGCTGAAGGAGAGTCGGCCGTTGCGCGGGTTGCCGGCCGGGCTTACCCTTTGGGCCGGCCGGACATCGGTAGGGGGATTCGCCCCGGGGAAGAGGAAGAAGAAGAGGAAGAAGGGGTCTCGCGATGGCTGAGGAATTCGTCTACATGAAGGAACGGCGCCTGCCCTTTCCCACCTTCGACGCCGACAACCACATGTACGAGAACCGGGATGCGCTGACCAAGTTCATCCCGAAGGAATACGACGGCATCATCAAGTACGTCGACATCAACAAGCGCACCAAAGTCGCGATCAACGACAAGCTCAGCGACTACATCCCCAACCCCACGTTCAACGTGGTTGCCGTGCCGGGCGCCTACGACGACCACACGCCCCCGGGCCTCGCCGCCGACGGCTCCTCCGTGAAGCCCAAGGCGATGCCGAGCGTCGACGCGTTCTTCGATCCCGAGCCGCGGCTCGCGCTGATGAAGGACATGGGCATCGACCGCGCGCTCATGTGGCCGACGCTGGCGAGCGTGGTCGAGGAGCGCCTCGCCGACAACCCCGACGCCGCCTGCGTCGTGGTCCATGCGCTCAACGAATGGATGCACGAGCACTGGACGTTCAACTACGCCGACGCGATCTACCCGACGCCGATCATCTCGTTGGCCAAGATGGACGAAGCGATCAAGGAGCTGCAGACGGTCGTCGAGCGCGGCGCCCGCGTGTTCCTCATGCGAGTGGCGCCGGTGCCGACGTACAAGGGCCGCCGCTCGTTCGCGCTGCCGGAGTTCGACCCGTTCTGGGAGCTCGTCGCCGAGCTCGACGTCGTGGTGGGGATGCACTCGGGCGACAGCGGTTACCAGCGCTACATCAACGAATGGGAGGGTCTCGGCGACCGCGAGTTCCGAGCGTTCGTGAGCAACGGCGCTCCGGGCTTCCTGGCGCTGGCATCCGAGAAGTCACCGCTGATCGACTCGATGGCCTCGATCATCGGACACGAGCTCGCGACGCGCTTCCCGACGCTGAGGTTCGCACCGGTCGAGTACCCGAGCGACTGGATCCGGCCGTTCGTGCACAAGCTCGAAGCCGCGTACGAGAAGTCGGCCGTGATCTTCGAGGAGAACCCGCTCGACGTGTTCAAGCGCAACATCTGGGTGCACGCGTTCCACGAGCCCGACCCGAAGGGACTGCTCGAGCTCCTGCCCGCCGACCACGTGATGTGGGGTTCGGACTTCCCGCACCCGGAGGGCATGTCCGACCCGCTCGGCTACTCCGAGGTGGTCGACGGTCTCCCCGACGAGACGCAGGCGCTCATCATGGGAGGCTCGCTCGCCAAGCTCATGAAGGTCGCCGCCTGACCCGGCGTCGGCGGCGACTCGCTACAGCTGGACCTGTACGACGTCGTCGACGACGCGCGTCTCGTACATGGTGAGCTTGCCGGTGAAGCCGTCGTCGGAGGGGACGACGCATTGGCCGGAGCGCACGTCGTACATGCTGTGGTGCTCGGGGCAGACGATGATGCAGCGCCGCATGAGCGGCAGACCGCCGAGCGGTGTGGCCTGGTGCGGGCAGAAGTTCCCGAACGCGAAGAACTCGCCCTCCACGTTCGCGATCGCCACGGGGATCCCGGCCACGTCGAGGGCTGCGGTCTCACCCGGGCCGATCCAGTCGGTGGGCATGGCGTCGTGGAACTCCGGCACCCCGCCATCTTGGCGCGTCGACGCGCCGAGTGGGGCAGGCCGTATTGCGCGCCCGACCGTCGCGTGGCCAGGATGGGCCCGCAGGCGACGAGCATCCGGAGGCGTAACGTGTGGGACTTCAGCACCGAGCCGGACTTCCAGGCCAAGCTCGACTGGATCGACGAGTTCATCACCACCGAGATCGAACCCCTCGACCAGGTGCTCGACCAGAACGTGTTCCAACGCCCGGAGGGTGCCCTGCGCACGCTGGTCGACCAGCTCAAGCAGGAGGTGCGTGACCGCGATCTCTGGGCCTGCCACCTCGAGCCCGAGCTGGGGGGCCAGGGCTACGGCCAGCTCAAGCTCGCGCTGATGAACGAGCTGCTCGGGCGCTCGAGCTGGGCGCCGATCGTGTTCGGGTGCGCGGCGCCCGACACCGGCAACGCCGAGATCATCGCCGCCTACGGCACACCGGAGCAGAAGGAGAAGTGGCTCCAGCCACTCCTCGACGGCGACGTGTTCTCGTGCTACTCGATGACCGAACCGCACGGCGGCTCGGACCCGACGCAGTTCAAGTGCCGGGCCGAGCGTGACGGCGACGAATGGGTCATCAACGGCGACAAGTTCTTCTCGTCGAACCTGCGTACCGCGTCGTTCATCATCGTGATGGCGGTCACCAACCCCGACGTGCACCCGTACCAGGGAATGTCGATGTTCCTCGTGCCGTCCGACACACCGGGCATCAACGTGCTGCACGACATCGGCCACATCGGCCAGCCGTTCGGGCATGGCATCCATGCCCACGTCCGCTACGAGAACGTCCGGGTCCCGGACGAGAACCTGCTCGGTGGCGAGGGCAAGGCGTTCGAAGTCGCGCAGCGACGGCTCGGCGGCGGGCGCATCCACCACGCCATGCGTACGGTGGCGGGCTGCGAGCGCTACTTCGACATGATGTGCGAGCGCGCGCTCAGCCGCACCACCAAGGGCAGCCTGCTCGCCGAGAAGCAGATGGTGCAGCAGAACATCGCCGACTCGTGGATCGAGCTGCAGCAGTTCCGGCTCCTCGTGCTCTACACCGCGTGGATGATCGACCAGTCGGACTCGCGACGGGCGCGTCAGTACATTGCCGCCTGCAAGGTGAAGGCGGCCGAGATCCTCACCAACATCGGCACCCGCACCACGCACATCCACGGCGCGCTCGGCGTGTCGAACCTCATGCAACTCGGCGCCAACGGCGACATGATCGGCACCGTCGACGGCCCCACCGAGGTGCACAAGGTCACGATCGCCCAACAGGTGCTGAAGCAGCACAAGGCGTCGCCCGACATCTGGCCGACCAACTTCGTTCCTCGCAAGCTGCTGAACAGCCGGCGCGCGTTCGACGCCAACGTCGACCGGCGCCTCGGTGCGTCCGGGCACGAAGACCTGGACGCGCTGGTGCAACACGGTCCCGCGAGCGACGAGGCCGTCCGACGCTTCGAGGAGTACCTCGACGCGACCGCCAACCTCTGACGCCCCGTTCGGCCGCTCCGATCTCACGCTCGCCGGACGTCGCGCGCGCCCGGCAGCCGGAAACGTCAGGCCGGCGTGGTCGATGGACGCCCGGCTTGCCTGCTGTCGGGCCGAGTGGGAATCTCGCCGCGGGCCCGGCGGGCCGCGGCGACGTGAGGAAGGACGCCCATGGAGGTCACGCTCAGTGACGATCAGGAGTTCTTCCGGGACACGACGCGGAAGTTCCTCGACGCCGAGTGCCCGCTCACGAAGGTCCGCGAGCTCCGTGACTCCCCCGACGGGTTCGAGCGCGACTACTGGCGCCAGGGCGCCGAGCTCGGGTGGATCTCCCTCGTCGTGCCCGAGCCGCTCGGCGGAGGCAGCATCAGCGGGCAGGGTGTCGTCGACCTGACGCTCGTCGCCGACGCGTTCGGCCGGGGCGTGGCGCCCGGGCCGCTGTTGCCCGCGAACGTCGTCGCCTCCGCGCTCGTCCGATCCGGCACGCCCGAACAGCAGCAGGACACGCTCCCCGCGGTGATGGCGGGCGAGGTGATCCCGGCGTGGTGCGTGGCCGAGCGGAGCTCGGAGGGCGCGATCACCTGGCGCGCCGACGGCGACGCCTTCGTGCTGGCCGGGGTGGCGTCGCCGATCGAGGCCGCCGCCCAGGCCGACGTGCTGCTCGTCACCGCGCAGGCCGGCGACGGGCTTGCGCAGTTCCTGGTGCCGAGCGACCTGCCGGGCCTCACGATCACGGCGCTCGACGGGATCGACATGGTGCGACGGTTCGCTACCGTCGCATTCGACGAGGTCCGGGTCGGGGCCGACGCCCAGGTCGGCACCGCGGGCGACGCCACCGCCGAAGTCGAGCACCAGCGCGAGCTCGCGCTCGTGATCCAGGCCGCGGAGATGGTGGGCGCCGCCGAGGTCGT
Source organism: uncultured Bifidobacteriaceae bacterium (assembly GCA_964505725.1). Taxonomy (GTDB): domain Bacteria; phylum Actinomycetota; class Acidimicrobiia; order IMCC26256; family DASPTH01; genus CAVRJC01. The sequence goes on along the minus strand of CAZDJK010000104.1, from coordinate 15,823 downwards.
CTTCGACTTCACCGTGGACTGGGCGTTCAACCGCTACTCGTTCGGCCGCCCCCTCGCGTCGTACCAGGAGCTGAAGCACCGCTTCGCCGACATGAAGATGTGGCTCGAGGGCAGCCACGCGATCACCGCCGCGGCCGCCCGCGCGGTCGAGACGGGCACGGCCGACGCAGCCGAGACCACGAGCGTCGCCAAGGCCTACGCCGGCGAGTACCTCCCGGAGCTGGTGCAGGACTGCGTGCAGATCCACGGTGGCATCGGCGTGACCTACGACCACGACATCCACCTCTACCTCCGTCGTGTCACGGTCGACCGCGTGACCCACGGCGCGCCGAGTGACCACCGGCAACACATCACCACCCTCCGGGAGGCTCTCGCATGACCACCACCGAAGCGAACGCTCCCACCGAGATCGAGAGCGTCGAGTCGTTCCGGGCCCGGGCCCGCACGTGGCTCAAGGCCAACCTGCCGCCGGCGCGGAACGCGGGCGACGTCTATCTCCGCGGCGACACCGAGGAGGAGGAGCTCGCCTACATCTCCCGCGCTCGGGAGCTCCAGCGCACGCTGTTCGACGGCGGGTTCGCAGGAGTCTGTTTCCCGAAGGAGTACGGCGGACTCGGGCTCACCCCTGCGCACCAGGAGGCGTTCAACGAGGAAGTCGTGGGCTACGAGCTCCCGCAGGTCATCCAGGTCCCGACGTTCGCGCCGTGCGCCGCAGTGCTGCTCGAGTTCGGCTCCGAGGCGCAGAAGCAGCGGCACCTCCCCGCCATCCTGAAGGGCGAGGAGATCTGGATGCAGTTCCTCTCCGAGCCGAGCGGCGGGTCCGACGTCGCCGGCGCGCTGACCACCGCGGTGCGAGACGGCGACGAGTGGATCGTCAACGGCTCGAAGATCTGGACGACCGGCGCGTGGTTCTCCGACTACGGGCTCTGCCTCCTCCGCACGAACTGGGACGTTCCCAAGCACCGCGGGCTGAGCGTCTTCATCATCAAGATCCACCAGCCCAACATCGAGCTGCACCGCATCGAGATGATCAACGGCTCGCGCGAGTTCTGCCAGGAGTTCATGACCGACCTCCGGGTCGCGGACGAGAACCGCGTCGGCGAGGTCGACGACGGCTGGACCATCGGCACACGCTGGATGTTCCACGAACGGGTCGCGGTCGGCGGCGGGTCGCCCTACATCACCGGGCCGCGGGTGCGCGTCTCGGGCGGGCAGGCCAACGCCGACCCTCTCATCGAGCTCGCGCGCGCCAACGGTCGGCTCTCGGATCCACGCGTGCGCGACATGATCGGCGAAGTGCGCACGCTGCAGCGGGTCCACGGTGAGCTCAACAGGCGCATCAGCACCGGCATGGCCGCGGGCGTGATCCCCGACACTGCCGCCGCGATCGGCCGGCTCATGAGCGGCGTGATCGGCGTGCGGGCGGCGTCGGTGGGGCTCGAGGTGGCAGGGCCGGCGGCGGCCGCGGTCGCCGCCGACGACCGGGCCTCGGGCTACGGCATGACGTACCTGATGCGCCAGGCGTCCTGCATCGGCGGCGGCACCACCGAGATGGCGCGCAACAACATCAGCGAGCGCGTGCTCGGGATGCCTCGCGAGGTCACGCACGACCGCAACCTGCCGTTCCGCGACGTCCCGAAGGGGCCGCCGGTCAACCCGTAGCGCGGTGGGTGCGTCGCCATCGGCATCGGGCCGGTCTCCGCCTTGCGGGGGCCGGGGGGCTGTGTTGTACTCGGGCCACAGCAGGAGACGGATGCCGGCGCCGGGGGGCGCGTGCCCGTCACGCGACACACCGAACCGAAAGAGGACGAAATGGCCGACTACCAGTACGTCACCTACGAGACGCTCGACGACGGCACCATCGCGCGCATCATGCTCAGCCGCGAGAAGAGCCGCAACGCCCAGAACCGGGGCCTGCTCGTCGAGCTCGACCACGCCTTCCTCGAGGCCGAGAAGGACGACAAGATCCGGGTGGTCATCTTCGGCGGCGTCGGCCCGATCTTCTCGTCGGGCCACGACCTCGGCTCGGGCGAGGCGATCGCCGAGCGCACTCCCGGTGGCCCCGACTTCCACCCGTCGTACGGGATCAACGGCGGCACCCGCAAGGGCGCCGAGAACCGCATGCTCCAGGAGTGGCACTACTTCTTCGAGAACACGAAGCGGTGGCGGAACCTGCGCAAGATCACCGTCGCGCAGGTCCAGGGCACCGTCTACGCCGCCGGCCTGATGCTCATGTGGGCGTGCGACCTCATCGTCGCGGCCGACAACGCGCGGTTCGCCGATGTCGTGGGAACCCGCCTCGGCATGTGCGGCGTCGAGTACTTCGCCCACCCGTGGGAGTTCGGGCCCCGGAAGACCAAGGAGCTCATGCTCACCGGTGACGCGCTCGATGTCGACGAGGCCTATCGCCTCGGCATGGTCAGCAAGGTCTTCCCCGCCGATCAGCTCTCCGACCAGACGCTCGAGTTCGCCCGCCGGATCGCCGCCCTCCCGACGATGACGGCCCTGCTCATCAAGGAGTCGGTGAACCAGACCGTCGACAACATGGGCTTCCAGAACGCGCTGGCCGCGTGCTTCACCATCCACCAGCTCAACCACTCGCACTGGGCCGAGATCCACGAGAACAAGATGCCGGCGGCGCTCGAGGAGGACGGCATCACGAATTGGCGTGAGGCGCCCCCGGTCGTGCTCGCGACGAAGGAAGAGGTGCGCTCCGGGGGGTGAGCCCGGCCGCGACGCGCCGCCGAACCGCCCGGTCGGCTACGGATCGAGCCGGGCGGTCGCGCTCCCGGTCACCACGGGGTCGCCGTCCTGGTTGACGGTGACGACCGAGACGTCGGCGTAGGGGACACCGTCGTCCTCGCGTATCGCGTCGACGGTCGCGGTGGCGGTGAGCGTGTCGCCGGGCCACACCTGCTTCACGAACCGGACGCCGTAGCGGGTGAGCCGTCCGTCGCCGAACCAGTCGGTGAGCACGCGGCCGGTCATGCCCATCGTGAGCATGCCGTGCGCGAACACGCCGGGGTAGCCCGCGACCTCGCGGGTGTACTTGTCGTCGCTGTGGAGCGGGTTGTAGTCACCCGAAGCGCCGGCGTACATGACGATCTGGGTACGGGTGAGATCGTCGACGAGCGGCAGCTCGCGTGACGCGCCGACCTCGAGCGACTTCGCGCTCACCGCCATCAGTCCCCCCTCACCACGGGGCCGGCGGTCTGGACGCCGACCGAGCGGGCCGTCACCACGAGGTCGCCGTTCTGGTCGCGGTACTCGGTGACGGTCTCCGAGAACTTCAGCGTGCCCGAACGGCCCTGCTTCTCCCACCGCTCGCCCGGGCGGGTCGTGGCGCTCAGCACGTCGCCGACCCGCGGGGTGCGGTGGTACTCGAAATGCTGCTCGGCGTGGAGCCCGCCTCCGCCTCCCCCACTCCCGGAGCCGCCGGCGCCGGAACCCCCGCTGCCACTCGCACCGCTCGCGGCACGCTGCAGGCCGGTTGCCTCGCGGCCGGAGCCGAACCAGGGCTGGCCGATCTTGGGGCGCAGGAAGTAGTCGGGGTCGAACTGCGCGCTCGCCTGCGCGAAGGTCGGGGGCGCGATGATCCCCCCCACCTCTGTGTTCGCGGCGTACTCGGGATCCGAGTACACGGGATTGGGATCGGCGATGGCGCGGGCGAACATCATCACGTGGCTCGCCTCCACCGGAAAGCGCTCGGCGGTCATCCTCGGCGTCTCCCCTCGAGAGAAGTCTTCGGTCGCGCGTCGGCGTGACGCGCCGGATCGTACAAGGTCGGCGCGTGCGGGCGCCTCTCCCGCCGCCGACGACCCTCTAGGCTGCGGGCCGTGTACATCGGCATCGGTGTCGGCGCGTTCTTCATCCTCGCGATCCTCTGCGTGTTCGCCTGGTTCTCCATGCGCAAACGCCGGCGGTACTGAGCCGCCGGCCGCGTCCCGCACCGGTCATCCCGCCGCGTCGTACGACTCCGTGAGCCACGCCCGGAGCTGCGCGTCGACCTGCGCCGTCTCGGTGAGCTTCACGACGTGCACCACCCGACTCGCGGAGATGCGGATGTGCTTCGCAACCCGCGCGTCGGGCACCTGCCGGGGGAGCACCAGCTCGAGCGACAGGCTCCTCACCTGCGGGCGCGCCTCGGCGAACTTCTGCCCGCGTTTGAGGAACACCCCCACCGAGACCGCATCGCAGTGCACCGGGCCGAGCGCCTCGAGGTGGTCGAGCACCGCGTCGAAGATCGCCCGTTGCCACACGACCCGACCGGTGAACACCTGGTCGACAGTGGTGCCGGGAACACACGTGTGAGCCTGATGGGCGTTGCCGAATTCGCGGTCGCACCGCGGGCAGGTCCAGCGGGCCATTGCGAGATCATGCAGCACCCAACCGAGGAGGAGCCATGCCCGACACCGCTGCGGCCGTCGCCGATCTCCTGCACGAGGCGGGTGAGACCCATCACCGCGTGTACCGCATCGTCGACGGCGCCGACGACGACTGGGCGTCGTGGTACGCCGACTGGCTGATCCGCCTCTCGGAGCTGCCCGCGCTCCTCGGCTCGACGCCGGTGCCGAGCGAGCTCGTCTGGATGCTCGTGAGCCTCGACAAGGAGTACAACGCGACCGGGCCCGACGAGCCGTGGGAACAGCACTACGCCGCCGGCCTCGTCGCTCACTTCGGGACGCCGTGACCCCGTCGGCGACGGTCAGCGCCGTGGCCGGCCGCATGCCGATTGGTGCTTCGTGCGCCTTGGGTAGAGAATGCGAGCAAGCAGGCGCCCCGTCCCCGAGGGGTGAACATGGGAGTCAGTCGCGCGTCGCTGACCATCGGGCTGTGCTTCATGGCCGCGGTGGTGGTGTTCGTCGTGTGGGCGGTGTTCATGGTCCGGCGCGACCGTCGCATCCGCGCGTTCCCAATCGACGACCTCGTCCCCGTACGCCCACGCGCCGCCCGTGTGCCCGTGACGGCCCTGCCGGACTACGAGGTCGCGCTGCGGCCGGCCCAGGTGGGTCGGCTGCGGATCGCCGTCATCTCGGCGACGTTCCTCCTGTGGTCCCTGGCGGTCAGCGAGCACTACGTCCACCTGCGGCGCTGACCACCGCCGGCGTCAGGACGGCGCGAACGTGAGCACGACCGGCGGGTGCGGCCGCGGCGCGTGCGCGGGCACGTCGAGATCACGATCGAACACCCGGGTGAGCGAGTTCCCCGCCAGGTCCTCCAGGATCGGGTCCACGACGATCTCGTAGCCCCGGTCGCTCCACGCCGTGGACGGTGTGAACGCCCACTGCCGCTCGCCGTCGCTCACCGAGACGGTTCCCGCCACCGGTGCGCCACCCGCGGTCACGCCGATGCAGTGCAGGAGGAGGGCGTGGTCGAGCGGGCGAGGGAACCGGAGCACGAGCGGGTCGGCCGTCGCTCGCGCAGGTGGCACGACCTCCCACCCGCACGGGTCGACGTGCTCGCGTACGTCGGGACCGACCAAGTAGCGGCGTGTCCGGGCCGCGGTGAGAGCCCGCCCCATCGCGTCGCGGAGCTCGGCGTCGACGACGACCTCCACCATTGTGCCCGGCGTCAACGCGTACCCGGCCTCCTGGTGGGGGGCCAGCCCGCGCTTGATGCGCGCCGGGTCGAGCATCAAGGTGACGCGGCGGCGGTCGGGATCCCAGAGCTCGGCGTCCATGGGCAGGAACGCGCCCTCGAGATCGGGGCCGTCGCCACCCGGCCGCAGGTGCACGTGCCGCTCGATCCCTCCTTCGGCCATCGGAGCGGAGAACTCGACGTAGAGCCGGAGCAGGTTGCGGGGCACCTCGCGCGCAGTGGGGTAGATCTCGACCACCGACGTCACCGGTTCGCCGGGGTCGGGAGCGAAGGCAATCGACCGCGCGTCGTAGTCCTCCCGGTCGAAGCTCGAGGTTCCTTGGCCACCAGCGGGCGTCAGGAGGTCCCGGTGCACGAGCACCGTGTACGTGGTCCCCGGGAGGAACGGGAACCGGGGGACGAAGCACACCTCGCGTCCGGCGGCCGAGTAACGACCAGGCAGCGGCTGGAGGGTCGACGGCGCCGCCGGCGGGTAGTCCGCCGCGGCCACCGATGCCGCGTACACCGGGAACGCGCGTGCGAACTGCGCGTCGCTCATCGCCGCGAGGTCGGCGCGCGCGGCTTCGGGCAGGTCGACGATCTGGAGCGCGACGTCGCTCCCGACCCGCGACCAGGTCGCTCGCACCGGTTCCCCTTGCCGGGAGCTACAGCGACGCGGTTTTCAGCGAGCGGAGGCTGCGCGCTCCCGACTCGTCGCGCAGTAGGGCGAGCACGTAGTCGCCATTGAGGTTCGCCAGCTTGCGGACGCCCGGCATGTCGAGCTCCTGGACCGGCACCCCGCGCGGCTCCTGCGGCTGCGTGAGGCCCTCCTGGCCGTCGATGTCGCGGCAGGCGATCTTCATCATGGGGTGGTTCGTGTGCGCGATCAGCAGGAATTCGTCGTCGCCCTGGCGGAACGAGACCATGTCGAGTGGCTGGTTCATCGCTCCCAGCTCCGCGACCGTGCGGCCGACCGCCTTCTCACCAGTGGCGAAGTCGCTCACCGAGAAGTGCACGAGCGGCGTGCACGTGTAGCTCGCGAGGATGCTGCGCCCGCCCTCGTAGGGGACGAAGGTGCGGATGGGAGCGGCGGTCTCCCACTTCCCGTGCGAGACGTGGAAGATCTCGAGGCTGTTGTCCGCCTCGCCGCCGGTGAACGGGAACGGGACGCGCCGGAGGTTCGAGGAGAACTCCTCGTTCGACATGCCGGCGACGATGAGCGTCCCGTCGACGTAGCTCATGTCGGTGACGGTCGCGGTGCGCGCCGGCGGCCGTGCGAGGCGCAGCGTGCGCCCCCGGATCTCGAACACCTCTCCTTCGGGCGGATCCGCGAACTGCACGTCGGTGCGCTCGTCGTCCTCACTCGGTGCGTTGCTCACGGCCGTCTCCGCGAAGGCGACGTCGCGCAGCGCGATCTCCGAGATCGTCGCGTCGCGGCGGTCGATTCTCACCACGACCGGCATCGCGGCGTCGCCGCGTCCGCGCATCACCGAGAGGTACACGTTGTGCGTACGCGGGTGCACGGCCAGGTCCCGGATCACGAGGTCGTCCTCGCTGCAGCCGAGGAACGCGCAGAGCCGCGAATCGAGGGCGTCGAGGTCGAACGCATCGGCCGGCGCCGAGGGGCCGTCGTCCGCCACGTCGATGGCGAAGATCCGGGCGCTCACGTTGTCGGCGACGAACAACACGTCGTCGGGACCGAACGTGATCGGGCCCACCGATCGGATCTCGGGCGTACCCACCTGCAGACCGTGATCGCCCATCGCGACCTCCTCGTCAACGCGCTCGTCAACGCGCGTCCTGTGTCCTCTTCCCCGCGTCGGGGTGACCCTCCGAGCCTATCCCCGCGCCGCGCTGCCCGGAGCAGGCCGCGACGGGCGGCCCGGACGCAACGCCGGGGCCCCCTCGCGGTGCCGGTCGCTCAGTCGGCCTTCAGCGCCACCGCGTTCGGGGTCACGTTCATCTTGGGCTCGTACTCCGCGACCTCGATCACCCGCCCGACGCCGTCGTACCTCGCGTGGAGCTCCTCCCGGCAGCCCGTGCACAAGCCGTAGAACCGCATCGGCGCCACCTGACGGCAGCGCATGCACTCCATGTCGACGGGTTCGAGCTCGACGGGCTCCACCGGTGCTCCTCGGGATCGGGGATCGAGAGTGTGGCGCGACCGGCCCGGTCGATGGGGGATGCCGCCGGCGCCCGGAAGACCGGCGCGCACCGGAGCGAGCCGTAGCCTTTGCCCTCGTGAGCGAGGGCTCGGGATTCGTCGAGGAGTTCGTCGCCGCGGCCGAGCCGGGTGAAAATCCTGCCGCGCGCGCGTCGGCCGAGGGCGCGGCGCGGGCGCTGCTCGCGTTCGGCGCGGTGAGGGCCTCGGACGAGACCGAGGTGCGCGTGCTCAACCCGAACCGCGCCGACCACGGCTGGGATTCGCCGCACACGGTGGTCGAGGTGGTGAGCGACGACCGTCCGTTCCTGCTCGACTCCATCCGCGCCGTGCTCGTGGGGCGCGGGTACGACGTGCACACGGTCGTGTCCCTCGTGGTCACCGTCCGCCGCGACGGGTCGGGCACGCTCCGGGAGATCGCCACCGGGTCGCGGGCGGCGCCGGGTGCGCCCGAGGCGTTCCTGCACTTCGAGATCGACCGCGAGACCGGCCGTCGCGCGCTCGATGCGCTGCATACGGCGGTCGTGGGAGTGCTCGAGGACCTGAGGCTGGTCGTCGACGACTGGGCGCCGATGCGGGCGAAGGCGCTCGCCCTCGCCGTCGAGCTGCGGTCGTCACCTCCTCCAACCGTCCCGCCGGACGACGCCGCGCAGTCGGCCGCCTTCCTCGAGTGGCTCGTCGACGATCACTTCACGTTCGAGGGCTACTGCGAGTACGACCTCGTCGAGATCGACGGCGACGACGCGCTCCGCCTCGTTCCCTCGTCTCCGCTCGGCGTCGTGCGGCGGCGCGAGCTGTCGCAGTACGCGCGCACGTTCTCCCGCATGCGCCCCGAGACGAGGCGGCGGGCGCGCGAGCCCTGGGTGCTCACGCTCACGCGCGCGCGCCCGCACTCCACCGTGCACCGGGCGGTCGCCCTCGACTACGTCGGTGTCAAGCGCTTCGATCCGGTTGGGCGCGTCGTGGGCGAGCACCGGTTCACCGGCCTGTACACCGCCGACGTGTTCACCGAGAGCACGGCGCGCATCCCCGTGATACGCGACAAGGTGGCCGCGGTGCTCGAGCGGTCGGGCCTCCGCGCGGGGTCCCACGAGTCCCGCACGCTCGTGAACGTGCTGGAGACGTACCCGCGCGCGGAGCTGTTCAGGCTCCCGGTCGACGAGCTGTGCGCGCTCGCCCTCGAGATCGTGCGCATGGGCGAACAGCGCCGCGCCCGGCTGTTCGTCAGCCGCGACGAGTTCGGCAACTTCGTGTCGTGCCTCGTCTATCTGCCCCGCGACCGGTACACCACCCCGGTGCGGGCACGGATCGTCGACACGCTGCGTCGCGCGTTCGCCGGCACCGGAGCCGACTACACGGTGCTCGTCACCGATTCGTTCCTCGCCCGCATCCATGTCGTGGTCACGACCGACGACCCGCTCGTCGAGGTCGACACCGACGCGCTGGAGCGCGAGGTCGCGCGCATCGCACGCGCCTGGACCGACGACCTGCGCCACGCGCTCGTGGAATCGCGGGGTGAGGAGCCCGGCATCGAGGCCGCGCGCCGGTTCGCGAGCGCGTTCCCGGAGGGGTACCAGAGCGATGTGCCCGCTTCCCGGGCGGTCGACGACATCGCGGTGCTCGAACGACTCGAGCCGACCGACGACCTCCAGATCGAGATCGAGCCCGACACCTCGGAGTCCGCGCGGATCAAGCTCTTCCGCGCGGGTCCGCCGCTCGTGCTGTCGGACGTCGTGCCCGTGCTGGAGAACCTCGGGGTCACCGTGGTCGACGAGCGCCCCTACCTGGTCGCGTTCGCCGACGGCGCGCCGCGCTGGATCGACGTGTTCGGCGTGCGCGCGGCGCCTCCCGAGTCGCCCGGCATCGCGGGCATCGACGATCTCGGCACACGCGCCCGGATGGCGGAGGTGTTCCGCGACGTGGTCGCGGGGGCGGTGGAGGACGACGCGCTGAACCGGCTCGTGCTCTACGCGGGCCTGTCCGGTCGGGAGGTCGTGATCGTGCGCGCGCTCGCCCGCTACCTGCGCCAAGCCGGTGTGCGTTTCACCGAGGAGTACGTGTCGAGCACGCTCGTCGGGAACCCGGTCGCTGCGAGGCTGCTCGTCGACGTCTTCCGTTCCCGCTTCGATCCCGCGGGGGATGCCGTCGGGAGCCCGGTCGAGGTCGCCGCCGAGCTCGTTACCGAGCTCACACGGGTCATCGACGCGGTCGCCGCGCTCGACGAGGACCGCATCCTGCGCGCCGCGCTCGCGGTCGTCCGGGCGATCGTGCGTACCAACGCCTTCCAGCGCGACGCGGCGGGTGCGCTCAAGCCCTGGGTCTCGTTCAAGCTGGATCCGCTCGCGCTCCCCTTCCTCCCGGACCCGCGCCCCCACCACGAGATCTGGGTGTACGCGCCGACCGTCGAAGGTGTCCATCTCCGCGCCGGCGATGTGGCGCGCGGAGGGGTCCGTTGGTCGGACCGACGGGAGGACTTCCGCACCGAGGTCCTCGGCCTGATGAAGGCCCAGTCGGCCAAGAACTCGGTGATCGTCCCGGTGGGGGCCAAGGGCGGCTTCGTCGTCAAGGCGGGCGCTCCGCTCGACGCGTACTGCACCTTCGTCCGCGGGCTCCTCGACGTCACCGACAACCGCGTCGACGGCCGCATCGAGCCTCCCCCCGGCATCGTCCGGCTCGACGGGGACGACCCCTATCTCGTCGTTGCCGCCGACAAGGGGACCGCGAGCTACTCCGACACCGCGAACGAGCTCGCGGCCGAGTACGGCTACTGGCTGGGCGACGCGTTCGCGTCGGGCGGGTCCACCGGCTACGACCACAAGGCGATGGGGATCACCGCCCGGGGGGCCTGGGTCTCCGTGCGTGCGCACTTCCGAGCGCGGGGCGTCGACGCCGACACCGCGAGCCTCACCGTCGTCGGCATCGGCGACATGTCCGGCGACGTGTTCGGCAACGGGCTGCTGCGGTCGCGCCGGCTGAAGCTCGTCGCGGCCTTCGACCACCGCCACGTGTTCGTCGATCCCGATCCGGATCCCGATGCGAGCTTCGAGGAGCGGCGGCGCCTGTTCGAGCTGCCGGGCTCGTCATGGGCCGACTACGACCCCGCCGTGCTCTCGACCGGCGGCACGGTGGTCGCCCGTTCGGCGAAGGCGGTCTCGCTGAGCCCCGAGGCGCGACGCGCGCTCGATGTCGAGGCATCGGCGCTCACGCCCGACGAGATCGTCCGCGCAATCCTGCGTGCGCCGGTCGATCTCATGTGGAGCGGCGGGGTCGGCACGTTCGTGAAGGCCACCACCGAGTCGCACCTGGACGTCGGCGACCGCGCCAACGACGACGTCCGCGTCGACGCCTCCGAGCTGCGCTGCCGCGTGGTGGCGGAGGGGGGGAACCTCGGCTTCACCCAGCGCGCACGCGTGGAGTACGCGCTTGCCGGGGGTCGGATCAACACCGACGCGATCGACAACTCCGCCGGGGTTGACGCCTCCGACCACGAAGTGAACGTGAAGATCTTGCTGCGGGCCGCGATCGCCGACGGCACGCTCACGCCCGGGGAGCGCATCCCTCTCCTCCACGCGATGACCGACGACGTCGCGGCGCTGGTGCTCGCCGACAACGAGGCCCAGGCGAACGCGCTCGAGATCGCGTCGGTGGAGGCCGCGGCGCTGGTCGGTGTGCACGCACGGCAGATCGAACGGCTCGAGCTCTCGGGCCATTTCGACCGGGCGCTCGAGGGCCTTCCCTCGCCAAAGGAGCTGCAGGAACGCCACGTGGCCGGGCTCGGTCTCACGTCGCCGGAGCTCGCGGTGCTCCTCGCCTACACGAAGCTCGATCTCGAACGGGCGCTCGTGGCCTCCGACGTGCCCGACGATCCGTACCTCCACCGCGCGCTCGTCGACTATTTCCCTCCGGCGCTCCGGGAGCGGTTCCCGGCCGCGATGGATGCGCACCCGTTGCGACGTGAGATCGTGGCGACGGCGGTCGCCAACGCGGTCGTGAACCGCGCCGGGATCAGCTTCCTCTCCCGGCTCAACGACGAGACCGGCGCCGCCCTCCCGCTGCTCGCGCGTGCACACGTCGTGGCCCGGGACGCCTTCTCGGTGCCCGACCTCTGGGCCCGGATCGACGACCTCGACCTGGTCGTCGACGCATCGGTACAGGACGGCATGTTCCTCGCAGTCCGCCGGCTCGTCGAGCGCGCCGCGCGTCGCCTCGTGCTGCGCGAGGCGCCGCTCCGGCTCGGGCCGATGGTCGCGCAGTACCGACCCGGTGTGAGTGAGCTCGTAACCGCGCTCCCCGAGCTGTTGAGCGGCTCCTGCGCATCCCGCTACCGCCAGGAGGTGCAACGGCTCGTGGCCGCACGGGTGCCCGAGGCATTGGCCGAGCAGGTCGCCTGCAGTGAGTGGACGCCGGGCTCGTTCGACCTCGTAGACGTCGCTCGTGCCCTCGGCGAGTCGGTGGTGACGGCCGGAACGGTGCACTTCGGCCTGTCCGACCGGCTGCGCCTCGACTGGCTTCGCGAACGCGTTGGCGCGCTGCCGCGCGCGGACCGCTGGCAGACGGAGGCGCGCGCCGCGCTGCGCGACGACGTCCACGATGCCCACCACGCGCTTACCGACACCGTGCTCACGACGACCGATCGCGCTGCCGCTCCGGAGGACCGCGTCGACGCGTGGATCCGTGCGCACGAGTTGGCGGTCGACCGCTATCTCCAGGTGTTGCGCGACATCGAGGCCGCAGGCGTCTTCGACCTCACCACCCTCGCCGTAGCGCGTCGGGCGCTACGGGAGTTGAGCGTCGACCACGGCTGACGGGTCGACACGCGTCAGCGTCGTCTCGCGGCGCTGACGACCCGTCGCACGCGATCCGCCGCGAGCGCGGCGCGCGCGGCGTTGGCGCCGCAGGCGCCGTGCACACCCCCTCCGGGGTGCGCCGACGCCGATGCCAGGAAGAGGCCGCGCACGGGCGTTTCGGCCCGCCCGAGCCCCGGCACCGGGCGGAACACGAGCTGCTGGGAGAACGCCATCGTGCCGCCCCCGAGCGCCCCGTGCACCAGGTTGGCGTCGAGCGCCTCGAGCGCGGGCGGCGCGAGCACGTGCCGAGCGGTGATGCGGGCCCGGAACCCCGGAGCGTGTCGTTCGACCTGCGCCTCGATCCGGTCGGCCAGCGTGTCGGCGTCGCGCTCGTCCCATACGCCGCGTAGCTCGTCGCCGGCGTCGCCGCGCGGCTCGAACGGGAGGTGCGTGTACGCCCACACCGTCTCGGTGCCCTCGGGCGAGCGCGTCGGGTCCGCCTTGTTCATCTGCCCGACGAGCACGTACGGCCGCGCGGGGATGCGGTCGTCGGCCAGCGACGCCGAGTACTCGGTGACCGCGGCCATGTCGTCGATGACGTGGACCGTGCCGGCGCGGGTCGCCGGCTCGGCACGCCACGGGATCGCGCCGTCGAGTGCCCAGTCCACCTTGAAGGTCGCGAAGTCGTAGCGGAAGCGCGTGAGGCCGGCCACCACCCGTGCAGGGAGATGCGCCTCGCCGACGAGGTCGCGGTACAGAGCGGGCGCGCCGACGTCGGCGAGCACGCCGCGGGGCGCGTCGACCGTGGTGCCGTCGTCGGTCACGACCGCGACCGCGCGGCGGTCGCGCACCACCACCTGGGTCACCCGGGCGTTGCACTGCACGCGCCCGCCGCGCGCCTCGAGGCGGTGCACGAGCGCCGCGGTGAGCTGCGACGCCCCGCCTTCGGGCACGGGGAACCCGTGCTGCTGGCCGAGGCAGGTGAGCATCCAACCGAGGAACCCGCTGGGCGGGGCATCCGGGCTCACGTCGCTGTGCAGGGCGTTGCCGGTGAGCAGGAGCGAGCCGGGCTCGCCGCGGAACGTGTCGGATGCGAGCTCTCGCACCGACAGGAGGGAAGTGCGCGCGAATTCCAGCAGTCGGCCGGGGCCCAGGGCCGCCGCCAGCCGCACGCCGCCGCGCACCGGCGGGATCGGCGACGTCATCGCGTCGAGGAGGGGTTCGCTGATCGTCTCGAAGCCGCGGTAGAGCTCGCGCCAGGCGTCGCCGTCGCCGGGCGCTCCCGCATCGAGCGACGCCGCGGTCTCGTCGAGCGAGCTGGACAGCACCGCGCAAGCGCCGTCGCTCGTGGGGTGGGCCAGCACCAGCGGCGCGCGGCGCCACCGCAAACCGTGGTCCTCGAGCCCGAGCGCGCGCATCACCGGCGACGCGGCGCCGAGGGGGTAGAACGCGCTGAACACGTCGTGCACGAAGCCCGGGTGCGTGAGCTCGGCGCTGCGGACCGCGCCGCCGGGCTCCGGCTGCGCCTCGAGCACGAGCACGCGCCATCCCGCGTCGGCGAGGCGGTTGGCCGCGACCAGGCCGTTCGGGCCCGCGCCGATCACGACGGCGTCGGGATCGGCCATGGGCCGACCGTACCCCGCCCCTCGCGGATGAGGCATGATCGGGGCATGGCAGAGACGTGGACCACGGTCAAGGCAGCAGACGTGAAGGAGGGCGACTTCATCCGCTACCGCGGCGCGGAATTCGAGGTCGCGCACATCGAGGTCGCCTTCATGGGCCGCGACGGCATGCTCGCGTTCATCGAGGACAACTCGGAGCGCTGGATGAAGTACCCCGCCGGCGCAGACGCGGAGCTGGAGCTGCGCCAAAGCAGCTGAAGCATCCCCTCTGCGGATCCCCCGTCGCCCGGCGTGGCCGCGCGCCGACACCTTGACGTATATGCTCTGATTGCCTGATTCGGGCGTTTCGTGCGCCCCGGGGTGGCCCCGTTGGGAGCCACCGGCGCACCCGCGCCTACCGTCGGCGCCGGAAGCTCCACTCGTGCGGGCCCGGCGGGCGGGTGCACGACGCTCGGAGCCTTCCTTCCCCGATACCTCTGCCGTGACGCGCGCGCGCCCCGGCAGCCCACAGGGCCCAAGGGCCCAGAGGGCCAGAGCAGAAAGGAAGGAGCCCGCCGATGCGCAGGCAGTTCACGCTCGTCGTGGCGCCGGTCGTAGCCGTCGTGGCCGCGGCCAGCGTCGCCCACGCGGCGCCGTCCCGAACCGACCACTTCAACGACCCGAAGCTCGACAAGCTCCATGCGGTGCGGCCGACCGCCACTTCCCCCGGCTCGTCCCCTGCCGCGGTGCCCGACCCCGCGTCCGGGTTGATCGCCGCCCAGCAGGCCGCGGTGGCGCAGCACGCCGCCGATGCCGCTGCGGCGCAGGCCGCCGCCGACGCGGCCGCGGCACTCGCGGCGGCTGCTCCCTCCGGCCCCGTCAACGGCGTGCTGGCGTGCATCCGCCAGCGTGAGAGCGGAGGCGACTACTCCGTCCACAACTCCGGCGGTTCGGGCGCCGCCGGTGCGTACCAGATCATGCCGGACACGTGGAACCGCATCGCCGCCGCCAGCGGCCGCGCGGACCTCGTGGGCCTCGATCCGGCGGCGGCGCCGCCGCCCGAGCAAGACGCGATGGCCCAGGCGCTGTACGCCCAGCAGGGCGCGGCGCCCTGGGGCGGCAGCTGCTGAGCCCCGACTCCCACCGTATGGCCGCACGTGCGCCGGCCGGGCCCGCCCCGGCCGGCGCCCGGTACCGTGCAGGATGAGCATGTCCACACCGTCGCCGACGTCGGGCGCCGAGTCGCCCCCTGCCGACCTCGCGTTCGGCGCGTTCAGCGACCACGGCCCCTGGGTTCTCGATCCCGCGGCGATCCCGTGGCGCTGGGAGGCCGACCGGCTCCGTCGCGGCACCCGCATGGAGGTGCCGCGGCTGCTGGCTTCCGGGCGGATCCCGCCGCTCGGCCGGCTCGTGCGCGTCGTCACCGTTGTGGGTGGTGCGCTCCTCGCCTGGTTCCTGCTCGAGTGGCGCCGGCCCGGGTCGCGGGCGGCGATCTCCCGCCGCCTGCGGCGGGCGTTCGAGCGGCTCGGCTCGAGCTACGTGAAGCTGGGCCAGATCGTCTCGGGCGGCGAGGGCCTGTTCCCCGAGGAGCTGGTCGCGGAGTTCAAGCTGCTCCGCGACCAGGTGCCACCCGAGCCTTTCGACGAGGTGCGGGCGGTGGTGGAGACGGAGCTCGGCGGGCCGCTGGCCTCCGTCTT
>CAZDJK010000103.1:0-19523 GCA_964505725.1 uncultured Bifidobacteriaceae bacterium | reverse complement strand
TGGAGCGCGCCGAGGAGCTCGAGCAGCTGCGCGCGCTCGAACGCGGCGTGCGCATCAAGATGATTTCCGTTGACAGTGCCGGGCCGGAAGTAGATACACCCGACGACCTCGAACGAGTCCGGCACTTGGTGGAGGGCGCAGCATGAGTGGGACGAGCGGGAAGAGCGCCAAGACCAAGTTCATCTTCGTGACCGGCGGGGTCGTCTCCTCGCTCGGCAAGGGGCTCACCGCGTCGTCGCTCGGGCGGCTGCTGAAGGCCCGGGGCCTGCGGGTCACCATGCAGAAGCTCGATCCCTACATCAACGTCGACCCCGGCACGATGAACCCCTTCGAGCACGGGGAGGTGTTCGTCACCGACGACGGCGGCGAGACCGATCTCGACCTCGGCCACTACGAGCGCTTCGTCGACGTCGCGCTCACCAAGCGGTCGAACGCCACGACCGGTTCGATCTACCAGGAGGTGCTGGCGAAGGAGCGCCGCGGCGACTACCTGGGCCACACCGTGCAGGTGATCCCGCACATCACCGACCAGATCAAGGCCCGCATCCTCGCCCTCGCCGCCGACGACGACGTCGACGTCGTGATCACCGAGATCGGCGGCACCGTCGGCGACATCGAGATCCTCCCGTTCCTCGAGGCCATCCGCCAGTTCCGCAAGGACGTGGGGCGCGACAACGTGTTCTACGTGCACGTCACGCTCGTGCCCTTCATCGGGCCGTCGGGCGAGCAGAAGACGAAGCCGACCCAGCACTCGGTCACCGAGCTGCGCAGCCGCGGCATCCAGCCCGACGCGATCATCTGCCGCTCCGACCGGCCGATCCCGCTCCGGCTCAAGGCGAAGATCTCGCAGCTCTGCGACGTGCCCGAGGAAGGCATCATCTCCAACGTCGACGCCCCGACTCTCTACGAGATCCCGCTCGTGCTCCACGACGAGGGGTTCGACGACTACGTGTGCCAGGTGCTGCGGCTCGCGGAGCACGCGCCCGATCTCGATGAGTGGCGCGCGCTGGTGGCGCGGGTCGACGCCGCGACCGAGCCGGTCCGCATCGGCGTGGTCGGCAAGTACGTGAACCTGCCCGACGCGTACCTGTCGGTGGTCGAGGCCCTCAAGCACGGCGGGTACGAGTGCGGAGCGCAGGTCGAGATCGACTGGATCGCGTCCGATGACGCCGAGGGGCTGCTCGCCGAGGGGCGGCTGCGCGACCTCGACGGGATCGTGATCCCGGGCGGCTTCGGCGTGCGCGGGATCGAGGGGAAGATCGCCGCGGCCGGGTTCGCCCGCGAGCACCGCATCCCGTATCTCGGGCTGTGCCTCGGCATGCAGTGCGCGGTCATCGAATTCGCGCGCGACGCGTGTGGTCTCGCGGGCGCCAACTCGAGCGAGTTCGCCCTCGACACGCCGCACCCCGTGATCGACCTCATGGACGAGCAGCGAGATGTCGTCGAGAAGGGCGGCACCATGCGCCTCGGCCTCTACCCGGCGAAGCTGGCGGCCGGCTCGCTCGTGCACGCGATCTACGGCGAGGCAGTCGTCTACGAGCGCCACCGGCACCGCTACGAGGTGAACAACCGGTACCGCGCCCGGCTGGAGGACGCAGGCCTCGTGTGCTCGGGCACCTCCCCCGACGACCGACTGGTCGAGTACGTCGAACTGCCGGACCACCCGTTCTTCGTCGCCACCCAGTCGCACCCGGAGTTCAAGAGTCGGCCCGACCGCGCGCACCCGCTGTTCGGTGCGTTCGTCCGCGCCGCGCGCGAACGCGCCGAGGGCCGTCGCCCACGACTCCCGATCGTGGTGGGTCCACAGCGTGTCGCCGCGGGGGACCCCGCTGCGGTTCGGTGACCAGCGGCTCCTCCGACCGGGGCCCGTCGGCGCCCGGCTTCCGGGTGGTCGGCGCGGAGACCCTCTGCGAAGCGGGGTTCTTCACCGTCTCGCGCAAGCAGGTGGTCGCACCCGATGGTGAGGAGCTCCTCCGCCACGTGGTCCACCACCCGGGCGCCGTGGTCGCGGTGCCGTTGGACGATACCGACCACGTGCTGATGGTGCGGCAGTACCGCGTGGCCGTCGACCGCGACCTGCTCGAGCTGCCGGCCGGCAAGCGCGACGTCGACGGCGAGGCACCGGCGGCGACAGCGGCCCGCGAGATCGAGGAGGAGCTGGGGCTCCGCGCCCGGAGCTTGGAGCTGCTCTGCGAGTTCTACAACTCGCCGGGTTTCACCGACGAGTACAGCTACGTGTACCTCGCCACCGGGCTCGAGCGCGCGGAGCGTCGCGCCGCGAGCGCGGAAGAGGCCGCGATGACGATCGAGCGCGTCCCGCTCGGAAGTGCCGCAGGCCTCGTGGCGGCGGGCGAGATCGTCGACGGGAAGAGCATCATCGGCCTCCTGCTCGCTGCCGTGCACCCGAGCCGCGCCGGGCGCTGATCCGTGGTGGCGCCCCGGCCCACCAGCCCGGACCCGCTGGCCGAGTCGCTCGCGGAGCACGAGACGTGGTTGCGGGTGGAGCGTGGCCTCGCCCCCAACACGCTCGCCGCCTACCGCCGCGACCTCGGCCGCTACGCCGCGTACCTCCGCGGCAAGGGTGAGTGCGATCCCGCCACCGTGCGCGACGCCACGGTGGCGGAGTACGTCTCCGACCTGCGCGCGGAAGCCGGTGAGGACGGCCGGGCGCGGTACGCGCCGGCGACCGTCGCGCGCGCGATCGCGGCCGTTCACTCGTTCCACCGGTTCTGCGTCGAAGAGGGACTCGTCGAGCGCGACCCGAGCGTCGACATCGGCGGTCCGCGCGTTCCGCAGGGCATCCCGAAGGCGCTCACGGTCGCGGAGGTGGAGTCCCTGCTCGCGTCGGTGACCGGCGACGGACCCCGCGACGAGCGGGACCGCGCGATCCTGGAGACGCTCTACGCGGGAGCGCTCCGCATCAGCGAGCTCGTCGGTCTCGATCTCGGCGACGTCGATCTGTACGACGGCCTCGTGCGTGTGCTCGGCAAGGGCCGCAAGGAACGCGTGGTCCCGATCGGCCGTTCCGCGCGTGCCGCGCTCGGGGACTACCTCACGCGCGGCCGCCCCGAGCTCGTGCGCCCCCGCACGCAGGCCGAGCCCGCGGTGTTCCTCAACGCCCGCGGCGGCCGGCTCACGCGCCAGGGGGCATGGCTCGTCGTGCGGACGGCAGGGGACCGCGCCGGGCTCACGGGGCGCCTCTTCCCCCACGCGCTCCGCCACTCGTGCGCGACGCACCTGCTCGACCACGGTGCCGACATCCGGGTGGTGCAGGAGCTGCTCGGGCACGCGAGCCTGTCGACCACGCAGGTGTACACGAAGGTCTCCCCGGAGCGGCTCCGCGCCGTGTACGACGCCGCCCACCCCCGGGCGCAGGGGCCGCCCGCCCCGTGATCGGCAGGGCCCGCCGGGGAGGCACGGCACTACACTTCCGCCATGGCCGACACGTCGTTCGCACTGCTGCGCGGCCAGCTCGAGGAGGAGCGCGCACGGCTGCGGGAGCAGCTCCGCGAGCTCGGGCGCGGCGACGACGCCCTCGATTTCGACGAGAACTTCGCCGATTCCGGGCAGGTCACGGCGGAGCGCGGAGAAGCCGACGCGCTCGCGGGCCAGCTCGTCGACACCCTCGGCGAGATCGACGAGGCGTTGGCGAAGCTCGACGCGGGCACGTACGGCGTGTGCGAGTCGTGCCACCAGGCGATCGGGGAGGCGCGCCTCGAGGCGGTGCCGACCGCCCGCCTCTGCATCACGTGCGCGTCGCGACGGCGCTGACGCACCCGCCGCCCGGGCGGCACCGACCGTGACCACCAATCTCGAGCAGGCCCTCGTCTTCTTCGGGTGCCTCGTGGTGGCGGTCATCCTCCATGAGGTCTCCCACGGCGTCGTGGCGCTGTGGTTCGGCGACCGCACCGCGAAGGACGCCGGCCGGCTCACCCTCAACCCCGTGCCGCACATCGACCCGTTCGGCTCGATCGTGCTCCCGGCGATGGGTGCGCTGCTCGGTGTGCCGGTGCTGGCATGGGCCAAACCGGTGCCGGTGAACCCGGAGCGGATGCGCAACCCGCGTCACGACATGTTGTTCGTGAGCCTCGCGGGACCGACGACGAACTTCCTCCTGATGGCCCTGGCGGCGCTCGGGGCGCGCGCGGCGTTCGATCCGAGCCGCGTGCCGCTGTCGTTCACCCTCGCCGACCTTCCCCTCCTCGAGCAGGTCCTCTTCTCGTTCGCACTGGTCAACCTGTTCCTGGGGCTGTTCAACCTCTTGCCCATCCCTCCGCTCGACGGCTCCGCGCTCGTCGAGCGGGTGCTGCCTTCCACCTGGATCGCGACGTGGTACCGCATCCGGCCCTACGGGCTCATCGTCCTGTTCCTCCTCGTGTTCTCGACCGGCGTCGTCGGCACGTTGCTCGAGCCGTTCGAGAACGCGCTGATCCGCTTCGTGTTCCTGTGAGCCGGTCCCGCGCCGGCCACCTCACGCGCCGGTTCGTCGTCGCGCTGCGGCCGGGCGCGCCCTCCGACGCCGACGCCGCCTGGGTCGCCCGCGTCCTGACCTCGGCCGAGCTCGATCACTGGGTGCGCCAACCGAACCACGACCGCCGCCACGCGGTGCAGGTCGCACGCGACGTCGACGCCGCGCTCGCGGCGACCGAGCACGCCGGCGATCCGAGATGGCTGGAGTGCGCGCTGATGCACGACATCGGCAAGCTCGACTCGCGACTCTCGGTGTACGGCCGCGTGGTCGCCACCGTGTCGAGCGCGGCGGCGGGGCACGGCATGGCCGACGCGTGGTCGGGGCGGAGCGGCTTCACACGGCGCGTCGGCCTGTACCTCCGCCACCCGGAGCTCGGAGCGGACCGCATCCGCCTCGCGGGTGGCAGCGAGGAAGCGGCGCAGTGGGCCGCCGCCCACCACCTTGGCGAGCTGCCGACCGACCTGGGCATCCCTGACGCCGTCGTCGACGCACTGCGCGCCGCCGACGACGACTGAACCGTCGCTCGCCGAGGTATTCGCCCGCGCGCCGGCGCGCCTCGTCGCTCATGCGCGCGGCAGCAGTCCGACCGCTTCCCGCACCCGGCCCAGGACCGGGGTCGCGAGCGCCTCGGCCCGTTCGCCGCCCTGCCGGATGATTCGCGTCACCTCGCCGGGATCACGCTCGAGCTCTGCAAACCGATCTTGCACCGGGCGGACGAGCTCGACGACCGCGTCGGCCACCGCGGTCTTCAGCGCGCCGTAGCCCGCGCCCGCGAGCTCGGACTCGACGGCCGGAATCGGGCGGCCGGTCGACGCCGCCAGGATCTCGATGAGGTTCGACACCCCGGGCTTCGTCGCGGGGTCGTAGCGGACGTCGGTCTCCGAGTCGGTCACCGCGGCCTTCACGCGCTTGGCGAGCACCGCCGGATCCTCGAGCACGTGCAGCACGCCCTGGGGCGACGCGGCCGATGTGCTCATCTTCGCGGTGGGCTGTTGCAGGTCCATGATCCGGGCCGCGGTGGGCGGGATCGCCGCGTCGGGCACCACGAGGGTCGGCCCGAAGCGGTGGTTGAACCGGATGGCCACGTCGCGGGCGAGCTCGAGGTGCTGGCGTTGGTCGTCGCCCACCGGCACCCGGTTCGTGTCGTAGGCGAGGATGTCGGCCGCCATGAGGACGGGGTAGTCGAACAGGCCGGCGCTCACCGACTCGCGCCCCTCGGCCTTCTCCTTGAACTGCGTCATCCGCTGCAGCTCGCCGAAGGTGGCGACGCAATTGAGAATCCAGGTGAGCTCGGTGTGGGCGGCCACGTGGCTCTGCACGAAGAGGATGCACCGATCAGGATCGAGACCCGCCGCAAGCAGGAACATCACCGTGCGGCGCGTGGTCTCCCGGAGCGCGGCGACGTCGTAGGGCAGCGTCATCGCGTGGAGGTCGACGACGCAGTACAGGCGGTCGGCGGGCGAGCTTGCGTCGTCCTGGGCTTCGACCCACTGGCGCACCGCGCCGAGGTAGTTGCCGACGTGCTTCTCGCCCGTGGGCTGGATCCCCGAGAACACGCGCGGCATGGCGCGTGAGGTTACCGGTGGGCCGATACGCTCGGTCCCATGGTTCTGGAGGTCCGGACCCCCGTGTTCGAAGGCCCGTTCGACCTCCTCCTGCACCTGATCCTGAAGCAGGAGGTGGAGCTCTGGGAGGTGTCCCTCGCCGCCATCGTCGACGAGTATCTCTCCGAGCTCGAGCGCATGCAGTCGCTGGACCTCGACGTGGCGACGGAGTTCCTCCTGATCGCCGCCACCCTCGTCGAGCTGAAGGCCCGGCGCCTGCTGCCGGGCGCGGACGACGCCGACCTCGACGAGGAGCTGCTCCGGTTCGAGGAGCGCGACCTGCTCCTGGCGCGGCTGCTCGAGTGCAAGACGTTCAAGGACGCCGCCGCGGCGCTCGACGCGGCGCTGCGGGCGGCGGCGCGGAGCGCCCCCCGCTCGGCCGGCCCCGAGGAGCCGTTCCGCTGGATGGCGCCGGATCCCCTCGAACGGGTCCGGCCCGGCGCGCTGCGCGCTGCAGCGCTGCGAGTCCTGTCGGCGACGCCCGAGGCCGTCGTCGAGACCGACCACATCGCGCCGGTTCGGGCGAGCGTGCGCGACGCCATCGACACCGTCCTCGCGCTCGTTCCCGAGCGGGAGCCCGTGAGCTTCCGGGTGCTGGTGGCGAACGCGGCGTCCCGGCTCGACGTCGTGGTGCGTTTCCTCGCGGTGCTCGAGCTGTACAAGCAGGGCTTCGTGGATCTCAGCCAGCTCGAGAGCTTCGGCGAGCTGCTCGTCCGCCGCCTGCGCCCGGGCGAGAGCGCGCCCGACGTCATCTCCCTCGACGAGTGGGACGACGAGCCGGCGGAGCCAGACCCGGCTCCCGCCCACTCGTGGGTGCGCGCGTGAACGAGGAGCGGCGCGCCATCGAGGCGGTCGTGCTCGCGGCGACCGATCCCGTCGAGCCCAACCTGCTCGCCCAGCTCGTCGAGCTCCCGGTCACCCGGGTCGAGGAGCTGTGCGCGGAGCTCGCGGAGGAGTACGAGCGCGAGGGCCGCGGGTTCGCGCTCGCGCGGGTCGCCGGTGGGTACCGCTTCCAGACCCATCCCGATCTCGCCGGGTACGTCGAGCGTTTCGTGGTCGAGGGTCAGCACGTGCGGTTGTCCGGCCCCGCGCTGGAGACACTGGCGATCATCGCCTACAAGCAGCCGATCTCACGCGGGCAGATCTCCGCCATCCGCGGTGTGAACGTCGAGGCGACCGTCAACACGCTGTTACAGCGCGGCTACGTGCACGAGGTCGGCCGCGACCCGGGCCCCGGATCGGCGGTGCTCTACGGCACCGCGCCGGTGTTCCTCGAGCGGCTCGGGCTCGACTCGCTCGCCAACCTGCCGCCGCTCGGCGAGTTCGTGCCCGACCCGTCGGTGGTCGAGGCACTCGAACGCGGACTGCGGGCCGGCGACCCGGTGACCGCCGGGCCCGAGGCTGCGAACCACGACGAGCTCACGGAGTAGCGGTGCCCGAGCCGGGCGAGCGCCTCCAGAAGGTGCTCGCGCGCGCGGGGCTCGGCTCACGCCGCGCGTGTGACGAGCTGATCGCCGCCGGACGGGTCACGGTCGACGGCGAAGTGGCACGGCCGGGAACGCGCGTCGACCCCAGGACGGCGCGCGTCGAAGTCGACGGCGTGCGCGTCATCGTCCGCGACGATCTCGTGTACTACCTCCTCAACAAGCCCGCGGGTCACGTGAGCACCGCGTCGGATCCGCAGGGCCGTCCCACCGTGGTGAGCCTCGTGCCCGACGAGCCGCGCGTCTTCCCGGTCGGGCGCCTCGACGCCGCCACCGAAGGGCTCCTTGTGCTCACCAACGACGGTGAGCTCGCGCAGCTCCTCACGCACCCGAGCCGCGGGGTGCCGAAGACGTACCTCGCCGAGGTCGAGGGCGTCCCGAGCGCGGCGGAGCTCCGTGCCCTGCGCACCGGCGTGGTGCTCGACGACGGCACCACGGCGCCCGCACGGGTGGCGGTCGTCGCCCGTCGTGCGCCGGGTGCGGCCGTCGAGCTCACCATCCACGAGGGACGCAACCGGCAGGTTCGCCGCATGTGCGAAGCAGTCGGTCACCCGGTGCGACGCCTCGTACGGACCCGGATCGGACCCCTCCGCGACGGCCGGCTCGCGCCCGGCGAGTGGCGGCTCCTCACCGCACGCGAGGTGCGCGCGCTCTACGAGTCGGCCCACCCCGCGCGTACTTCGTCGCGCGGAGAGAGGCCGTCATCCGCACCCGGCTAACCTCGCTCGTCGTGAGATTGCAGGCGCTGCGCGGTGCCATCACCTGCGACGAGGACTCGAAGGTCGAGATCGACGCCAAGGTCTCGCGGTTGGTGAAGGAGCTGTTCGCGCGCAACGAGCTCGCCAACGATGACGTCGTGAGCATGATCTTCACCGTTACCCCCGATCTCACGAGCCAGTTCCCCGCGACCGCGGCCCGGTCCGCGCTCGACCTGAGCGACATCCCGCTCCTCGGCGCGGTCGAGCAGGACGTTCGCCACGGCACGCCGCGCTGCGTGCGGGTGCTCGTCCACTGCTACACCGACCGCCCGCGGCGCGAGCTGCGTCACGTGTTCCTGGAGGGTGCCGCCGCGCTGCGGGAGGATCTCGCCGCACCCGCCGACGAGTAGCACCGCGGACCGCTCGATGACCCTCCCGCGTACGCGGTGCCCGTGAGCGCGGCCGGCGCACTCTCCGTCACCGGGCCCGCACCGGCCCGTGGCCGACTCCGGGTACCGGGCGACAAGAGCATCTCCCATCGCGCGCTGCTGTTCGCGGCGATGGCCGACGGCGTGTCGCACATCCGCGGGCTCGCGGGCGGAGCCGACGTCGCGCACACGCGGCTCGCGTTGGCGGGCTTCGGTGTCGAGATATCGCAGACCGGCGGCGACGTCGAGGTGCGCGCGCGCGGGGTGGACGCGCTCGACGAGCCCTGCGAGGTGGTCGACTGCGGGAACTCGGGAACGACGATGCGCACGCTCGCGGGCCTCACCGCCGGCCGTCCCTTCCTCACCGTGCTGAGCGGCGACGTATCGCTCAACGCCCGGCCGATGGCGCGCGTCGTCGAGCCCCTGCGCGCCATGGGCGCCCGCGTCGACGGTCGCGATGCCGGCACCCGGGCCCCGCTGGTGCTCCGGGGCGCCACCCTGGAGGGGCGCGCGCACAGGCTCGCGGTCGCGAGCGCGCAGGTGAAGACCGCCCTCGTGCTCGCGGGGCTCCAGGCCCGGGGGATCACCGAGGTCACTGAGCCCGCGCCGAGCCGCGACCACACCGAGCGCATGCTGGCCGCGCTCGGCGCCCCGGTCGAGCGCGTGACCGCCACCACCGTGCGCGTGCGCGCCGGCGCGCCGGCACCGTTCGCGCTCACGGTCCCCGGCGATCCCTCGTCGGCCGCGTTCTGGATCGTTGCCGCCTCCATCACCCCCGGCGCCGATCTCGTGATCGAGGGGGTCGGCACCAACCCGACCCGCTTCGCCTTCGTCGAGGTGCTGCGTCGCATGGGTGCCCGGATCGACGTGGTCCCCACCGGTGAGGTGCTCGGGGAGCCGGTCGGCGACGTCCATGTCGTGGCCGCGCCGCTCGTCGCCACTGCGGTGGGAGGCCGCGAGATTCCGCTCGTGCAGGACGAGATCCCCGTGCTGGCGGTGGCCGCCGCGTTCGCGGAGGGCACCACCGAGTTCCGCGACGCGGCGGAGCTGCGAGTGAAGGAGAGCGACCGGATCGCCACCATCGAGGGGTTGCTCCGCGACCTCGGCGTCGCCGTCGAATCGGCGGACGACGGCCTCACCGTGCGTGGAGGCCGCCCGCGGCCGGCCCGGTTGCGCTCGGGCGGCGACCATCGCATCGCGCTCGCCGCCGCGGCTGCCGCGCTCGCGTGCGACGGCGAGTCGGTGGTGGAGGGCTGGGACGCGGCGGCGGTGTCGTATCCCGAGTTCCCCGAGCACCTCGCCGCCGTCACCGGAACGGTCGCTGGGCCATGACGGGGCCATCGGGGAGCGGCCGGTGACGAGGCCGACGGTCATCGCGATCGACGGCCCCGCGGGGTCGGGGAAGTCGACCGTCGCTCGGGGCGTCGCTCGCGAGCTCGGACTGCACACCCTCGACACGGGTGCGATGTACCGCGCGGTGACCGTGGCCGCGCTCGAGCGAGGTGTGGCGCTCGACGACGCGGCAGGGCTGGCCGAGACCGCGCGGTCGATCGAGCTCGACGCGTCCGACGGTGGGGTGGTGCTGGACGGGCGCGACGTCGCGAGCGAAGTCCGGGCCCCCGCAGTGACGGCGGCGGTGTCAGAGGTGTCGGCGCATCCCGGGGTGCGCGCGGTGCTGGTCGAGCGGCAACGGGCCTGGATCGCGCAGCACGGTGGTGGCGTGGTCGAGGGTCGTGACATCGGCACCGTCGTGCTCCCCGAGGCCACGGTGAAGGTGTTCCTCACCGCGCGCGACGACGTGCGGGCGCGTCGCCGCAGCGCCGACGAGGCGGCGGCGAGTCGCCCGACCGACGTCGCCTCCATCCGCGACGCGATCACGGCGCGCGACGCCGCGGACTCGTCCCTGGGACGGGCGGTCCGTCCGGAGCAGGCTGCCGTCGATGCCATCGTCATCGACACCACGACGCGCGACGCCGACGACGTGATCGCCGAGGTGGTGTGGCGGGCGGGGGGCCTGCGATGACGTTCTACAAGTTCGGCCGCTTCGTCGTGCTCGGCGTGTGCCGCATCTTCTTCCGGGTGCACGTCGACGGGCGCGAGCAGGTCCCTCCGGAAGGTGCGTACATCATCGCGCCCACGCACCGCTCGATCTTCGACGTGCCCTTCACCTCGCTCGTCACCACGCGCACCGTGCACTTCCTCGCCAAGGAGGAGCTGTTCTCGACCCGTTTCGGCGCATGGCTCTTCAACGCGCTGGGCGCGGTGCCGGTGGACCGGGGAGCGGCGGACCGCGGCGCGCTGCGCGCGCTCGAGTCGGCGCTCGAACGGGGCGATCCGGTGGTGGTGTTCCCGGAGGGCACGCGCGAGAGCGGCCCCCGGCTGGGAACGCTCTTCAACGGTGCGGCCTACCTCTCGGTGAAGCTCGGCGTACCGATCGTCCCGGTCGGCGTCGGCGGGAGCGAGCACATCCTCCCGAAGGGAAAGCTGCTGCCCCGGCCGCACCGTGTCGCCGTCGTCGTCGGCGAGCCGATCGAGCCGCCGGTGCTCGACGGCCGCGCCCGCCGGGGCGCCGCCGTGCAGCTCACGGAGTCGCTCGGCACCGAGCTCCAGCAGTGCTTCGACCGCGCCAACAAGCTCGCGGCCGGTTAGACACCCTTAGGCGCGCAGGGCCTCGTCGCCGCCGCGGGCGCGCACCAGCTCACGGAGCTCACGGGGGAGTGGGAAGTACTCGTCTTCGTAGGTGACGTGGACGGTCTCGACACCGTCGAGGGGGGCGAGGCGTTCGATGACGGCCTGCACCAGGTCCTCGGGTGCGCTCGCACCTGCGGTCACGCCGACGACCTGCGCGCCGGCGAGCGCCTCGTCGTCGATCTCGTCCGGGCCGTCCGCCCTCACGACCCGTGAGCAGCCGGCGGCGAGGGCGACCTTCGTCAATGCGATGGTGTTCGAGGAGTTCGCGCTCCCGATCACCACGATGGCGTCGGCGCCGGTTGCGATCGCGCGCAGCGCGGACTGCCGGTTGGTGGTCGCGAAGCACAGGTCGTCGCGCGCCGCCGTCCACAGATCAGGAAAGTGCTCGCGCGCGCGTGCGGTGATGCCCGCCCAGTCGTCCACGGACAACGTGGTCTGCGCGAGCAGCGCGACGCGCCCGGGATCGGCCACCGTCGACGCCGCCCGGTTGACATCGTCCTCGCTCTCGACGAGGCGCATGGCTCGCGGGGCGACTGCGAGCGTGCCGCTCGCCTCGTCGTGGCCCTCGTGACCGACGTAGAGGACGGTGTACCCCTTGCCCGCACGCACCTTGGCCTCGTGGTGCACCTTGGTGACGAGCGGGCACACCGCGTTCACCACGAAGCGGTCCTGCTCCCTGGCCGCGGTCACCACCTCCGGTGCGGAACCGTGCGCGGAGAGCATGAGGGGCGCACCGGCGGGTACTTCGTCGACGTCGTCGACGAAGACGACACCCTGCTCGCGGAAGCGGTCGACCACGAGGCGGTTGTGCACGATCTCGTGGTAGCAGTACACGGGCGGGTCGAAGAGCTCCAGCATCCACGAGAGGGCCTTGATGGCCATCTCGACGCCGGCACAGAACCCGCGCGGCTGCGCGAGGAGCACCCTTCTCACCGGCATGCCGAGAGGGTATCCCCGGCCCCTACACTCTCCGCATGCCGACCGCGCGTGTCACGGCGGTCGCGCCGGGCTCGCCGGCCCACGCCGCGGGCCTGCTCCCCGGCGACGAGCTGCTCACGCTCAACGGCGAGGCCGTGCGCGACGTCATCCGCTACCAGATCCAGGCCGACGAGGCCTGCGTCGAGATCGAGCTCCGTCGCGGCGGGCTCGAGCAGGTCGTGGTGGTGGAGAAGCGCGCCGGGACGCCCCTCGGCATGGACCTCGAGAGCGCGGTGTTCGACCGGGTGCGCACCTGCGACAACCACTGCCCGTTCTGCTTCATCTACCAGCTGCCGAAGGGGATGCGGCGCAGCCTCTACGTCAAGGACGACGACTACCGGCTCTCATTCCTCTACGGCAACTTCACCACCCTCACCCGCTTCACCGAGGCCGACCTCGAGCGCGTCGTCACCGAGCAGCTCGGTCCCCTGTACGTGAGTATCCACGCCACCGATCCCGACCTGCGGGCGCGCCTGCTCCGGAACCGGCGCGGGGCCACGAGCCTGCGCTGGCTGAGCCTGTTGCTCGACGCCGGGATCGAGGTGCACGGCCAGATCGTGCTGTGCCCCGGCGTCAACGACGGTGCCGCGCTCGACGACACCCTGCTCGGGATCCTCGACCGGTTCCCCCGGCTCGCGAGCGTCGGCGTCGTCCCGCTCGGGGTCAGCGCCCACAACCACGAGCCCGACATGCGCCCGCACACCCGAGCCGAGGCCGAGCGCGCGCTCGACGCGGTCGCGGCGTGGCAGACGCGTTTCGTCGACGCGCTCGGGCGACGGCTCGTGTACGCGTCGGACGAGCTGTACCTGGTCGCGGGGCGGCCGTTCCCTCCACTCGCCGAGTACGACGGGTTGCCGCAGCACGAGAACGGCGTCGGCATGGCTCGGCGATTCGAGGCGGAGATGCGCGCCGCGCTCGCGGGCGAGCCCATTGACGTTCCCGAGGGATCGCGCGGCGGCTTCTTCGCGTCGGTCGACGGCGCGCCCGCGGCGGGCTACCGCGCCCCCCACACCGCGCCCGAGCGTGTCGCTGTCCCGCAGCGCGACCGGTCGCCGGCGCGAACCGTTGCCCTGCTCACCGGCGAGTACGGCGCGCGGGTGCTGGAGCCCCTCGTACCGCTGCTCGACGGGGCGGGGCGGGGCGTGGTCGAGGTCGTGCCGGTGCCCAACCGCTTCTTCGCCGGGAACATCGCGGTCACCGGGCTCCTCACCGGATCCGACGTCGACGCGGTGCTCGCGAGTCGCCCGCGGGGTGAGCGCTACCTGCTCCCCGACGTCGTGCTCTCGAATGGACGCTTCCTCGACGGGACCACGCCGGAGTCGCTGGCCCGACCGGTCGAGGTGATCGAGACCGACGGCGCCGCGCTCGTGGCTGCGCTGCGCGCCTAGCGCGCCACGATGGATCCGATCGTCGCGGTCGTCGGACGCCCCAACGTCGGCAAGTCGACGTTGGTGAACCGGTTCGTCGGTCGCCGCGACGCGATCGTCGAGGAACGCCCCGGCGTGACGCGCGACCGGAAGGAGCTGCCCGTCGACTGGAACGGGCGCTCGTTCACGGCCGTCGACACCGGCGGATGGCTGTCGCCCGGGTCCGGCGAAGGCGCGGAACCACTCGTGCGGCAGGTCAGTCGCCAGGCCGAGCGTGCCATCGCGGCGGCTGACGTGATCCTCCTCGTGGTCGACGTCACCGTCGGCGTGACCGAGGAGGACGCGCGCGTCGCCCGCGTGCTCCAGGCCTCGGACAAGCCGGTCGTCGTCGTCGCCAACAAGGTCGACGACGAGCGCCGGGAGGCCGACATCTGGGCGTTCGCCCGCCTCGGCCTCGGCGAGGCGGTGCCGGTGTCGGCGATCCACGGGCGGGGGAGCGGCGACCTCCTCGACCGCGTCGTGGCGTTGCTCCCCGGAGGGCTGCCCGACGACCAGGGGATCGGCCCGGAACCCGACGAAGTCGACCACGCCGACACCGGCGTGTTGTCGGTCGCGATCGTCGGGCGCCCCAACGTCGGCAAGTCGACGCTGTTCAACCGGCTGGTCGGCGACGAACGGTCGGTGGTGCACGACGAGCCCGGGACGACCCGCGACACCGTCGACACCGTCGTGGAGACCGACGACGGCCCCATCCGCTTCGTCGACACCGCGGGCATGCGTCGCCGCAGCCGCATCGACGAGCCCACCGAGTACTTCAGCCTCGTGCGGGCGCTCCAGGCCGTCGACCGCGCCGATGCGGCCCTGCTCGTGATCGACGCCAGCGAGGGTGTCACCCACCAGGACCAGCGGCTCGCCGAGCGCGTGGACGCCGCCGGCACCGCGGTGGTGGTCGTCCTCAACAAGTGGGATCTCCTCGACGCCGAAGGGCGCGCGGCCGCGCGCGGGGGCGTCGCCGACCGGCTCGGGTTCCTCTCCTACGCACCCGTGCTCACGGTGTCGGCCGCGACCGGCCGCATGGCCGGTCGGATCCTGCCCGCGCTGCGGCAGGCGGAGGAGGCGTACCACCGGCGCATCCCCACCGCCGCCCTGAACCGGGTGGTGCGGGACGCCCAGCAGCGCCATCCGCCGCCGGCTGCGAGGGGCCGGGGACGTCCGCGCCCGCGGATCCTCTACGCCACCCAGGGCGCCAGCGACCCGCCCACGTTCACGGTGTTCGCCACCCACGAGCTCCCGCCCACGTACCTGCGGTACCTGGAGCACCAGATCCGCGAGGAGCTCGACCTCGGCCCGACCCCGGTGAAGCTCCGGGTACGCCTGCGGGGGCGCTGAGCTTTCAGTTTTCTTGGCTCAAGGAGCCCGGCACCTCGTGCCGACGCAATCGGGCAGCAGTCAGTCTCTGCGAACCGATTGGGTCCACATGTTGGAGCGATGGCGACGGCGGAAGGGGCAGGCGCGCGCCCGGGGTGAACGGGGCGCCGTGCTCGTTGAGACCGCCATCCTGATTCCGGTCATCATCCTGATCACGTTCGGCGTGATCGAGTTCTCGTCCGCCTACCAGTCGGCCGCGGTCGGAACTGCGGCCGCCCGCGCCGGCGCCCGGCAGGCGTCGGCGGAGGCGCTCATCGACACCTTCGCCACCGACGCCGCGCAGTCGGCGTCGAGCGCACTCCACACCATCCCCAACAGCGAGCCGGTGGAGATGTGGGTCTACAAGGCGGATTCGAACGGCTACCCCTCGGCGACTGGCAACTTCAGCTCTTGTACGACCGACTGCATCAAGTACCTCTGGAACACCGGGACCAAGGAATTCGACACCTCCAACCCGCAGGGTGGGGGATGGCCGGCCAACTCGATGCAGGCGTGCAACCAGAGCCTCGGGTGGGACTCGGTCGGGGTGTACATCAAGGTGCACCACGCCTTCCTCACCACGCTGTTCGGCTCCGGCGTCACCCTCACCGACCACGCGGTGTTCCGGCTCGAGCCCGCGCCGACCGTGATGTGCACGACGACATGAGGAAATTCATCGAACGCGCCCGTGCCGGTGCACCCGCCGAGCGCGGCTTCTACATGGTGTGGTTCGCGCTGACTTTCGTCGCGGTCACCGCGTTCGCCGCGCTCGCGCTCGAGTACAACCGCTGGAACGGGATCGCCACCAAGGCGCAGAAGACGGCCGACGCCGCTGCGCTCGCCGGCGCCGTGTTCCTGCCCGACAACGTGACCGGCGCCTACAACACTGCCCAGGCGACCGCGACGAAGAACGGTATGACGAACAACAGCAACGGTGTGACCGTGCAGACGGTGGTCGGATCGCTGCCGAATCAGCTCAAGGTCACGGTGAGCGTGACCACGCACAATCCGTTCGCGCAGATCGTCGGCTACAACAGCGAGACGATCGTGCGCAGCGCGGTAGCGGAGTACCAGCTTCCCCAGAACCTCGGGAGCCCGCAGAACAGCTACGGCAACAACCCCGAGTCGAACCTCACGCAACCCCAGTTCTGGGGCAACGTGTTCGGGCCGTCCTCGCAGAAGTCCAAGGGCGACGCCATCCAGTCCGCCGGACCCAGCTCGGCCTCGAGCAATTGCAACGCGGACAACTGCGGCGGCAGCGTGAACAAGGACTACGACACGAAGGGTTACTTCTACGGTATCGACGTGCCCGCGGGGAAGCCGTCGCTCAACGTGCAGGTGTTCGATCCCGGCTTCGTGCACGTCGGCGACAACTGCGGCAGCAGCGACGGCAACGCCAACAACAGCCTCACCAAGGCAGCGACGCTCACGGCCGCCCAGATCCCGAACTACAACACACTGAGCCCGACAATTCCACCCTCCACCCGGTACGCGCCGTCGGGGACCAGCGCGTTCTGCACCGGCGACATGTACTACAGCGACGGCAGCAACACCGCGAACCCGTGGACGGTGTGGAAGCTCCGGGGACCGGACGCGACACCGTGGGATGCGACCGACAACCCCGTGCTGTGCCAGGCCGAGTTCCCGGGGATCTACCCCGAGGCGAGCAACGACCAGCCGAACGGAACCATCGACGCCAACCACCTCTACAACCTGCTGCAGCAGTCCACCAACTACCCGGGAACGAATCCGGGGATGCCGTTCGCGTCGTTCTTCCGGCAGTGGGTCACCATCTGCAACGTGAACAACCCCGACGCCGGGACCTACTTCCTCGAGGTCGAGACCGTGACCAAGATCAACGGCACCGCCGCACCGAACGGCGGAGGTGCGAACCGCTGGTCGGTGCGCACCGGCGTGGGCACCGACTACTCCACCGGCAACGGCCTCAAGGTGTACGGCAACCAGCGCATGGGCGTGTACGCCAACGCCACCGGGGCCGACACCCAGTTCTACCTGACGCGCGTGCCGCCGGGCGACGCCGGGCACACCCTCGTGCTCGAGTTCTTCGATGTCGGGGACTCGACGCCGCCCGCTGGCGTGACGCCCTACATCTCGGTCGTGCCGCCGGCCGACTCGAACAGTCCGGGAGGCGCGTTCGCGGGGTGCGTGTACACCCCGCCACCCGGGAACTCGACCGGTCCACCGTGGGGGACGCTGACCGCCACGGGCTCGGGGTGCAAGATCGCCATCAACCACTCCGCCTACGACTCGCAGTGGATCACGTTCGAGATCCCGATCCCGAACGACTACACGTGCGACACCTCGACCGCCCTCGGCTGCTGGGCCAAGCTCGACTACACGTACGGGCCCGGCGCGAGCGTGAGCGACACGACCACGTGGGAGGCGTTCATCCTCGGCGACCCGGTGCGCCTCATCAAGTAGTCGCGGCCGACCGGCGTCTGGTGCAATGGCGCGGTGCCGTGGTGCGCCGCGTGTGACCGCTACCTGTCGCCGTCGACCGTCGTCACCGACGGCACGTGCCCTGCGTGCGGGCGGCCAGTCGAGCCGGGTGGCGCGCACGCTCCCGTGCCAGCCACCTCGTCCGCTCCTCCGGCGGGGGTGCCGGGCGCCTCGGTAGGCGGCGTGGCCACGGACGGCGCCGCGGCGAGCGGGTCGGCGGGAGAGCCCGGGGAGGAGCCCGAGGAGGACCTGGGGCCCCTGCCCTGGCACCTGAAGCTCCTCGCGGCGGCGCTGGCCCTGTACCTCGGCTACCGCGCGTTCCAGGGCATCGAGTGGGTCGTCCACCAGCTCTGACCGGTGGGGTCATCCCCGCTCGTCGGGGAATTCGTCCAGGTCTGCCCCGGCATGAGTGTCATACCCCGTTCGTAGAGTTCGAGGCGTGTACGAGCCCTCGCCCGCCGTCGCCGACCCCGTGGCCGCGATGCGTGAGCGCGTGGACGAGCTCGGAGGCGAGGACCGCTCCCGGTGGGCGGGCCCGGCGCGTGCGGCCCGCGTGGTCGAGCTGGTCGAGCTGTGCGATCGGCTGCAGGCCGAGGTCGCCCGCGCCGTCGGCGACTGGGACCGCGATGCCGCCTGGGTAGCCGACGGCGCGCTCAGCGCGGTGTCCTGGCTCGCCGGCCACACGCCGCTCGGTGAGAGTGCCGCGGCGCGCCTGGTCCGGACCGCGCGCTTCGCGCGGGATCACGAGGCAACCGGTCGCGCGTTGGCGTGCCGTCGGGTCCCCTACGCGCAGGTCGAGATCCTGGAGGCGCTGGCGCAGCGACGCGAACAGGCCTACGTCGAGGGCGAGGAATTCCTGCTCGAATCGGCCGCGCGGTTCCGCCCCGCGGAATTCACGAGGCTCGCGCGTCGCTGGCGGACCGTCGTCGACGACCTCGACGACGCGCAGGGGCCCTCCCGTGCGCACGAACGCCGCTACCTGCACGCGTCGACCACGCTCTACGGCACGGTGCGCGGCGATTTCGAGCTCGATGCCGAGGGCGGCAAGGTCTTCCTCGAGGCACTCGACGCGCGCACCACGCCCGACGCAGCCGACGGTCCGGAGCCTCCGCGTTCGCTGGCGCAACGGCGCGCCGACGCCCTCGTCGATCTCGCGTCCGAGGCGCTCGCCCTCGACCAGACGGGCACGAGCGAAGGGCCGTCTCGCCGCCCCTCGACCGGTCTGGACGCGCTCGTCGACATCGGCACGCTCACCGGCGACGCGGATCCCGCATCCACTCGCGCCGAGCTCCCGGGCATCGGCCCGATCCCGGGTGAGACCGCGCTGCGCATCGCGTGTGACGCCGCGGTCGGGCGCATCGTCATGCGCGGGCCCTCGGAGGTCCTCGACGTGGGCCGTCGGTCCCGGGTCGTCCCTCGGGCGCTCCGACGTGCCCTCGTCGTGCGCGATGGCGGGTGCGTCTTCCCGGAGTGCCGCCGCCCGGCTCAGTGGTGTGACGTGCACCACTGCGTGCCGTGGTCGATGGGCGGGTCGACAGATCTGGCCAACTGCGTCCTGCTGTGCCGCCGGCACCACGTGCTCTGTCACGAGGGCGGGTGGCGGATCCGGCGCGGTCCCGACGGCAGGGTGGAGGTGGAGAGCCCCACGGGCACCGTGACCCATGACGATCGCCGGTCGCCTCCGGCGCGGGAGTGACGCATCAACCAGGGGAAGGCCCGCACAGCGCCCCGTCTACACTGCCTGCCGCGGCGTCAGCCGCGACGGGCTGTGGCGCAGCTTGGTTAGCGCGTTGGTCTGGGGGACCAAAGGTCCCGGGTTCAAGTCCCGGCAGCCCGACCCGAGAAACCCCTTATCAGAGCGGTGTAATCGTTGTCGCGGGCACACCCATCCAAGCCCGAAACGGCGAATCCGCTAACGATCCGCTAACCAGCGGT
>CAZDJK010000102.1:0-12320 GCA_964505725.1 uncultured Bifidobacteriaceae bacterium | reverse complement strand
CCGCGCTGTTCGACCGGTTCCGACGCAGCGAAGACGCGCGCGCACGGCGGGCGCCCGGCTTCGGGCTCGGGCTCTCGATCGTCGCCGCCGTCGCCGACGCCCACCACGGCACCGTCGACGCGGAGCCGCTCCCCGAGGGCGGCCTCGCGGTGACGGTCGCGCTGCCGGCGCGTCCCGGGGCCGGCGGCGAGCGCCGGTCGCGCGAGGCGTCAGGCGCGGTAGCGCGCGACGTCAGCCACGTCGCGCGCTGACCCGTCGTCGAGGAACAGGATCCCCGCGGCGTCGTTGCGGGTGAGGACGTCCTCGGCCAGATCGGGGCCGGCGAGGAACGCCGCCTTCGCCAGCACCTCGGCGTGCCACCCGCGGCCGCCGACGACGGTGACCCCGGCCAGGCCGGTGCTGGCCGAAATGCCGGTGCGCGGGTCGATGAGGTGGTGCCGGGGTTCGCCACCCCCTCCGATCCAGGCGCGCTTGGTGCGCCAGGTCGAGGCGACCGCGCCGCTGGCGAGCGCGAGGGTCGCGACGACCGTGCTCGGGTGGTACGGATCCGCCACCGCCACCACCCATCCCTCGTGCTCGGGTGCGTCGCCGGCGGCGTAGAGGTCGCCGCCGACGTTCACCAGCGCGCCGGCGACGCCCCGCGCGAGCAGCTCGTCGACGACGAGGTCGGCGGCGAGGCCCTTGCCGATGCCGCCGGGGTCGAGCTCGGTGCCCGGCTCGAGCGTCACGCTCCGCACGATCGGGTCGAGGTGGACGACGTCGGCCGGCGCCGGATGGGCGCGGGTTATCGGCGCGCCCGGTTCGCTGGGTTCCGTCGGTGTTGTCGGTGCGTCGTCCTCGTCGGCGCGGGCGATGAGCTCGAAGCTGCGGTCGTAGCCGGCGTCGCGGAGCTCGGGGAGCAGCGTGGGGTCGAAGCGCCCGTCGGTGATGGCGACCGCGGCGAGCGCGTGCTCGATCAGCGAGTACGTCTCCGCCGACACGATCACCGGAACCCCGGGCATGCGGTTGAGGCGGCTCAGCTCGCTGTCGGGCCGGAATCGGCTCCACCGCGCCTCGAGCTCGTGCAGCCGGGCGACGGCGGCGTCGGCCGCGTCGGCCGCGTCGGCGTCGCCGGTCACGATCACGTGCGCGGTCGTGCCCATCACCTCGACGACGCGCTCCTCGGTGCTCATCGTTCGTCGTCGCCCTCGGCGAGCGGCAGGTTGAGGGTGAAGGTCGATCCCCGCCCCGGCCCTTCGGAGGCGGCGCGAACGTCCCCTCCGTGCGCGCGGGCGATCCCGCGCGCGATCGTCAACCCGATCCCGCTGCCGTCCGCGGCCCGCACCGATCCGGCGACCCGGTAGAAGCGGTCGAAGACGAGCTCGAGATCCTCGGGTGCGAGCCCGACCCCACTGTCGGCGATCGCCACGACCGCCCAGCGGTCGTCCCGCCCCGAGGTCACGACCACGCGCCCGCCGGCGCGTGTGTACGTGAGCGCGTTGCCGAGCAGATTGGTGAGCACCTGCGTGACGCGGTCCGGATCGGCGTCGACGGGAGCGGTCGGACCGCTCCGCACCTCGAAGTCGACGTGCTTGTCGTCGTACTGCGGTCGGAGCCGCTCCGCGCACGCCGCCGCGAGCGCGCCGAGATCGACCCGTTGGAGGTTCAACGTCAGCGCGCCTTCCTCGGCGCGGGACAGCTCGGAAAGGTCCGAGGCCAACCGCTGGAGGCGAGCGGCCTCTTCGGCCACCGAGGTCAACACCTCCTCGTTCGGCTCGAAGACCTGGTCGAGCATTCCTTCGACGTAGCCCTCGATCGTGGTGAGCGGTGTGCGCATCTCGTGCGCGACCTCCGCGATCAATCGGGCGCGGCGGCGCTCGGTGGCCTGGAGCGCTGCTCCCAGCCGGTTGACGTCGCGCGCGAGCTCCGCCAGCTCCAGCTCGGCCGGCTCCACGACCGGCTCGTCGTAGCGCCCGGCCGCGATCCGGTGGGTGGCGTCGCGCACCTGCCGGACGCTGCCGAGGATCTTGCGGGCAACCAGCACCGACACGACCCCGGCGGCGGCGATGCTCACGCCGAGCGCGATCGCCAGCGACGAGCGCAGCGCGTCGACGAACAGGGAATGCGTCGCTCCCTCGCGCTCGCTCTCGATGCGCGCGATCTGCCCGCTCGCGTTGCGGGTGGCGTTGCGGTACTCGTCGTCGAAGCGCGCGGGTGCGACGATGCTCACGGTCGCCCACAGCGCCCCGATCACGACCAGCGCGACCAGTGCGTACGACGCGAAGAGGCGGACGTCGAGGCGACGCCAGAACCGCCTCACCGCGGCACCCCGAGGAACTTGTAGCCGACCCCGCGCACGGTGCCGATGAGCTCGGGTGCATCGGCGCTGTCGCCGAGCGCCTGGCGAATGCTCCGGATGTGGACGTCGACGACACGCTCGTCGCCGAAGAAGTCGTACCCCCAGACCTTCTGGAGCAGCTGTCGCCGGGTGAGCACCCGGCCTGGTGAACGCGCGAGCGCGGCTAGCAGGTCGAACTCGAGCGCGCTCAGCTCGACCGGCTCCCCGCGTCGCTGCACCTCTCGCCGGTCGGCGTCGATCACGAGGCCCTCGAACGTCAAACGGTCGTCGGGCTCTACCGCACGAACGCTCCCCCGGCGCAGCACCGTCTTGACGCGCGCGACGAGCTCGCGCGGGCTGAACGGCTTGGTGAGGTAGTCGTCGGCGCCGACCGACAGGCCGATCAGCTTGTCGACCTCCTCCGAGCGCGCGGTGAGCAGGATGACGGGGAGGTCGGTGCGGGTCCGGAGCTGCCGGAGCGCTTCGATGCCGTCGGTGCCCGGGAGCATGACGTCGAGCACCACCAGATCCGGGTGCCAGTCGCGCTCCGCCTGCAGTGCGCTCTCGGCGTCACCGGCCTCGGCAACCTCGAAGCCGTCGTTCTCGAGGTAGGCCCGCACGAGCGCGCGGATTCGGGCCTCGTCGTCGACGACCAGCACCCGCTGCGCCACGCGGGAAGCGTACGGGCCTCAGGGCTCGAACCGGGCGAAGCGGCCCGACCACCGGCGCACCTTCACGCGACCTTCACCTGCGCCGTCCCCGCGGCTTCACCGCCAGGCCGTTGTCTGGTGTGAACGAGGGCTCGCGTCGTGGCGGGCCACCGGTCCGGAAGGGAGCGATCATGGAGCGACGAACGGCGGTAGCGGCGGCCGCGGCCATCTCGATCAGCCTCCTCTCGGCCTTCGTCGGGGTCGGCGCCCACCTCGGCTCGCTCGGGTTCGCGCAGTCGACGCCGGCTCCTGCGATCGCCGCCGCCACGACCGCGACCAACCCGGCCACCTCTCCGGCCACCTCTCCGGCCACCGCCCCGGTCGCCCGGAGCGACGACGGCTCGCGCGGGGTCGGGGTGCACGGCACCGACGACGGTTCCGAGGCGGAGACCGTGGTGGCGACCGCGGACCGCGCGACTCGAACGACAGGAGCACACGATGACTGACACCACTGACACCACCGACACCACTGACGCCACCGACGCCGCACGCGCCGAACGGATCCGCAAGCTCCAGGAGCGGCGCGCCGCCTCCGCGCGGGCGACGAACCGCGCGGGCGACGGCCCGCAGAGGGCACGCTCGGGGGGTTCGGCGGCCTCGACGGCCACACCGGCACCTGCGCCGCAGCGGCCCGCGCGTCGTCGCCACCCGGCCGCCGCCACGCGTTGGCTGCTCGGCGGCCTCAGCATCGCGTCGTTCTTCACCGTCGCCGGGACCGTCGCGGTCGCGAACCAGGCAAACCTCAACCCGACTGCTGCGGTCAGCTCGGCAGCCGCGGTGCCCGCCGCGACGTCGTCCGCGGCGTCGACCGCGACGTCGTCCGCGACGCCGGCGGTCGCGCAGTCGAACACAAAGGCCACAACCGCTCCCGCCGCACATACAGTCACCCGCGGGAGCTGAACCGAAGGGAGCTCGTGCGATGCAGTCCCAGGTGTGGTGGGACGTCGCCCGCGCCGGCGGGATCGTCGCATGGGCGCTCGCGGCGCTGGCGGTGATCGGCGGACTCCTGCTCTCGACCCGCCTCTTCCGCCGTCCCCCGCCCGCGTGGATGCTCGACGTGCACCGCTTCCTCGGCGCGCTCGCAGTCGCGTTCCTCGGCGTCCACATCGTCGGGCTCCTGGCCGACCAGTTCGTGGGGTTCGGGCCGGCCGACGTGCTCGTGCCGTTCGTCTCGAGCTACAAGCCCGCCGCGGTCGCGCTCGGCGTGCTCGCGATGTACCTCCTGCTCGCGGTCGAGATCAGCTCGCTCATGATGCGGCGGATCCCACGTCGCCGATGGCACGCCATCCACCTGTCGAGCTATGTGATCTACGCCATCGCGACCGTGCACGGCCTGACCGCAGGCACCGACCGCCACAACGTCGTCTTCCAGTGGGCGTGTCTCGTCACCGCGGCGGTCGTTCTGATGATGACCCTGGTACGGGTCTGGTCGCCTCGCCGCGCCGCCGAGCGGAGCGGAGCGGCTACACCTCGATGAGACGGCCGTGCAGGTAGTCGTCGTACGCGGAGAGGTCGAGGAAGCCGTGGCCGGAGAAGTTGAACAGGATCACCCGCTCCTCCCCCATCTCCTTCGCCGCCAGCGCCTCGTCGATCGCGGCGCGCACCGCGTGGCCCGTTTCCGGCGCCGGGATCTTGCCCTCGACGCGTGCGAACTGCACCGCGGCCTCGAACGTCTTCCCCTGCGGGTAGGCGAGCGCCTCCATGCGGCCGCACTTCACCAGCGCCGAGATGATCGGCGCGTCGCCGTGGTAGCGCAGCCCGCCCGCGTGGATCGCGGGCGGCACGAACTCGTGACCGAGCGTGTACATCGCGAGCAGCGGGGTCATGCCTGCGGTGTCGCCGAAGTCGTAGTCGAACTTGCCTTCGGTGAGCGTGGGGCACGACGACGGCTCCACCGCCACCAGGCGCACGTCGGCGTCGGGCACGAACGGCAGCGCGATGCCGGCGAGGTTGGAGCCGCCGCCGCAGCAGCCGATCACCACGTCGGGCCGCGCCTCGCCCGCCAGCGCGAGCTGCTCTTTGGCCTCGAGGCCGATCACGGTCTGGTGCAGCAGCACGTGGTTGAGCACCGAGCCGAGCGAGTAGTGCGTGTCGTCGCGGCTCGCGGCGTCGCGCACCGCGTCGCTGATGGCGAGGCCGAGCGAGCCGGGGTGGTTCTCGTCGTCGACCGGTGACGGCACCACGTCGGCACCCCACGTCTCCATGAGCACGCGGCGGTACGGCTTCTGCCCGTACGACGCCCGCACCATGTACACCTTGCACTCGAGGTCGAACTGCGCGCAGGCGAACGCGAGCGCGCTCCCCCA
The DNA here is from genome assembly GCA_964505725.1 of uncultured Bifidobacteriaceae bacterium. Lineage (GTDB taxonomy): Bacteria > Actinomycetota > Acidimicrobiia > IMCC26256 > DASPTH01 > CAVRJC01. Next base: position 6,987 of record CAZDJK010000102.1, on the reverse strand, counting down.
CTGCCCGGCGCCGGTCTCGGTGGCGATGCGCTGCACGCCCTCGGCCGCGTTGTAGAACGCCTGCGGCACCGCGGTGTTCGGCTTGTGCGAGCCCGCGGGCGACACCGACTCGTCCTTGAAGTAGATGCGCGCCGGCGTGCCGAGCGCGCGCTCGAGCCGCTCGGCGCGCACGAGCGGCGTCGGCCGCCACAGGCGGAGGATGTCGAGCACCTCGCCGGGGATGTCGACCCACGGTGCCGCGGTCACCTCCTGCGCGATGAGGCCCATCGGGAACAGCGGCGCGAGGTCGTCGGGCCCGACCGGCTGCTGCGTGCCCGGGTGCAGCGGCGGCTGCGGCGGCTCGGGCATCACCGGCATCACGTTGAACCACGCCGACGGGATCCGGTCGGCCCCCAGGTCGTAGCGCATCGGCTTCCCCTCCTTGTGGGTGGTGCGGTCTCAGCGCGACCCGCGCCGGACCCCGGCGAGCTCGCGCACGGTCGCGGTGGGGTCGTCGGCCTTCACGAGCATCTCGCCGACGAGGACGGCGTCGTAGCCGGCGGCGGCCATCGTCCACGCGTCGTCGACGCTGCGGATCGCGCTCTCGGCGACGCCGATCACCTCGGGCGGCAGCCGGCTCGCGAGGGCCTCCGAGATGTCGAGGTGCTCGGTGAAGGTGCCGAGGTCGCGCGCGTTCACGCCGATGACATGCGCGCCGATGTCGAGCGCGCGGTCGATCTCGAACGCGTCGTGCGTCTCGACGAGCACACCGAGGCCGAGCTCGACCGCGAGCGCGTGGAGGTCGGCGAGGTGCGCGTCGTGGGGCAGCGCGGCGACGACGAGGAGCAGCGCGTCGGCGCCGATCGCGCGCGTCTCGTACACCTGGATCTCGTCGATGGCGAAGTCCTTGCGGAGGACGGGGATCCGCGACGCTTCGGTGGCCTCCCGCGCCGCCTGGAGGTCGGCGAGGGTGCCGCCGAAGAACGGGCCGTCGGTGAGGATCGACAGCGCGCTCACGCCGCCCGCCTCGTAGGCCTTGGCGGTGGTGCCGGGGTCTAGGTCAGGGGCGAGGTCGCCCTTCGACGGGGACCGGCGCTTGATCTCGCCGATCACCGCCACCCGGCCGTCGGGACGCCGGAGCGCGGCGGCGAAGTCGCGGGGCGGGGGCGCGGCGAGGGCCCGGGCGTGGAGCAGGTCCCGCACCTCGGGACGGTGCAGCATCGTGACCTCGTCGCGCTTGGTGGCGAGGATCTCGTCGAGCACGGCCACGGCGCGCAGTGTACGACGGCACCGCCATGACACTTCTCTCACATTGCCCTCACGCTCCGCGGTGGGGTGGCGCGCGACCATGGAGCGGTGGAACGCGGCACCATCGTCATCGTCGACGACGAGCCCAACATCGCCGACCTCGTCGACCTCTATCTCAGCCGGGAGGGCTTCCGGGTGCTGAAGTGCCCGACGGGCCAGGCCGGCCTCGACGCGGTGCGCGAGCACCGCCCCCGGCTGGTGGTGCTCGACGTGGGCCTCCCCGACCTCGACGGGCTCGAGGTGTGCAAGCGCATCCGCCAGACGTCGCAGATCCCCGTGATCTTCCTCACCGCGCGCGACGGCGAGGTCGACCGGGTGCTGGGGTTGGAGCTCGGCGGCGACGACTACCTCACCAAGCCGTTCTCCCCCGCCGAGCTCGCGGCGCGGGTGAAGGCGGTGCTGCGCCGGGTCGACGGCGGTCCCGCACCTGAGGTCGTCGTCGCGGGCACGGTGACCATCGACACCGGGCGGCGCGAGGTGCGGATCGACGACGCGCCGGTCGAGATGACGACGAAGGAGTTCGACCTGCTCCGCTTCCTCGCCGAACGGCCGGGGCTCGCGATGTCCCGCCAGCAGATCCTCGACGGCGTCTGGGGCTACGACTGGTTCGGCGATGCCCGCACCGTCGACGTGCACATCGCGCAAGTGCGCAAGAAGCTGGGTGACGCGGTCGACATCACGACCGTGCGCGGCGTCGGCTACCGCCTCGAGTCGCCGCGGTCGGTCGCGCCGGCCTGAGCTGCACGCCTCCGATGCCCAGACCGCAACACCGGCTGCGCACGCGGCTCATGGTCGCGATGCTCGCGATCGCGCTGGGCGTCCTGGCGCTCACTGCGGGCGTGACCGCGAGCCTGGCGCGGCGCACGTCGGCGAACTCGGTGCGCTCGGATCTGGAGAAGGCGGGGCCGGAGGTGGCGTCGTCGCTCGACTCGGTGCTCCAGAGCGCGGGGAAGCTCACCGGCGCGCAGATCCGTCAGCGGCTGGCGGGCACACGCGCCGCGCCGCGTATCCGCGACCTCGTCCAGGCGACGCTCACGGTGTCGAACGGCGCGGTGATCGGGCTGGACGCCAACGGCAACCAGCAGGAGATCCTCGGGCGGGCGTTCGGCGCCGAGAGCCCGCTCGTGAAGCTGCCGCCGGGTGTGTCGGCGTCCGATCTCGACACCGACGCCTTGCTCGCGGGCAAGACCCAGACTGGCCGCGACGGCAACACCGAATTCGTCGCGGTGCCGATCACGCCGATCCAGGGGCTGACGCCGGTCGTGGTGCTGGCGAAGGACGTGGAGACGCGGCCGTTCGGCCAGGCGAGCGGCGTGGTGCTGCTGGCCGCGATCGTGGCGATCATGGTGGCGGCGTTGGTGGCCGCGTACCTGGCGCGGCGGATGACGCGGCCGATCGCGGCGATGGAGGTGGTGGCGGGGCAGATCGCCGCGGGTGACCTGTCGGCACGCGTCGACGTGACGGAGGTGCCGCACGACGAGCTCGGCGAGCTGGCGACCGCGATCAACACGATGGGCGAGGACCTGCAGGAGGCGCAGGGACACGAGCGCGCCTTCCTGTTGAGCGTGTCGCACGACCTGCGCACGCCGTTGACGTCGATCCGCGGCTACGCACAGGCGATCGCCGACGGGACGGTCGAGGGCGACGAGGGGCACGTGCGGGCGGCCGAGGTGATCTCGTCCGAGGCGCGGCGGCTGCAACGGCTGGTGGCGGACCTCCTCGACCTGGCGCGGCTCGACGCCCACCAGTTCTCGCTGCGGCCGGTCGACGTGGAGGCGCGGGAGGTGGTGGGCGAGACGGTCGCGGCATTCGAGCCGCAGGCGGCCGACCTCGGGTTGTCGTTGACGTTCTCCTCTCCGTCGTCCTCGTCGGAAGGTGCCGACGGCGGCCTGGCGCTGGTGGCGGACCCGGAGCGGTTGGGGCAGATCGTCGCCAACCTGGTGGAGAACGCGCTGAAGTTCGCGTCGACGTCGGTGGTGGTCGCGCTGTGGCGCGCCGACGGCTACGCGCAGATCACCGTCGACGACGACGGACCCGGCATCAGCCCCGCCGACCTGCCGCACGTGTTCGAACGGCTGTACACGTCGCGTGCGGTACCGGGGCGCGCCGTCGGCACCGGCATCGGCCTCGCCATCGTGCACGAGCTCGCGGTCGCCATGGGCGGCTCCGCGCGCGTCGAGCCGGTCGATACGGGCACCCGCTTCGTGGTGGCGCTCCCGGCCCCGGTGCCCACGCCTGCGTCGACGAGCCCCGCGACCTGATTTACTCTCAGCCGTACGTCCGGAGGGGGGACGCATGGCCGAGCTGCCGTCGGGCACGGTGACGTTCGTGTTCACCGATCTCGAGGTCTCGACGCGCCTGTGGGACCAGGAGCCCGAGGCGATGCGAGGCGCGCTGGCGCGCCACGACGAGATCCTGCGCGACGCGGTCGCCGCGCACGGCGGCGTGGTCGTGAAGGGGCGCGGTGACGGGATCCACGCGGCGTTCGCCACCGCGGACGGCGCGATCCGGTTCGCGATCGACGCCCAGCGCACGCTGGAAGCGGAGCACTGGGCGGTGAGCGAGCCGCTGCGGGTGCGGATCGGCATCCACTCGGGCGTGGCGGAGCTGCGAGACGGCGACTACTACGGGTCGGCCTTGAACCGCGCCGCCCGCCTGATGGACCTCGCGCACGGCGGCCAGATCGTGTGCTCGCAGTCGACCGCCGACCTCGCGCGGGACACGCTCGACGACGGGGTGGAGCTCGTCGACCTGGGCGAGCACCGCCTGCGCGACCTGTCGCGTGCGGAGCGCGTGTTCCAGGTGCGCGCGCCATTGCTGCGCGACCGGTTTGCGCCGTTGCGCTCGGTCGACGCGTTCCCGGGGAACCTGCCGCTACAGGTGAGCTCGTTCATCGGTCGCGCGCGGGAGCTCGAGCGCGTCGCCGCGGCGTTAGGGGAGGCGCGGGTCGTCACGCTGACCGGCGTGGGCGGGATCGGCAAGACCCGTCTGGCCCTGCAGGTTGCCGCCGAGATGCTGCCGCAGTTCCGCGAGGGCGCGTGGCTGGTGGAGCTCGCGCCGGTGCGCGATCCGGACGGCGTGGTCGGCGCGTTCGCGGGCGTCTTCGGGATCACGGCGCGCGCCGGTCAGACGCTCGAGGCGTCGCTGATCGACTTCCTGCGCACGAAACAGCTGTTGCTCATCATCGACAACTGCGAGCACCTGCTGGGTGCCGTCGCGGAGATCGTCGACGCGGTCGAGCGCTCGTGTGGAGGCGTCGTCGTGCTGGCGACCAGTCGGGAAGGGCTCGGCGTCGACGGTGAGCGGATGCTGGTCGTGCCGTCACTCGGTGCGCCGAGCGGTGCTTCTGACGTCGACGCGGTGGCGGCGTCCGATGCGGTGCAGCTGTTCGTCGAGCGCGCGACCGCGGCGAAGTCCGACTTCGAGCTCACCGAGCAGAACGCGCCGGCCGTCGCGCAGGTGTGCCGTCGACTCGACGGCATGCCCCTGGCGATCGAGCTCGCCGCGGCGCGGGTGCCGGCGATGAGCCCGAGCACGTTGCTGAGTCGCCTCGACCAGAGGTTCCGGGTGCTGACGGGCGGGCGGCGCGGTGCGGTCGAGCGGCACCAGACCCTGCGCGCCGCGATCGACTGGTCGTACGAGCTGTGCACGCCCGAGGAGCAGCTGCTGTTGGCGCGCGTGACCGTGTTCTCCGGCGGTTGCACGCTCGACGCCGTCGAGGCGGTGTGCTCGGGCGGGGTGATCGGGACGGACGCCGTGTTCGAGCTGCTCGCGAGCCTGGTGGCCAGGTCGCTCGTGATCGCTGACGACACCGAGGTCGGCGACACCCGGTACCGGCTCACCGAGACCATCCGGCAGTACGGCGAGGAACGTCTCGACGAGCACGGGGAAGTCGACGAGCTCGAGGCGCGACACGCCGAGTACTACTGCGAGTTCGCGCGTCGGACGACCGACGACATGCTCGGGCCGAACCAGCTCGACGCCGCGCGCCGGCTCGGTGCCGAGCAGGAGAACATGATCAGCGCGATGAACCACGCGATCGACACCGACAACGTGGACCTTGCGTTTCGGATCGTGCACAGCATGCCCGGTCCCCAGATGCAGGTGGGCTACGAGGTGCGCATACCGGCTGCACCCGCGCTCGAGCTCACCGGCGCATCGGACCATCCTTCCTACACCTACGGCCTCGCGGTCGCCGCGAGTCAAGCGGCCTCGTGGGGCGACCGTGACGGGGCGGAAGCACTACGGGAACGTGCGCTCGAAGCGGCGCACCGTCTGGGTGACCCCGATCGCGTCGTCGAGTCGATCACGCATGGGACACGCTCGATGCTCGCGTACACGGCCGGCGCGACGCATGACGCCGGCGTCTACATGGAACGCGCCGCGGAGATCTCCCGCGCCACCGGCCGACGCGTGCCACTCGCGATCCAGCTCGGCGGCGCCGCGATGTTCCACGCGATGACGGGCGAGGCCGACGCCGCACTGCCCCTCGCGACCGAGGGGCTGGCCATCGCGCGCGAGCTGCGGATGCCGACGGTCATCGTGCAGAACCTGGCCGCGCTCGCCGCCGCGCTCACCGACTTGGATCCCGGGCGGGCGCGTGCGCTCCTGCGGGAGAGCAACGAGCTCCGAACCAGTCTCGGATACGAGGCCTGGGGAGAGCTCACGCAGAGCGTCCTCATCAGCGCCCGACTCGAGGACTGGCCCCTGACCCTGGCGGTGGCGGCGCCGGCGATCCGCCATCTGCACTGGGTCGGCAACCGTCCCCTGCTGAGCAGCATGTTCAACGTCGTCGCCGCCGCGGTCGTCGCCTCTGAGCCGGACGCCGCGGCCGTGCTCCAGGGCGCGGCCCGGCGGCTCGTGGCCGTGGTGAGCGTGCGGTCGGACGCCGCGGGTGGCGGGTCGTCCGGTTCCGGGAGGCCGACGGGCCGGTCGGGCGGGTCGGGCGGGTCGGGTGGCGCGCCCGACACGACCGACTTCGTCACCCAGCTCCGGCGGGCGACGACCGGGCAGCTGGTCGAACTGCTCGGGGAGCCGCGCTTCCGCGAGCTGCGCTCGGAGGGCGAGGCGATGGAGTTCGACGACGCGGTCGCCTACGCGCTGAACGTGGTCGAGCGCGCGCAGGACTGACGGCTCGCCGACGCGCATTTCTTCTCGCGTGTGCGATCGCCGTCGGCGAGAACGGTCACAGTCTCGTGGTGTGATTCCTGCATGTTCGACGTTGCTGAGCACCTCGACGAGTTGCGGTGCCGGCCGGCCGAATGGCTGGTGGCTCGCCTCGACGAGCTCGTGCGCGAACGCGCCGGCGAGCTGACAGCGGTCGGCAGCTCTGGCTCTTCGCCGTCGCGACTATTTGCGGCCCTTACTGCTCTTGCGGGCCCTGGATCGTTGCTTCTTCCCAGGGGGCCCGCCGGAACTTCCCCGCGGCACGTTGCTGTCTCCTGGCTTCTTGACCTTGGCCATACGTCCCAGCCTACGGGAGCCCATCCGCCGTCAAGGTCGAACCGGGCCAAAACCGCGCCGCGAGGCCTGATCACACCTTCAACCAAACCCGCGACAGACCCACACGCCAGTCACACCCCAAGACAGACCCGACTCCAAGACCGGCCCACATTCTCGGATGACCGTCACACCCCCATGATTTGATCGGTGCATGTTCGACGTGGCAGAGCGCCTCGACGGGTTGCGGTCCCGGCCGAC
>CAZDJK010000101.1:0-11531 GCA_964505725.1 uncultured Bifidobacteriaceae bacterium | reverse complement strand
CCTCGCACCGCCTCGACTGTGCTCATCATCCTGCTCGCGCAGGACCCCGACGTCCGCTACCTGCGGGCCTGGGAGGCCTGGGCGCCCGCACCGCCTCCGGATCTCGCCACGGAGCGGGACGACCCGCGCGTCGAAGCGGCGGCCGCACGCGTCGACATGATGCACCAGCAGATCCCCACCTTGCACGCGATGCTGCCCGTCTCGGCCACCGGGCCGGCGGAATGTATGGAACTGCTCGCGATGTCCTTCCGCTCGCCGGCGCTCGACACGCTCGCCACGACACCGAGCTTCGGAGCGTGGGTCCTGTCGTGCGACATGGGTCCCGCGTACCGCTATCACGAGCGCGTCCTCAAGATGCTCCAGTGGCGACGACCGCCGTCACGCTGGCGTCTGAAGACGCCCCTCCACATGTTCGGGCTCGATGCGCTGACGGAGGTGTACCCGAACGCGAAGTTCGTCATGACCCACCGCGATCCGGCGAAGGTGATCCCTTCCGTCGCCACGCTGGTGGACGCGCTCGCACCGCCGAACGTCCTCGACCCCGTCGAGTGGCGCGACTACCTCGGGTCATCGCTCACCGAGCGGTGGGCCGAGGCCACCCGGCGCCTCGTCGACTTCCGCGACCGCACCGGCGACGCGCGGTTCTTCGACCTGAGCTTCGACGACCTGATGGGCGATCCGATCGAATCCGTCGGCAGCCTCTACGCCTGGTTGGGCGAGGAGCTCACGCCCGAGGTCGTTGCGGCGATCTCCGCGTGGCGTGAAGGCAATGCTGCGGACCGGGCCGCGACTCCGCCGATGCGCTACCGGGCCGAGGACTACGGGCTCAGCCCCGAGCGCATCCGCACCCGGTTTGCCCACTACCTCGAGCGGTTCCCGGTCGCAGCGCCCGAACCCGTCTGACCGGGTCCGCCTCGTCAGCTAGTCGGTGAGCCGGCCGGCGTTGATGGTGAAGCCGCCGTCGGCGGTGAGCATCGACCCAGTCACGAACGCAGCCTCCTCGGACGCGAGGAACGTCGCTGCGTACGCGACGTCGTTCGGCACGCCGAGACGGGTCAGGTGCCCGGGCGTGATGCCCACCCCGGCGTCGCCCTTCGCGACGACGCGGCCCACAAGGATGGTGTTGCAGCGGATGTTGTTCGGAGCCTCCTCGACGGCGATGCCGCGCGTGAGGCTGTTCATCGCGCCCTTGGCCGCGGCGTAGGCCGCGAAGCCGGCCATGCCCACGATCGACTGCCCGGACGAGATGTTGATGATCGAACCCCCACCGGCGGCACGCAGGTGAGGGATCCCGTACTTGCAGCTCCAGAACACACTGCCCGTGAGCGCGCTCAGCAGGATCAGATTCCACTCGTCGGTGGTGACGTCGACGAGGGGCTTGATGTTCGAGCCCACCTCCACCGTCGGCGCCGCGTTGTTCACCAGGATGGTCAGGGCCCCGAACCGCCCGGCCACCTGCGCGATCACGCTCGCGACGCTGTCCTCCTGCATCACGTCGAGGGCGAAGAACTCCGCCTCGCCTCCCTCCGCACGGATGAGGTCGACCACCTTCTCGCCTCGTTCGACCGTTCGGCCGGTCACCGCGACCTTGGCGCCCTCCGCGGCGAACATCTGCGCGATCGAGCGCCCGATGCCCCGGGTGGAGCCCGACACCAACGCGACCTTGCCTTCGAGCCTCATCCTCGCCTCCTCGTCCGGATTGATCAGCGCCCCGACCCGAAGTCGTGGCGATGTTGGCGCCGGACGCGAGGATCCGGCAGAACTCCTCGATGGTCGCATTCAAGCGGCCGTTGGGCGTCGCGAAGTACGACACAACCTCCGGGACCCACGTGCAACGCTTCGCCGAGGGCGGATCGCTCCCCCGGGAGCTCGGGGTACAGATTAGACGCGCGGCACTCAGTGCCATAACGTCGGGGTCGGGCACGACTGACGGCGGGGACGCGGGAAGGCGGGGGCGAGTTCGATGCAGTCGAGATCGGGAACCGACGTGGACGCCGCCGAGCCGTTGGCGGTCGTGTCCGGCGACAGTCACATCGGCCCCCGACTCGAGGACATGCGGGAGTTCTGCCCCGCCGACCTCCTGGACGAGTACGACGACTACGTGAAGTCCGTCCGCGCGTTCGGCCCCATGTTCCAGGAGGCCGCGCTCGGAGACTCGCCCGAAGCGCAGGTACGCAAGGAGCAGTTCACGCGCAACCGCCTGACCACCGGGCATCACGACATCACGCAGCGCCTGAAGGAGATGGACGCCGATGGCATCGCGTCGGAGATCATCTTCCACGGCAGCCAGAACGGCGAGCCCGTACCGTTCGTCGCCGGCGTGGGTTTCTCCTTCGACCACACCCAGGACCTCGAGCGTGCCTGGGCGGGACTCGACATCTACAACCACTGGCTCGCCACCGCCTGTTCGGTAGCGCCGCAACGGCTCCTGGGCGCCGTGCACCTGCCCCAGTGGGACATCGACCAATGCGTGGAGGTCGTGCGCTGGGCACGCGACGCCGGCCTGCGGGTGGCGAACTTCTCCGCACCGCGCCCCGGGATCACACCCTATGACGCCCCTGAGTGGGAGCCCTTCTGGTCGGCTTGCGAGGAGTTGGGCATGGCCCTCGCCACCCATGCCGGGGCACTCGACCTCGCGTCGATCTTCGGCACCCTCGGTCCTCACATGGTCCCCATGGTCGAGATCGAGGCCGGGGGGTGGCTCGCCCGGCGGGCGCTCCACCGCCTCGTGTTCTCGGGCGTGTTCGAGCGGCACCCCGGGCTCGTCTTCATGGTGACCGAACAGAACGGGGAGTGGTGGTCGGCGACGATGCGCGAGTACGACTCGTCGTACCTCAACCACCGCTTCTTGCTGAAGGACACGCTGCCGAGGATGCCGTCCGAGTACTGCAGCCAGAGCGTGTACATCGGCGCGAGCTTCATGGCGCCGTTCGAGGCGGAGATGGCGGTGCACGAGGGCTACACGGCCAACGTGATCTGGGGGCGCGACTATCCGCACGTCGAGGGCACGTGGCAGTACCAGGACGACCGTGCCGAGGAGGAGAACATGACGCGCCTCAGCCTGCGGCACACGTTCTCGGACATCCCCGCCGGGGCGACCCGCGCCATGCTCCAGGACAACGGCATCAAGGCACTCGGACTCGACGGCGCCGAGTTGCACAGGATCGCGGATCGCATCGGGGCGCCCACGCTCGCCGAGCTCGCCGAGCCGATCGACGCGGTTCCCGAGCCCGGCCACGGCGGCGTCCTCGCGTTCAGGACCGTCGGCCCGTGGCACTGACCGGATCCGAGCCCGGCCCGGCCGGGTCGACCCGGCCCCGGCGCGTCTCGTGGCAGAACGCGTGCAAGCTCCACGAGTCCGCTCGTCGTCGGCTTCGACAGCTGGGAGAAGCCAGTGGCGCGCATGCCCGACGTGCTCGGCGACAAGGCGGCACGGGGCAGCCGCTACCCCCAACACGACACCGCCACACCCGACGAAGCGCGCGTCATGCTGGAGGAGCACGCCGTCGACGAGAGGAGCGTCGACGCGCTCCTCGGAGGCCACGCACGAGCCCTGTTCGGGTTCTGACCGAGGCGCACGCGGTCGAGTAGATGGCATCCCAACTCGACGCGCTCCGCTCATCCGTACACCACCTCCGCGACGCCGTCGCGCCGCTCGACGTGCGCCGGCTCGAGGAACCGGCGTACCCGCGTGAGTGGACGATCGCCGATGTCCTGTCGCACATTGGCTCGGGCGCGGTGGTCATGGAGCGCCGGCTCGCCGACGCGCTCGCCGACCGCTCGACGCCCGACGACTTCGCGCCGAGCGTCTGGGATGAGTGGAACGCCAAGCAATCGCGCGCGAAGGCCGACGACGCGCTGATGGCCGACCGCGCGTTGCTGGAACGGCTGGACGGGCTCACCGACGCAGAGCGGGCCGCGTTCCGGTTCGCGATGGGGCCGATCATGGTCGATTTCGACGGCTTTGTCGGGCTGCGCCTGAACGAGCACGCACTTCACACCTGGGACATCGAGGTGGCACTCGACCCCGACGCCCGCCTGCAAGCCGACGCGGCCGCACTCGTCGTCGACAACCTCGGGCTGATCGCGCGCTACACCGGCAGGCCCACCGGAACCGGCGGCACGGTCAGCGTGCACACGACCGACCCCACCCGATGGTTCACCATCGACCTCGGCGCCGTGAGCATGACCGCTCATGACCGCGGTGAGCGCGCCGACCTCGAGCTCCCGGCCGAGGCCCTCGTCCGCTTGGTCTACGGGCGTCTCGACACCGCGCACACGCCCCAGACCGAAGGCGACCCGCAGGTGCTCGAGGAACTTCGGGTCGCCTTCCCCGGTCCCTGACGGCACACGTGGGCGGTGGGACCAACCCCGGCGCGTTCGCCAGTCGCCTGCTGGGTCCCTACCGCGACGAGTCGCCGAGGTACGCGCGTTCGAGCCGACCCGTGTCGGCGAGCAATTCGGCGGCGCTTGCTCGAAGCGACGTCTCGCCGTGGACGAGCACGATGGCGCGGTCGGCGGTCTCGAGCGCCAGCTTGACGTGCTGTTCCACCAGCACGACGGCGGTGCCGGTCTCGGTGGCGACCTGGCGCACCAGCGGGAGGAGGTGCTCCACCACGAGCGGCGCGAGCCCCATGCTGAGCTCGTCGACGAGCAGGATCTTCGGGGCCTGGACCAGCGCCCGCCCGAGCGCCAACATCTGTTGCTCGCCGCCCGACAACATCCCGGCGTCGAGGTCCAGTCGCTTCGCGAGCTCGGGGAAGTAGCCGAGCACGTCGTCGATCGTCGGGCCGCCCCGACGGCGGCCCAGCTCGAGGTTCTCCCGGGTGGTCAGCGTCTTGAAGAGGGCTCGGTCGTCCGGCACCAGCACCAGACCCAGGTGGGCCAAGGCGTGGGCGCGGCCGATTCGCACCCCTTGCCCGAGCACTTCGACGGTGCCGCCGATGCGCGGGACGAGCCCAGCGAGTGTTTCCAACACCGTCGTCTTGCCGGCGCCGTTCGGCCCGAGCAGCGCCACTATCTCGCCGGCGTCGAGCGTGAGGTCGAACCCGCGTACCACGGCGCGCCCGGCGTATCCCGCGTCGAGGGCCCGACAGTCGAGAACGTTGGTCATCCGCCGGCGGCCTCCCGCGCGTGTGTGCTCCCCAGATAGGCCGACGTGACCGTCGGGTTGCGCTGGATCTCGTGCGGGCTCCCCGACGCGATCAGCGCGCCGAAGTCGAGCACATGGACCACGTCGCAGACACCGAGCACGAGGCTCATGTCGTGGTCGACGAGCAGGACGCTCACGCCGCTGTCCCGTACCGTGCGCACGCGCTCACCCAACCACGCGCTCTCGGTCGCGTCGAGCCCGCCGGCGGGCTCGTCGAGGAGCACGACGCGAGGACGCCCCGCCAAAGCGCGGGCGATCGACGCGAGCTGTCGGTATCCCTGCGAGAGCTCCCCTACCGGTCGCTCCCGCACGGCGGTCAATCCGAGGAGCTCGTACACGTCGTCGAGCTCGGGGGCCACGTCGGTCGACGTCAGCGCGCCCGGATGTCGGGAGCGGCTCGCGGTCTCCCCGACGAGCACGTTCTCGGCCACGCTGAGGTCGTCGTAGAGCTCGATACCCTGGAAGGTACGGCCGAGTCCCGCCCGCACCCGCTCGTGGGCGCGCAGCTGGTCGATCCGTTCGCCGTCGAGTTCGACCGTCCCGTTGGCTCGTGCGAACCCGGTGACCGCGTCGATGAACGTCGTCTTCCCCGCGCCGTTGGGCCCGATCAGGCCGACGATCGTGCCCGGTGGCACTGCGATCGACACGCCGGCGACCGCGAAGACGGTGCCGTAGCGCACGCTGATGTCGTGCGCCGCGAGCACCGGCTCCGCATCGGCCGGCGGGGTGTGCCGTGTCGCGGGGGCGACCGGCACGACCGGCGCCACCTCGGGGCTCGGGGCCCCGGCCCGACGTTGCCGGCGCCGAGTCGCGAGGTCGTGGACGGGGCCGACCAGGCCCTCCGGGTTGAGGATCACGGTGAGCACCAGGCCCACGCCCGAGATCGCGCCGTACCACTCGCCGAGCGACAGCACCCGCTCGAGCCAGAGGAACACGATGCCCCCGGCCGCGAGCACCCCGGCGAGGACACCGCCCGAGACCGACGTGATCCCGGCGAGGTACGCGGTCGCGAAGAGCCCGAGCCCGAGGATCGCGCTGAACGTCGTGGCCGCAGCGCTGGTCTGCTCGTAGGCGAGCAGGGTTCCGCCGAGACCCGCGATGAACGCGGCGATACCGAACGCCACGATCTTGGTGACCGCGACGTTGACGCCGGCGGCGGCAGCAGATCGTTCATTGGCGCGTACGGCCAACATCGCGGCGCCCAGACGGCTGGTGCGCAACCAACCCACCCCGAGCGCGACGACGGTGAGCACGAACAAGCACAACAGCCCGAACTCCACCCTGGCGAAGTGCGTACCGACCTGCCCGCGAAGGTCGAGCCCGAAGAGCTTCGGCCCGGAAACCGGAGCGCCGCTGACGCCGCCGTTGATGTCGCTGTTCTCGAACCAGATCGCTTCGACCGCGACTGCCAGGGCGAGCGTGACGACGGCGACGCTGAGGCCACGGATCCGCAACGCGGGCAGGCCGATCACCACTCCGACGGCCATCGCCGCAGCCGCGGCGAGGAGTGGCGCCACCGGGAACGGCACGTTCCATTGCGTGGTGAGCCGGCTCAGCATGAAGCCGCCCACTCCCGCGAGGGTCAGCTGCGCGAGCGATATCTGGCCCGCGAAGCCCGTGACGACAACGAGCGACAGCGAGATCACGCCGAAGATGAAGGTCGAGATGAGCGCGGCGCGGTAGCTGCCGTGCAACGCGACCAACGCGCCCACGCCGGCGGTCACGCCCACGACCGTGGGGACGAGGAGCCCGTGCGGGCGCGGCGCTCGCCCGAGGGTTCGCTGGATCAGCTCGCCGCGCGAGGGCAGAGGTCGGCCCCGCAACACGAGGTACACGAGCACCAGGACGAGCGGTACGAGCTCGGCCAGCCCCGACTCGGGCAGCCACTGGTGCTGCGCGTGGAGGAACACGAGCTCCGACTGGAGTACGCCGATCAGCAATCCGGTGAAGGCCGCGATCCCGAGATTGCTGAAACGGGCCGCGAGCGCGGCGGCCAGCGCAGGCACGATGAACAACGTGTACGAGATCGGGAGGAGCGGGACGATGGGCGAGATCAGGATGCCGCTGATCCCGGCGACCACCGCACCGATCGCCCAGTTCGCCATCGCGATCCGGTCGGGCGACAGCCCCGTCACCAGCGCGCCCTTCTCCGTCTCCGCCGCGGCCCGCGTGACCAGGCCGAAGCGCGTGAACCGGTACGCGCACGCGAGCACGATCGTGACCCCGACGATGGCGCCAGCCAGCCACAACCGATCGACCTGCACGTTCGCGCCGAAGATACGTACCGTACCGGTCGGGAGGATTTGGTCGACCACGACGGGCAGCGTTCCGACGCGCTGGGCGAGCACGCCCTGCATGACGACGGTGACCCCGATCGACGCCACCGCCTTCGCCACGGGTGGCGCCGCCCGCAGCGGACGGAACACCACGAAGTAGAGCAACAGGCCGAAGACCGCGGCGACGACGAGCGAGACCAGGAACGCGGGCCAGAACGACAGCGGTGCTCCGAGGTCGACCGTGACCGGCAATCCGGGAATCGGCACGAGGAGCTCGCCGTTGCGCAGGAAGGCATACGTGTAGGCGATGTAGAGCGCGATCGCCCCGGTCGCGAAGTTCACGACCCCCGAGCTCCGGTACGTGACGACGAGCGAGATCGCGAGTGCCGCGAACACGGCACCGTTGCCGAGCCCGAGGAGCAGGAAGAGGACGTGTTGGCTCATGCAGAGCGCGACGTTCCCGCCGCAAACGTGGTCACGACACCCTCAGCCAGCGCCGCGATCCGTTCCGGTCGCGCGCCTCTCAGGTCGGTGGGCCGACCAACTTGTAGGTCGTCTGTGTCGCGGGATTGCCCTTCAGCACCGTCACGAGCTCCTGGTTGGCGCAGAAGTTCTTGAAGATCGGGTTGCCGGGATACGCGCTGCCGCCGCACGTGAACGTCACTCCATGGCCGGCCGGCAAGGTGACGTTCTGGGCCGCCTTGATGGTGGCGGTCACGCCCGCCGCCGACGTGTCGTCACCCAACGCCGCGTTCGCGTACACCAGGCTCATCATCCCCTGATAGCCGTAGGTGGCGTCACTGTTCGGGTCGACCTTCGGCGCGTACTTCTTCATCACCTTCCGGTAGAGCCTGGCTTCGGGGTCGTTCGAGGTGGGATCGGCATTCGTGAAGATCGTCGCCTTGTTCAGTGCGCCGGGAACCGCCTTCTGGACCGCGTCGGCCGAGCACGTAGGGATCGTCCACAGCGCCGCCTTGGCACCGACCGTCTTCATGCCCTTGATTGCAGCGATGCAGGTGGTGACGTCGGACACCACGAAGATCGCCCCGGGGTTGCCGCTGAGCGCGGTGGTGATCTGCGCCGACGCGTCGGCAGTGCCGGTCGGGATGCCCACGACGTCGAAGTCGATGCCCGCGCTCTGGAAGAACGGGGTGCCGATCGCCTTCAGGCCCGACACGAGGGTGCCCGTGTCGCTCGCCACCGCGACGACCTTCTTGAGTCCCTCGCTCTTGGCCTCGGTGGCGGCGCCGCCGAGCAGGCCGGGCAGGCCTGCAGTCCAGAAGAACACGGGGCTCCCGAGGAACTCCTCAGCGGCGGTGCCGTTGATCGACACGTACGGAATGCCCGCCTGCGTAATCGTCGGCGCCATGGCTGCACCCGCCGCGGTGATGCCGATCACGACGGCGGAGACCTTGTCCTCCACCATCTGGTTGGCGCACGCCCGCGCCGAAGCGTCGTCCTCCTGCTCCTTGCAGATGTCGAGGGAGATGACGTGGTTCCCCATGCCCTTGAGGTTGGCGTTGGCATACTTCGCAGCCGCGACGGCGGCCTGCGTGACCTCGGGCAGGCTGATCGCGGTACCACCTTCGTTCGCGATCAAGCCGATCTTGATCGGGGTGCCCGTCGCCTTGCCCTTCGGCGGCGACGTTCCCGCAGCCCCGGCGGCCCCGACCGGCAGGGCCAGCGCGCCCGCGACCGCGAGGCTCGCCGCGATCAGCATCACCACCACACGACGCCAGCGCCGTGAATCTCCCGAGACGATCATGCGAGAACCCTTCTCCCCCGACGGAACCATGCGGTCCATGCGCGCTCCAAAGGCGCATGGCATGTTAACGACGGTTCGATCGCGCGTCCGGTCATGCAGAGATCGATGACCTACCCGTCCTGAGGTCAGCTCTGCCCGGTGACGATCGCGTCGAGGCGGTCGAGCGACTGCTGCATCTCGCGGCGTGTTCGACCTGCGGCGACGTAGCGCAGGACGAAACGCAGGCCCTCCTTGGAGATGTCCCACGTCTCGCGGACACGGGTCCCTCCGTCGACCGGCTCGAGCTCGTAACGCCAAATTCGACCGACGAAGCGTGCCCCGCGCCCGCCCGCCGGTTTGGGCGACCACGCGATGCGACGCGGCTCGTCGAACTCGGTCACGGTGTTGATCATCGAGTAGGAGAACCCTCGCTTCATCGACATGCCGAACGTCGCCCCGAGCGAGAGCCGCGCCGGACTCCCGGGATGCGGTTCCTTCACGCTGCCGGACCCGTCGATCTGGGGATGACGGCTGGGATCGGCCAGCACGTCGAAGACTTGCTGCGGTGCAGCGGCGACCTCGCGCTCGACGGAAACGACGTCGCGCGGATTCGCCACAAATGGAACCTACCAGGATTCCCCCTACTCCACCCCAGACTCGCGGGAGCGTCGAACGGTTCCCCCGGACCCTCCGTGCAATCCCTCCGACGGCGATGTCCGTACATCCGCCGAACTCCCGTGGACATCCCCCGAGCTCCGCGTGGACGAGGAGGCTCAAGACATGCAACGAACCGGCGTACAGCGAGCGTCGAGTTGGCGATCCTCACTCGGACGTATGGCGGCAGTGGCGTTGGCCCTTGGCGGGCTCTCCGCATTGGGCATGGCCCCGACCACCGCAGGTGCGGCGACGAGCCCGACCACCGCGACCGTCATCTCGACCGCGAAGAACTCGAAGCTCGGCACGATTCTCGTGAGCGGCGACAGCGGCGACACCGTCTACGCCCTGAAGCCGAGCAAGACGGCGTGTACGGCGAAGTGCTTGAAGGTCTGGCCGGCGGTGGTGTTGCCCCAAGGTGTCATGACCGCGACCGCTGGCACCGGTGTGGACGCGTCGAAGCTGGGCACCGTGGCCGCTGCCAACGGCGCCCTCCAGATCAGCTACGCGGGAAAGGCGCTCTACTGGTTCGCCAAGGACAAGGCGCCTGGTCAGGTGAAGGGGAACCTGACCGACAAGTGGGGCAAGTGGTCCACGGTCTCGAGCTCGGGCTCGAACACGAAGAACTCCGGCTCGAACAACGCGAACGCGGGTACCGGAGGGACCGGGTTCTGATGCCGAACCCCGCGACTGAGCCACTGCCATGTCCTCGGTCGTAATCGCACCCGCCCGGCCTCGCGCTCCCGGAGCAATGGAGCGTGGAGGCCGGGAAGCTCGTCGGCTGCGGTCGGCGCTGTGCTCGCGCGTCTACCTTCCCGCCTGCTCGATCGCCGCGGTCGCGGTGATCCTGATCGGGGTCGGGTGGGCGACTCGTTGGGGCGGTGCGAGGTTTGCCGATTCGGCGACGAGTCTTCATGCAGTCGTGGCCGGCCCCGTGACCCTGGCGATCATCGGAGTCATCCTCGTGGTGGAGCGGATATGGCCGGCGCAGCAGCGACCGCTCGTTGCGCGCGGGCACCGCCACGATCTGCTCTACACGGTGTTGAACGCGACCGTCATGGTGCCGATCGTGACCGCGCTCACGCTCTCGTTCACGGAGCTCGTTCGCGCGTCACTTCCGTGGATCGTCTTGCCCAGAATGGGTGTGGTTCCGCGTTGGGGCGCCATCGCCCTGATCGTCGTGGCGGTGGATGCGTGCAATTGGTTCGTGCATCTCGCGAATCACCGTGTCCTCATGCTCTGGCGCTTCCACGAGCTCCACCATTCGCAGGAAGACATGAGCGTGCTGACGGTCTTTCGCACGCATCCGTTGCTTCATGTGTCGTACCTGCTCGCGCTGTTTCCGGTCGTGGTTCTCCTGGCGAACGGCATGATGCCGATCATGCTCCTGGTCGTCTACGCAGCGATGGTCGCCTTTGCGCACTCGAACACTCGGTTGGGTTTCGGTCCCCTCGATCGGCTCTTCGTCAGCCCGAACTATCACCGCATCCACCACCGACTCGACGGTCCTCAGGACGTGAACCTCGGCTTCGCGCTGACGATCTGGGATCAGATCTTCGGCCGTGCGGTGTTCCCTACCGAGGAGACGATCAGGACCGACACCGGGCTGCCGGGCCGTCCGCTCATCGTCGAACACTCGACGCCGCGAGCGCGGCATCTATCCGTGTTCGCCGCTCAGCTGGTCGCCCCGTTCCGTCCCGTACAC
>CAZDJK010000100.1:0-8941 GCA_964505725.1 uncultured Bifidobacteriaceae bacterium | reverse complement strand
ACTGGGGGCTTCGCAACCACAGCCCTCGCGAGAGGAAGAGGCCCCTATGGTTCGACAGTATGTCGGGATCGACTTTCGTCGTCGGCGTTCGGTGATCCGCGCCTGTCGGCGATGGTGAGCGCCTCGGGGTGCATAGTATCGTCAACGACCCGTTCGAGTTGTCGGCGGTGATGGCATGGGTGAGTCGCGTCCGCTGCGAAGCCCGTGGCCTCCGCGGTTGGCATGTAGTGAGGTCCGTCGTCAAGCGCTGCGCCGCTGGCCGCGCGCACCGTGGACGGCGCGGACCACCCGCTCGACGTCGCCATCGGTCATCGCCGAGCCGCTCGGGAGGCAGAGCCCGGTCCTGAAGATCTCTTCTGCCACCGCGCCGCCGCGCATCGGCGCGTTGCGGAAGACCGGCTGCAAGTGCATCGGCTTCCATGCAGGTCGAGCCTCGATGTTCTCGTGCTCGAGCTCCTCGCGGACGCACGACGGTGACGCGCCGAACGCGGGCTCGTCGATCGTGATCACCGTGAGCCAGTTCGTCGGACGGCCGAGCGCTGCGTCGGGTAGGAATTCGATGCCGTCGTCGTCGGCGAACGCGTCGCGGTACAAGTGGTTGATCGCACGACGACGTTCGATCCGTTCAGGGAGTCCTACGAGCTGGCCGCGGCCGAGCGCGGCGAGCAGGTTGCTCATCCGGTAGTTGAAACCGATCTCGGAGTGCTCGTAGTGCGGCGCGGGGTCGCGTGCCTGCGTGGAGAGGAACCGGACGTGGTCGACAACGCCGGCATCGTGCGCGACCAGCATCCCGCCGCCGCTCGTCGTCATGATCTTGTTGCCGTTGAAGGAGAACGCGCCGATCTCGCCGAGCGTCCCCGCGGCCTGCCCGCGAGAGGTCGCGCCGAGCGCCTCTGCGGCATCCTCGATCACCGGCACGCCGTATTCCCGGCAGGTCTCGGTCAGCGGTTCCCAGTCGGCGCACTGGCCGTAGAGGTCGACGCCGATCACCGCCGCGACCTGGTGGCCGGTCCGCCCACGCTCCGAGAGCTCCTCGGCCACGAGCGCCGGATCGACGTTCCAGGTGACGCGCTCACTGTCCACGAACACGGGCCTTGCCCCGAGGTACGCGGCCGCGTTCGCCGTGGCGGCGAAGGTGAGCGAGGGCATCAAGACCTCGTCGCCTGCCTGCACCCCGAGGACGGTCAGGGCAAGGTGCAGGGCCGCGGTGCCGCTCGAGAGCGCGACCGCGTTCTCGGCGCCGACGAAGGCGGCGAACTCCTGCTCGAAGGCGTCGACGTGTGGCCCGAGCGGGGCAATCCAGTTCGAGTCGAACGCGTCGAGCAGCAGCTCCCGCTCGAGCGCGCCGACGTGGGGCGGTGAGAGATAGAGGCGATCCACTCGTCGCGACGCTACCAATGCCTCAATGGTCGATCGCACAGAGCCGATACCCTCCTCGGGATGAGAGCTGTCGTCACCGGTGGAGCCGGGTTCATCGGCGCGAATCTCTGCCGGCGGCTCGTGGGCGACGGCCATTCGGTGATCGCGATCGACGACCTCAGCACCGGCGCTGCCGCGAACCTCGACGGCACCGACGCCGATCTCGTCGAGGGATCGATCCTCGAACGCGACGTGCTCGACCAGGCGATGCAGGGCGCGGACGCGATCGTGCACCTTGCCGCGTTGCCGTCCGTGCCGCGCTCGCTCGCCGACCCCGTCGCGTCGCACGTCGCCAACGCGTCCGGCACCGTGGAGGTGCTCGAGGCGGCGCGGCGCGCCGGGAACCCGCACGTCGTCGTCGCGTCGTCGTCGTCGGTGTACGGGGCGAACCCCACCCTGCCCAAACAGGAGGAGCTCGCCACTCGTCCATTGAGCCCGTATGCCGCGAGCAAGCTCGCAACCGAGGCGTACGCGCTGGCGTACCAGTCGTCGTTCGGTCTACCCGTGCTGGCATTCCGGTTCTTCAACGTGTTCGGTCCGCTCCAGCCCGCGGGCCACGCCTACGCCGCCGTCGTCCCCGCGTTCATCGACGCGGCACTCAGCGGCGCGCCGCTCACCATCCACGGCGATGGTCGCCAAACCCGCGACTTCACCTTCGTCGACACCGTTACCGGCGTGGTCAGCGATGCGCTCGATCGGCGGGTGACGTGCCCGGACCCCGTCAACCTCGCGCTCGGCACGCGCACGGATCTGCTCACACTCGTCGGAATCCTCGAGGACGTCGTCGGCCGACCCCTCGAGCGTGTGCACGCCGACCCGCGCCCGGGCGACGTCCGCCACTCGCAGGCGGACTCCACGCGGCTGCAGGCGCTGTTCCCCAACGTGGCGCCGACACCGCTGCGCGACGCGCTGACGGCGACGGTCGACTGGTTCCTCCACGAGCGGGGACGCGTGCACGGTGTCACCTAGCGCTGCTGCGAAGCGCGCGGTGGACGTGATCGGTGCCGCGTCGGCGCTGATCGTGCTCTCGCCCCTGATACTGACGATCGCGCTCGGTGTTCGCCTCCGGTTGGGTTCGCCCGTGTGGTTCCGCCAGACCCGCCCGGGGCGGCACGGTCGGCCGTTCACGCTCTTGAAATTCCGCACGATGACCGATCGTCGCGACGCGAGCGGCCGGCTGCTGCCCGACGCCGACCGACTCACGAGCTTCGGTCGCTTCCTCCGGCGCACCAGCCTCGACGAGCTGCCCGAGCTCCTGAACGTGCTCGCCGGGGACATGAGCCTGGTCGGGCCGCGACCGCTCCTCATGGAGTATCTCCCGCTCTACGACGCCCACCAGATGCGCAGGCACGAGGTGCTCCCGGGCCTCACGGGTTGGACGCAGGTCAACGGCCGGAACGCGCTCACGTGGGACGAGAAGTTCGCGCTCGACGTGTGGTACGTGGACCACCGCTCGCTGCGCCTCGACTGCAAGATCCTGCTGATGACGGTACGGGAGGTGCTCGGCGGCCACGGTGTCGCAGCACCCGGCCACGCCACGATGGAGCCGTTCCGCGGCAACCACGCGTGAAAGGACGGCCCCGCGGCGGCGGTATCCTGCCGTGGTGGAAGCGCGCGACTCCGCCCTGACCGCCCGGCTCGACGACGGCACCGCGCGGGTCGTCGTGGTGGGTCAGGGATACGTGGGGCTGCCGGTCGCGCTGCGCGCGGTCGAGGTCGGTTGGTCGGTCGTCGGCTACGACACGTCCGAGGCACGGGTCAACGCGCTTCAGTCGGCTCGCTCGTACGTAGAGGACGTCTCGAGCGAGGAGCTCCGGGTCGCGATCGAGTCGTCCCGGTACCTGGCGACGAAGGATCCGGCCGACCTCGCCGGATTCGACGTGGCCGTGATCACCGTGCCCACACCCCTGCGTGAGGGGACGCCCGACCTCTCCTACATCGAGTCTGCGGCCGCGACGCTCGCCGAGCACCTCCGGCCCGGCGCGCTCGTGGTGCTCGAGTCGACGACCTATCCGGGCACGACGGAGGAGCTCCTGCGACCCGCGCTCGAACGGAGTGGGCTGCGCGCCGGCGACGACTTCATGGTCGGCTATTCGCCGGAGCGGATCGACCCCGGCAACCCGAAGTTCAACTTCGTCAACACGCCGAAGGTCGTGTCGGGGATCGATGCCGCGTCGACCCGCGCCGTCGAGCGTTTCTACGGGAAGCTGGTCGACGAGACCGTCGCCGTCGGATCGACGGGTGAGGCGGAGCTCGTCAAGCTCCTGGAGAACACCTTCCGTCACGTGAACATCGCGCTCGTGAACGAGCTCGCCATGTTCGCTCGCGAGCTCGGTGTCGACATCTGGTCGGCGATCGACGCCACGTCGACCAAGCCGTTCGGGTACATGCGGTTCACACCCGGCCCCGGCGTGGGCGGTCACTGCCTCCCTATCGACCCGTCGTACCTGGCGTGGCGGGTGGAGCGGCGGCTCGGCCAGCGATTCCGGTTCGTCGAGCTCGCGAACGACGTGAACAGCCACATGCCCGATTACGTGGTCGGCCGGGTCGTCGGCATCCTGAACGGCGAGAGCCGCGCCGTGCGCGGGAGCAGGATCCTGCTCCTCGGCCTCGCCTACAAGGCGGGTACGTCGGATTGGAGGGAATCGCCGTCCACTGAGATCGCGCAGCAGCTCATCGCGCTGGGCTCGGACGTGCGCATCCATGATCGCCACGTTCCCGAGGACGACGTGCTTCCCTTCGAGGCGGTGCGCGTCGAGTGCTCCCCGGGCGAGGTCGAGGCCGCCGACCTCGTGCTCGTCCTCGTGGACCACCCCGACCTGCCGTACGACATGATCTGCGAGAAGGCCCGCCTGGTCTTCGACACGAAGGGTCGCCTCCGGGGCCGCGACTTCCGCGGCGAGGTGCTCTAGGTGATGTGGGAAGGGGAATTGGCGTGAGTGAAGTCGCGGTCATCGGGGCCGGGTACGTCGGTATCACGTCGGCGGCGTGCCTCGCGCACTTCGGGCACGACGTGGTCTGCGCCGACATCGACGCCGACAAGATCGCCGGGCTCCAGCGCGGTGAGGTGCCGATCCTCGAGGAAGGCCTTCCCGCCTTGGTGGCCGAGGGCCTGGCATCGGGTCGGCTGCGCTTCGTCGTCGGTGCGACGAAGGCGGTGGAAGATGCAGAATTCGTCTTCTTGTGCGTCCCCACGCCGTTCGGTGACGGAGGTAGCGCCGACCTGTCGGTGGTGCAATCGGTGGCCCGCGAGATCGCCCCCGCCCTCCGACCCGGCGCGATCGTCGTGAACAAGTCGACCATGCCGGTCGGCTCGACCCGGATGGTGGCGCGAGAGCTGAGTCAGCACGGCGCGCCGAACGACGTCGGCGTCGCGTCGAACCCCGAGTTCCTACGCGAGGGCAACGCGGTGCGCGACTTCCTCGAGCCTGACCGCCTGGTGATCGGGTGCGAGGACACTTCGGTCGCTGTTCGCGTGACGAGTCTCTACGACGGCGTGCACGCGCCGGTGGTCGTGACGGACTCCGCATCGGCGGAGATGATCAAGTACGCGTCGAACTCGTTCCTCGCCGCGAAGATCTCGTTCATCAACGCGATCGCCAATCTGTGCGAGGCGATCAACGCGGATGTGCGGGATGTTGCGCTCGGCATGGGCTACGACCACCGCATCGGCTCCGAGTTCCTCGAGCCGGGACCCGGGTACGGCGGCTCGTGCTTCCCGAAGGACGTCGCCGCGCTCCTCTACACCGCGAACGAGGCGGGATACGAGTTCGACCTGCTCCAGGGCGTCGTCGAGGTGAACGAACGGCAACACGAACGGGTGCTCGACAAGATCCGAGCCGCCGCCGGCGGCGCGCTGACCGACGTGCGCGTCGGGCTCTGGGGGCTCACGTTCAAGGCCAACACCGACGACACCCGCGATTCACCCGCGATCGCGGTTGCCGAGCGCGTCGTGGCCGAAGGCGCGATCGTCCGCGCGTACGACCCGATCATCACCGAGGACTGTCCCGTCGAGGGCGTCGAGCTCGTCGCCGACGCCTATGCCGCAGCCGAGGACGCGCAGCTCGTCGCACTGCTCACCGAGTGGGACGAGTTCCGTTGGCTCGACTTCCGCAAGGTGGCAGGTGCGATGACCTCGCCGCGTGCCGTGGTCGACACCCGCAACCTCCTCGACCCGGCAGCTATGCGCAGGATGGGGTTCTCGTACCAGGGCATCGGCCGCTAGTGACGCGTGTCGTCGTCACCGGCGGCTCAGGATTCCTCGGTTCCCACGTCTGCGACGCCCTCCACGACCGGGGTTCGGACGTCGTCGCGGTCGACAACTTCCTCACCGGCACCCGGGAGAACGTCGCGCAGCTGGAGGGCTCCCCACGCTTCTCGTTGGTCGAGCAGAACGTGATCGACGACCTTTCCGTCGCCGGACCCGTCGACGCGGTGATGCACCTCGCCAGCCCGGCGAGCCCGCCCGACTACCACGCGCACCCGATCGAGACGCTCGAGGTCGGTTCGATCGGTACCCGACGCGCCCTCGAGCTGGCTCGCGCCCACGGGGCACGCTTCTTCCTCGCGTCGACGAGCGAGATCTACGGCGATCCCCTCGTGCACCCCCAGCCCGAGTCGTACCTCGGGAACGTCAACTCGGTGGGGCCCCGCTCCGTATACGACGAGGCCAAGCGTTACGCGGAGGCGATCACCATGGCCTACCACCGCCTCTACGGGCTCGACACCAAGATCGTGCGCATCTTCAACACCTACGGCCCCCGCCTCCGGCCGGCCGACGGACGCGTCGTCTCGAACTTCCTGTGGCAGGCTATGCACGGCGAGCCGCTCACGATCCAGGGCGACGGGAGTCAGACGCGGTCGTTCTGTTACGTGGAGGACGAGGTCCGCGGCATGCTCGCCCTGCTCGACTCCGACTACGTCGGCCCGATGAACATCGGGAGCGAGGCCGAGGTGTCGGTCCGCGACCTCGCGGAGATGGTGCAGGAGGTGCTCGGCGTGCAGGCGGAGCTGGTGTTCGAGCCGCTCCCGACCGACGATCCCAAGGTACGGCGCCCCGACGCCACGTTGGCGGCGGAGGTGCTCGGCTGGAAGCCGTCCGTCGATCTGCGAGAGGGCCTGGAGCGAACCGCCGCCTGGTACCGCACCCTCGACTGAGCTACGCGTGGGTCGGCGCCTCGCGCCCGGCCGGGGACGTGGGGAGGGCCGCCCGGGCGGCCACGTCCAGCAGCACGGCGCGTGCGGTCTCGTGGTCGCCGCCGGCGACGACGGTCGACAGCCGCTCGAGGATCGCGTCGAGCTCCGTTGAAGCCAACCGGAAGGGCTCGATGGTCATGACCGGGCCTCCGTCGCCGGGCCGGACGTGCTCCGCGGGTCCCACGAGCGCCTCGGTGATGTTCTCGCCCGGACGGAGCCCGGTCACCCGGATCTCGATGTCCTCGTGCGGCTGGCGACCGCAGAGGCGGATCATGCGCTCCGCGAGCTCGTAGATGTTCACCTGCTCGCCCATCTCGAGCGCGAGGACGGTGAGCCCTCGGCTCGATGATGCGCCCACCAGCACCAGGCGCACGGCTTCGTCGGTGCTCATGAAGAACCGGGTCATGTCGCGGTCGGTCACGGTGATCGGCCCGCCGTGCTGGATCTGCTGCTGGAACGTCGGGATGACGCTGCCCCGACTGCCGAGCACGTTGCCGAACCGGACCGCGCAGTAGCCCTCGGCCGGCGCCCGGCTCAGCAGGATCTGCTCGGCGAGCCACTTCGACGCGCCCATCACGCTGGTCGGCGTGGCCGCCTTGTCGGTGGAGATGCACACGAGGTGTCGGGATTGCACGGCCATGCAGCACTCGATGAGGTTCAGGGTGCCGAACACGTTGGTGCGGATGGCTTCGCACGCGAAGTCCTCGAGGATGGGCACGTGCTTGTGCGCGGCCGCGTGGAACACGACCTCGGGTCGGATCCGCTCGAACACGGCGCGGAGCACGTCGGCGTCCCTGATGTCGACGAGCTCGAGCGCGCAGTCGCCGTCGACGCCCTGCGCGGCGTCGTGCAGGTGGGTCTCGTCGTGATCGAGCAGCACGAGCTGCGCCGGCTCGAACGCGGCCACCTGGCGGGCGATCTCGGAGCCGATCCACCCGCCCCCGCCGGTCACGAGCACCCGGCGGCCGTGGAGCAGGCGCCGCACCGGCTCCAGGTCCACCGCGACCGGCTCGCGGCGGAGCAGGTCCTCGATGTCGAGGTCGCGGATGTCACGCAGGCGGGGCATGCCGTACACCCACGACGAGGCCGGCCGCAGCACCCGCACGGGCACGCCCGTGATCTCCGCGGCCTGCACCACCTCGCGCAGCGTCTCGCGCGACGGATTGGGGAGCGTGAGGAGCAGCTGATCCGCGCCGCTCTCGCGCACGACGTCGGCGAGGTCCCTCAGGCGCCCTGCGACGGGGACACCGTGGATGGAGCGATGGCGGAGCGCGAGGTCGTCGTCGACCACCGCCACCGGGTGGAGGCCGAGGTTGTGGCTCGCCTGCATCTCGCGGAGCGCGGTCGCCGCATGGGGTCCGGCGCCGACCACGACGACGCGGTGCTCGATGCCACCGCGCGCGCGGCGGAATGCGAACAGGCGCGACTGGAACCGGACCAGCCCACAGAACAACGTCGCGAGGGGCGCGCCGGCGACGAGCACGCTCAGGGGGATGTCACGCTCGTTCCAGGCGTAGATGGCGAGCAGCACGACGAGGCTCGTGATCCCCGCGGCGAGCAGCCGGCGGGCCTCGTCCATGCTCGCGTGCTTCCAGGCCCGACCGTAACCGCCCCACGCCCACGTCGCCGCGACGTGCACGACGCACGCGACCGGAAGGAACACGCGGAACTCGGCCCAGTAGTGCGCCGGGATCCGCAGGTCGAAACGGGCGAGGAGCGCGACGGTGTAGGCGGCGCCGACGAGGATCGCGTCGAGCGCGACCAGCAGTCCGTCGCCGCGGATTCGGCTGGCGCTGCGGGCGATGCGGTGCTTCGCGTTGTACCCGTCCACCGTTGCCGATCCCGCTCGTCCCAAGGCTCGTGTCACGCCCGCGATGTCGAATCGTCCCGGCCGCGTACGAACTTGAGTGCCCGGCGGCCGGGAGAAACCGCTACACATCGCGCCCGAAGCGCCGATGAAGGACGTGAGGCGGCTTCCGCCCCGACCACCCCGGAGGCGCACCCGTTGTTGGGCATCCGATCGAGAGACGACGCGCAGCGGTACGCCGAGCTGTTCGACCCGGTCACGCGCCTGCCGCGTCCGGCGCTGCTGTGGGACCGCGTCGGCATGGCTCTGGCGCGCGCCGAGCGTGAGCGGCGCCTCGTCGGGGTGCTCCACGTCAGCGTCGATGTGTGCTCGGACTACGAGCGGCGTCGTGGCGGCGGCCTCGACATGCTGCTCCTGCTCGCCGGGAGGCTGCGGTCGCTCGTCCGTCCCGACGACACCGTCGGGCGGATCGGCGCCCACGACTTCGTCATCGTGTGCAACGGCCTGAGCACCGACGAC
>CAZDJK010000099.1:0-4418 GCA_964505725.1 uncultured Bifidobacteriaceae bacterium | reverse complement strand
GTCCCCCACGGACCCTGGATCCTGGAGGGAAACCCGAACCGGCCCGACGGGCTCCGACTCGTCTCGATCGAGCAGTGGCAGGCCGCCAACCCCCGTGCCGGACCGTGAGGCGGACGCGCACGCGGCAACCCGACACACCCGTACCTTGAAAACCGAACCGCAACAACTGACCTACGCTCCGCCGGATGGACCTTGCCGGCAAACGGGTGGTCGTCACCGGCGCGGCGTCGGGCATCGGCCGTGCACTCGTCGAACGCTTCGCGGCCGACGACGCGCTCGTGACCGCGAGCGACGTCGACGTCGACGGGGTGCGAACGGCAGCTCAACGGGTCGCGGACGTGGGAGGGCGCGTCCACGCCGTCGGGTGCGACGTCCGCGACGAGCACCAGTTGCGCGACCTCGTCGCCGAGGCGGAGGCGGCGTTCGGGCCGGTCGACCTGTTCTGCTCGAACGCCGGCATCGCACCGACCGGCGGTCCCGAGACCGCCAACGAGGTGTGGGCACGCACGTGGGAGGTGAACTTCCTCGCGCACCTGTACGCGGTGCGGGCGGTGCTGCCGGGAATGCTCGAACGTGGCGACGGCTATCTGCTCCACACCGCGTCGGCGGCCGGACTGCTGACATCACTGGGCGACGCGCCGTACTCGGTCACGAAGCATGCAGTCGTCGCGTTCGCGGAATGGCTCGCGATCACGTACGGCGACCGTGGCATCAAGGTGAGCGCGCTGTGCCCACAGGGCGTGGACACGCCGTTGCTCCAGGGAACGTCCGACCACCTCTCCGGGCGCCAGGTGTACGAGGCGTCCGAGGTGCTCGAGCCCGAACGCGTCGCCGACGTGGTGGTGGAGGGCCTCGCCACCGAGCAGTTCCTCATCCTTCCCCACCCGCAGGTCGCCGACTACTTCCGCCAGAAGGCCGGCGACTACGACCGGTGGCTCCGCGGCATGCGCCGGTTCCAGGCTCGCCTGACGTCGGAGCTCGCCTGACGTCGTAGCTCGCCTGAGTCGGAATCGCTCAGGGCTCGACGCGGTAGACACGCACCGGCTCGGGCACCCCCTTGAGCGTGCGGTCGCCGAGGTCGGTGAACCGGAGGTCTGAGCCGACGGTGAGGTCCTTCACGGTCCGGGTGACGAACACCTCGTCGGCATCGGCGAGCGCGCAGACCCGGGCGCCGATGTGGACCGCGATGCCGCCGATGTCCTCGCCGCGCAGCTCGATCTCGCCGGTGTGCACGCCGGCGCGGATCTGGATGCCGACGGGTCGCAGTGCGGCGTCGACCGCGAGCGCGCACTGCACGGCGCGGGCGGGGCCGTCGAACGTGGCGAGGAAGTCGTCGCCGCGCCGGTTGATCTCGCGGCCCTGGAAGCGGGTGACCTCGCGACGCGTGATCTCGTCGAAGCGGTCGAGCAGCTCCCGCCAGCGCGCATCGCCGAGCTCGGAGGCGCGCTCGGTGGAGCCGACGATGTCGGCGAAGAGCACGGTCGCGAGCACGCGGTGCGGCGCGGGCTGGTGGCGCACGCCGGTGAGGAACTCCTCGATCTCGTCGAGGACCGCGTCGCGGTCGCCGAACCACGGGAGGTGATCCACGCCCGAGAGCTCGACGAAGCGCGCGCCCGGGATGCCTGCGGCCAGGACGCGTGCGCCCTCGACGCGGAGCGTCGGGTCGTCCGTCCGGTGCAGCACCAGCGTCGGCACCGACACCGAGCCGAGGATCGGGGTGACGTCGATCTGGGCGGCCATGCGGATCAGCGCGGCCGCGGCGCCCGGGGTCGCGCTCTGGCGTTCGAGCCGCGCGAAGCGGGCCCGGTGGTCGGGGTCGCCGGCGCTGACCCCACGTCCCGCGAGCACTGCGCCGCTCCCCCATTCCGCTTCGATGCGCTCGATGAGCGCGGCGCCGTTGTCGGGCTCGGCGTCGGCGCGGCGGGCGTACGAGCCGTAGAGGACGAGGTGGTCGACCCGCTCGGGATAGGTGGCCGCGAACAGCACGCTCATCGGGCCGCCCTCGGAGATGCCGAACAAGCTGGCGCGCGTGGAGCCGGCGGCGTCCATGACCGCGCGCACGTCGTCCATGCGGGTCTCGAGGGTCGGGAGCTCGCGGACCGGCACCCGGTCGGAGAGCCCGGTGCCGCGCTTGTCGAACATGACGAGGCGGGAGAACGACGCGAGCCGGCCCAGGAACTCGACGGTCTCGGTCGTCTCCCAGAGCGTCTCGACGTTCGAGACGAACCCGGGGACCATCACCAGGTCGTGCGGGCCGTCGCCGACCACCTGGTACGCGAGGTGCAGGTCGCCGCTCCGTGCGTACCGCGTCTCCGGCGTCTCGGCCACGCGCACAGTCTCACCGCATTCTCACGCCGGTGCGAGCGACTGGCCACACAGCGGCGGACCGAGTGGGTGAACTGGTGTCGAACATCGCGTCGCGTGTGACCGGTTGGCGCGGCGCGGTGGGTAGAGTCGACGGGATTCCGGTTGCATGCTGTGGCCCGGTTCCACATGGAGGCGCGCAGGGTGCTCGTGGGCGAAAAGTGATCTGAAAGGGACGCGCAGTCGCACATGGGATCGTCGATCTCCATCGGAGTGTTCGTCGCGGGCGCGGCGGTGGTCATGGTCTCGGCCGTGGCGCTCGCCGTTCATTTGCGACGGCGGAACCGAGTGCGGCGCCTGCCCCGGAGTGTGCCGTTTTCGGGAGATGCGCCGTATTCAGGAGAAGGGTCGGAAGCGCCCGACCGCGTGCTGGCGACGGTCGTGTTCACCGACATCGTGGCGTCGACGCGCCAGGTCGCGGCGCTGGGTGATCGCAAGTGGCGGCACGTGCTCGACCACCACGACACGGTGACGCGGGAGCAGCTCGAGTGTCACCGCGGGTCGGAGGTGCGCCACACCGGCGACGGGTTCCTCGCCACGTTCGACAGCCCGGCCCGGGCGGTCGAGTGCGTCGAGGCGACGATGGCGTCGCTGCGACCACAGGGCATCCGGCTGCGCGCGGGCATGCACACGGGCGAGGTCGAGCTGCGCGGCCGCAGCATCGACGGCATCGCGGTGCACATCGGCGCGCGGGTGTGCGACCGGGCGCAGCCCGACGAGATCCTCGTGTCGCAGACGGTGCGCGACGCGGCGATCGGCTCCACGGTCGAGTTCACCGACCGCGGCGTGCACGAGCTGAGCGGCGTGCCCGAGTCGTGGCAGCTCTACGCGGCGCGGAAGGCGAGCTGAGCAGCAGGCCTCCGCAGATTCACGGGCTCGGGCGGGTCACACGTAGGTCCAGTCGGGCTGCTTGCGCAGCTGGCGCTCGTCGTAGAGGGCTACGCCGTCGCGGATGTCGACGATCTTGGGGACCGGGAGCACCTCGGAGCCGGCGCGGCGGACGGCCGGGTCGAGCGCTCCGGCGCCGTCGACGGCGAAGTCATCGGGGAACTCGCGCAGCAGGCTGCTGATCACGCGTTGCTCCTCCTCGCCGAGGAAGCAGCGGTTCTGGCTGGTGACGTCGCGGAGGCGCGCGCCGATGACCTCGATGTCAGAGGCGCGGCGGCGGGGGCCGGCGAGGTCGTCGAGGCGGCGCGTGATCTCGCCGCAGCCGTACTTGCACGCGCGGCACTGCCCGCACGACTCGACGTACAGGAACCGCGACACCATGCGCGCAACCGCGAGCATGCTGCGTGTGTCGTCGTACACGACGAAGCCGGCGGAGCCGAGCCCGCCGCCGGCGGCCGCGAGGCCGTCGTAGCTCACCGGCGCGTCGAGGTCGGCCTCGGTGAGCACCGGGTTCGACACACCCGAGAGCACCGCCTTCGCCCGGCGGCGGTCGCGGACGCCGCCGCCGAGGCGGTCGATCACCTCGCGGAGCGGGGTGCCGGGCTCGATCTCGCCGTAGCCCGCGTGCTCCACGTCGCCGACCACGGTGCAGACGACCGGGCCCGGGGTGTCGGACGTGCCGATGGCGCGGTACCAGTCGACGCCGTGGGCGAGGACGAGCGGCACGTGCGCGAGCGTCTCGACATTGTTGGCGAGCGTCGGGTTCGAGCCCACCGCGGCGCGGTCCTCGGGCTCCTCGTCGGGCTCGCTCGTCGACGACCACCCCTCCTGCGGCGTGGTCGCGAACAGGCCGTGCAGGTACGGGGGCAGCCAGCGCGGCATCGGGTCGTTGCCCTCGATCACCTCGAGCAGCGCCTTCTCCTCCCCGAACAGGTACTCCTCGGGGCCGCCCACGAGGCTGACCGGCGCGTCGCAGAGCAGATCGGCGTCGCTCATCTCGCGCAGGGCGCGCTCGACGGCCGCGATCTCGGGCGCGAACGACGCCTTCACCGCGAGGAACGCCTCGCGCGCGCCCACGACCGTGCACGCGATCGCGAGCCCCTCCAGCACCTGGTACGGGTTGGCGCGCAACAGCGGGCGGTCCTTGAACGTGCCCGGTTCCCCCT
>CAZDJK010000098.1:0-23209 GCA_964505725.1 uncultured Bifidobacteriaceae bacterium | reverse complement strand
GACTCTTTCGCGCAGCGCCTGCCACTTGGCCGTGTCGGCGTGCCCGACGACGTCGCGCGCGTCGCGCTCTTCTGCGCGAGCGATCTCGCGATGTTCATGACCGGCAGCACGCTCCTGGCCGACGGCGGCGACGTCGCAGTTGGACCACGCGGTTCCGACAGCGTGAGCGAGAGGCAGCATCGACCTGAAGCGCCCATAGGCGCGCGTTCGGGCAGCGTAGAGCCGCCACGAACCCACGTTTTCCCCTTTGCAAGCCTGTTGCTCATGTGCTGGTTCGAAGTTCGGTGAGGGCGCCGGTGAGCAACCAGCGGCCGGTGTCGAGCATGGCGGTCTTTGCCGTGTCCGTGTCGAGTCCGACGCCGTCGGTGAGCGCGATCATCGCTTCGGTCCCGACGACGAGGCCAGCGCGTGGGCGACGCGGTCGACGTCCTGCGCGCGGAGCTGTTCGCGTAGCGGTTCGACGACCGTGTTGACCGCCGTCTTGACGTGAGCAGGCTGCACCGGTGGTTCGAGGGCGACACGATGCTGCTCGAGCAGACGATGACCGGCACGGCGATCGGCGATTCCTCGGCCTACCAGGAAACGACCGGCGCGTGAGCTTCCGGATCTTCCACGTCTTCGAGTTCACCGACGGCCTGATCAGCCGCGAACAGGTCTGGATCGACGGCGCCGCGATCGTCGCCCAGGTCTCCGCGCCCTGAATCCCGCCAAGGTCGATCTCGGCATCGACTTCTCGTTCACCGACCGCCAGCGCGCGGTTACCGGTTGCTGGGCGCGCCCTTGGTAGCCCCCGCGCCACGCACCGGATCCTCTTCACCGGCGCGTTCGCGAGCGCGCTGGCGCGCCGCAGCGAGCTCGGCAGGGTCGGCCGGGTCGGCCGGGTCGGCCGGGCCGGAATTGCCCTGACGGTCCGACGAGTCGGGCTTGCGAGTGCGACTGCTCACGTCGCTCGCCTCAGCGGCGGCGACGCGAACCGGTCGGAGAAGCGGTGGGCATCGCGAGCCGCGCGCTGCTGGCGGCGGAGCACGAAGCAATCGTCGAGCTCTCGCTCGATGGTCTTCAGCCGGGCCTGCTCGGGCCTCGACAGTCCGGCGGAGGTTCCCGCCGTGCCGAAGAAGTGGGTGCGTTCCGACGCGAGGCGGTTCATCCGACGCTCGAGGCTGGCGGCACCGCTCGACGACTCGGTGCTCACGGCACGATCCGCGGTCGACGACACCACCACTGCATGGGACCTCCCGAGCTCGGTCGCGCTACCAGATGCAGCGAGGTGGGACAGCCGTGACGGTAGCCGAGGCTCCGGGTCGCCGTCAGCCATTGATCGCGGCCGCGGGCAGCGTGTGTGCGGATCAGACGGCGCGGACGTTGAGCGCCTCAGGTCCCTTGCGGCCAGGGCCGATCTCGAACTCGACGCGCTGGCCTTCGTCGAGCGATCGATAACCGTCGCCGGCGATGTTGGAGAAGTGCACGAAGACGTCCTCGCCTTCCGCCTGGGTGATGAAGCCGAAGCCCTTTTCGGCATTGAAGAACTTCACGGTTCCTGTGGGCATGGTGGGTCCTTTCGTCATGTGCCGATGCTTCGTGCGCCGGGTGGCGCTCGCAGCCGTGTTCGGCACGGGGTTCTCGAGCAGAGTCGTCGCATTCGCCGGCGCGAGCGCGGTTCGGATGCCGAGGGTCCGCTGGAGAGATGTGGCGGCGGAGCGATCGCTCGCGTCGACGAACGACACCACGACGCCCGTCGCGCCGGCGCGGGCGGTCCGTCCGGAGCGGTGGAGGTACGTGGCGTGGTCGGCGGGCGGATCGAAGTGAACGACTGCAGAGACGCTGTCGACGTGGATGCCGCGAGCGGCGACGTCAGTCGCGACGAGGGCGCGGATCTCCCCCCTGCGAAACGAGTCGAGTGCGCGGGTTCGCTGCGGCTGGCTTCGCCCACCGTGAATCGGCGCGGCGCCGATTCCGAGATGCGCGAGCTGCTTCGCAAGGCGATCGGCGCTGCGCCGTGTCCGACAGAAGAAGAAGGTCGACGACACGGTCGTTGCGACGCTGGCGGCGTGGCGGACGCGATCACCGCGGGCCACGTCCCAGAACAGGTGACGGGCGTCGCGCGCGTCGGTGTGGGGCTCGACGACGTCGTGGAGCGCGCAGTCCAGGTCGAACTCGTCGGCGAGGCTGGTGACCGCACGGTCCAGCGTGGCGGAGAACAGCATGACCTGGCGACGTGATCCGGCCGCTCGCAAGATCCGCCGGACGGCGGGCAGGAAACCCATGTCGGCCATGCGATCGGCTTCGTCGATGACGAGCACCTCGACGTGATCGAGACGCAACGCGCCTTGCTCCATCAGGTCTTCGAGGCGACCCGGGCACGCGACGACGATGTCGGCGCCTCGGTCGAGCGCGCGTCGTTGGGGCCCGTATCCGACTCCGCCGAACACGCTGGTGGTGCTGCGGCTTTCGCACACGGCGAGCGGGCGCAGTGCGTCTTCGATCTGGCTCGCGAGCTCGCGTGTCGGCGTGAGAACGAGGCCGGTCGGACGGCGTCGCGACGCGGCGCTGATACCGGTCACGAGCGGGAGCCCGAAGGCCAGCGTCTTTCCGGAACCGGTCGGTGCCCGGCCCAAGATGTCACGTCCGGCGAACGCGTCGGGGAGGACCGCAATCTGGATGGGAAACGGCGTATCGAGGCCGCCTCGGTCGAGCTCGGCCTGGAGCCGGGCAGGTACGCCGAGCTCGGCGAATGTGGGCGGTGATGTGGAGATCTCGCGTCCTTCGAGGTGGGCCCGAATGCTCGGGCGATCGGTACTCAGCGGTGCGAACGATCGCAACCGGGACCGATGGGCACGGAGAACCGAGAGCAACCACGTGGGCCGGTGGCAGCATCGCTACGGCCCGCGACAAAACGCCAAGTATGACGAATCCCAACATAGCACGCGTGCCCTGCCCGATCCCGCCATCGACGGGATCTCGGTAGCATGCTGATTCTGGACACAGGCCAGTGTTGGGTCTAGCCTCGAGAAGATGTCGAGGGACCCATCCGACGACGCGGAGCTGCTGCGTGACCACGGCGTGCAGGTCACGGCCCAACGGCTCGCGGTGCTGCGCGCAGTGTGCGCGCTCCCACACGCGACGGCCGACGACCTCTGTACCGCAGTGCGCGCCGACATCGGCACCGTCTCACGCCAGGCGGTGTACGACTCGCTCGCGCTGCTCACCGACAAGGGGCTCGTCCGTCGCATCCAGCCCGCCGGGTCGCTGGCCCGTTACGAGGACCGCGTCGGTGACAATCACCATCACGCGATCTGCCGGACTTGCGGGCGGACGGTCGACGTCGACTGCGCAGTGGGCGCCGCGCCGTGCCTGACTGCCGACGACGCCGCGGGGTATGTGATCGACGAAGCCGAGGTCATCTATTGGGGGCAGTGCCCCGAATGTGCAGCAACCAGCCCGCCCGACCGTCGCACGCGACGTGCGCCCCAGGAGAGGAACCGACATGCCTGACACCGGCAGCGAGAGCGAGAACCCAGTCGTCCCGGCGCCCACGCCGCACCCGAGTCGGCCGTGGTCGAACCAGGACTGGTGGCCGAACCAGCTGAACCTCCAGGTGCTCCACCAACACTCCGGACGGTCGAATCCGATGGACGCGGGGTTCGACTACGCCAAGGAGTTCGCGACAATCGATCTCGACGAGCTGCAGCGCGACATCGTGCAGGTGATGACGACGTCGCAGGATTGGTGGCCTGCGGACTACGGCCACTACGGGCCGCTGTTCATCCGGATGGCGTGGCACAGCGCGGGCACCTACCGCACTGCAGACGGCCGCGGCGGAGGCGGCAGCGGCGCCCAACGCTTCGCGCCCCTCAACAGCTGGCCCGACAACGTGAACCTCGACAAGGCGCGTCGCCTGCTGTGGCCGGTGAAGCAGAAGTACGGCCGGAAGCTCTCCTGGGGCGACCTGATCATCTTCGCCGGCAACTGTGCGCTGGAGTCGATGGGCTTCGAGACGTTCGGATTCGGCGGCGGTCGCGTCGACATCTGGGAACCCGACGAGATCTTCTGGGGCCCCGAAGACACCTGGCTCGGCGACGAGCGCTACAGCGGCGACCGCCACCTCGCGAACCCGCTCGGCGCGGTGCAGATGGGTTTGATCTACGTGAACCCGGAAGGCCCGAACGGCAACCCCGACCCGCTCGCCGCGGCGACGGACATCCGCGAGACGTTCGCGCGTATGGCGATGAACGACGAAGAGACGGCCGCCCTCATCATCGGCGGCCACACGTTCGGCAAGTGCCACGGCGCGAACAGCGCGGAGCTCGTCGGACCGGAACCGGAGGGCTGCCCGATCGAAGCGCAAGGCTTGGGCTGGCACAACACCGGCGGCACCGGCAAGGGCGCCGACACCGTGACGAGCGGACTGGAAGGCGCGTGGACCAACCAGCCGACCCACTGGGACAACGGCTACTTGGACAACCTCTACAAGTACGAATGGGAGCTCACGACGAGCCCGGCCG
The DNA here is from genome assembly GCA_964505725.1 of uncultured Bifidobacteriaceae bacterium. Classification (GTDB taxonomy): domain Bacteria; phylum Actinomycetota; class Acidimicrobiia; order IMCC26256; family DASPTH01; genus CAVRJC01. The sequence goes on along the minus strand of CAZDJK010000098.1, from coordinate 18,707 downwards.
GCGCACAGCAGTGGACGCCGACCGATCCTTCGGCACGCGACGACGTGCCGGACGCGCACGACGCGTCGAAGCGGCATGCGCCGATGATGCTGACGACCGACCTCGCGATGCGGGTGGACCCGATCTACGGACCGATCGTGCAGCGCTTTCACGAGAATCCGGACCAACTCGCCGACGCGTTCGCGCGAGCGTGGTTCAAGCTCACGCACCGCGACATGGGGCCGATCACGCGCTATGTCGGCGCGCGGGTTCCGTCGGAGCCGCAGCTTTGGCAAGACCCCGTTCCGGCCGTCGACCACGACCTCGTCGACGAGGGCGACGTGGCTGCGTTGAAGGACAAGATCCTCTCGTCCGGGTTGTCGGTCTCACAGCTGGTGTCGACCGCGTGGGCGTCGGCGGCGAGCTTCCGCGGCACCGACAAGCGCGGTGGCGCCAATGGCGCCCGTATCCGCCTGGCGCCGCAGCGCGACTGGGCGGTCAACGACCCCGCTGAGCTCGCGACCGTCTTGACGACCCTCGAAACGATCCAGCAGGACTTCAACGGTTCGCAGTCGGGCAGCACGAGAATCTCGCTCGCGGACCTGATCGTCCTCGGCGGCTGCGCGGCGATCGAGCGCGCGGCGAAGGATGCCGGGCTCGACGTGCCCGTGCCGTTCACACCGGGGCGGACGGACGCGTCACAGGAACAGACCGACGTCGAGTCGTTCGCGGTGCTCGAACCGAAGGCGGACGGGTTCCGCAACTACCTCGAATCCGGAGAGAAGCTGTCGCCGGAGACTCGGTTGCTGGACCGGGCGAACCTGCTGACGTTGACCGCGCCGGAGACGACCGTGCTCGTGGGCGGGATGCGCGCGCTGGATGCGAACTTCGGCCAGTCCCGGCTCGGCGTCTTCACCGACCGCCCCGGCACGTTGACCAATGATTTCTTCGTGAACCTGCTCGACATGGGTACGGAGTGGAAGACGTCGACCTCGTCCGAGAACGAATACGAGGGCCGCGACCGCACGACCGGGGCCACCAAGTGGACGGGCACCGCCGTCGACCTCGTCTTCGGCTCGCACTCGCAACTGCGAGCCCTCGCCGAGGTGTACGCGTGCGACGACGCCAAGGAGCAGTTCGCCCGTGACTTCGTCGCGGCGTGGGTCAAGGTGATGAACCTCGACCGCTTCGACCGCCTCTGACCCAGGAGTCCATCGGCGTCGCCGTCTCGCGGCTGCTCTTCCGCGGCCCGCGCCAAACGGCCTTCCGCGTCGGATCCCGATCGAGGCCCTCGCGAACCTGCCGAGGCGCTTCGCGCAGAACGTGTGTCCTGGCGCGCGGGGCCTCGACGCGCTGTGGACCATGTGGCAGTGGCTCGACCGCGCGCCCCTCGGTCGCAACGAGGGCGACCTGTCGTCGTTCCGTCGCCGCGACGAGTGCGAGGCCAGCTACGAGTGAGCCCCTTGTATCACCAACAAAAGGTGGTGTTAGTGTTGGGCCATGGCAGAGTCCCGCCGCGACGACCTGGCCGCGCTCTCCGCGCTCGGGGAGCCGAATCGGCGCCGGCTGTACGACCACGTCGCCGGGCAGCGGTCCTGGGTGAGCCGGGAGCAGGCGGCGGACGCAGTCGGGATCCAGCGGGGGATCGCCGCGCACCACCTCGACCGCCTCGCCGACGAGGGCCTGCTCGAGACCGACTACCAGCGCCTCACCGGCCGCCGCGGTCCGGGCGCCGGTCGACCCGCCAAGGTCTACCGACGCGCGGCCACCGAGATCGACGTCGCGCTGCCCGCACGCCAGTACGAGCTCGCGGGCCGACTGCTCGCCACCGCCGCCGATCGTTCTCGTGGGGACGGCACGCCGATCGTGCGCGCCCTCGGCGACGCCGCACGCGACGAGGGACGCCGCCTCGGGGGGCGGGTCGGACAGCGGGCCGGCCAGGCGAAGAGCGCGCGCGTGTGGAGGGCGCACCTGCTCGAGGAGCTCGAGGCGTTGGGCTTCGAGCCCGTCCAGGTCGGGGACGGCGTCACGGTGCTGCGCAACTGCCCCTTCCATCGCCTGGCCCAGGAGCACACCGAGCTCATTTGCCGCATGAACCTGGCGGTGCTCGAGAGCATGCTCGGCGCGATCGGCGGCACCGGTCTGCGCGCGGTGCTGGAGCCCGAGGAGGGATGCTGCTGCGTGCGCCTGCACCCGGCCCCGGTCGAGCGCGCATGACGCCGCTCGCTCAATGTTTCGATCGACTCGAGCTCCGACAGCGCGAGGTTTGCTGCGATCAGTGAGAGGACCAGAGTCGGGCAGGGGTCGTGATCTGAACCGCGGAACGACTCCTTGCGGTGAACGACGAGGAAGGTGACCGCAACGATGCCGAAGGGGACGAGCGGCTCGAAGGCAGCAGGGGGAGGAGACTCTCCCTCTCAGCTGATCGATGCGAGGATCGAGGAGGTGGGTGACTGGAGGGGCGTAACGCTCGCTCGGGTCCGAGCTCTCGTCAAGCAGGCCGACCCCGAAGTGGTCGAGGAGTGGAAGTGGAGGGGCGTGCCCACGTGGTCGCACGCCGGGATCATCTGCACCGGTGAGACGTACAAGAACGTCGTGAAGATGACCTTCGCCAAGGGCGCCTCGTTGGCGGACCCCTCAGGGCTCTTCAACTCCAGCCTCGAGGGCAATACCCGGCGCGCCATCGACTTCCACGAGGGCGACAAGATCGATCCGAAGGCGTTGAAGGCACTCGTTCGCGCCGCCGTGGAGCTGAACACGTCCGCGGCCGCGAAGCGGCCGCGGACGAGGCGGTAGCTCGGGCCCGAGGTGAGGCGAGCGACGCCTACTCCACCCTCTCGGAAGGCGTCGGTGGCGGGGTGGGCACCGTCGTGAGCTGGTTGTTGGAGGTCGAGATCCGTCACGAGATCGGCGTCGGGCAGATGATGTTCAGCCGCGACTACCCCCACCCCGAGGGCACGTGGCCCAACACGCGCGAGTGGATCCGGGCCGCGTTCGCCGGCGTGCCCGAGCCCGATGCCCGGGCGATCCTCGGTGAGAACGCGCTCGACTGGTTCGGCTTCGACCGACCCGCGGCGGAGCGCATCGCGCAGCGCATCGGCGCCCGGCCCGAGGATCTCTTCGGGGACTGGACGGTCAGCCCCGCCAAGCTCGCCTACTTCGACGAGTCTTCGGGCTTCTACAAGCCGCGCGTCCAGGTGAACCCCGCCGCGATCGAGCACGAGCTCGTCAACCGCCCCGCGGGCGTCTACGTTCCGTACACCGAGTTCGGCAAGATGGTCCAGGACGCGACCGATCGGCAGGCCGAGACGGTGTAGGCCAGACGATCGGGTCGGTACGACCCCGGCGCGAACCTCGCGCGTGAGACGCGGGCGAGCTGACACCGGGGGTTCCGACCCCCCGACCGCTGATCCGAGGCTGACGCCGGTATGCTTCGGGCATCGGTGCGAGGAGCTCGCACCCCCTGCGCTGCTCACATGCACTGCTCCGGACCCTGGTGGTGTGCACAGAGCCACCGAGGTGTCCATTGCCGGTCGAGCACCAGTTCGTCGGACCGATCGAGCTTCCTTCGTTGCGCGCGCTGGCGGCGCGCGCGGTGCCACAGGTCGTCGAAGGCGTGGTGGTCCCGGCCGCGCTGTTCCTCGTGGTGAAGTCGCTCGCCGGTCTCGCGGCGGCGATCGTGGCGGCATTCGGGTGGTGGGTCGTGGTAATCGCCTCGCGGCTGGTGCGGCGGCAACGCGTGCCCGCGATCGTGCTCGTCGGCGCGTTGACGCTCTTCGTGCGCTCGGTCGTGGGTCTGGCGACCGGGAGCACCGTGCTCTACTTCCTGCAGCCGAGCGTCGCGCCCGCGTGCCTGGCGGCCGCGTTTCTCGGGTCGGTCGTGTGCCGACGTCCGCTTGCGAGGAGGTTCGCGGGCGACTTCTGCACCCTCCCGCGGGCGGTGCTGCACGACCTTCGGGTGCATCGCTTCTTCCAACGGGTCTCGATCATGTGGGCCATCGTGGGTCTTGCCAACGCAGCGCTCACGCTGTGGTTGCTGGTCACCGTGTCGACGAGCGCGTTCGTCGCGGCGCAAGCTGCGCTCTCGGTGAGCGTGACGGTCACCGCGGTGGGTGTTTCGTTCCTGTGGTTCCGCAGCTCGCTCACGCGTCACGGCATGGCGGTGCGCGTCCTCAGACCGTTGCCGGTGGCGGATCCGGGATGACCGTTCCGGGCCCGCGTGCCTCGGCGCCGCACACGACGCCCTCGCGGCGCCTGAGCATGGTGGCCGGACGCAGCGTGACGACGCTGATCGTGGTCGGGCCCCCGCTCGGCCTTGCCCTCGCGTTGCCGTTCCTGTGGGGCCACGTGTTGGACCTGCACGACCTCGTGCTCGCGACGGTGTTCTACGTGGTCACCGGCTTCGGTGTGACCGTCGGCTACCACCGGCTCCTCACCCATCGCAGCTTCCGCGCGAGCCGATGGCTGAAGGTGGCGTTGACGGCCGCAGGTTCGATGGCGGTCGAGGGCTCGCCGGTGAGCTGGGTCGCGAATCACCGGCGGCACCATCTCTTCAGCGACGAGGCGGGCGATCCGCACTCGCCGCACACCTCGGGGAGCGGGATCGGCGGTCAGGTCCGCGGCCTGGTGCACGCACACGTCGGATGGCTGTTCTCGGGTGACGTGACCTGCGCCGCGCGTCACGCCCCCGACCTGCTCCGCGACCGCGACGAGCGGGTCCTGACCCGGCTCTTCCCGGTCTTCGTGGTGTGCTCCTTCGGCCTCCCGTTCCTCTTGGGCTGGACGTGGTCGGGCACGATCAGCGGAGCCGTCTCGGCGCTGTTGTGGGCAGGGATCGCGCGGATGGCTCTCCTCCACCACGTCACGTGGAGCGTGAACTCGGTGTGCCACATGTTCGGGCACCAGCCCGCAACCCGCGCCGACCACAGCACCAACGTCGCGCCGCTCGCCGTCATCTCGTTCGGCGAGTCGTGGCACAACTTCCATCACGCGCACCCGGCGTCGGCGCGCCACGGCGCACTCCCGCACCAGATCGACCCGTCGGCGGCGTTGATCCGCGCCTTCGAGCGGTTGGGGTGGGCGACCCACGTGCGCTGGCCCTCGGAAGCTCAGCTCGCCGCCTGTCGCTGACGAGCGACCCGCGGGCAGTTCCGTCGACGACCTTTCGGTCAGGGGATGCGCCGTGGGACGGATCGCGGGATCGGCTGATCGCGCGAGAAGCGACGGGCGTCACGAGCCGCCCGCTGCTGTCGGCGGAGGACGAAGCACTCGTCGAGCTCGTGCTCGATGGCCTTCAGGCGCTGGTGCTCGGGCTTCGACAGGCCGGCCGCGGTTGCGGCCTTGCCGAACAGGGCGGTGCGCTCGGTCGCGAGGCGGCTCACCCGGCGCTCGAGGTTCGTGCCGTCGGCGGCGCTTTCCGAGCTCACGGCGTGATCCTGGGATGATCGAACCGCCCGTGCATGGGAACTCCTTCTGCGAAGGCTGGACCGCGAATGGCGTGTTCGACTCGGCGCGCCACTTGGAGCAACGAGGTACCGACGACCCGACGGTAGCCGATGGTCGATCAGGCGGTGATCTTCGCAGCCGGAAGCGCTCGCTCGACGACGGAGCGAGCAACGTCGACGAGTCGGAGGTTCTGGTTGCGCGAGTAGCGCCGGAGCGCCACGAAGGCCTCGTCCACGCCGATGCGCGCGTGCTCGGCCACGACTCCCTTCGCCTGCTCGACGAGAACTCGGCTCGTCAACGCGTACTGCAGCTGCTCGGCGAGGAGTTGGTGCTCTTGCGCGGCCCGGTGCTGGAGGATCCCGATGGTCGCGACATCGGCGAGCGCCTGCGCGGCGACGAGGTCACCCGGGGCGAGCCCGTGAGGGTCTGCCCGGAGCAGGTTCAGCGACCCGATCACCTCCGCGCGTAGGCGCATGGGCAGCGCGTACACGGAGGCGAAGCCGCGGGACCGCGCCTCGGGCGTGAATCGGGGCCACCGTGCACCAGCCGCGGCGAGGTCCTCGCAACGGACCGCAGCGCCCGTCCGGTAGCAGTCGAGACATGGCCCTTCGGCGTGTTGGAGCTCGAAGAGCTCGAGCAGCTGCATCCGCTCGTCCGACGACGCGGCGACGCTCACGCTGCCCTCCGGATCGGCGAGCAGGATGCCCGAGGCCGCGAGATCGAAGAGCTCGACACATCGGGCCGTGAGCAGCGTGAGGAACTCGACGATGTCGAAGTCGGCGACCAAGGTGTCGGCGATGTCGACGAACGTCCTCGTCAACAGCTCTTGACTGTCGGGCACCCGGAAGGCTCCTTCACTCGGGCGGACGGTCGATGCGCAGCCGGTGGTCGACCACGTCGCGGGCGACGTCGTCGATGGGCCGATCAGCAGCGTAGGCATACGCCCGGAGGCGGGCCAACGCGTCCCCGATGGCGATGTCGAGCTGCTCGGACACCATCCCCGCGGCCTGGTGCACGCCGGCGCGCAAGCCGCCGGCCAGGTCGATCCCCCGTGCCGTGCCGTCCGCCGCGATCGCCTGCATCGACACCAAGGAATCGGAGAGGAACTGCGTCAGCTCGACCGCGCTCTCGATCCGCTCGGCCTCGAGGGATCCACGGACGCGCCGATAGACGGTGAGCGCACCGAGACGGGCGTCGCCGATCCGCAGCGGGAACGCGAAGACCGCGGCGATGCCCTCCGAGGCCGCGGCCGGACCGTAGGCAGTCCATCGCGACCCCGCGGCGCCGAGGAGGTCGGGTTCGAGGACCGGCCGGCCGCTTCGGTGCGCGTCGAGACCGGGACCCTCCCCGAGCACGAACTGCAGATCCTCGAGCCGCGCCGCCGACCGGTCCGAGACGCCCATGGTGCTGAGGTGACCGTCACCGTCGACGAGCATGATGCCCGCGCCGTCGACGACGAGGAGGTCGATGCAGGCGAGACAGACGCGTTCGCCGATCTCTCCGGCGTCGCTGCGCTCGGAGCGCAGCTCGGTGCGGAGCGACTCGCGCCGTTCGCGCTGCACGGCTAGCGGCGCGCGCCGGCGCCCGCGCGGATCGCTCCACGCGAAGGCTCGAAACCGGGACGTTCGTTCTGCATGCCAACCTCGGTGACTGCACACCACCGAGGTCTGAAGCAGTGCACACCTGTCGCGCGTCAGCACGACCAGGCCCCGACCGTACCAGAGGGTCGGCGGGTCGGTGCGCGAACCTGGTCCCGGCTATCGGTTAGAGTTCGGCGGCCACGATTGTGGCGGAACCCCCACGTCACTGCTCAGGACCTCGGCGGTGTGCGGACGACACCGTGTGAGGATCGATGCAGAGCGACGTTCTCGAGCAGCCGGGAAATCCGCAGGCACTGCCCGCGGCGGGAATCGACGCGACGGACCCGCTCCCTCCCGCCCGGCCCGACCGGTACCGCCAGCTGTTGACCGCGATCGTCGCCTTCGCGCCTCCCGTAGTGCTCGCGATGGTCGTGATTCGCACGGTCGGCCACTCGATCCCGTGGTTCGGCATCGTGCTCGCCGCGATCTTCATCGCCGTCATCGGCCACGGCGTCACCATCGGCTTCCACCGCCTCTTCACCCACCGCAGCTTCGAGGCGTGTCGCCCGCTCAAGATCGCCCTCGCGGTCGCCGGGTCGATGTCGTTCCAGGGCTCGCTCATCGGGTGGGTGGCCGACCACCGACGCCACCACCGGTACGCCGACCGCGTCGGCGACCCTCACTCGCCGAGTTGGGTCGGGCCGTCCGCGGTTCGGGGACCCCGCGGCTTCTGGCATGCGCACATCGGATGGACGTTCCGGGGCGAGACCACGTGCCGTGAGCAGTACGCGCCCGACCTGCTCGCGGATCCCGATCTCGTGCTCGTGGACCGCATGTTCGTGCCGTGCTGCATCGCGACCCTGGCCGTCCCGTTCGCCATCGGCTACCTGTGGACCGGGGCGCTCGCGGGTGCCGTCGGCGCGTTGCTCATCGCCGGTGTCATCAGGATCGGGATCAGCCACAACTTCACGTGGTCGATCAACTCCGTGTGTCACACCTTCGGGACGAGATCGTTCGCCACGCGGGACACGAGCACCAACGTTCCCGCGCTCGCGCTGTTCACGATGGGGGAGTCGTGGCACAACAACCACCATGCCTTTCCGCGGCTCGCCCGCCACGGCGTCGACCGCGGACAGCTCGACACCTCGGCCGCCTGCATACGCCTCTTCGAGCGACTGGGCTGGGCGCGGAACGTGCAGTGGCCGGACCCGGCTCAGCTTGCGGCTCGGCGCATGGTCCGCTGACCCGTTCGCCGATCCGACGGCGGCTTCCCCTAAGGTCGGGCGGATGACGGAGAACTATGTCGGCACCGTGTCGCTCGACGGCGCGGACGACACGGTGTATCTCGAGCTCACGATCGACGATCTGGACTCGGCCGAGTGGATCGGCGCGGGCACGCCGGGGAACGAAGTCCCGGGCGTCACCGCGGCCGGTGAGTACCGGGTCAAGCTCATCGACGGCGGGCATCCCCGACGGGGCCAGACCGCGGTGGGCGCGGTCGAGGTCGAGCTGGAGGACGCGGTTCTCCGCCTCCTGGGCCGAACGGCGTTCGCATGACGGGCGAACACGACGGAGAGGTTGGCAATCCGTGAGCGGTCGATCACGCACCAGCTTCGACAAGCTGCAGAAGGAGCGAAAGCGACAGGAGAAGCAGGCGGCCAAGCGCGCCCGCCGCCAGGGGAGCGCCACCGAGCAGCGCCCCGCGGATCCCGGTGACGACGCAGATCCCGGTGACGAGGAGAGCAGCCGAGAGTGAACGCCGACGACGAGCGCATCGCGCTCTTCCTCGACTACGAGAACCTCGCGATCGGGGCCCGCGAAGCGCTCGGAAGGCGCGACTTCGACTTCCGACCGATCGCGGACGCGCTGGCCGAGCGCGGGCGGGTGGTCGTCCGACGCGCCTACGCCGACTGGTCCAGCTTCGGGGACGACATGCGGATGCTCACGCGTCACCAGATCGAGCTCATCGAGATCCCCCAGCGCATGGGGCTCGTGCGCAAGAACGCGGCCGATATCAAGATGGCCGTCGACGCGATCGAGCTGTCGTTCGAGCGCGACTACATCACCACGTTCGTGCTCGGGACCGGTGACAGCGACTTCACGCCGCTGGTCCACAAGCTCCGCGAGCTGAACCGCCGGGTCATCGGCGTCGGAGTCGAAGCGTCCACGTCGGCCTTGTTGCCACCGGCGTGCGACGAGTTCCTGTTCTACGAGCGACTCGAGGGCGTCGAGCCCGTGGTTCGTCGCCGCGGGTCGCGCGGCTCGTCGCAGACCGCGCCAGCCCCCGCACCGGACCTCGCCGACGAGAGCGCGGCGACCGGCCGCACCGACGAATCGGCGCTCGGTGTGCTGGTGACGCAGACGCTCGCGGGATTGGCGCGTTCGGGTGACGGACCCGTGCTGGCGTCGATGCTCAAGCGCGCCATGCTGCGAAAGGACCCAACCTTCAACGAGGCCGACTACGGCTTCCGCGGCTTCGGCGAGCTCCTGCGCAATCTCGCGACGGCCGGAGTGGTCGATCTCAGCGAGGGGAGCGCGAAGGGCGATCCGGAGGTGCAGTTCCCCCGGGACACCGGGGACGAGGATGCTTCGTTCGAGCTGCTGCGCTCGACCGTCGAGCGGCTCAGCGCCGCGGGCGGGGACCCTCCCCACCTCTCAGGATTGAAGACCCAGCTCAGGAGGACCGACCCGCATTTCAGCGAGAAGCGGTTCGGGTACGGCGGGTTCCTGCAGTTCGTGAAGGCGGCTCGCGCACGCGGGCTCATCGAGATGGACTTCGACGAGCGAGCCGACGACTACGTGCTCCGCCCGGTCGAGCAGGGAACGCCGAACGCCGCGACGCCGCGCTCTTGACGGCGTGTGGCCGGGCATTCGCCCGACCACACTCGCGCGTCAGATCGGGCGTACGTTCTGAGCTTCCTCGCCCTTTCGTCCGGGCGCGACGTCGAACTCGACACGCTGACCCTCGTTCAGCGTCTTGTAGCCACTGCTCTGGATGGCGGAGAAGTGGACGAACACGTCGTCGCCGCCCTCGCGTGAGATGAAGCCGAAGCCTTTCTCGGCGTTGAAGAACTTCACGGTACCTTGAGTCAAACCACTCTTCTTTCTCGTGCCGGATGCGCACAGAATCGACGTCATCTCGGTGGCGAGCAGCCTAGTTGACCGCGCGCTCTGATCGAGGAGTTGGAAACGACACGTCCGCCCGCGAGCCGTCACGCGAGCTGGAGCTCGAACCAGGTGGACTTTCCGCGGCCGTCGTGGGGAACGACGCCCCATGCGGTCGCGAGCGAGTCGACGATGTGCAGACCGCGGCCATGGCGATCCGGAACCCGACGCTGCGGGAGCCGTTCGCTGCCGTCGCCGACCTCGACGCGCAACGATTCGGCTGAGAGCCGCGCGTGCACGTCGATCAGGCCACCGGCGTGAATGAGCGAATTGGTGACGAGCTCGCTCACGAGGAGCGCGGCAACCGGAACCAGATCCTGGAGACCGTGGTCGCCGAGATACTCGGCGAGATGGTGGCGTGCACGCCCGGGCGCGGTCGAGAGTGGCGGGTACCGCTGGTGGAGTTCCCGAGCCATGGCCGCTTCTTGACCGTCGGCTGCTGTGTGCGTGCAGTCCTGATACCCGCCGGCGCGGACTCACAACCCTCGCTCCGGAGCGATCGCCCTTGCCCCCGGCTGGCAGACGATGCCAGGATCGGGCACACCGCGCGCCGGGCAGCGCCCGCCTCCCCGACGGACGACGGTCTCGCGGACGACCGGGCGCGACGAGACGAGGAGCCGACGTGATGGCCGACGTCGACGAGAAGGTCACCGACTGGGTCGAGGCCACCGCCGGCGGTGAGGTCGTCTCGTGCGAGCAGGTCCCCGCAGGCGGGCGCGTCGGCTTCCGGGTCGACGTGAGGACGCCGACCGGCGAGACCCGGGAGCTGTTCCTCCAGCGTGGTGGGCGTGGCGGTTCCGGCGCGTTCATGGGCTTCGGGCGTGAGGCGGAGGTCTACCGAGCGCTCGAACCACTCGGGATACCGATCCCGCACCTGTGGGGCGCCGACGAGTCGCTCGACGTGTTCCTAGTCGACCGCGCCCCCGGCCAGACGTGGTTCCACGCCCCGGCCGATCCTGGTGTTGCCCGGGCCGTCGCCCAGGACTTCATGCGCCACCTTGCGACGTGGCACCGCGCGGGCGCGCGCTCGCTGGACCTGCCGAGCTTCGGCCCGGTGCGATCGGTTCGGGAGCACCAGCGTGACCAGCTCGCGGGCATCCGGTCGGCGTTCGAAGCCGAGGACGCCAGGGAGCCGATCGATCTGCTCGCGCGCGCGCAGTTGGAGCTGCTCGTCGACGCGGTGCCGGACTTCGACGGCGAGCCGGTGCTCGTGCAGGGCGACACCGGTCCAGGGAACCTCATGAACGAAGGCGATCTGGTCACCGCGATCGTCGACTGGGAGCTCGCCCACGTCGGCGATCCCATGGACGACATCGCGTGGCTGTCGTGGCGAGCGACCCAGCACGGATGGCCGGACTTCCCGGCGCGGCTTCGTGAGTACGAGGCTTCGAGCGGCATCACGGTCGACGCGAACCGGGTCCGTTACTACCGCCTGAACGCCTGCGCGCGGCTCGGCCCGGGCTTCGGGCTCGCCGACATGGGCCAGGCGGCGCGGCGGCGGCGCGCCGCGGCACTCTCCGGGCAGGTCGACGCTTCCGTCGACCGCACGGCCGACGGGAGCGGGTTCATCATGAACATGCTCCACCGGCGCATGCGCCTCACCGCCCAGGCGGACGCGATGGGCTTCGAGCTGCCCGGGCGCGACGTCGAGGACGAGTCCGAGGTCGGCTCGCACGCGTATCTGTACGACGTCGTGCTCGATCAGCTCAAGGGCATCGTGGAACGGGTCGACGACCGCGTCGCGTCGAACCTGGCCAAGGGCGCGGCGCGTCAGGTGAAGTACCTGAAGGAGATCGATCGCAACGGCGCTTCGTACGAGCGTGACGAGCTCGACGACGTCCGCCGGCTCCTCGGTGCCACGCCGGCGACGGTCGACGACGGGCGCGTGGCGCTCGCCGACGCGGCTCGTGACGGCAAGGTCGCCCTCGACGACTACCTGCTCTACCACTGGAACCGCCTCATCCGCGACGACTGGCTGATGAAGCCGTCCTCGGGCGCGATGTACGAACGCGCGTGGCCCGCGCTGGCCTGAGTCGACCTGAGGTGACCTGAGCTGACCTGAGCGCTACGGGCGCTGCACGCCCGGAGTCCTGACGCGCACGGTGTCCAGGTGACCGATCGCGCGCCCGGCGAAGTAGTCGTCCTGGCTCGTCTCCGAGGTGCACAGCAGGAGCGTGCGCCCGTCGTCGCCACCGAGCGAGCACGACAGCGCCCATCGGCCCGGGAACGCGAGGCGTTGGAGCACCTCGCCACCCTCGTGGACGTGCAGGAATTCACCGCTGAGATACGAGGCGAGCCACACGTCTCCCGACGCGTCGATGCAGAAACCGTCGGGGTTCGTCCCGTCAGGGAGCGCCGCCCACACGCGCCGTCGGGACAGCGTCCCGTCGGTTCCGACGTCGAAGGCGGTGAGCCGTCGGGCAAAGGTCTCCGAGACCAGCAGGGTGTCGCCTCGTGGCGTGACCGCGACGCCGTTCGGGTACCGGAGGTCGTCGGCCGCGACCGCCGGCGAATTCTCTGGCGTGACGAGCAGCAACCGGTGCGAGCTCATATCGAAGTGATCGTCGTACGCGTCGACATACATGCGTCCGTCGGGTGCCACGAACATGTCGTTCAGGTATCGGGCCGAGCCACGGAGGTCGACCAGCTCGATCACTGATCCGCCGCTGATCCGCACGATGCTCGGGTCGTTCATGCGTGCGGCGAGGAGTGCACCGTCGGGTGCGAAGCCGAGACCGGACGGGCTCGAGAGCTCACCGACGGTTTCGACCGCGCCGTCCTCGGCGACCCGCAGCACGACGTCACCGAGCTGGTCGGACAGCCACCAGGTCCCATCGCGCCACCGCGGACCCTCGGGAAACTTGAGGCCGCGCACGGAGATCTCGGGCACGACCAAGGCTATCGCCGGTGTCGTCCGCCTCGACCGGTGCGGGAGGGGATCGGGTTCACCCGACGATCGTCCGTTCCCGGAGGTCGGCGGGTCAGGTCTTGCGGAACCGTGGCAGCGTGGCGCCGGCTCCCGTCTCCTCCCAGTGCAGTTCGACGGGCATGCCCACGGAGAGCTCCTCGGGCGCGGCGTCGGTGACGTTGCTGATCAGTCGGACGCCCGGAGCGTCGTCGAACTCGATCAGCGCGACGTTGTAGGGCACGTAGGGCGCGAGCATGGGGTGCAGCGCGTGCGTGACCACGGTGAACGAGTACACGGTGCCGCGTCCCGCCACGGGCGTGTACTCGTACGACATGGACCGGCACCGATAGCAGATCGGTGACGGTGGGTTCCGGAACGTTCCGCACTCGGTACAGCGCTGGAAGCTGAGCTCGTGCTTGGCGCAGCGCTCCCAGAACTCGTGGGAGTCGTGATGGGGGAACAGCACCGTCATGTGGTCGGGGAGATAGCTCTGCGCTGCGCTCATCGTCGAGCCCTCGATTCGTATCCGGGGGTTGGTGTCGGGACGGGACCTCAGTTGTGGAGGATGATCGAGCTCGTGGGCAGGATGCCCGGACCGGAGCTGACGAGCACGATCTCGGCGCCGTCGACCTGCGACGACGACGTGCCGCGCATCTGCCGCACCGCCTCGATCGTGTGCGTGTGCCCGAGGAGGTACACCTCGGAGAGATTGCCGCCGTGGGTGTTCGTCGGCAGCTGCCCGGTGTCGAAGCGCAACCCGCCGTCCTCCACGAACGGGCCACCTTCGCCCGGCTCGCAGAACTGGTAGTCCTCGAGCAGCGCGATCACCTGGGGCGTGAAGTGGTCGTAGAGCTCCGCGACGTCGACGTCCTCGGGGCCGATGCCGGCCATCCCGTAGAGCCGCGGGGCGAGCGCCCGGTGACCCGACGAGTGGTAGTACTCGTCGGGCATCTGGTGCCAGAAGATGCCCTGCCCGAAACGACCGGCACCGCCCTGGACGCCGGCCATCACGTAGACGGGCTTCTGCTTCAGGTCGCGGGCGCGTTCGGGCGTCGTCACGACGAGCGCAGTTCCCCCGTCGGTCTCGAGGCAGTAATCGAGGAGCCGTAGTGGATCCGCGATCATCCGCGAGTTCTCATGGTCCTCGAGCGTGATCGGGTCGCGGTAGAGGGCTGCCGGGTTACGGCTCGCGTGGTAGCGGGTCGACACCGCGACCTCGCCGAAATGACGCGTCGTCGTCCCGTACTTCGTCATGTGCTGACGTGCCATCAGCGCGAAGCCCTGCCCCGGACTGGTGAGCCCGAACGGAGCGGTGAAGTCCGCGTCCGTGCCCCCAGGGTTTGGGCCGGTGCGCCCGCCCGCGCCCATCTGGCCGATGCGCGCCCCGCCGGGGCCGCCCGACTTCAGCGCCTTGGGGCAGAGCACGACCTCGGCGAGACCGCCGGCTACCGCCGCCGCGGCGTTCACGATGCTGCCCTGCGACCCGCCGCCGCCTCCGGTCATGGTCACCGAGTACTTCAGGTCGGGGATGCCGAGCGACGACGCGAGGAGGCCCGAGTCGAAGCCGCCCGAGTAGTACGAGAACCCGTCGACGTCGTCGAACGTGAGCCCGGCGTCGTCGAGCGCGTGTTGGGATGCCTGCACCATGAGCTCGAGCGCGCTGGTGTCGCCCGACCCGCCACGTCGCCAGAACTGCGTCGTGCCGATGCCGACGATGCACGCCTTGTCCTTGAGTGTCACCGCGATCCCCCTTCGGGTTCAGTGGCAGCGGTGCCGCCCTCGTGGACCCGCGAAGGATCCCGACCGTCGTCGAGCGGAACCTCCGGCCGTGTCGGGCTATTCGGCGTCGGCCCCTTCGAGGGGCGGCTTCCCGACGTGTGGGAACAGCTCGAGGAACGCGCCCTGACGGACCCGGTACGACACTTCCGGCGTCTGGTCGTCGAAGAGCTCGTGGAGGGTCTTCTGGGTGTGCCCGAAGGTCCCTTCGATGTGGGGGTAGTCGCTGCCCCACATGACGTTGCGAAAGCCCATCGCGGAGACGGTGAGCACCGCCGTCGGATCGTGCTGGAACGACGCGTACACCTGCTCGCGCACCACCTCGCCGGGCGCCTTCGTGAGCTCGTCGCGCACGAACTCCGAGTGTTGACGGAACGCTTCGTCGAGGCGGTCGGCGATGAAGGGCAGCCACGACGCGCCCGCTTCGGAGATCAACAGCTTGAGGCCGGGGCGCTTGTCGAGGATGCCCGACGCCGCCATCATCGCCGCCATGTCCATGCCGCCGTAGCAGGCGTACAGGTAGTTCATGGTGCCGGCACCGGGACCGTGGTGGTGGACCGGGTCCTCGCCGACGGGCGGGCCGGTGTGCACGGTGAGCACCATGCCCGTCTCCTCGGCGGCATCCCACAGCGGGTCCCAGTCGTGGCGGTTGAACGCGGGCACACCCTTGGGCGCGCCGGGCGGCAGGCCGAGCGCCTTCAGGCCGAGCCCCGCGCAGCGCTCGACCTCGGCGACCGCGTCGTCGATGTCGAGCGCAGAGACCTGTGCCGGCATGACGTGGCGGATGCTCTGGCGCTGCACGTCGGCCGACCAGTCGTTGACGACCTTGACCGCCTCGCCGATCAGGTGCGGGTCGGTGATCATCGAGTTCCAGAAACCGACCGACGCGTAGATCACCTCGCCCCAGATGCCCTCGTCGTCGAGGTCCTGGCGCCGGATCGTGAAGTCTCTCGCCCCCGGAGCCTGGAGTGCCTCGCTCAGGGTGCGCCCCTTCTTGCCCTTCACGATCCCGATCCGCGGCATGGGCCGTTTGAACGATGTGCCGTCGACATAGATGGTCTCGTAGGTGCCGTCCTCCGACTTCACCGATCGGGGCATGCGCTCCCGAAGGTCCTGCGGCAAGGCGTCGTAGAGGTCCGGCGGCTCGTTGTAGTGGGAGTCCCCGGAGTTGGCCCAGAGTTTCATGAATCCTCCTCGGCGTGTCGGGTGACACCGACCTCCCCGTAGCCTAACTCAGCGGGCGGCGTAGTGAAAGTGACGTTCTCGAAATCCGGGCCGCCCGTCTCGCCGGCGCACAGCGGGCATCCTCAAGCGCTGTCGATGATCCCGCGATCCTTGTAGTCGCCGATCGTCGCGTCGTCGTATCCGAGCCACTGCATGATCTCGACCGTGTGCTGTCCGGCCACGGGCGGCGCGCGGAAGACGGTGCTCGGGGTGTCGCTGAATCGGATCAGGCGCCCGACCTGACGTAGGCGCCCGAGATCGCGGTGCTCCGTCTCGGCGACGACGCCGAGTCGCAGGTTCTCGTCGTCGAAGAGCGCGGACTCGCCGTCGAGCGTGTTGACGGAGATCTCCGACGGCACGCCCGCGTCATCGAGCGCGCGCCGCCATTGCACCGCGGTCTGCATGGCAAACACTCCTTCGAGTATCCGCTCGAGCTCGTCTCTCCGCAGTTGGCGGTCGCTCGCGGTGGCGAACCGCTCGTCGTGCTCGAGATCGGCACGGCCGACGGCGCGGCAGAGCGCCGGCCAGTGCGACTCCTTCACACCGGCGATCTGGATCCAGCCCTCCTGCGTGTCGTAGAGACGGTAGAGGGGCGTGAAACCGGTCTGGCTGAGGTTGAGGCGCGGCGGGTCGGCGGCGCCGTCCTCGGTCAGGTAGACGTCCGAGCAGGTGTAGATGGCACCGTTGATCAACGACGTCCACACTGCCTGGCCCTCGCCGGTCCGATCGCGGTGCGCGAGCGCGAGCAGCACGCCGACGACCGAAGCCAGTGCGTTCGACGTGTCGCCGTGGCCGAACCGGTACCACAGCGGCACGCCACCGGCGTCGGCCGCGCCGGCCTCCCATTCCCAGCCGACCAGCGCCTGGGCCAGCGAGTCCTGGCCACCGAGGTCGCTCAGCGGCCCGGTCGGCCCGTACATGTACGTGTTGCAGGAGATGATGTCGGGCTTGATCGCCTCGAGCGACGCGTGGTCGATCCCGAGACGCTCGGCCACCCCCTTGGTCATGTTGTGGTGCACGACGTCGGACTGCGCGACGAGCCGCCGCACGACCTCGTTCCCCTCCGGCGTCTTCATGTCGACCAGGATCGACCGCTTCCCCTGTTCGCAACCGAGCCAGACGCTGCTCGACCCGAGCATCGCCGCCATCGGGTTGTTGGCCGCGCTGGCGACCTTGATGACGTCCGCCCCGAGGCCGGCGAGAACCATCGGCGCGTAGGGTCCGGCGAACGCCCTGCCGAAGTCGAGCACGCGGATTCCGTCGAGCGGGAAGCGCGGTGGCTCGCCGGCGCCCGGCCCCGCGACCTCATGCCGTGTCCACTCCGCGCCGACGGCGTCGTTGTGTTCGCCGACGGCCGGCCGCGGTCGCGGCGCTCGCGCCGGGGTCCTCGTCAGCTTGCAGGGCATGCCGACCTGGATGGTTGCGCCCACTTCGGGGTCGTCGACCGCCACCGTCATGCCGTTGGCGACGACCTGGGGGTGCCGGAGCGCGTCTCGGGTGGGAAGGATCGGCGCGGCCTGGAACAGATCCTCGTGCAGCCGTGCCACGAGGTCGTCACGCTTCCAGTCGCGGTAGACCTCCGCCAGCCGATCCCACAACTCTTCACGAGGAGAGTCGGCGGGGATCCCGAAGAGCTCGTTGATGGTCACCCCGCGCTTCTGGGTGGAGGGCACCGACTGGATCCAGCCGTTGGCGCAGCGGAGGACCTCGGGCTGGTGGATCGTCGGCGGATACGTCTTCGTCATCATCGACTGCAGCCGGTTCTGGTCGCGTTCGGCGTGGACCCACAGCATCGACGTGACCGCCATGACCCCCTGGTACAGCGACGTCTCGACCCGCTGGCCGTGTCCCGTACCCCTGCGCGCGTGGAGCGCGGCGAGCGTGCCGACGGCGCCGAGGTACGCCGCGGCCCAACTCGGGATCGGGCTGGCCAGGAAGGTCGGGCCCGGACGCCACGCCGGCTGCTCGTACTGCTGGCCGGAACGGGCCTGGACCAGTGCGTCCCAGCCCGCGCGACCGGCGTGCCGGCTCTCGCTGGGATACGCCGGGATCGACAGGTAGATCAGCGCGGGGAACTGCTGCGCGAGGGAGTCGTAGTCGAGCCCCAGCCTCGCCATCACGCCCGGCGCGAAGCTCTCGGCCAACACGTCGGCCGACGCGGCGAGCTCGAGGAGGCGCGCTCGGCCCTCCTCGGACTTGAGGTCGAGCGCGATCGACCGTCGGCTCCGGTTCCAGACCCGCGACCCCGGGAAGTCGCGGAAGGGATCGCCGCCGGGCGGTTCCACCTTGATCACGTCAGCCCCGTGCTCGGCGAGCAGCAGGACTCCCGCGGGCCCCGCCAGACCCCACGTGAGATCGAGCACGTGGACACCTTCGAGCGCGTCCATCACCACCCCCATTCCTGTTCGGGGCGCAAGGTCCGCACCCTCGACGCGATGCTGTTGCTGACCCTCGCTGCGTGCTCGAGGCGAGTGCGGGGAGCGGTGGTCAGAGCTTGTAGATGCGGGTGACGTTGCCGGAGGCGATGAGCTCGACGTCGTCGCGGGACAGGCCGCTGAAGTGCTCGTCGAGCACCTGGCGGCTGCGGGGCCAGGTGCTGTCGGGGTGCGGGTAGTCGGTCGCCCACATGA
>CAZDJK010000097.1:0-10400 GCA_964505725.1 uncultured Bifidobacteriaceae bacterium | reverse complement strand
CGATGTTCGGGCGGTTCGGTGCGGTGGTGCGCACCGTCGCGGCGTGCGACGGCGCGCTCGTCAGCGCGAACGACGCGAGTGCGAGCGCGCCGGCCGTCGTCGCCGCGACGCGACGCCAGACACGGGTTCCCCTGCGCCCCTCCATGGTCCGCGGGATGCTACGACGGTCAGGCCAACCGGAACACGGGGACCGCCTCGCCCGGCCGCGTGTCGTACCAATCGAGCGTGACCGGCAGGCCGATGTGCACCGCGCCGGGCTCGCAGTCGACGACGTTGCCCACGAGCCGGCAGCCGCCCGTGCCGGGAAGCTCGACCACCGCGGCGACGAGCGGCAGCGCGTCGGCAACGGGCGGGATGACCGCGTGCCGGATCACGGTGAACGAATAGATCTCGCCCGCGCCGTCGTGCTCGACCCAGTCGACCTCCTGCGCCCGGCAGTGGAAGCAGAACGGCGACGGCGGGAGGCGGAAGGTGCCGCACGTCGTGCACCGCGGGATCACGAGACGGTGTTCCGCGGCGGCCTTCCAGAACGGCTCGGTGGAAGGGCTGGCCGAGATCGCGATCACTTCGGCCGGCAGGACACCGTGCATGTGCATCTCCTGGGTATCTAGTTGTGCAGCAGCAGCGACGACACCGGGATCGAGGCGGGGCCGCCGGTCACGAGTGCGACCTGCGCGCCGTCGACCTGGTTCACCGCGTCGCCGCGCAGCTGCTCGACGGCTTCGCGCATGTGCGTCATGCCTATGATGTAGGCCTCCGACAGGTTGCCGCCGTGGGTGTTGACCGGGATCTTGCCGGTGGGCCAGCGGATGTTGCCCTCGGCCACGAATGGCCCGCCCTCGCCGATCGGGCAGAAGCCGTAGTCCTCGATCTGCATCAGCACCATGGGCGAGAAGTGGTCGTACAGCAGCGCGACGTCCACGTCCTCGGGGCCGACTCCCGCCATGCCGTAGACCTGCTTCGCGACGGCGCGGTGCCCGGACGACGCGAACACGTCGTCGGGCATCTGGAACGAACCGAGCAGCGTCGCGCAGTCGCCCGTGCCGCCGGTCGCGGAGCCCGAGATCATCACCGGCCGGCGGCGGAGATCCCGCGCCCGTTCGGCCGACGTCGTGATCACCGCGACCGCACCGTCGCTCTCCATCGTGTAGTCGAAGAGGCACAGCGGGTCGGAGATCATGCGGGCGTTGAAGTAGTCCTCGAGGGTCAGCGGCTCGGTGCGCAATGACGTCGGCCGCCGGATCGCGTTGTTGCGCTGCGAGATGCAGATCTCGGCGAGGTGCTCGCGCGTGGTGCCGTACTGGTACATGTGGCGCCGGGTGATCATCGAGAAGTTGTGCCCGGGCGAGCCCATTCCCGCGGGCGCGGTGAACGCGGTCTCGGGCGGGATCCCCCCGCCGCCTCCGTAGGCGCCGCCGCCGGCAGCCGCGAACTGCCGCGGCGCGTTCGAGCTGCCGCCGAGCCGACGGGTCGACTGCTGGAGCGTCATGAGGCTCACGACGACGTTCGCCATGCCGGCCACGATCGCCGCGGCCGCGAGCCCGACCGAGCCGGCCGCGCCGCCGCCGCCGGACGTGAGGGTCGCCGCGAACCCGACCTCGGGCACGCCGAGCAGCGCGGCCATCGCGCCGGGGTCCACCGGTGCGGTGGAGTAGAACGCGAAGCCGTCGAGGTCGTCGACCGCGAGGCCGGCGTCCTCGAGCGCGAGCATCGTCGCCTTGCACGCCATCTCCATCGGCGTCTGGGGCAGGGACCCGCCGCGCTTGTAGTAGGGCGTCGAACCGACGCCGACGATCGCGGTCTGGTCGCGAAGGCTCACGTCGTCATTCCTCTCGACTCTTCCCGGGTGCGGAGTCTGGCGCGCCGGTTTCGCTCAGCGCCAGCACGCCGCCTGCCCGCACGCCGTCGGCATGAGGCCTCATCGGGTGACCCCCCAGTCGTCCCAGTACGTCAGCTCCTCGACCGGCTGGCGCACCGCGGGCTTGAACTCGCCGCCCACGGTGTAGGCGACCGGGATCAGCGCGACCTGCATGAAGTCGTCGGGGATCCCGAGCAGCTCCGCCGCCTCGCGCTCGTGTACCAGGTGCAGCGTGGTCCACACCGAGCCGAGCCCCCGGCAGCGCAACGCGAGCATGAAGCTCCAGACCGCGGGGAGAATGGAGCCGAACACCGACGCGCCCTCGACTGTCGCGGTGGAACCGACGCGGCCCTGGATGCACGGGACCACGTGCACCGGCACGCGATCCAGCACCGCGCTCAACACCTCCGCGCTCGCGTACACGCGCGAGGTCTGCGGGTTCGACGTCGCGTAGCGCTCCACCCGGCGGTGGAACCGCCCGCCGTCGGCTTCGCGGTAGAGCTCGGCGAGACGCGCGCGCTTCGCGGCATCGGTCACCACGACGAAGCGCCAGCCCTGCGCGTTCCCGCCCGTCGGAGCCTGCGCCGCGAGGCGCAGGCACTCCGTGATCACCTCGGGCTCCACCGGCCGGTCGAGGTCGAGCCGTCGTCGCACCGCGCGGGTGGTTGACAGGACGTGGTCGACGGCCGTGGTGTCGGCGGATGTGCTCATGGTCTCCTCCCCGGAGGGTCGCGTAGGGTGCGCATCATGGACTATCGATTCCTCGGACGTACCGGTCTCCGGGTCAGCCCCCTCTGCCTCGGGACGATGAACTTCGGCATGCCGGCCGCGGGTGGCGGCGTGCAAACCAACGAGGACGAGGCCTTCCACATCATGGACCACGGCCTCGACCTCGGGCTCAACTTCTTCGACACCGCCAACGTCTACGGCGACGGGCGCGGCCTCACCGAGTCGATCGTGGGTCGCTGGTTCGAGCAGGGCGACCGCCGACGAGAGAAGGTCGTCATCGCCACCAAGGTCTACAACACGCGCGACCCATGGCCGAACGCGGGCCGGCTCTCCGCACTTCACATCCGGCAGGCGTGCGAGGACAGCCTGCGGCGGCTGCAGACCGACCACATCGACCTCTACCAGATGCACCATGTCGACCGCGACACGCCGTGGGAGGAGATCTGGCAGGCCATGGATCTCCTCGTGGAGCAGGGCAAGGTGCTCTACGTGGGCAGCAGCAACTTTGCGGCGTGGCACATCGTGAAGGCCAACGAGGCCGCGGCGCGGCGCAACTCGCTCGGGCTGGTGTCGGAGCAGAGCCTCTACAACCTCAACGCGCGCACGGTCGAGCTCGAGGTCCTCCCCGCGTGCGAGGACTACGGCGTGGGCGTCATCCCGTGGAGCCCCCTCGGCGGCGGCCTGCTCGGCGGCGTCCTCGCCGACCGGGCCGCGGGCGGGCGTCGTGGCAGCGAGCGGATGCAGAACCAGGTCGAGGCGAACCGGGCCAAGCTCGAGCAGTGGGAGAAGCTGTGCGCCGAGATCGGGGCGCCGCCGGCCGACGTCGCGCTCGCGTGGCTGCTGCACCAACCGGTCGTGACCGCGCCGATCATCGGGCCGCGCACGGTGCAGCAGGTCGACGACGCGCTCGGCGCGCTCGACGTGCGGCTCACCGACGACGTGCTCGCAGAGCTCGACCGGATCTTCCCCGGGCCCGGCGGCGCGGCGCCGGAGGCGTACTCCTGGTAGCGCCGCGGTGAGCACGGTCAAGACCGCGGCGGTGCAGGTACCCCCGGTGTTCCTCGACCGCGACGCGACCGTCGACAAGGCGCTCGAGATCATCGGGACGACCGCGGCCGAGGGTGCGGGCCTGATCGTGTTCCCCGAGGCCTTCGTGCCCGCGTATCCCGACTGGGTCTGGCGCACGCGGCCGTGGGACCATCACGCCACGGCGCTCTACTCCCGTCTCCTCCAGCAGTCGGTAGAGGTGCCGGGAGCGGCGACCGCGGCCATCGGTGCAGCGGCCCGGGAGACCGGGACCGTCGTCTCGATCGGGGTGAACGAGCGCGTCGGCAGCACGCTGTTCAACACCCAGCTGCTGTTCGGGCCGGACGGCGCGCTGCTCTCGCGCCACCGCAAGCTCGTTCCCACCGGCGGCGAGCGACTGGTGTGGGGGAGCGGCGACGGGTCGACGCTCGAGGTCGTCGACACACCGGTCGGGCGCATCGGCACGCTGACGTGCTGGGAGAACTACATGCCGCTCGCGCGCGCGGCGCTGTACGCGCAGGGAGTCGAGATCTACCTCGCGCCCACTTGGTACAACAGTGAGATGTGGGTCGTCTCGATGCGCCACATCGCCCACGAGGCCCGTGCGTTCGTGGTCGGCGTGAACCACTGCATCCGCGGCAGTGACGTTCCCGCGGCGGTCCCCGGGCGCGACGAGCTCTACGGCGGCGACGACGACTGGCTCTCCCGCGGCAACACGCTCGTCGCCGACCCCGACGGCACCATCGTGGCGGGGCCGCTCATCGGTGAGGCCGGGATCGTGACCGCCGACATCGACCCCGCAACCGTGCACGCGGCGCGCATGGGTTTCGACCCGGTCGGCCACTACAGCCGCGCCGATGTGCTCTCGCTCGTCGTCGACACCTCGCCCCGCGACGCGGTCACGTTCAGGCCGGGCGACGGGCGGTGAGTGCCGTCGCCGACACCGGGCAGCACTAGCGTCGGGTCCCGCTCGGGCGGACGAGAGGACGCGAGGACACCATGGGAATGCTCGACGGACGGGTGGTGATCGTCACGGGAGGCGGGCGGGGCATCGGACGGGAGCACTGTCTGGAGCTCGCGCGCCACGGCGCCGCGGTCGTCGTGAACGATCCCGGCGTGGGCGTGCACGGTGAGGTGACCGAGGAACGGCCGGCCGACGCGGTCGTCGCCGAGATCGAAGCCGCGGGCGGCCGCGCCCTCGCCGACTACGGCTCGGTGGCCGACTGGAACGCCGGCGCCGCGCTCGTGGCGCGGGCGGTCGACGAGCTCGGGCGTCTCGACGTGCTCGTCAACAACGCGGGAATCTTGCGCGATCGCATGATCACCTCGATGGTCGAGGACGACTGGGACGCCGTCATCGCGGTGCACCTGAAGGGCACGTTCGCGATGACCAAACACGCCTCGGACCACTGGCGTGCGGTGGCGAAGGCCGGCGGCACCAACTCCGCCCGCGTCGTGAACACGACGTCGGGTGCCGGGTTGTGGGGCAACGTGGGCCAGGCCGCCTACGGCGCCGCCAAGGCGGCGATCGTCAACCTCACGATCGCCACCGCGCTCGAGATGGGTCGCTACGACGTGACCGCGAACGCGATCTCGCCGATCGCGGCGACCCGCATGACCGCGACCATCGGCAGCGAGGCGGCCGCAGGGTCGGCGTGGGACCGCCTGGATCCGGGCAACTCGTCGCCGGTGGTGGTGTACCTCGCGTCGCCGGCGTCGGGCTGGCTCACGGGCCAGCTCCTCCGAGTCGACGGCAACCGCGTCCAGCGCATGCGCGCCTGGACCGCGGATGCCGACGACTACGTCGCGCGCGACGGGGGGCGGCTCGAGGCCGAGGAGCTGCTCGTGGGGATGCGCCATCTCTACGGCACCCTGCCCACTGGGCTCGACACGTCGAAGAGCCTCGGCACGTGAACCCGGCCGCCGACGACGGCGCCGACGAGCAGTTCTGCTACCTCACGACGCGCGGCCGGGTCACGGGCGAGCCGCACGAGATCGAGATCTGGTTCGCGCATGCGCGCGATGGCGCGACGCTCTACCTCCTGGCCGGCGACCACCACTCGGACTGGGTGCGCAACGTCCGGGCCGATCCTGACGTGACCGTGAGGATCCGCCATCTCACCTTCCCGGCGGTCGGGCGCGTCGTCGACGACGCCGCCGAGGACCGCGTCGCGCGAGACATGGTGTTCGCGAAGTACTCGCAGGGATCCGACCTCGTGGGCTGGCGCGAGAGCGCGCTCCCGGTCGCGCTCGACCTCAAGCCGAGCGCGGGCTGATCCCCGCTGCGAGCACGCCCTCGTCGAGCAGGGTCGCGATCTGGTCGTCGGTGAGCCCGACGACCTCGCGCAGCACGGCCACCCCGTGCTCTCCCGGCGCGGGGACGGGGCCGACGGGCAGCGCGACGCCGTCGAAGCGCACGGGCGAGCGGGGGAGCCGCACCGCTCCCACGTCGGGGTGCGCCACCTCGACCCAGGCGCCGACCGCCTCGAGCTGGGGGTCGGTGAGGAGGTCGGCCGGGCTGTTCACCGGGCCGCACGGCACCCGACGGCGCTGCGCCTCGGCAAAGAACTCCTGCCTGGTATAGCGGCTGCACAGCTCGAGCACCCAGCCTTCGATGAGCTCGGCGAAGTGCACGCGCGACGCGGATCCCCCGCGGAACTCGTCCATCATGGCTTCTTCGACGCCGAGCTCGTCGCGTATCCACTCCGCCATCGCGTCCCACTGGGTGGGGAGGAAGGCCACGATCTCGACTGTGCCGTCCTGCACCGGGAAGTTGCCGTGCGCCGCCATGCGCCGGCGCCCCGCGCGCTGTTGCACCGCGCCTTCCATGGTGAGGAGCGGGCCGGCCTCCATCGACACGCTGAGCACCGCCTCCTGGAGCGAGACGTCGACGAGCTGCCCCGCGCCCCGGCGACGGCGAGACCGCAGCGCCAGCATCGTCCCCATCGCGGCGTTGAGCGCGCCGGCGGTGGTCCCGAGGCCGCCTCCCGGCGCCACCGGCGGCCGGTCGGGGTCGCCGATGCCGTACATCGCACCGCTCGTCGCCCAGCCGACGATGTCGGAGCTCCGCCAGTGCCGACGCGGCCCGGTGGTACCGAAGCCGGTGGCGGAGGTGACGACGAGACGCGGGTCGAGCTCCCGCAGCGTGACCGGGTCGAGGCGGCGGGCGCGCTGCTCGTCGACGTCGCCCGGCACGAGGACGACGTCGCTCGCGCGGAGGAGCTGCTCCAGCACGCTCCGGCCGCGCGGTACGTCGACGTCGAGCGCGAGCGAGCGCTTGCCCGCGGCCATGAACGCGAAGTGCGCGCTGCACGATCCCTCCTCGTCGGTGACGAGGGGAGGGATCGTGCGTGCCGTCGAGCCCCCGGGGGGCTCGACGAGGATCACGTCGGCGCCGAGGTCCGCGAACATGCGGCCCGCGTAGGTGAGCGCCTCGCCCGCGAGGTCCACCACCCGCAGGCCCGCGAGCATCGGGCGGAGCGCGCTGTCCCCGTTCGCGCCGCTCACGGCGCGCCGCCCTCCGGATCGGGATCCGGTCCCGGGTTACCGGCGCGGAGCGCCGCCATCCGCTCGAACACGATCGCCGCGGGATCGATGCTCGACCGCGGCCACGGCAGGCGCGCCAGGTGCGGGATCCAGTGCAGGTACGGCCGCTCGAGGTGGAGATCCGGCTCCTGCATCTCGTGGGCGAGCCGCGCCGCGACGAGCGCGTCGATCTCGTCGTCGGAGAGCCCCGCTCCGCCGAGCACGGCGCGCGTGTGCTCGCCGAACGCGGGGCATGCCCTTGTCGCGAGCCGCGGGGCATCCGGGAGGCGCGCGGCCTGCCCGTAGGTCATCTCGCCGCCGAAGCGGGTGCTCGGCGCGACGCGGAAGAAGTCGCGCGCCGCGAGCTGGTGGTCGGCCAGGACGTCCCAGTGGTCCATCACCGGTGCCGCGGCCACTCCGGAGTGCTGGAGCTCCTCCGCGGCCTCCCAGTCGGTGCGCGTGCGCGCCCACGCCGCGAGCTCTGCGTCGAGCTCGTCCTGGTGCGCGAGCCGCTGCTCCAGGGAGGCGAAGCGGGGGTCGTCGGCCAGGTGTCCGAGTCCCTCGACGCACCCGAGCCCGCGCCAGGCCGCCTCGTCGGCGACCGACACCGCGACCCAGCGGTTCTCGTCGCGCGTCGCGTACACGCCCTGCGGTGCACGGCCGGGCCGGCGGTTTCCGGTCGCGTGCGGCTCCGGACCTCCGAGCGCGGCTGCGGTGACGGTGGGCCCGATGCACGCGATCGCGACCTGGTACTGCGCGAGGTCGATCTCGCACCCCGCACCGGTCTCGTCCCGGCGCAGCACCGCCGCGATGACGGCCGTGGTGCCCCACAAGGCCGACACGTAGTCGGGGAAGGAGATCGGCATCCCGGTGGGCGGGCGGTCCGGCCACCCGACCAGGTCGGTGAGCCCGGCGAGCGCGGCGAGGTTCCCGCCCCAGGTGCGGTAGGTGCGGTACGGGCCGTCGGCCGCACCGAAGGACGCCATGTTCATGTACACGAGCCCGGGGTTCCGCGCGCACAGCTGCGCGTACCCGAGACCGAGCTCGTCGACCGCCTCGACGCTCATGTTCATCACGAGGACGTCGCACCACTCGACGAGCCGCAGGAACGCGTCGTGCCCGTCACCCTCGAGCTCGAGGCCCACGCTCCGCTTCTGGGGGCAGGTGAACTGCATCGAGATGCCGGCGTCGCGGCGGATCTCCCACTCGACCTGCGGCGGCATCCAGCCCGCGCTCACCGTCCGCAACGAGTCGGGCCGCCGGACCGACTCGACCTTCACCACGTCGGCGCCGAACTCGGCCAGGTTCCGACAGCAGACGGGTGCGGCGACGCCATAGCCGATCTCGACGACCTTCAAGTCGTCGAGCGGCATCTCGAGCGGCGTCTGGCCGAGCTCCACCATCGTTCTCCGGCTTCCATCCCTGGTCGGGCGCGGGCAATCCTAAGCAGCCCTCACCCGAGCCTGCGGCGCCGAACGACATGCGGACGCCCGGCACGCGCGTCTGCGTGCGACGAATCCGCACCCGTCGCCGAGTGGAGCGGCCTACGAATCGGGGTGCTGCTCCCGGTACTCCCGCTGGCGGCCCAGGACGGACGCGAGGGCGGCCTCGGGGGTCACGACCTGGAAACCTTCCTGCTCGGCGCTCAATACCGCAGCCTTGTCGAGGGTGTTCGGCTCACGGGTGACGAACACCTCGGCGCCGTAGCGCATCGCCGTCGCCACGTGCATCGCTTCGCGTAACCGGCGCGGCGCGGCGCGTGGACCCTCGGACGCCGGATCGGGGCCGGGAAAGAGGATTCGGTACACGCGCCCGAGGCGCGCCTCGTCATCGTCGTTGGCGATCAAGCCCACGTCGAGCAACGACTGTCCGAGCACGAACGGCCCGCCCGACTCGGGATACGCGGCGCTCTCGGCCAGGAGCTCCGCGCCGCGCGCGCGGTCCGACCGGCCCGCGAGCTCGGCGTCCATCGTGTCCGTGCGCGCGATCACGATCCAGCCGTCCTGTTCGAGACGGCGCAGTGCGACGGCGGCGTCGCTCTTGTCGTCGACGAAGTTGGCGTCGGCGTAGAGCGCGAGCCCGAGCTTGGGCGGTTGTCCATCCATGCCCCATGTGTAGCCCGCTCAGCGCCTCCGGTGCAGAGGCCCGGTTCCCCCCGCAACACCGTCCATTACCCTCGATCGCGCCATGGGAGCGTCGTTCGAGCGGTTCGGGATCGTCGGGTACGGCCACTTCGGCGAGTTCTTCGCGCGGTCGCTCGCGGCCAAGGGGCTGGCGGTCACGGTCACCGACGCCGACACCGCTCGACTCCCGCCCGGGGGGAACGGCGTGTCCCCGGCCGCGCTCGACGAGGTCGCCGGTAGCGACGTGGTCGTGCTCGCGGTGCCCGCGGCCGCGCTCGCGAGTGTCGTCG
Organism: uncultured Bifidobacteriaceae bacterium; assembly: GCA_964505725.1. Lineage (GTDB taxonomy): Bacteria > Actinomycetota > Acidimicrobiia > IMCC26256 > DASPTH01 > CAVRJC01. The sequence continues at coordinate 849 of CAZDJK010000097.1, read as the reverse complement.
AGTCCCTCCACGGTCGGCTCGCGCCCGCCACCGTGGTCATGGACGTCGTGTCCACCAAGGCCCGCCCGACCGCGATCCTGGAATCGTCGCTGCCGTCGCAGCAGTGCTTCGTGGCGACGCACCCGCTCTTCGGGCCGCCCTCGATGGAGACCATCCAACCCGGTGACCGCATCGTCGTGACACGCGCGCGCGGCGAGCGCGGCGCCGAGCTGGTGCGGTTCCTCGAGCACGGGCTCGATCTCCGGGTCGTCGACGTGGGGGCCGACGAGCACGACCGGGCGATGGCCTACATGCAGGCGCTGCCGTTCTTCATCGCCCGCGCGCTCGACCGGCTCGAGTTCGACCACTTCCGCGACGACCTCGAGATCCCGTCGTTCCACAAGCTCGCCGAGGTGGCCAGGATCGAGCGGCACCACAGCTCGGACATGTTCGAGACGTCGCAGCTCGACAACCCCTACGCGCGCGAGGCACGGGAGCAGTTCCTGGCCGTTCTCCGTTCGATCGACGCGGGGTTGTCCGATGCCCAGGAGGAGGTGCGGGCAATCGCCGATCCCGACATCCCGCCCGAGCTCCTCGGCGAGCGCGAACGCCGATAGCCGGATCGTCAGATCGCCGTCGGGTGCCGCGGCTCGTAGAGCACGACGTCGACACCACCCGGGAGCACCACCGTGGTCGCGATGCCGAAGCCGCGGTCCTCGGGTTCGCCGCGGACCTCGATGCCTCGTGACCGCAGCTCGTCGACGGTCGCGGCGATGTCGTCGCACATGAGGGAGAGCTCGTGGTGCGGAGCCTCGCCCTCCATGATCGGGTGGACGCCCAGCTCCGCCGGCGGCAGCGCGAAGATCAGCC
>CAZDJK010000096.1:0-35758 GCA_964505725.1 uncultured Bifidobacteriaceae bacterium | reverse complement strand
TGCGGTCGCGCCGCGCGGTCGGTGGCGACGATGACGGTCCGCCCGCTGAGCGCGTCGTACCGCACCGCGAGCGCCGCATCCACGAGCCGCCAGGTTACGCACCGCCCGTTCCGCCGGCGCCTTACCTCTGCCTCGCTCGCTACTCGGCGGGGTACCCGCCTCGCGGTCGCTCGCTCGGGGCCGCCTACGTTCGCTGCGCTCACTACGGACGGCCTCTGATGCTGACGCACCGCTGATGCTGCCTCACTCGCTGCTCGGCGGGGTACCCGCCTCGCGGTCGCTCGTTCGGGGGCGCGTTCGCTCGCTTTGCTCGCTCCGGACGCCCTCGAACTCTTCTGCCTCACTCGCTGCTCGGCGGGGTACCCGCCTCGCGGTCGCTCCTTCGGGGCGCCTTCGCTCGCTTCGCTCGCTCCGGACGCCCTCTAACCTGAGCGACGTGGTCGGGGTCGTGGTGATGGGCGGTGGGCCGGCGGGCAACACGTGCGCGAGCGTGGCGGCGACCCTCGGCGCCGACGTGACTCTGGTCGAGCGCGACGTCCTCGGCGGGGCCGCGCACCTGTGGGACTGCATCCCCTCGAAGGCGCTCATCGCCACCGGCGGCGAGCTGACGGAGCTCGGGCGCGCGCGGGCGATGGGCATCCGGGCCGAGGGCACGCTCGACATCGAGGCGCTGCGCGAGCGGGTCGCCACCATCGAGGGGCGGGTGCAGCGCACGGTCGAGACCCAGCTTGCGTCCCAGGACGTCCGCGTCGTGCGCGGCTGCGGACGGCTCACTGGCCCGCGCTGCGTGGCGATGGAGACCGACACCGGAACCGAGGAGATCGAGGCCGACTTCATCGTGGTGTCCACCGGGTCGCGTCCGCGGGTCCCCGCGTTCGCGTCCGTCGACCGCGAGCGGGTGCTGACCACGCGCGACGCCTACCCGCCACCGGAGATCCCCGAGCACGCGATCGTCATCGGGTCGGGCGTCACCGGCGTCGAGTTCACCCACCTGTTCCAGTCGTTCGGCTCCCGCGTCACGCTGCTCGTGTCGCGCCAGCAGGTGCTGCCGATCAAGGATCCCGAGGTGGCGGCAGTGCTCGAGGAGTCGTTCCTCGAGCTCGGCGTCGCGCTCCTCAAAGGCGCGCGTGCCGACGCGATCGAGCGCGCGGGCGACATCGTCACCGTGCACTGCGAGGACGGTCGTGAGGTCACCGGCTCGCACGTCCTGCTCGCGGTCGGGTCGATTCCGAACACGCAGGACATCGGGCTGGAGGAGATCGGAGTGGAGCTCGAGCCGGGCGGCTACGTGCGCGTGAACCACAACTGCCTCTCGAGCGTGCCCACCGTGTACGCCGCCGGCGATGTGTCGGGCAAGCTGCCGTTGTCGTCGGTGGCGGCGATGCAGGGCCGCAAGATCGCCGAGCACCTCATGGGGCTGCACAACCGCCCGCACCGTCACCTCGACTACGAGAAGGCGGCGTCGGCCGTCTTCACCGACCCCGAGATCGCGGACGTCGGGCTCGCGGAGGCCGAGGCGTTCGCCGAGGGCCGCAAGATCCGGGTCACCAAGGTGCCCTTCTCGGCCAACCCGAAGGCCCTGATCAAGGGCGATGCGCGCGGCTTCGTGAAGATCCTGTCCGATCCCGCCACCGGCGTGGTGCTCGGTGGCTCGATCGTGGGCCGCAACGCCGCCGAGCTGGTGAGCGTGCTCGCGGTCGCGGTGACCAACGGCTTGAAGGTTGCCGACATCGTCGACTCGCTGCTCGTCCACCCGAGCCTGGCGGAGTCGCTGGCGGAGGCCGCCTCCTAGCCCCGAACGCGAGGTTGCGTCACCTGCGCCGGAATAACCCGCCCGAGCGACGCAACCTCGGGGGTGGGGTCACTCGATGACGACGAGCACGTCGCCGGTGCCGACGGTGTCGCCCTCGGCGACGCGCACCTCTCGGATGGTGCCGGCGGTCTCCGCGTTGATGTGGTTCTCCATCTTCATCGCCTCGAGCACGAGCAGCGCCTGGCCGGCTTCGACCGCGTCGCCCTCGCTCACCATCACCTTCACGATCGTGCCCTGCATCGGCGCGCTGACCGTGCCGGTGCCGCCTCCGCCGCTGGCGCCGGTGGCGCGCGGACGGGGCCGGGACGAGCGCTGTCGGCCCCCGCCGACGGCGACGGGCGCGTCCGGGAGCCACAGGCGCACCGCGTAGCGCTTCCCGTTCACCTCGACCGGCACCGTTCGCTCGACGAGCGCCTCGCCATCGGCGGGCAGCGACGGCGCGACCGGGGTCCCGGCGAAGATGGTGGCGTCGAGCTCGTCCTCGACCCATTTGGTGGAGTGCGTGGCGGCGGCGAAGTCGGGCTCCGACAGCAGGGCCACGTGCGCGGGCACGGTCGTCGCGATGCCCTCGATCTCGAGCTCGCCGAGCGCACGGAGCATGCGGGCGCGGGCGCCCTCCCGATCGGGCGCCCACACCACGAGCTTGCCCACGAGGTTGTCGTAGTGCTGCGAGACCGTGTCGCCCTCGGCGTAGCCGCCGTCCCACCGCACACCCGGACCGCCGGGCAGCCGCAGACGGGTGACGGTGCCGGGGGAGGGCAGGAAGCCCGAGGCAGGATCCTCGGCGTTGATGCGGCATTCGATCGCGTGCCCCACGCGGTGAACGGAGTCCTGCGTGAACGACAGAGGCTCACCAGACGCGACGCGGAGCTGCTCGGCCACGAGGTCGAGCAACGTGACCATCTCGGTGACGCAGTGCTCCACCTGCAGCCGGGTGTTCATCTCGAGGAACCAGAACTCGCCGTCCTGGTACAGGCACTCGACGGTCCCCGCGTTCAGGTAGCCGCACCCGCGCGCGACCTTCACCGCCGCCTCGCCCATGGCGGCGCGGATCTCGTCGCTCAGCGCGGGCGCCGGCGCCTCCTCGATGAGCTTCTGGTGGCGGCGTTGCGTCGAGCAGTCGCGCTCGCCGAGCCACACGACATTGCCGTGGGTGTCGGCGAACACCTGGATCTCGACGTGCCGCGGGCGGGTGAGGTAGCGCTCGAGGTAGCACTCGGCGCGGCCGAAGTAGGCCAGCGCCTCGCGTGCGGCCGACGCGAGCGCCGCCTCGGCTTCGCCGGCGTTCGTCGCGATCTTCAGGCCCTTGCCGCCGCCGCCGTACGCGGCCTTGATCGCGACCGGCCACCCCTGCTCGTCCCCGAACGCGACGATCTCGGCCGCGTCGCGCACCGGATCGAGCGTCCCGGGCACCGCTTCGACGCCGGCAGCCGCGGCCGCGCGGCGCGACGAGATCTTGTCCCCCATGATCTCGATCGCCTCTGGCGGCGGCCCGATCCACGTGACGCCCCGCGACGAGATCGCGCGCGCGAAGTCGGCGTTCTCGGCGAAGAACCCGTAACCCGGGTGGACGGCCTGGGCGCCGCTCCGCTCGATCGCGTCGAGGATCGCGTCGGTGTTGAGGTAGCTCTCGGCCGCGGTCTGCCCGCCGAGGGCGTACGCCTCGTCGGCGTAGCGGACGTGCAACGCGTCGCGGTCGAGCTCGGAGTACACGGCGATCGTGCCGATCCCGAGCTCCCGACACGTGCGCATGACGCGCACCGCGATCTCGCCTCGGTTGGCGACGAGCACCTTGTCGAACACGCTTCCTCGAGTCGATCGGCCGACGGAACGCCGTATCCTACGGCGGTGCCCGAACCGGCCCGCACCTCGGACGTCGGGCGGTTCCGGGTCCGTCACTTCGCGGTCCTCGACTCCACCAACGCCTATCTGCTGGACGAAGCCGCGGCAGGTGCACCCGACGGTCTGGTCGCGGTCGCCGACCACCAGACCGCGGGGCGGGGTCGGCTCGGGCGCCGGTGGGAGGCGCCTCCAGGATCGTCGCTCCTCGTGTCGGTGCTCACCCGACCTGACCGCGCAGCCGACCAGGCAGCGCGCGTGGTCATGGCCGCCGCCCTCGCGCTGGCCGACGCGGTTTCGGCGGCCGCCGGCTTCCGCCCCGATCTCAAGTGGCCCAACGACCTCGAGGCCGGTGGCCGCAAGCTCGCGGGGATCCTGGCCGAGCGCGCCGGCGACGCGGTCGTGGTGGGCGCGGGTCTCAACGTCACCTGGGACGCGTTTCCCGCCGAGCTCGAGGACCTCGCGACGTCGTGCAACCTCGAAGCCGGTCGCAGCGTCGACCGGGCGGAGATCCTCGAGGCCTACCTGGAGCGGCTCGACGCGCTGCTCGCGACGCTCGACGCGGTGCCCGCGTCGTACCGCGCGCGCCTCGCGACCGTCGGACGCCGCGTGCGCGTCCTGCGTGGCCGCGGGCCCGAGCTCGTCGGCACCGCGGTGGACGTGCGCGCGTCGGGCGCGCTCGTGGTCCGCACCGGTGACGGACTCGAGCACGAGATCACGACTGCCGACGTCACGCATCTGCGCGCGGAGTAGCGCGCGGAGATCAGGGGTCCTGTTCGCGGGCGACGAGGGCGGTGAACGCGGCAGCGAGGTCGCGGGTGACCGGGCCCGGAGCGGGCCGGAAGGCACGGCCGTCCACGGAGTCGATCGCCTGGACCTCGCGCACGGTGGACGTCAGGAACGCCTCGTCCGCCTCGCCCAGCGCGCCGATGGGGACGGCTGCCTCCTCGTGGGCGATGCCGAGCTCCCCGCACAGCTCGAGCACGAGCGCGCGGGTCACGCCGAGCAGGCAGCCCGCCGCGGCGGGCGGCGTGACCACGGTGCCGTCGCGCGCCACGAACACGTTCGACCCCGTGGCCTCGCAGAGCTCGCCGCGAGTGTTCGCGAAGACCGCCTCGCCCGCCCCCTGTTGCTGCGCGTACGCGAGCGCGCGGACGTTCTCCGCGTACGACGTGGTCTTGAGGCCCGCGACCGCGCCCCGCTCGTTGCGCACCCACGGCACGACCACCACCGCGGTGGTCGGCGGCCAGGGGCGGATCTCCGACGCCGCGATGATCACGGTAGGAGGCGACTCGCCCCGCTCCGAGCCGAGGGGCGCGATCCCACCGGTCACCGTGATGCGCAGTCGCGCGTCGGCGAGCTTGTTCGCGCGCAGCACGGAGTCGGCCGCGGCCCGGAGCTCGTCGCGGTCCGGCGGCCGGATGCCGAGCCCGCCGGCCGAGTGCGCGAGCCGGTCGAGGTGGCGGCGCCACGCGAACGGGGTGCCGTCGTAGACGCGGACGGTTTCGAACACTCCGTCGCCGACGAGGATCCCGTGGTCGAACGGGGAGATGCGCGCGGCGTCGGCGTCGAGCAGCGCGCCGTTGATCCAGACGTGCGTCACGCGTGCACCAGTCGCCGCGTCGGCGCGCCGGCGAGCCGCAGTAGCCGCGCCGCCTTCAGCTCGGTCTCCGCCCACTCCGCCGCGGGGACGGAGTCCGCCACGATCCCGCCACCGACCCCGAAGTGGGTGTGCCCGTCGCCCGCCTCGCCCGACATCGTGAACGTTCGGATGCCGACCGCGAGATCCGCCTGCACGTGCCCGGGGTTGCGCGTGTCGATCCAACCGAGCGCGCCGCAATAGACGCCGCGCCGCACCGGCTCGAGGTCTTCGATCGCCTGCAGCACTCGGGGCTTCGGCGCGCCGGTCACCGACGCGGGCGGAAACGTCGCGTGCACCAGCTCGCCGATCCCGACGCCCGCGCGCAGTCGCGCCCGGACCGTGCTGACGAGGTGGCAGAGCCCGGGGTGCTCCTCCACCGCGCACAACGCCGGAACCTCGACCGTGCCCGGCTCGCAGACCCGTCCGAGGTCGTTGCGGGCGAGGTCGACGATCATCACGTTCTCGGCCCGGTCCTTCGGGCTCGTGCGGAGGCTCCGGGCGTCGGCCGCGGTTCCCTTGATGGGCCGCGTCTCGACCGAGTCGCCGTCGACGCGCAGGAAGCGCTCCGGCGACGCCGACACGACGGCGACCGCGCGCCCGCCCACCCGGCCCCGCCAGAAGAACAGGTGCGGTGCGGGGTGTGCGACCGCGAGGCGGGCGAACAGGTGCACGGGGTCGAGCACGTCGTCGTGTACGAGCTGCCGCGTGAGGTTCACCTGGTAGCACTCGCCCGCGCGCAGGAGCTCGAGCACCGCCTCCACCCGGGCTGCGAACTCCTCGAAGTCGAGCGAGGAGCGCCACCCGGGCGCACGCGGGTCGGGGACCGAAGGGAGCGTGGTCGCACATCCGAGCGCGCGCTCGAGGACGTCGCGCGCCGCGCCGGTGCCCGCGACCGACACCGACCGGTCCCCTGCGATGGTCGCGTGCGCGCCGAAGCGGGTGAGCACGACATCGGGCACCACCGCCGCGTCGAGTGATGCGCCGCGGCCGGCGATGCGCTCGATGGCGTGACCGAGCTCGAACGAGCAGAACCCCGCCCAGAGCCCGGGCTCGAGGTCGTGGAGCCCTCGCAGCGCGTCGGGGCCGTCGGCCGCGAGCACCCGGGGCTCGGGATCGGCGGCGACCACCGTCGCGCCGTCCCGGCGAGCCACCGCCGCCGCGACCGGCTCCGGCAGCCGGGCCAGGATCTCGGCCGCGAGGAGGTCGGTGCGGCTCACCGGCAGCACGCTATCGCCGCTCTCGCGGGGCGCGCGGGGTTCCGGGCGGACCGTCGGTACCATGGCCCGCACCGTGAGATCTCTCCGTGCCGCGCTGCGCGCGATGTCGGGCCGCATCGTCGTCGCCCTCGTGGTGTGCGGCGCACTCGTCGTCGTCGGCCTCTTCGCCGCGAACCGCTACATCAACCGCGAGCTCGACAAGATCCCGCGTGTCGCCCTCAACACCGCGCCGTCCACCGGGAACGGCATCAACTACCTGATCGTGGGCTCCGACAGCCGTGCGTTCGTGGACGATGCGAGCCAGCGGTCCGAGTTCGGGACCGCGGAGGAGAACGGTCCCCCCCGGTCCGACACGCTCATGGTGCTGCACGCCGACGGCGACCACAGCTACGCGGTGTCGTTCCCGCGCGACCTCTGGGTGAACATCCCGGGGCACTCCCCGGCGAAGATCAACGCCGCCTTCAACGACGGTCCCCAGAAGGTGGTCGACACCCTGGCGTCCGACTTCGGCGTGCCGATCAACCACTACCTCCAGGTGGACTTCAAGACGTTCCAGACCGTGGTCGACGCCATCGGCGGCATCCCGATCTACGTGCCCTACCCCGCACGCGACGCGAACACCGGCTTCGGCCCGACGACCACCGCGGGGTGCTTCGTGCTCGACGGCGCCCAGGCGCTCGCGTACGTGCGGTCCCGGTCGGGCGACAACGACAACTACCTCCAGTACAACATCAACGGGAAGTGGGTGCAGGCGGATCCCGTGCCCGACATCGGTCGCATCGAACGGCAGCAGGCCTTCATCAAGAAGCTGGGCCGGCTCGCGGTGCAGCGGATGCTCGCGGACCCGATGAACGCGCCGCACCTGGTCGAGAGCGTGATCCCGAACCTCACCGCCGACCGGGGATTCGACCGGAACGCCGCGGACGCGCTCGTCCGCAGCTTCCTCACGCTCACCCGCGGCGACGACAACGGCATCGCGTTCAACATCCTCCCTGCCGACGGCGCGCGCAGCCCCGACGGTCAGGACATCCTGAAGATCAAGGAGCCCGAGGCGGACGCTCTGCTCGCGGTCCTCCGCGGCCAGAGCTCCGCGGCGCCTCCGACCACCACCGCGCCACCCTCGTCGACGACCACGCCGGCACGCAACCTGCGCCCCTTCGACGTCCGCGTCGAGGTCATGAACGGATCCGGCGTGCAGGGTGCGGCGGCCAACACCGCGGCGCAGCTGGCGCGGCTCGGCTTCGTGAACGGCGGTGTGGGCAACGACCCTCGCGGCACGATTGTGCACACCGAGGTCCGCTTCGGCGTGGGGAACGACGCCCGGGCGCAGCTCGTCGCCTCCCACGTTCCCGGCTCCCAGCTCGTGCCGGACTCGACGCTCTCGGGAAGCACCGTCGTCCTGTCGATCGGCAAGGGCTTCAAGGGCGTCACCACGACGACGGCCGCGCCGCCCGCGACGACCGCCCCGCCCGCGTCGCCCGCGGCCACGTGCTGAGCCGTCGCGGGTGCCGGGCGACTCCCGGTTCCTAAGCTGACCGGCCGTGTCGAGGTCGTCCGGGCCCGTGCGGGCCTTCTTCGGTCGCCTGCTCATCTCCTCCGTCGTGATCGGTGTGCTCACCGCGGCGGGTGTGGTGGCGGTGAACCGCGGGATCGACGATCGCGTCGCGAGCATCCGCCGGATCAAGCTCCAGCTCGCTTCGGCGCCGCCCCAGGGCGCGAATTACCTGATCATCGGCAGTGACACGCGCGCGCTCGCAGGCGACGCCTCGCAGGAAGCCGGCTCCTTCGGCACCCCGCAGTCCACACCGGGACAACGTTCGGACACCCTGATGGTGGTCCACGTGGAGCCCGCCGCCCAGCGCACGCTCGTGGTGTCGTTCCCGCGCGACCTCGTCGTCGACATTCCGGGAATCGGCCGCAGCAAGATCAACGCGGCGTTCGACAACGGTGGCCCGCAGAAGCTGATCGACACGCTGCGGGTCAACTTCGGCATCCAGATCTCGCACTACGTGCAGGTCGACTTCGAGAGCTTCCAGTCGGTGGTCGACGCCATCGGGAGCGTCGGCGTGTACTTCCCGCTCGTCACGCGCGACTTCGATCCGAGCCCCGACGGCGGCGGGAGCGGGTTCGAGGCGACGACGCCGGGCTGTGTGCACCTGAGCGGCGCGGACGCGCTCGCCTACGTGCGGTCGCGACACCTCCAGGAGCTCGCCCCCTTCGCGGACACGTGGATCAACGTCGGCGAGGACGCGCCTGACATCTACCGCATCTGGCGCCAGCAGAGCTTCATCCGGGAGCTCGCGGGCGTCGCGATCCAGAAGAGTCTCGGCGACCCGCTCACCGCCATCGACGTCGCCGACCGCGTGCTCGGCTATCTCAAGGCCGACAGCAACCTCAGTCGTCAGGACGTGAACTCGCTGATCGAGGCGTTCCGCACCCTGAACGTGAACGACCCGACCTCGGTCGACTTCGAGATCCTCCCGTACTCCGTGAACCCGTCGAACGAGTTCGGGTCCTCGCTGTTGCCCCAGCAGGGCGCAGCCGGCGCGCTGGCCGCTCGCCTGGAGAGCTTCGGCGACGCGCCGCCGCCCCCGAAGGCCGTACCCTCGCAGGTGAAGGTCGACGTCGTCGACGGCACCGCGCGGGGATACGACAAGTCGACGCTCGACGCGCTCGCCGCCCAGGGCTTCGTCCGTGGGACGTCGGCGTCGAACACCTCGCTCGCGCACGCAGTCACGGAAGTGCACTACAACCCGTCGGAGGTCGACGCCGCCGAGCTGGTGCTCGACTACGTGGGCACGGCGCGGCTCGTGTCCGACCCGCAGGTGAAGCACGTCACCGTGATCCTCGGCTCGAGCTTCACCGGCACCATCACCGTGCCCAGCACCACGCCGACCACGACCGCATCACCCCCGGCGACCACCGCGCCTGCCGCCGCGCCGGTCGCTCCCGGGCCGACCACGACGACGCTCCCGACGGGCCCGCCGCCGCCGGGCCAGCACGTCCTCGGGTCGGCCTGCTGAAGCGGGAGCGCGGCTGACGTGTGGGCGGCGGTGGTCGTGAACTACGAGTCGGGTGAGCACCTGCTCCGGTGCGTCGACAGCCTGCTCGCGGACACGAGCGACGGCGCGCCCGAGGTGGTGGTGGTCGACAACGGGTCGCGCGACGGCTCGGTCGCGCGACTCCGCGCCGCCCATCCCCAGGTGACAGTCGTGGACGCGGGCGCGAATCTCGGGTACGCGGGTGCCGCGAACCTCGGCATCGCGCGCACCGGCGCCGAGACCGTCGCGGTGTGCAACCCCGACCTCGAGGTGGACGTGGGCACCGCGGCGGCGCTGCGGTCGCGCTTCGACCGGGAGCCCGATCTCGGCGCCCTCGGCCCCGCGATCACGAACCCTGACGGCTCGCACTACCCGTCCGCCCGCCTCGACCCCACCTTGACCACGGCCGTCGGCCACGCGCTCCTCGGCCGGGTCGCGCCGCGGAACCGGTTCACCGCCCGCTACCGGCAGCTCGGCGCCGACCCCGAGCAGGCTCGCGACGTCGACTGGGTGTCGGGGGCGGCGATGTGGCTGCGCCGGAGCGCGGTGACCTCGGTCGGCGGGTGGGACGACGGCTTCTTCATGTACATGGAGGACGTCGACCTGTGCTGGCGCCTTCGACGGCTCGGGTGGCGGGTGGCGTACGAGCCGGCGGGACACGCCACGCACGTGCAGGGGGCGAGCACCGCCGCGCACCCGTACCGCATGATCGTGGCGCACCACCGTTCGCTGTACCGCTTCGCGCGCAAGCGTTGGCGCGGCCCGCGGCGTTGGCTGCTCGCACCGGCTGCGGTGTTCCTCGCGGTGCGGGCACTGGGCGCGATGGCGGCGCAGCGCCTCTGGGGCCGGCCGGGGACCGTGCAGGTCACCGGGTAATCTCGGTCAGCCATGCCCCGCCGAGACCCGCGCCGCCGCTACTCCCGGCGCGCGGCACGTGCCCGGTACCGCACGGGAGGTCGCAAGCGCGGCGGGTCGCTCGGCTGGAACATCACCATCGCGGTGCTCGTGATCGCTGGCATCGGCGCGGTCTGGTGGGCCGCGAGCGGTGGTGCGAGCAGCAACGACGGCGGGTCGGGGCCGCCGCGCGCCGCCGACGCCACCACCGGCGTGCCCGGCGACCACTGGCACACCTACCTCGGTGTGAACATCTGCGGTGAATGGCTCTCTCCCGCGCCCGCGTTCGAGAAGGACTTCCACAACCAGAACGGCGTAGAGAACGCCGGGATCCACTCGCACGGCGACGGCCTGATCCACACGCACCCGTTCGTCCCGTCCGAGCAGGGCACCAACGCGACCGTGGGGAAGTTCCTGAAGTACGGCGGCTGGACGATCAACGCCGACACGATCGACATCGGCTCGGGGTACGCGTGGCAGGGGCCCGCGTCGGCCCCGAGCCAACAGTCGTGGAGCAACGGTGACAAGTGCACCTTCGGGCAGTACAAGGGCCAGAAGGGTGAGGTCGTGTGGGCGCTCGACGGGAAGCTGCAGCACGGCGACCCCTCGCAGTACCACCAGCAGGACGGTGTGACGCTGGCCGTCGGCTTCCTGCCCAAGGGCTCGGATCTGGGCTTCCCGCCCGACGCGTGCAGCGCGTTCGCGAACATCAGCGACCAGAACACGGCCGCAGTCGTGTCGGCCGCGTCGCCGTGCCGTGCGGGGACGAGCACCACGGCGCCGGGGTCGACCGCCACCACGCAGGCGCCATGAGCGCGGCGCGCTGAGCGGCTCCGTTGATGCCGCGATGAAGGCCGTCGTGCTCGTCGGCGGTGAGGGCACCCGGCTCCGGCCGCTCACGTACGCGACGCCGAAGCCGCTGCTCCCGATCGCGAACGAGCCGTTCCTCGAGCGCCAGCTCCGATGGCTGGCCGGCCACGGAGTCGACGAGGTGGTGCTCTCGATGGGCTACCTCCCCGACGCGTTCGCGCGGCACTTCCCCGACGGCGGGTTCGGCGGCGTCACACTGCGCTACGCGGTGGAGCCCCAGCCCCTCGGCACCGCCGGAGGTGTCCGCTTCGCGGCCGCCGACTTCGATGACACTTTCGTCGTGTGCAACGGTGACGTGCTCACGACGCTCGACCTCGGCGGGCTCCTCCGGTTCCACGAGGCTTCCGGCGCGCAGGCGACCATCGCGCTCACCGAGGTCGACGATCCCTCGGGGTTCGGGGTCGTGCCCACGCGCGTCGACGGTGAGGTGGTCGCGTTCGTCGAGAAGCCGCCGCCCGGTCTCGCGCCCACGAGCTGGATCAACGCGGGCGTCTACATCCTCGACCCGTCGGTGCTCGCGCGCGTGCCGCCGGGGCTCGCGGTCTCGATCGAGCGCGAGACGTTTCCCCGCATGCTCACCGACACCGGGCGCCTCTACGCCATGCGCAGCAGCGCGTACTGGCGCGACATCGGGACCCCCCAGCAGTACCTCGACGCCCAGCTCGACGTGATCCGGGGCGAGATCGGGTGCCCTCCGGCCGAGGCAGCCGTGGAGCGCGCGCCGGGTGTGTGGACGCAGGGCCCCGTCGACATCGACGCCGACGCCCGCATCGAAGCGCCCGTGCTCCTCGGGGAGGGAACGGTGGTCGAGGCGGGGGCCCGCGTGGCCGGGTCGGTGCTCGGGGCGGCGTGCAGGGTCGGGTCGGGTGCGCGTGTGCTCCGCTCGGTGCTGCACCCCGGCGCGCGGCTCGCCACCGATGCCGAGGCGATCGACGCCATCGTCGGCGCCGGCGCGGTCGTCGACGTCGGTGCGATCGCGTCCGACCACACCGTGATCGGGCCGCACGCGCTCGTTCCCCCCGGGGCCCGCGCGTCCGGCGCGCGCATACGTCAGGAGGTGTGAGGTGCGCGTGCTCGTCACCGGCGGCGCCGGCTTCATCGGATCCAATCTCGTCGACCGGCTGCTGGCCGAGGGGTGTGACGTCGACGCCATCGACGACCTCTCGACGGGATCGCTCGGGAACCTCGCCGAGGCGCGCGCGCAGCTCGCCCGGAAGTTCACGTTCCACCGCCTCGACATCCGCTCGCCCCAGCTCGTCGAAGTGGTCAAGCACCGCAAGCCGGAGGTCGTCTTCCATCTCGCCGCGCAGGCCGGGGTGCGCCCTTCGCTCGCCGCCCCCGCGTTCGACGCGCAGGTGAACATCCTCGGCACCCTGAACCTGTGCGAGGCCGCGCTCGCCGCCGGCACCCGCAAGGTCGTGTTCGCGGGGTCGGGCGGAACGATCTACGGAATACCCGAGAGCGTGCCGGTGAAGGAGGGCCACCCGCAGCACCCGACGTCGCCCTACGGCGTGTCGAAGAAGGCGGCCGTCGACTACCTCTACTACTACCGCGAGATCCACGAGCTCGAGTACACGGTGCTGGCGCTGGCGAACGTGTACGGCCCGCGCCAGGACCCGCACGGAGAAGCCGGTGTGGTCGCCATCTTCGCCGGTCATCTCCTGCAGGGATCCGCGCCCACGATCTACGGTGACGGCAAGCAGACGCGCGACTACGTGTACGTCGACGACGTCGTCGACGCGTTCGTGCGGGCGGCCGACAAGGGCGGTGGTCTGCTCATGAACATCGGCACCGGCGCGGAGACGAGCGTGCTCGAGCTGTTCCGCGCCATGGCCGGCCTCGTCGATTTCCGTCAGGAGCCCCGCTTCGCGCCCGAGCGCCCGGGCGAGCTCGCGCGGTCCGCGCTCGATCCGGGCCGTGCCGCCATCCATCTGGGCTGGAAGCCCTGGACCCCGCTGTCCGACGGGCTGGCCCGTACGCTCGAGTGGCACCGCGCGCGATGACGCGGATCGCGGTGGCGGGAGCCGACGGCCTGGAGCTGGCGGCGGACGTCGAGGGCGAGCCGGACGCGCCGCCGGTGATGCTGCTGCACGGGGGCGGGCAGACGCGCCACGCCTGGGGCACGACCGCGGCCACCCTCGCGAAGCGGGGGTGGCGCGCCTACAGCGTCGACCTGCGCGGCCACGGCGAGAGTGAGTGGGCGCCCGACGGCGACTACTCGATCGACGCGTTCGCGGCCGACGTGCGGACGATCGCGCGCGCCATGCCCGAACCGCCCGCGTTGGTTGGCGCGTCGCTCGGCGGCATCTCGTCGCTCGTTGCCGTCGCAGAGGCCGATCCGCCGCCGATCGCTTCGGCGCTGGTCCTGGTGGACGTCGTGCCGCACATCGAACGTGACGGCGCCGACCGAATCGGGGCGTTCATGACCGAGCACCTCGAGTCGGGCTTCGGGAGCCTCGAGGAGGTCGCCGACGCCATCTCGGCCTACAACCCGCACCGGCCCCGGCCGAAGGATCCGTCCGGGCTCACCAAGAACCTGCGCAAGCGTCCCGATGGCCGCTGGGCGTGGCACTGGGATCCCGCGTTCATGACGGGCAAGGGCGGCTCCCGCGACGAGACACGCGTGGGCTCACCCCAGAGCGAGGCGAGGCTGCGCGCCGACGCGCGCATGCTCCGCCTGCCCGTCCTGCTCGTGCGCGGTCGGATGAGCGACATCGTGAGCGACGAGGGCGCGCGCGAGCTCATGGAGCTCGTCCCGCACGCGAAGGAGGTCGACGTCGCCGGTGCGGGTCACATGGTCGCCGGCGACCGGAACGATCTCTTCGAACGCGCGGTCGTCGACTTCCTCGACGGCCTCCGCGCCTGACGCACCCGGACCGGCGTCAGCGCAGCGCGCGCAGCTCGTCGATCGGGACCGGCGGGCGCGCCCGCCCGAGGTAGTCGGGATCAGGGCGCCCCACGAGCACCATCGCGTGCGGCAGCCACTCGGGCGCGAGGGCGAGCGCGTCGCGTGCGGCCTCCGGGCAGAAGATCGGTGCCGCGACCCAGCACGACGCGAAGCCGGCTTCGGTCGCTGCGAGCATGAAGTTCTCGACGGCGGCGCCGAGGGAGAGGAGCGCCATTCCCCACTCGGCGCGCTGGCGCGCCTCGTCGGGGTAGCGGTCGAGCCCGTGCCACGTGAGGCAACCGAGGACGACCGCGGGGGCACCGGTGATCTTGCGCTCCGACGCGTCGACGAGCTCGGCGATCCGCGCCTCGCCGACGCCGTCGCCCGCGAGGTCGCCACGCCAGCGCGCGCCCATGCCGACGGCGAGCCGCTGCTTGGCGCCTGCGGTGTCGACCACGACCCAGCGCCACGGGCGCGAGTGGTGCGGCGCGGGCGCCAGGCAGGCGGCTTCGACCATCCGGTCGAGCTCGGCACGGGGCACCGCCTCCGGGAGGAAGGCGCGGATCGAGCGCCTCGCCGAGACGAACGCGGGCACCGCGGACGTGCTCACCGGAACAGGTCCTCCGCCGGCGGGCGGATGAGCTCGCGGACGGAGCTGTCGCGGAACCAGGTCGGGTCGAGCCCGCGCACGATGGCGGCGGGTATTCCGGCGGCCTTGCCCATCACCAGCTCCGCGGCGCTCGCGATCTCGTCGGCGAGCGCGACCTCGGTGACCACGAGCTCGCGGCCCTGCGCGTCGGCCGTTCCCCGGAGGTCGAGGATCGCCGCCACGCCCGCGACGCCGATGGCGACGTCGGCGAGGCCCATGCGCCACGGCCTCCCGAAGGTGTCCGACACGATGACGCCGACCTCCACTCCTCGCTTCGCCCGCAGCGCGTTGCGGATCCGTGAGGCGGAGCGGTCGCTGTCGACGGGCAGCAGGGCGGCGTAGCCGTCGTCGACGTTCGACAGGTCGACGCCGGCGGCCGCGCACACGAACCCGTGCCGGGTCTCGGTGATCAGCAGGTCGCCGCGCTTGCGGAGTATGCGGACCGACTCCGACTCGACGAGCGCGGCGCGCGCGTTGCGGTCGTCGGGATCGATCGGCACGAGACGCCCCTCCGCCTTCGACACCACCTTCTGGGTGACCACCAGGCAGTCGCGGTCGAGCAGCGGAGTCTCCTGCGCGGCGGCGGCGTCGGCCACGAGATCGGCGAGGACGTCGCCGGGGCGCACCTCGGGCACGCCTTCGATCGGGACGATCGTGACGGTGCCCACAGCTACGCGACTGCGGCGAGCGTCTCTCGCGCGAGAGCCGCCGCGACACGCGCGTCGGTCATGAGCGTGTGGGCCACGCGGGCACGCACTCCCAGGGCCTCGACCTCCGAAGCGCGTGCGCGGTCGCCCGAGTCGATGACGAGCGTGCAGCAGAACTCGCGGTACGCGGCCGCCACGCCGACGCACGACACCTCGATCCCGAGCGGCGCCATCAGCCGGTCGGCCGGACCCTTGACCGGGCGGCCGGAGATGATGGGGCTCACGCCCACGACACGGTCGCGCCGGTCGATCAGCAGGTCACGCACTCCCGGCACCGCGAGGATCGGGCCGATCGAGATCACGGGATTGCTCGGGCAGACGAGGATGGTGTCGGCGGTGCGCAGCGCGTCGAGCACGCCCGGTGCCGGAGACGCCGCGTCGGCACCCTCGAACCGGACCGCGGTGACCGGCGTTTCGCTCCGTTCGCGCACGAACCACTCCTGCATCGCGAGCTCCTCCTCCCGCCCGTTCGCTCGCTGCACGGTGATGCGCGTCGCGACGCGGTCGTCGGTCATGGGGAGCAACCGGACGCCGACATCCCAGGCAGCCGTGATCTCGGCGGTCACCTGCGACAACGACGCACCCGCGCGCACCCGCTCCGACCGGAAGAGATGGGTCGCGAGGTCGCGGTCGCCGAGGCGGAACCAGGTCGCGGCGCGGTAGCGGTCGAGCGCGTCCATCGCCGCGAACGTCTCGCCCGCCAGCCCCCAGCCCTGCTCGGGGTTCTCCGCGCCCGCGAGCGTGTACGTCACCGAGTCGAGATCCGGGCAGACGAGCAGGCCGTGGAAGCGGTCGTCGTCGCCCGTGTTCACCACGACGACGACGTCCGCCGGGTCGACGACCTGCACCAGGCCGCGCAGGAACCGGGCCGCGCCGACGCCGCCGGCCAGTGCCGTGATCATGCCGTGAAGGTAGCGGACCCGGACGCTCGTGACCCTGGTCACAAAGTCGGGCGTTGTACCCTTGCTCCCCTGATGAGCGCGGCGGATCCCTCCGACGGGCAGCTCTCCGCGCCAGACGCCGGCGAAGCCGACGGCGACGACATCGAGGAAGACCCGGAAGACCAGGAAGACCAGCCGGTCGATCCGGTCGCGCTCTACCCGCCCGTGGTCGCGGTGGTCGTCGCCCGCAACCCCGGCCCCTGGCTCGAGGACTCGCTGCAGGGCCTCGCGGCCCAGGACTACGCCGACATGACCGTCCTCGTCGTCGACTGCGGATCCGACGACGACCCGACGGCGCGGGTCGCGGCGGTGATGCCGCGCGCCTTCGTGCGGCGGCTCGACGCGTCGGCCGGCTTCGGCGAGGCGGCCAACGAGGCGCTCCACCTCGTCGAGGGGGCGACGTTCCTGCTGGTGTGCCACGACGACGTGGTGCCCGACCCCACCGTCGTGCGCGCGCTCGTCGAGGAGGCGTACCGCTCGAACGCCGGGATCGTCGGCCCGAAGCTCGTGAGCGCAGCCGACCCGAGCATCCTGCTCGAGGTCGGCCGCGCCGTCGACCGCTTCGGCATGCCGTTCACCGGCATCGAGCCCGGCGAGGTCGACCAGGAGCAGCACGACGGGGTGCGCGACGTCTTCTACGTCACGAGCGCGTGCATGCTCGTGCGGGTCGACCTGTTCTCCGAGCTGGGCGGCTTCGACCCGGCGACGTTCCCCGGTGCAGAGGACCTCGACCTCTGTTGGCGCGCCCGTCTTGCCGGCGCGCGCGTGCTCGTCGCGCCCGACGCGCGAGTCGCACACCGCGAAGCCGCGGAGGAGCGCGAGCGCGCCGACCGACCCGACGAGGTCGCGATCGCGCGCAGCCGCGTGCGCGTCCTGCTCACCTCGTACTCGCGCTCGACGTTGCTGTGGCTGGTGCCCTTCGGGATCGTGGTCGCCTGTGTCGAGGGACTGGGCGAGCTCGTCACCGGGCACCCCCGCCGCGCGTGGGCCGGCGTCGCCGCCTGGTTCTCGAACCTCGTGCACTTCCGGCGCCTCCGGGAGTCGCGTCGACGCGCCCAGGCCCGGCGCCAGGTACGGGACCGTGAGCTCCGGGGCCTCCAGGCGCGGACGAGCAGCCGGCTCGGCGGCTGGCTCGCGTACCACTCGCAGAGCGACGGCGGCGCGCTGCGCTCGCTCGGCGACGCGAGCCGTTCGGCGGTCGACACCGTGAGCGACGGCGTCCGTACGCCGGCGGCGGTCGCGTTCCTCCTCTTCCTCGCGCTGGTCCTCTTCGGGTCGCGCAGCCTCGTGACCAAGGGGGTGCCGGCGATCGGCACCCTCGCCCCGTGGCCCGGCGTGCGCGACCTGTTCACCGGCTTCGGGTCGGCGTGGCGTTACACCGGGCTCGGGTCGGCGTCGCCGGCGCCGCCGGGCGTGTTCCTCATGGGCGTGCTCGGCACCCTGCTGCTCGGTGCGGTCGGGCTCGCGCGCACGCTCGTGGTCGTGGCCGCGATCCCGGTGGGGGCATTCGGCGCGTACCGCCTCGGCCGGCGCGCGATCGGGCTCACCGGCCCCGCGCTCGCCGCCGGCCTCGCGTACGGCATCAACCCCACGCCGCAGAACGCGATCGCCCAGGGCCGCTTCGGTCCGCTGGTGCTGTTCGCGCTCCTGCCGTACCTCCTGGTCGCGGCGTTGCGCCTCGCCGCCGCGCGCGGCCCGCGGGCGGGCCGCGACGCCGGCGCCCGCAACGGCGGCGACTCTCCGCGCCCGCGTGGACGGCTCCTCCGGCTCGCCATCGTCGCCGCGGTCCTCGGTGCGTGGTACCCCGTGGGGCTCGGCCTGTTCGTGGTGGCGGCCGGCGCGCTCGTCCTCGCGGTGCCCGTCGCGGGAGGCGGTCGGGTCGCGGTCCGCGCCTTCGGCCTCGCGGTCGTCGCGTCGCTGCTGAGCCTGGTCCTCCTCTTCCCGTGGCCCTACGCCTACGCGCAGGGCACCGGCTACGACTCCGGCGCGATCGGTCTCGCCTTCCGCACCACGATCGGCCTGGGCGACGTGCTGCGGTTCCACTCGGGTCCCCTCGGCGCGGGATGGGCCGCGTGGGGGCTCGTCGTCGCCGCCGCGGTGCCGCTGTTCACGGCCACCGGCGACCGCCTCGCGTGGACGGCGCGCGCGTGGGTGCTCGCGCTCGTCGGGTGGGCGACGGTGTGGGTGCCCGCCCGGTTCTTCCCCGACGTGTCGGTCCCCGCGCCCGAAGCGGGGCTCACCCTCGCCGCCCTCGGCATCGCGCTCGCGCTCGGCATCGGCATCGCCGTGCTCGTCGACGGCATCCGCAGCTTCCGCTTCGGCTGGCGCCAACCGATCGCGCTGCTCGGCGGCGCGGTGCTGTTGCTGCCGGCATTGGGCTTCCTCGCCGACACCGTCGACGGGCGCTGGCACGCGCCCGACGCCGACTGGACCGCGGCGCTCTCGTTCACGCGGTCGCTGACCGCCAACGGGCAGTTCCGCATGCTGTGGGTGGGCAATCCCGAGGTGCTGCCCCTCGACCCGGTGGTGCTCGACGGCGGCACCGGCTACACGCTCACGAGGAACGGCCCCGGCGACGCGCGCGAGCTGTGGCGGGCGCCGCAGCACGGCGCCGATCACGTCGTCGACCGCGCCCTCGAGCTCGCGGAGGCGGGGCGGAGCGACCGTCTCGGCCGGATGCTCGCCCCCATGGGCGTGCGCTTCGTCGTCGTCCCCAGCACCCAGGGGACGGGCGGCGGCGCGCGTGCCCGCCCCGGTTCCGGCCTGCTCGCGGCGCTCGACAGCCAGGTCGACCTCGCCCGGCTGCGGTCGGGCCCCGGCCTCGTGCTCTACGAGAACCTCGAGTGGGCCCCGCTCGCCGCGGTGGTCCCCGGGAGGGCCGGCGCGGCAGTGCCCACCGGTGCGGTCGACCCGACGCGCGCCGCCCTCGGCGCCGACCTCTCATCCGCCCGGCCCGTGGGCTCCGGGCCGGTGCCCCCGGGCACGGTGCTGTGGGGCGAGGCATTCGACTCCGCGTGGTCGGCCGCCGCGTCGGGTGGGAGCCTGCGGCATGTCGTCACGTTCGGCTGGTCGAACGGCTACCGGCTCCCGAAGTCGGGCGCGGCATCGCTCACGTACGACGACCAGTGGCAACGGTGGGTTGCGCTCGCGGTCGCCGCCCTGATCTGGCTCGTCGTCCTCCGCCTCTGGTGGCGGACGCGTGTGCGCGCACCGCGCCTGCGGCCACCGCCGCGCGTGCGCAAGCGGCCCGAGCGCCACGACCCGTTGCAGGAGGTCCTCGACGAGGACACGTTCTGGTGGGAGCGGGTGTGAAGATCCGTCGCGGCCCGATCCTCCTCGTGGTCCTCGCCGCGGTCGTCGCCGCGATCGTGCTCGACCAGACCGCGTCGACTCGCGTCACCGCCGGCACGTCCGCGGCGGTCGCCGTGTCGGCGGAGCCGAGCGTGCCCACCGCCGACACCCTCTCGACGTCGTGGTACTGCGCGGACGGCACCTCGAACCCGGACGGTCGCGCCGACGAGCGCATCCTGATCGCCAACCTCTCGGTCACCCCCGCCGACGCCACCGTCACCGTCATGCCGGGCGGGACCCGGGCGCCCGTGTCGCAGCACCTGAGGCTGCGGGCGCGCGGGGAGCGCGAGCTCGCGGTGTCCGACGTGCTCGCGACCCCCGAGCCCGGCGTGGTCGTCGAGGTCGTCGGCGGGCAGGTCGTCGTCCAACACGAGCTCTCGGCCGAGGGCGACGCCGCGGTCGAGCCCTGTGCACGCGCCGCCGCGTCGAGCTGGTACTTCGCGAACGGCACCACGGTGAAGGGCTCGCAACAGTACCTCGCGCTCTTCAATCCCTTCGGCGACGACGCGATCGTCGACACGACGCTCCTCACCGACAGTGGCGTGCAGCAACCGGATGCACTCCAGGCCCTGGTCGTGCCGCGGCGTTCGCGCATCACCATCGCCGTGCACACCGTGCTCGAGCGCCAGAACCTCATCGCCGCGTTTGTGCACGCGCGGGTCGGTCGCATCGTCGCCGAGCGCTCCATGATCTTCGACGGCACGACGCCCGACGGTGCGCCGACGCGGAAGGGCATCGCGGTGTCGCTCGGGGCGACCTCGCCCGCGACGAGCTGGTCGTTCCCGTACGCGCTCGGCGGCGACTCGGTGTCGCAGTCGTTGGCGGTCGCCAACTTCGGTGGCTCGCCCACCTCGGTGGAGGTCACGACGCAGCTCGACGGCGACCAGACGCTCGTGCCCCAGAAGGTCGACATCCCTCCACACAGCGTCGCCGCGGTCGACCCGGCCGCCCACGTCCCCGCGGGGAGCCACGCCACTGTCACCGTCGTCGCGCGTGACGCCGAGGGTACGAGCCCTCCGGTCGTCGCCGAGCTGATGGCGTGGTGGTCCGCGGGCGACGGGGGCCCGGCGGTGGCGACCGCGGTCGGGCTCACCCGGCCGGCGCGGAGGTGGGTGTTCGCGTTGCCCCAGGACTCGTCCGGCGGTGCGATGACCGCGCTGAACGCCGGGGCCGAGCCGGCGACCGCGTCGTTCGTCGCCTTCGACGAGGGGCAGGTGCGCGGTCCGACCAGCGAGCCGGAGACCGCGCTCGGCGCGGCACGCTTCGGCACCTTCGACCTGTCCGGGCACGCAGGGAGGCTCCTCGTCGTGACGAGCGACCGGCCGGTGTCGGTGGGGGTCGCGCAGAGCGGCGGCGGGCAGAGCACGCTCGTGAACGCGGTTCCCGACGTCTTCTTCCCTGGCTGACCGTGATCACCCGACTCCTGATCGCAGCCGCGATCGCGGCCGTCGTCGCAGTGATCGCGTGGAAGCTGCGGCGCCGTCCTGCGGCGCCCCCTCCGCGCGACGTCTACCCGGTCCCGCGCCAGCTCGACCGCGACGACTTTCCGCGACCCGACGCGCCGTGGCTGGTGGTGCTGTTCTCGTCGCCGGTGTGCCTCTCGTGCCGCGGCCTGCCCCAGAAGATCCAGCCGCTCGAATCCCGTGACGTCGCGACCTGCGACGTCGACGCCGAATCGCGACGCGATCTCCACGACCGGTACCAGCTCGCGGCGATCCCGACCACACTCGTGGCCGACGCCGACGGCGTGGTGCGCAAAGCGTTCGTCGGCGCGTTCACCGCTACCGACCTCTGGGCCGCGGTGTGCGAGCTACGGGCACCCGGCAGCACTCCCGAGCCGAGCCTCGGCGACCTCGAATGAGGTTGTGCGGCCCGGACGGCGCGTGAGCAGCGCGACCGCGCCGAGCGCCGCGAGCACGACGATCGACGGCTCGGCCGGCGCGCGGTAGCGGGTGAGCCCGCCGATGAACAGCATCACCGCGGTCACGACCGCGATGGGCACGACGAGCGGCCAGATCGGCACCGCGTGGGTGGCGCCGCGGGACCGCGACGCGCGGCGGCGTGCGACGGCACCGTAGATCGCGAGGGGCGCGAGCAGGTACAACGTCACGACCCCCGCGTACGACGCCCACCGCGGTCGTCCCTCCAGCACGTCGAGGCCCACGGTCTGGCCCACGTGGAAGACCGACCACAGCCGGCCGACCCGGGCCAGCACGACGACCGGCCACCGCTGTGCGTGGTCACGCAGGTAGTGGAACGCGGCGGACCGGTTCGCCGCGTCGACGACGGACTGGTCGCCCGGCCGCGTCAGGCGGCACCGGATGTCGTCGGTGCCGATGCCGGAGCCGTAGTAGGTCGGGTCGCAGTTGGCGCCGATCAGTGCAAGCCCGTCGTTGGTCGAGATGAGCACGGGCCGATCGAACCGCGCCAGGTTGAAGCCGACCCACGGCATCACGACGAGCACGGCGACACCGACGCAGGCGGCGGTTGCCGCCCACGGGCGGGATGCGTCGTCGGGCGCCCGGCGGCGACGGCCCGACCAGACCGCCGGGACCGCGAGGAACAGCGTCAGCACCGCGAGCTCTGCGCGCACCAGCGCGAGCAGCCCGCACGCCATCCCGAGGCCGACGACCCAGCGCATCGACGCGCCGCGGAGCACCCGGTACGCGCACAGCAGCATCACGCTCACTAGGAGCACCGAGAGCGCTTCGGACATGATGAGCCCGTCGTTCATCCAGAGATTCGGATCGAGCGCCGCGATCCCCGCCGCCACGACGCCGACCGTGTCGCCACCCAGCTCGCGGCCGAGCAGCCCGATCACGACGACCGCCGCGAGGCCGACGACGACCATGGTGAACCGCATCGCCAGCGCGCTGTCGCTCGGGTCGCCGATCAGTGCCGCGGGCACCAGCACGAGGGTGGTGAACGGCGGGTGGTCGGCCGCCGGTGCGGCCTCGGCGTGCCGGGGCTCGAACGGCGCGAACGGATCCACGAAGAAGCCGTCGCCGTTGGCGATCGACGCCGCCTGCAGCTGGTAGTAGGTCGCGTCGTAGAAGTGGTGGTCGTGGCGGGTGACCGTGAGCACGTACGGGATCCGGATGCCGATCGCGGCCAGCAGCACGAGGCCGATGAGCCCCCAGAAGCGCGATCGCACGGCGGCCGACGCTATCGGGCGACCGGCTCGACCCGAGTGTCGGGCGTCGTCGTCGACGCGTCGTCGGTGCGATGGCGCGCGCGCGTCGTGATCATCACGATGCCCACCGCGGCGAACACGATGATCGACGGCTCGGCCGGCGCCCGGTAGCGCGGCATGCCCCCGGTCCACAGCACGATCGAGACGGTCACGACCACGATCGGCACCAGCAGCGGCCAGATGCGGACCCGGCGTCGCCGCAGGACGATGCCTCCGTACACCGCGAAGGCGACGAGCGCGTAGAGCGCCAGCGTCGCCGCGTACGTCGCCCAGCGCGGACGGCCCTCGCCGACGTTGAACCCAGCCGTCTCCCGCACGCGGAACACCGACCACATCCGCCCGAGGCGGGCCAGGACCACGGTGGGCAGGCGCCCGAGGTGGGTGCGCACGAAGTGGAGCCCCTCGGAGCGGTTGCGGGCGTTGGTGACCGACTGTTCGGGGGTCGCTGGGGGCACGCAGTACGGGTCGATGAAGCCGAGGCCGCGGCCGGTGTACGACGGCCCGCAGTTGGCGGACAGCAGCGCGTAGCCGTCGTTGGTCGAGATGAGCGTCGGGCGCTCGAAGCGGGCGAGGTTGTAGCCCACCCAAGGCATCACGAGGAGCGCGGCGCCGGCACCGCACGCCACCACCCGGAGCACGCGCGGCCGCGTTTCCCCCGGGGTCCCGATCCACACCGCGGGCAGCGCGACCAGTGGCGTCAGCAGCACGAGCTCGGCGCGCACCAGCACCGCGAGCGCGCAGAGCACCGCAAGAGCGGCCACCCGACCCACGGACGCGCCGCGCATCACCCGGTACGCGAGCAGCAGCAGCCCGACGGTCACGAGCACCGACACCGCCTCGGACATGATGAGCCCGTCGTTGATCCAGAGGTTCGGGTCGACCGCGGCGATCCCGGCCGCCACCAGTCCGACGCCGTCACCTCCGAGCTCGCGTCCGAGCAGCCCGATCAGCACGACCGACCCGAGGCCGAGGAGCACCATCGTGAAGCGCATGGCGAGCTTGCTGTCGTGCTCGTCGTCGATCGCCGCCGCGGGCAGGAGGGTGAAGACGGTGAGCGGGGGGTGGTCCGCCGCCTGCGGCGCCTCCGTGCCGGGGTGGAGGATCGGCGCGAAAGGATCCTTGAAGAACCCCTCGCCGTGCACGATGCCGCGGGCCTGGAGCTCGTAGTACGTCGCGTCGTAGAAGTGGTCGTCGAACTGGGTGACCGTGAGGACGTAGGCCACGCGAAGGCCGGCGGCCGCGACGAGGATCAGCGCCAATACCGCCCAGAACCGCAGCCGCACGCCGGGATGTTAGAAGGCGGTCGGAGTCGTGTCGTACCGGCCGCCGCGCGCGGCTGGTACCGTGCGCGCCGTGCCCCGCATCGGTGTCGTCGTCGTCGCGTACAACGCGGCGTCCACATTGGCGCGCGTCCTCGACCGGATACCGCCCGAATTCCGGCCGCGGATCGACGGCGTGTACATCGGTGACAACAACAGCGAGGACTCCACGTACCTGGTCGGTCTCGGTTACCAGCAGGCGATCGGCGACCTCCCGCTCACCATCGTGCGCCATCCCGAGAACCGGGGTTACGGCGGCAACCAGAAGGCGGGGTATCGGTGGGCGATCGACGAGGGCTTCGACCTGGTCGTGCTCCTGCACGCCGACGGGCAGTACGCCCCCGAGTTCCTGCCCGAGATCATCACGCCTCTCGAGCGCGGTGAAGCGGACGCGGTGTTCGGCTCGCGGATGATGCAGCGCGGCGAGGCTCGCCGCGGCGGCATGCCCCTCTACAAGTACGTGGGGAACCACGTGCTCACCACGATGCAGAACACGGTGGTCGGCGAGCACCTGAGCGAGTGGCACTCCGGCTACCGAGCGTACAGCGTCGCCGCGTTGTCCGAGCTCCCGTTCGAACGGCTCACGGACGACTACAACTTCGACACCCAGATCATCCTCCAGCTCCACGAGGCGAGGAAGCGCATCGTCGAGCTGCCGATCCCCACCTACTACGGCGACGAGATCTCCTACGTCAACGGGATGCGGTACGCGCGGCAGTGCGCGATCGACGTGACCCGGTACCGGCTCCACAAGATGGGTCTCGGCACCGGTGACATGGCCTTCGCGTCGGTCGACGACGACTTCGGGGCGGAGGACGCCGAGCGCATCCACACCCGCATCGCGCGTTGGTTCGAAGGACGACAACCCTGCCGTGTGCTCGACCTCGGCTGCGGGAACGGCGTGCTCGGCGAGCGGCTACGCGCGCTCGGCCACCACGTCACCGGCGTGGATCACGTGAAGCACGACGGCGTCGGCGCGCGGCTCGACGAGTTCGTGGAAGCGGATCTCGAGCTCGGCATCCCCGACGAGGCGGGAACGGGATTCGATGTCGTCGTGGCCGCCGACGTGATCGGGCACGTCCGCGACCCCGGCCTGCTGTTGAGCGAGGCGGGAGGCCGCGTGCGTCCCGGCGGCTCGCTGCTCGTGAGCGTGCCGAACTTCGGGCACTGGTACGTGCGAGGACGCGTCGGCGCGGGGCGCTTCGACTACGACCGACGCGGGATCCTCGACCGCCGGCACCTGCGGTTCTTCACCCGCCCGAGCGCCGCGCG
This sequence comes from uncultured Bifidobacteriaceae bacterium, assembly GCA_964505725.1. GTDB lineage: Bacteria > Actinomycetota > Acidimicrobiia > IMCC26256 > DASPTH01 > CAVRJC01. The sequence goes on along the minus strand of CAZDJK010000096.1, from coordinate 10,123 downwards.
CACCTTCGCCGCTTCCGGGCTCGAGGTCCGCCACGTCGACGCCGTGGGCGTCCCGATGGATCTGCTCGCCCACCGCGCCAACGGCGAGCAGCGCGGGTCGCGCGGTACGCGCGCCGTGCACCAGCTCGATCGGCTCGGTATCACCGCGGCGCCGACGTTGTTCGCCTACCAGTTCCTCTTCGAGCTCACGCCCTCGGCCTGACCCGTCGCACCGCCGAGCCCGGCGCGCGACCGGACCGTCCGGCACAGCGCGTCGGATTCGGGGAGGCGTCGGATCTCGCCGCCGAACCGGGCGCCGGTGGAGTCGTCGGCCGGGTTCACGCCGAGGCGGAGGGGCGCATCGCCGGCGAACGGCGCGAGCAGCTCGGGGTTCCCGTCGAGGGTCACCGCCACCTGGTGGATCTGGGGATCGGCGGAGAGCTGTACGTCGTAGCGCCTGCCCGGCGTCAGGTGCAGGGGCCGGCTCGCCTGCTCGTCGCCGTCGGCCCGATGTACGAACTCCACCGTGTCGTCGCCGAGGTAGCGCAGGGTGACGAGATCCGCGTGGCCGGGCGAGCCGCCGCCGAGGAGCGGCTCCTCGGCCCCGGCCGGGCGCCGGGGGAACGTGATGTCGGCGTGGTACGCGCCGACCTGCTCGGTGCGCTGCACCGGCTTCCAGTTCGTGGGCTGGACCGCGTCGACGAGGGAGCCGTCGGAGACGTAGAGGCCCGCGCAGTCGCCCACGACGAAGAGTTCTCCCGGCGACCCGCGGGCGGGGAGTCGGTTCCCTGCGGTCACCGGCAGCACCGACCCGTGGGCGTAGTGCGACGCGAGGTCCACCTGGGTGCGGACGAAGGCCTGCGTGGCCGACTCGTCGGGCGGGGACGCGAACACCCTCTGGAACCACAGGGTCTGGGCGAACACCACCCAGCTGCCGAAGACCCCGAGCGCGATGAGCGCCCCGATCGCGACCCGTCGCCACGGGAAGGTGCGGGCGCCCAGCGCGCGCGCGGTCACCGCGAAGCCTGCCGCCCCCGCGAGCGCGAGCACGGGAGAGAGGTCGCTCAGGTAGCGCTCGGCGATGAAGCCGAACCCGAAGATCGTCGAGCCGCCGACGATCGCACCGACGAGCGGCGCGCGCAGCCGCCGGAGCGCGGGTGCTCGCCGGCGCGCGACGATCACGGCGCCCGCACCGACGAGCGAAAGCGCGGTGAGGAGCGGGAAGGACGTGGGCACGCTGCCGGTCACGTCGATCTTGTCGAAGCGCACGTTGCGGTAGCCCTCCTCGCTGCCCACGAGCCCGTAGCGGAACCCGACCCACGGGAAGGCGCGTTGGAACGTCACCGCGTCGGGCCGCAGGTATTCCACCGCGGTGGTGGGCACGAACTGCGCCCCGAAGAACGTCCCGTTGTTGCGGGCGAGGAAATCCTGCCGGTTCGTGCTGAGGGCGGTGTACACCTGCTGTTCCCACGGCACCGAGAACGCGGTGTGGAACTTCACCTCGTTGAGGCCCACGTACAGCACGGCCGGCATCGCGCACGCGGCGATGAGCGCGATCGCACGGCGGGTGGTGGCGGCACCCGTCGGTCGGAGTCCCACCGCCCAGCCCCACTCCCGGTGCCCGCGCGCCGCGCGCAGCCGGGCGACGAGCTCGGCCCCGGCGACCAGCGCGAGGGCCACGAGCGCGCCGAGCCCGACCGACGCCCGTGACCACATCGCGAGGAGGACGAGCACCGACGCCGCGGCCAGCATCCAACGCCTCGGCACCGACAGGTAGCGGAGGATGGTGCCGAGCGCGGCGAGGGCGAGGGCCGCGCCCCACAGCGCGGACTCGTGGTACACCGAGACCTGCCCGGCGGTGAAGAGCAGCACCGAGCCGCCGGTGGCGACGAACATGTAGCCGGCGAGCGCGACCGTCTCGCCGCGCCCGACGGGAGCGGCGCCGCGTACGAGTGCCCGCACCTGCCACGTGATCCAGCCCACCGCCACCGCGGCGAGCACGAACGCGGCGAGCATCGAGACGATCGTCAACCGGCCGTCGAGCGAGTGCGTGAAGAGCGCGACCGGCAGGCGCAGGAGCGCCGGTGTGGGCCCCTGGTACATGTACTCCTTGCCGTCCACGACGAACGCCTCGATGCCGAGCAGCCCGGGCGGCAGCGCGAGATGGCCGCCGAGCAGTGCGTGCGCCTGCCCGTCGTAGAAGTCGGCGGTGAGGTGCGCCGCGAACACGTCGAACGTGCCCGCGGTGATCATCCAGAGGAAGAGGAGGAACGCCGGCACGACGCCCGCGCCGCATGCCCACACGAACCGTCGGCGGTCTGCCGATGGCGGTGCCGGGAGCGGCACGGGTTCCTCGTCGGCGCCCGGCGACGGAGGCCCGCCGGCGTCGCGGCGCGACGCGAGCGGCGCGAACGGATCCCGCGCCGGGCCGAGCCGCCGCCCGACCACGAGCAGCGTGTCGGCGGCGAAGAGGGCGAGCGCGACCATCGCGATGCGGTGCGCGGTGACGAGCTGCCCGAACGCGGCGTCGGGGGGGAGCGTGCGCCGTGACACCTGGTCCACGAACACACTCGCGTAGGCGGCGGTGAAGCCGCCGAGCGTCAGCCCGGTGAGCAGCGCGTGGCCGTGGCGCCAGCGGCCGCCCGCCACCACGAGCACGCCCGCGGCCAGCCCCCAGAGCGGATCGATCACGAGCGCGCTCACGACGCCGATCGTGATCGCGACCGCGGCGACGCGTCTCGTGGACGCGGGTGGTCGGTCGGCCCAGGGCGCGTCGAGCAACAGTGCTGGCGGGTCGCCGCTCGCGGCCCGCCAACGGCGCCCGCGGATCGCGAGCGCGAGCGCCGCGGCCACGCCGAGCGCGGACAGGATCAGGGCGACGTCCATCACGCGTTGGGGTGTCCAACGCAGCGCGAAGGTGTTGGTCGCCGGGCTCGTCCCGGGCACGAGCCAGCCGTTGGCGAACCCGTTCAGGAGCACGGGGCCCTGCGGGTCGATGCCCTTGGCCGCCGATGCGTTCCAGCCCGAGTTGAGCGACTCGCGGAGCATCAGCCACGTGGGGCCGCGGATGCCGTGGACGGTGGCGTCGATGCTGCTGCTCGAGTCGTGGTGGACCACCGCGGGCAGGGGCTCCGGCGGCGCCGGGAGCACCGGCTTGCCGTCGGCGCCCACCACGGCGGCGGCCCCACCCGGGTCCGATGCGAGCAGGAGCTGGTCGACCGCGAGACCGGTGCCGGCGGCCGTGCGCAGCACGTGCGTGCCGGCGGCCAGGTGGAGCGGCGCCCCGCAGCCGCGCACGGCGAGCTCGGGGATCGCGTTCGGCCCCACCGCCGCGCCGGGGTTCGGGTCGGTGACCTCGACCGGTACCGGTTGGCCGTCGACGGTCACGAGGTCGCTGCGGCACACGCCGAGGTCGGCCGAGCCGGTCACGGGCCCCTTGGTGCGCGAGCGGGCCTCGCCGCCCACCGCGAAGTCGCGCGCGGTCGGCAGCGTGAACTGGCGCGCGATCGTGCGCTCCTCCTGCGTGACCCGTGGCTGCCGCGCCGCACCCCGTTCACGGGTCAGGACGATCGACAGCGCGTCGTCGAGGGACGACGCGCCGAGCCGCCGGACGAGCGCGGTCGGGAGCCGCACCTGCGACTCGAGCGTGCGGCCGTCGAGGCCGAGCGCGGCGATGCCCAGCGCGCTGCCGTCGAGCCCCGGCGGGGTCTGCTGCTCCGCGAGTGTCACCTTGATCTTCGAGAACGTCCGTCGCGGGAAGTGGAGCGCCTCGCTCGCCGGCGTGCGCGATTGGGCGGGGTCGAGCGCGAAACGCATCGGCTTGCCGTTGTCGAACTGGATGTCGACCGCGGTCACGGAGCTCGGGTACGCGGTGGTCGAGATGCTGATGTGGTCGGTCGTGAGCGGCCGGTCGAGGGAGACGCTCAACCAGTCGCCGATGCCGCCGACGGCCTGGCCTGCCTCCCAGGTGGTCGTCGGGTCACCGTCGACCGCGGCGGCGGGCTGGTGTCCGTTCTGGAACCGCTCCGCGTCGCCGTAGGCGCTCGCCGCGACCTTCATGCCCGACTGCTCCAGGACGCTCTGCCACGAGGAGCCCGTGCCCGGGAACACGTCGAGCGGCGCCTCGCCTCCGGGACCGCCGTTCGCTGCGGCGGGGTTCTGGTCGGCGCGGAGCGTGATGCCGGTGGTGTCGACGACCGTCCGCCACCGGTGGACGCGGCGACGGTTGGTGTCGGTGAGCACGATGCGGGCGCCGTTCGCGACGACCCGTTGCAGCAGCGCCGGCTGGTCGGCCGTGCTCGCGGCGTACAGCACCGGCGCGCGGCCGTCGAGCGCACCCGCCCCTGCCGCGTCCACCAGCCCGTCGCCGTCGCCGTCGAGGAGCACGGTACCCGTGATCGGCACCGCCTGGACGAGCGGCTGCGGATCCTGGACGGGAACGACCTCCAACGCCGGCATCGACACGCCGTTGCTCGTGATCGTCGGCCCGAAGCCGACCGGTTCCCCGAGCCCCGCGGGGTGCTGATCGAGGATCCCCTGCGTCGCCGACGGCGGCACCGTCCCGTAGCGCTTGATGTCGAGGTCGTTGCGGAACAGGAGCTGGCTGGCGCCCATCACGCGCGCGAGCGGAGCGAGGGCGGCCGGGTCGAGCGTCTGCTCCCGGAGCCCCTTGTCGTGCACCTGCTCCTGGATCAGGTTGTCGAGCGCCACGAGGAGATTCACGGTGCCGGTGCCGCCGTAGGGGACCTGCTCCCGCCACGCGGTCGGTGTCTTCAGGATGTCGTTGCTGATGGGCTCGTAGGTGTTGCCCCAGTCGTAGGCCGCGTAGCGGGATCCCGGCAGCTCGACCAACCGGCTCGCGCCCGCGTGCGCGTCGACGTAGGCGAGCGCCTGGTCCCAGTAGCTCGGGATGTTCTCCGCCCGGGAGTACAGCGGGTCGACGAGCTCCGCGCCGGCGATCGAGGGCGCGAGCACGATCGCCACCAGCGTCACCACACCACCGAACGCGAGCGCGCCACGCGGCAGCCGCGCGCGGAGCGCGTCGACGAACGCGCCGAGCAGACATGCGAGACCGAGGATCGCGAGCGGGCCGGCCCGCGCCGTCGACCGCAGCGCGAGCCCGACCCCGGAGGCGCGCGCCTCGTCGAGGAACAACGAGCCCAGTGGCGACGGGTCGGTGGGCGGATAGGCGCCGATGCCGATCACGACTCCGACGACGACGAGGGCCACGAAGAAGATGCGGTGGCGCCACCGGATCGCGACCGCCCCGAGCAGGGCGACGAGCACGAGGCAGAACTCCACGAAGATCACCGGCAGGTCGCGGAGGTAGATGTGCGCGCCCGACACCTCGGGGAAGGGGCCCTGGACGAGGTACGGGACCCAGTAGCCGAGCCCGCGCAGGATCTCGGTGGCCGACGCCGTCGTCGCGACCTGCTTGATGGTCTCGGTGTACTGGAGCAGCGGCAGGCCGTACCGGCCCTCCATGAGGAGCGCGACCACCCACCACAGCGACGTCGCGACGGTCAAGAGCGAGATGCGGCCGAGCACACGCAGGGCGTCGCGGAGCTCCGTCTCGCGTACCACCCACACGGAGTACGCGATCCACAAACCCGGGCCCACCATCAGGAGCACGACCGACGTCGCGTTCGAGGCGATGAATGCGACGACGAGCGCGAACAGCGCGGGCTGGCGCCACCCCTTGGTGCGCAACGACCGCTCGGTGAGGGCGATCAGCCACGGCAGCGCGGCCCAGGGGAGCAGCAGCACGCTGGTGCGGTTGGCGTACTGGATGATGTACGGGCTCATCGCGTACAGGACCGCGGCCACGACCGGGCCGATGCCGCGCCACCGCAGCGAGCGGGCGAGGAACAGGACGCCGAGCCCGGCCGCGAAGAGGATCGAGCCCAGCCACACGCGCTGCGCGAACCAGTACGGGATGCCGAGCGCGTGCGTCGCCCAGTAGTAGACGCCCGCGGGGAACACGAGGTCGATGTTCTGGTGCGTCACCGTCCCGAGGTCGCGCGACGGATCCCACATCGAGAGGACGTGAGAGAGGAAGGCGCCGGGATCGAGGTAGAGCGCCTCGCGCGTGTCGGCCGCGACCCGCCCACGACCCGTGAACAGGAGCGGGATGTAGCAGAGCGCCGCCAGGCCGAGGTACGTCAGGCGGTCGGCTTGCCCGCGCAACCGCGCTCTGGGGGTGGCCATGGCGCGCACGATTCAAGCACAAGGCCTTGTCGAGAGAGCCTCACCGGCTCAACCCGGAATCGGTCGGGGGCTCCGGTACCATTACCGCGATGAAGGCCGTCATCCTGGCCGGCGGCCTCGGCACGCGCCTGCGCGAGGAAACCGAGTTCCGGCCGAAGCCGATGGTGGAGGTGGGGGGCAGGCCCATCCTCTGGCACATCATGAAGCTCTTCGCGCACCACGGCATCGAGGACTTCGTGATCCCGATCGGGTACCGGGGCGAAGTCGTCCGCGACTACTTCCTGAACTACGAGGCGCGCACCAACGACTTCACCGTCCGCCTCGGCGCTACGCACGAGATCGAGTACCACAGCTCGCACCTCGAGACGGGCTGGACGGTGACGGTCGTCGACACCGGGCCCGACACGCCGAAGGGTGGTCGCCTCCTGCGCGTCCGTGAACACCTCGACGGCGACCGCTTCATGACGACGTACGGCGACGGGCTCGCCGACGTCGACATCGGCAAGCTGCTCGCCTTCCACGAGTCGCACGGTCGCCTCGCCACCATGACGACGGTCCGGCCGCTCTCCCGCTTCGGTGTGGTCGAGATCGAGCCCGACGGCGCGGTCGCCCGCTTCCGCGAGAAGCCGAAGACCGACGACTTCGTGAACGCGGGGTTCTTCGTGTTCGAACCCCAGGTGTTCGAATACCTAACCGACAACACCGAGCTCGAGCAGGAGCCACTCGAACGGCTGGCGCGCGACGCGCAGCTCATGGCGTACCCGCACGACGGCTTCTTCCAGCCGATGGACACCTACCGCGAGCTCACGCTGCTCAACCACCTGTGGGCCGATGGTCGCGCGCCCTGGAAGGTGTGGGACGAGTGACCTGGTCGGGTCGGTTGGTGCTGGTCACCGGCGCGAGCGGTTTCATCGGCTCGTGGTTGACGCGTCGGCTGGTCGAGGACGGCGCGCACGTCGTCGCGCTCTACGACGCGCTCGATCCCCGATCGGAGCTCGCCCGCAGCGGTATCACGCAGCAGTGCGAGGTGGTGGAAGGGTTGCTCCAGGATCCGGCGGCGATCGACACCGCGTTCGCGCGCAAGGAGATCGACACCGTCTTCCACCTCGGTGCCCAGACGATCGTGGGCGCGGCGCGCGAAAACCCGGTCGCGACGTTCGAGGCGAACGTGCGCGGCACGTATCTGTTGCTCGACGCCTGTCGCACGGCGCGATCGTGCCCGGCGCGGGTCGTCGTCGCGTCGAGCGACAAGGCCTACGGCACCCACGAGGTGCTGCCGTACGCCGAGGGCGCACCGCTCGCTGGTCGCGAGCCGTACGAGGTCTCCAAGTCGTGCACCGACCTGCTCGCCCAGTCGTACGCACACAGCTACGGGCTACCGGTCACGGTCGCCCGCTGTGGCAACGTCTACGGCGGCGGCGATCTCAACTGGAGCCGCATCGTGCCGTGCACCATCCGCGCGCTGCTCGCGGGAGACCGGCCCGTCATCCGCAGCGACGGCACGTTCGTCCGCGACTACCTGCACGTCGACGACGTCGTCGACGCCTACCTGGCGCTCGCCGATGGCATCGACCGCGGGCAGGCGGGCGAGGCGTGCAACTTCTCCGACGAGTCACCCCGTACGGTGCTCCAGATCTACGACGCGGTGTGCGATGCGGTGGGTACGCGCGTCGAGCCCGACATCCGGGGTGACGCGACGGGCGAGATCCACGACCAGTATCTCGACGCCGGCCGGGCGCGGGAGCGCCTCGGCTGGAAGGCGAAGGTCGGTCTCGCCGACGGCCTGGCGCGCACCGTCTCCTGGTACCGCGCGCTGTTGGGGTGACCAAACGGTGACCGACGCCTCCGATCTGCGCACCCGCATCCTCGACCTCGCGCGGGAGTACCACGATGCCGCGTTCCCGCCGCGCGAGTTCGTGCCCGGGGTCACACCGATCCCCGTGTCGGGCAAGGTCGTCGGCGCGCCCGAGCTCGCGAACCTCTTCGACGCCGCCCTCGACCTCTGGCTGACCGAGGGCCGCTTCGCTGACGAGTTGGAAGCGCGCCTGGCGCATGTCGTCGGCGTGCGCCACGCGTGCCTGTGCAACTCGGGATCGTCGGCCAACCTGCTCGCGGTCAGCACGCTTACCTCGCCGAACCTGGGCGACCGCCGGCTCCGCCCCGGCGACGAGGTGGTGACCGTCGCCGCCGGGTTCCCGACCACCGTGAACCCGATCGTGCTGAACCAGCTCGTACCGGTGTTCGTCGACGTGGAGCTCGGCACCTACGACGCCCGGCCCGACCGGCTCGAGGAGGCCATCGGGCCCCGCACGCGCGCGATCGTGATGGCGCACACCCTCGGGAACCCCTTCGACCTCGCGACCGCAACCCGCCTCGCGGCCGAGCACGACCTCTTCCTGGTGGAGGACTGCTGCGACGCGCTCGGCGCGACGTACGGAGGTCGCGGCGTCGGGACCTTCGGCGACCTCGCGACCCTCAGCTTCTATCCGGCGCACCAGATCACCACCGGCGAGGGCGGTTGCGTGCTCACCGACCGGGGGACGTTGTCGAAGATCGTCGAGTCGATCCGCGACTGGGGCCGCGACTGCTGGTGCGCGCCGGGCGAGGCGAACACCTGCGGCCGGCGCTTCGACTGGCAGCTCGGCGAGCTCCCGTGCGGCTACGACCACAAGTACATCTACTCGCACATCGGGTACAACCTGAAGCTCACCGACTCGCAGGCCGCGGTGGGTATCGCTCAGCTCGACCGCCTGCCCGGCTTCGTGGCGGCGCGTCGTCGCAACTGGCAACGGCTGCACGACGGTCTCGCCGACCTCGACGAGTCCTTCGTGCTGCCGGCGCCGACGCCGGGGAGCGAGCCGAGCTGGTTCGGGTACGCGCCCACCGTGCGGCCGGACGCGCCGTTCGACCGCAACGCGCTGGTGGCGTTCCTGGAGGGACGCCAGATCGGGACCCGACTGATGTTCGGCGGCAACCTCACCCGTCAGCCCGCGTACGCCGACGTGCAGTACCGCGTCGTCGGCGACCTCGACACGACCGACCTCGTCGCCGAGGGCACCCTTTGGGTCGGGGTGTGGCCCGGGCTCACCGACGCGATGCTCGACTACATGGTCGAGTCGTTCCACGAGTTCGTCGCCGGGGCGCGGGCCGTCCCGCGCGCGGCAGCTCGCTGAGCGCGCATGCGCGCGGTCCCGCTTGCCATCGACGGGTGCCACGAGCTGCTCCTCGAGCCGTTGGTCGACCGGCGCGGCTCGTTCCTCAAGCTCTTCCAGGCATCTGCGCTCACCGGACTCGGTGTCCCTTTCGACGTGCGCGAGCTGTTCGTGAGTCGCTCGGGTCGGGGCGTGATCCGGGGCCTCCACTTCCAGGCGCCCCCGGCCGACGTCGCCAAGCTCGTGTGCTGCCTCGAGGGGTCGGTGCTCGACGTGGTCGTCGACCTGCGGGTCGGCTCGCCCGCGTACGGCCGGCACGTCACGCTCGAGCTCTCCGGCGAGCTGGCCAACGCGGTGCTCGTGCCCCACGGGTGCGCGCACGGGTTCGCGGTCACCGGCGACAGCGCGCTGGTCGCGTACCTCCAGTCGGGCGAGCACGATCCTGTGCGCGAGGGCGGTGTGCTGTGGTCGTCGGTCGACGCGGAGTGGCCCACGCGCGAGCCGGTGTTGTCCGACCGCGACGCGGGTTTCCCGAGCCTCGACGCGTTCGACTCACCCTTCCGGTTCGAGCCGGTGGTGGCGCCGTGAGCGAGCGCGCCGTCGTCACCGGCATCACCGGCTTCGTCGGTGGCAACGTCGCGCGGGCGCTCGTGGCATCGGGCGTCCAGGTCCACGCATTCGTCCGCGAGGGCGCGCGCGTCGACCGGGTCCCCGATCTCGCGGAGTCGGTCGTCTTCCACCGGGTGGGCGCCGACGCGCCCGCGATCGACGCCGCGGTGTCGCAG
>CAZDJK010000095.1:0-47023 GCA_964505725.1 uncultured Bifidobacteriaceae bacterium | reverse complement strand
AGGAGTCTGGGCCGTGTCTCAGTCCCAGTGTGGCTGGACATCCTCTCAGACCAGCTACCCGTCGTCGCCTTGGTGAGCCGTTACCTCACCAACAAGCTGATAGGCCGCGAGGCCATCCCGAAGCGGAATCCATTTCCTCGCTCGACCATGCGATCAAGCGAGGGCATCCGGTATTAGCACCGGTTTCCCGGTGTTATCCCGGTCTTCGGGGCAGGTTCCTCACGTGTTACTCACCCGTTCGCCACTTTCCACCCGGGCAAGCCCGGGCTTCACGTTCGACTTGCATGTTTTAGGCGCGCCGCCAGCGTTCGTCCTGAGCCAGGATCAAACTCTCCGTCAAGATCTCCCCGCCGGCGAACCGGCGGTGCGATCCAAGAGAGCCGCCGTTCCGGTCACTGACCGGAGCGGCAAGCTTGCACGGCGGACCACGGCCTCGAGGGCCGGGGAGCCCACCGTGCGGAATTGATGGTGACGTGTCTCGCGACACGCCCGCACTGGCTTTTGGCGTCACTGTTCCGTTTTCAAGGAGCCGCGTGCTCGACACCGCCCCCGTTCGACCGGGCCGGTGCGGAGCGGACACTCGCTCGCTCGCATGTTCTCGCGGGAATCGCGTCGGGCGACCCGGGTTGCGTGCCGAGGGCACGGCCGGGGCCGGCGAGAAGCGTCCGTGTCAAGGCCGCCGGGCGGACTGCGCCGAGCGGGTTGGTCATCATATGGCCCGCTCGCTCCGTCTGCAAGGCGAAGCCGGGGCCCGACCGGTAACGTGCCGGCATGGGTCGATCCGGCACCAAGCCCCGGAAGGGCAAGCAGCACCAGCACCTCCCCAAGGTCGGCACTCCCGCCGCCGAGCACTACGAGCAGGAGCAGGAGCGTCGCGCCGTCCTCGCCAACATGGGCATCAGGGGCCGGGGCGTCGGCTTCTGGATCGGCGTGGTGATCGTCGTGGTCGTGGTGCTCGTCGGCATCGTCGCCTGGATCTCCGTCGCCTGAGCCCGGCCGGCCCGGCGGGCAGAGACTCCGACCCGCTCAGCCGGAGCGCCGGATGCGGGCCCAGTTGCGGCGCCCGAGCTGGAGCATCCGGCCCTCGAGCTCGTCGGGCGCGAGCTCGAGATCGGGGTCGGCCACGACCTCGCCGTCGATGCGCACACCCCCCTGGGCGATCTTGCGCCGGCCCTCCTTGTTCGAGGGCACCGCAGCCGGGAACGCGAGGGCGAGCAGCCGGGCGGCCCGGATGCGTCCGTCGCGCAGCTCTGCTGCGGGCACGTCGACCACGGAGACGTCGGAGGGCGCGTCGTGCGCGCGGAACACCCGGTCGAACTCCGCCTCGGCCCGTTCGCCTGCTCCGTCGCCGTGGTAGAGGTCGACGACCGTGCGGGCGAGCAGACGTTTGGCGTCCACCGCGCGCGTCTCGCCGCGGGCGAGCGACTCCCGCACGGACTGTGCGCGCTCGAGCGGCCACGCGGTCGCCAGCTCGAAGTACAGCGGCATGAGCGCGTCGGGAAGTGACATGAGCTTGCCGAACTGCGTGCCCGGCTCCTCGGCGATCCCCACGTAGTTCCCGAGCGACTTCGACATCTTCTGTGCGCCGTCGAGGCCGACGAGCAACGGCATGGTCAGCACGACCTGCGGCTGCTGGCCCTCCTGCTGCTGGAGCTGGCGCGCCACGATGAAGTTGAACAGCTGGTCGCTGCCCCCGAGCTCCACGTCGGCCTCGACCAAGACCGAGTCCCAGCCCTGCAACAGGGGGTACAGGAGCTCCATCACCGAGATGGGACTGCCCGCGGCGTAGCGCTTGGCGAAGTCGTCGCGCTCGAGCATCCGCGCGACGGTCGTTCGTGAGGCCAGCTTCAGGACGTCCTCGATGTCCATGCGGCCGAGCCATTCGGAGTTGCGCCGGATCTCGAGCGGCTCCGGGAGCAGCACCTGGTGGAGCTGCTCGACGTAGGTCCCCGCGTACTCGTCGACCGTCTCCCGGGACAGGCGCGGACGGGTGGCGGAGCGACCCGAGGGGTCGCCGACCTGCGCGGTGTAGTCGCCGATGATCAGCACCGCGGTGTGCCCGTGCTCCTGGAACTGCCGGAGCTTGCGCAGCACGACCGCGAAGCCGAGATGGATGTCGGACGCGGTCGGGTCGATCCCGAGCTTCACCCGCAGCGGACGCCCCGCGGCGAGCTTCTCCCGGAGCTCGGGCTCGCTGATCAGCTTGTCGTAGGCCTCTCCCAGCACGAAGTCGAGGTCGGCCGCCATGAGCCCGGAACGCTACCCGGCGATCCCGCGGGGGCTTCGGCTGATGTGCGGGTCACCGGGGACGGCGAAGCGCCACGGGTGCTCGTCCCCGCGCCCCGACGTGAGACCGATGCGCGTGCTGACGAACGGCCGCGCCGGCGGCGCGACCCCGTCGTCGACGACACGAAGCGGACCCCGGGTGAGGTCGGTGCCGTCGCGCTCGCCGGTGATGCCGAACGCCTGGCACAGCCGGGCCGGGCCGGCGCACAGCTCGCGTTCGGAGCGCGCCTTCGGGCGCCGGACGCGCATCGCGTCGAGACCCGTCACCGGCGCGGCCGCGCGCAGCAGGACCGCCACCCCCTCGCCGCGCCGCCCGGCGACGACGTTCGCGCACCAGTGCATCCCGTAGGTGAAGTACACGTAGAGATGGCCCGCCGGCGCGAACATCGTCGCGTTGCGCGCCGTCATGCCGCGGTACGCGTGGCTGCCCGGATCTTCGGCGCCGCAGTATGCCTCCACCTCGACGAGCCGCGCCGAGAGGGTTTCGGGTCCGTCGTCGAGCACGAGGAGCTTGTTCAGGAGCAGCGGCGCCAGCTCACGCGGGTCGCGCGCGTAGAACGAGCGCGTGAGCGTCCGCCTCACGGGAACCAGGTGCGCTGCTCGGCCAGTCGGGCGCGGGCGTCGGCGAGCTGCGCCCGTACCGGCTCGTGGCCGGCGCCGCCGGGGGTCGTGCGGCGGGTCACCGCGGCGCCCGGCTCCAGGACGGCGAGGGCCTCCGGGCCGAGGTCGGGGTCGGTGAGCACGAGCTCCTCGAGCGCGACGCCCCGTTCGACCGCATCGCGCACGAGCGCACCGACGCGGGCGTGGGCCTCCCGGAACGGCACGCCGCGTTCCACGAGGAGCTCGGCGAGGTCGACGGCGGCCGCCGCGGCGGTGTCGGCGGCCGCCTGCATGCGCGCTGCGTTCACGGTGGCCGTCGCGAGGAGCCCGGTGACCGCGCGCAGCGCGAGGCGGTGCTGGTCGAGCGCGTCGAACAGTGGTTCCTTGTCCTCCTGGAGGTCGCGGTTGTACGCCAGCGGCAGCCCCTTGAGGGTGGCCAGGAACCCGGCGAGGTCGCCGATGAGCCGACCGGCCTTCGCCCGCGCGAGCTCCGCGACGTCCGGGTTCTTCTTCTGCGGGAGCATCGACGAGCCGGTCGAGAACGCGTCGGCGAGATGGAGGAACCCGAACTCCTCCGACGACCACAGCACGATCTCCTCGCCGAGACCCGACAGGTGCACCTGGCCGAGCGCGGCGACGAACAGTGCCTCGACGACGAAGTCCCGGTCGGACACCGCGTCGAGCGAGTTGTCGAAGCGCCGCGCGAAGCCGAGGCGGCTCGCGGTCGCGTCGGGATCCACCGGCAGGCCCGAGCCCGCGAGCGCACCCGCACCGAGCGGTGACACGTCGGCACGCGCCAGCGTGTCGTGCCAGCGATCGACATCGCGCGCGAACGCCCAGAAGTGCGCCAGCCAGTGGTGGGCGAGCAACACCGGCTGCGCGCGCTGGAGGTGCGTGTAGCCGGGGACGTACGTGTCGCCCGCCGCGACCGCGAGGTCGAGCAGCACGGTCTGGAGCTCCAGGACCACGCGCGCGACGTCGGCGCCCTCGCGGCGCACGAACAGGCGCAGCGCGGTGACGACCTGGTCGTTGCGGCTGCGGCCGGTGTGGAGCTTCGCCCCCGCGGCGCCGGCGAGCTCGGTGACCCGCCGCTCGATCGCGGTGTGGATGTCCTCGTCGGACGGCACGAACGAGAACGTGTCCTCGCGCAGCTCCTGCTCGCACCGGTCGAGCGCCGCCAACACGAGCGCACCCTCCTCGTCGGTGAGCAGACCCACCCGGGCCAGCATCGAGACGTGCGCGCGCGAACCCTCGATGTCGTCGAACGCCAGCCGTCCGTCGAAGGGCAGGCTCTCGGTGAACGCGAGCAGCTCCTCGGCGGGCGCGTCGCCGAATCGCCCGTGCCAGAGGGGCTTGCTCACGATCCCGGCTCGCGGCGGTCACCGCCGCCCTGCTCGCGGGCCCACGTCTCCACCGAGAGCCCCCACAGCCGCACGAAGCCGGCAGAGTCCTCGTGGCGGAACCGGTCGGCCGCGTCGTAGGTCGCCAGCTCGTAGCTGTAGAGCGGGTGATCGGCGCGGCGCCCGGCGACGAAGCATGTGCCGGGCTCGAGCCGCAGCCGCACGTCGCCGGTCACGAAACGCTGTGACTCGCGCATGAACGCGTCCAGCGCCTCCCGGAGGGGCGAGAACCAGAGGCCGTCGTACACCAGCTCGGCGTAGCGCGGCTCGAGCCGCGCCTTCTCCCGCATCAGGTCGCGCTCCTGCGTGATCGACTCGAGGTCGGCGTGCGCGAGCAGCACCGCGAGCGACCCGGGGCACTCGTACGTCTCGCGGCTCTTGATGCCGACCCGCCGGTTCTCGACCATGTCGAGGCGGCCGTAGCCGTACGCGCCGACGACCCCGCCGAGCTCGGGTACCAGCTCGTGGAGGGGCAACGCCCGGCCGTCGAGCGCGACCGGCACTCCCTCCTCGAAGCGCAGCACGATCTCGCGCGACTCCCGCGGCGCCTCCGAGGGGTCCCGCGTGAGTGCGTAGGCATCGCGTGGCGGCGAGCGCCACGGATCCTCGATCACGCCGCACTCGATGGCACGGCCCCAGAGGTTCTCGTCGATCGAGTAGAGGCTCTCCTTGGTGGAATGGACAGGGATCTCGTGCTTGCGCGCGTAATCGATGCTGTCTTCGCGCGTGAAGCCCCACACCCGCACCGGCGCCAGCACGTCGAGGTCGGGGGCGAGCGCACGCACCGCCACCTCGAACCGCACCTGGTCGTTGCCCTTGCCGGTACAGCCGTGGGCGACAGCGTCGGCCCCGAACTCGCGCGCGGCGGCGACGAGGTGGCGCGCGATGACCGGTCGCGAGAGGGCGGACACGAGCGGGTACTTCCCCTCGTAGCGGGCGTTGGCGTGGACCGCGGGGACCAGGAAGTCGGTGGCGAACTCGGCGCGCGCGTCGACGACCCTCGCCTCCACCGCGCCCGCGGCGAGCGCGCGGTCGACGATCACGTCCCACGGGTCGTCGGCGGTCTGGCCCACGTCGACCGCGAGGGCGACCACCTCGGCCTCCCACTCCTCCTGGATCCACTTGACCGCGACCGACGTGTCGAGACCGCCGGAGTACGCGAGCACAACCCGCTCGGGCATGGCCTTCCTTCCTCTACTGCATTGCCTACAGGCCCGCGAGGCGGGCGAGCTCGGTGGCGACCGGCACCCCGCCGGCGGACTCCGCGCACACGAGCAGGACGGTGTCGTCCCCGGCGACCGTGCCCAGCACGTCGGCGAGCGCGGCGCGGTCGAGCGCAGACGCGACCACGTGCGCCGAGCCCGGCGGCGTACGCAGCACCACCAGATTGGCGCTCTGCGCGACCTCGACGACGAACTCCCCCACGACGCGGCGCAGGTGGTCGTCGGACACCGCTCCTTCCTTCGCGTGCTCGGGGATGGCATACGCCATCGCACCGCCGGGGATGCGCACCTTCACCGCCCCGAGCTCCTCGAGATCGCGGCTCACCGTCGCCTGGGTCGCGACCACGCCGTCAGCGGCCAGCAACTCCACGAGCTGCACCTGGCTGGAGATCGCCTGCTCCTCGAGCAGACGCGCGATCCGGTGCTGGCGCTGGGGCTTGCCGAGTGTCGCCATCACGCGCCGCCCGCTCGGGTCGGGTCACCGGAGCCGCGCCGCTCCCCTCCCGGCCCGGATCCTGCGCCCAGCAGCGCGCCGAGCAGCGCGCCGAGCACCGCGCGCGCGGCATGCATGCGGTTGGCAGCCTGCTGCCACACCGCACTGCGCGGGCCGTCGATCACGTCGGCCGTCACCTCCTCGCCGCGGTGGGCCGGGAGGCAGTGCAGGAACCAGGCCTGGTCGCCCGCCGCGTCCATCAGCGCGGTGTCGACGCCATATCCCGCGAACGCCGCGCGCCGCGTGGCCGTCTCGTCCTCCTGCCCCATCGACGTCCACACGTCGGTGTAGACGGCGTCGACGCCGCGGACCGCCTCGTACGGGTCGGTGAGCAGCTCGATCGTGGCGCCCAGGTTCCGCGCCCGGTCGACGGTCACGTCGTCGAGCTCGTAACCGGGTGGGGACGCGAGCGTCAGCTCGACTCCCGACAACGCGGCTCCGTACGCGAGCGACGCGGCGACGTTGTTGCCGTCGCCGACGAACGCCAGCCGGCGGCCGTCCAGCCCTCCGGTGAGCTCGCGCACGGTGAGCAGGTCGGCCACCGCCTGGCACGGGTGCGCTCGATCGGACAAGAGGTTCACAACCGGGATCGGAGCGACGCGCGCCATCTCCTCGAGCGTCTCGTGCGCGAACACACGGGCGGCGAGCACCGCGCAGTACGAGGAGAGCGTGCGGGTGACGTCGGCCACCGACTCGCGCACGCCCAACCCCACCTCGTCGGCGCGGATGTACATGGGGTGGCCGCCGAGGGAGACCACGGCCATCTCAGTGGACGCGCGCGTCCGGGCCGACGGCTTCTCGAACAGGAGCGCGGCGCCCCGGCCCTCGAGCATGCGAGGGACCGAGCCGGGATCGTGCTTCCAGGCGGCCGCGAGGTCGAGCACCTCCGCGAATTCCGCCGGTGTGAGGTCGTCGACCTCGAGGAGCTGCGCCGCCTTCACGACGGGAGCTCCCGGAGCACGCGCTCGACGATCGCCACCGCGGCGTCGATCTCGTCGTCGGTCACGAGCAGCGACGGCTCGAACCGCAGCGCGGTCGGCGTGACCGCGTTGACGACCAGTCCCTCCTCGAGGCAGCGCGTGGCGATGGGCGCGGAGGGCCGAGGCGGTTCGAGCTCCGCGGCGAGGATCAACCCCACGCCGCGGACGTCGGCGATCCCGGGTAGCGCGGCCAACGCCTTGGCCAGCCGCTCCCCCGCCCGCTCCGCGAGCGCCGGCGCGTCGACCTGTTGCATGACCTCGAGCACGGTGCTGGCGGCGCGCGCGGCGAGCGGCTGGCCGCCGAACGTCGTCGCGTGGTCGCCGGGCGAGAACGCCGCTGCCACCTCGGCTCGCGCCCAGCACGCGCCGATCGGCACGCCGTTCCCGAGCGCCTTCGCCATGGTCACGATGTCGGGCTGCACGCCCCGGGCGTGCTGGAAGCCGAACCAGCGGCCGGTGCGGCCGAGCCCGGTCTGAATCTCGTCGACGACGAGCAGCGCCTCGCGCTCGTCGCAGAGGGCCCGCACCGCTTCGAGGTAGCCCGCAGGCGCCGGGACGACCCCGCCCTCGCCCTGCACCGGCTCGAGCAACACCGCGCACACGCGTTCGTCCATCGCGGCGGCGAGCGCGTCGAGCGCGCCGAACGCGACCTGGCGGAAGCCCGTCGGCAGCGGCTGGAACGTCTCCTGCTTCTGCGGCTGCCCGGTGGCGGCGAGCGTCGACAGCGTGCGGCCGTGGAACGAGCCGAGGGCCGAGAGCACGTGGTACCGCTCGGGCCCGCCGTGCAACTGGCCGTGGCGCCGCGCGAGCTTGATCGCGCACTCGTTGGCCTCGGCGCCGGAATTGCAGAAGAAGACGCGACCGCCCCCGCCGAGCAGGCCGTCGACGGTCGCGCCGAGGCGCGGCTGCACCTCGTTGTAGTAGAGGTTCGACACGTGGAGCAGCGTGCGCGCCTGCGCCGCCACCGCGTCGGCGACCGCCGGGTGTGAGTGTCCGAGCGCGGTGACCGCGAGACCACCGAGGAAGTCGAGGTACTCCTTGCCCTCGCTGTCCCAGAGCTTCGTGCCCTCGCCGCGCACGAATGCGACCGGGAGCCGCCCGTACGTCTGCATGACGTGCTCGGCGTCGAGCGTCTCCAGCTCGTGGAAGGTGGTCATGCGAGCGCTCCCGGCTCGATCATGGTGCCGATCCCCTCTCGGGTGAAGAATTCGAGCAGGAGGACGTGCGGGACCCGACCGTCGACGACGTGCGCACGCTTCACCCCGCCCTCCAACGCACGCACGCAGGATTCCAGCTTCGGGATCATGCCGCCGGTGGCGCGGCCCTCGGCGAGCAGCCTGCGCAACCCTCCGACATTGGTGCGGGAGACGAGGGTCTGCTCGTCGTCGGGGTCGACATAGATGCCCGGCACGTCGGTGAGGTAGACGAGCTTCTCCGCGCCGAGCGCCACTGCGATCTCGCCCGCGACCGTGTCGGCGTTCACGTTGTAGGCCTGCCCGGTCTCGTCGACGCCCACTGTCGCGACGACCGGGATCAGGTCCTCGCGGATCAGTCGTTCGAGGATCGCGGGGTCGATGCGCTCGACGTCACCCACGAACCCGAGCCGCTCGTCGCGCATCTTCACCGTGATCAGGCTGGCGTCCTCACCCGCGAGCCCGACCGCGAACGACCCGTGCCGGTTCAGCGACGCCACGACCTCGCGGTTGACCTTGCCCACGAGCGCCATGCGCACGATGTCGACAGTGTCGGCGTCGGTGACCCGCAGCCCGTCGACAAACTCCGGTTCCTTGCCGAGCCGTTGCATCAGCTCGCTGATCTGCGGGCCGCCCCCGTGCACCACGACCGGGTGCAGCCCGACGAGGTGCATGAGCACGACGTCGCGCGCGAACAGGTCGGCGAGCGCAGGATCGTCCATGGCGTGTCCGCCGTACTTGATGACGAAGGTACGACCCGCGAACTCGCGGATGTACGGAAGGGCATCGGCGAGCACCGACGCCCGGGCCATGGCCTCCGTGGTCGCGCTCATGACGTGCCCATGTTCTCGGTGACGTACGCGTGGGTGAGATCCGTGAACGTGACCGTGTCCTCGCCGTTGCCGGCGTGCAGGTCGCACTCGATCAGGATGTCGCGCTCCGCCATGCGCACCGCCAGCGCAGCCTCGTCGTGCGCGGCGGCGATCCCCTCGTGGCACACGACCACTCCCTGGTACGAGATGTCCACCCGCTCCGGGAGGAAACGCGCGCCGCTCGCCCCGAGCTCGGAGATGACGCGACCCCAGTAGGGGTCGTTGCCGAAGAGCGAGCACTGCACGAGCTGGCTCCTCGCCACGGCGCGGGCTGCCGTCCGCGCCTCCGCCCCGGAGCGTGCGCCGCGCACGACGATCCGGGCGAGCTTGGTGGCGCCTTCGGCGTCGGCCGCCATCTGCCGTGCGAGGTCCGCGCACGCGAGCGCGAGCGCTTCCCCGAACGCTTCCGCGCCCCGAGTCCCCCGCGCGAGGGGCTCGTTCCCGAGCGCGCCCCCGGCGAGCACGAGCACGGTGTCGTTGGTGCTGGTGCAGTCGTCGACGATCAGGGAGTTAAACGATCCCGCGACGGCCTCGGCCAACGCGGCCCGGAGCATACCGCCGTCGACCGCGGCGTCGGTCGTGAGCACCGCGAGCATCGTCGCCATCGCCGGCGAGAGCATCGCCGCCCCCTTGGCCATTCCGCCGACGGTCGCGATCGCGCCGCCGCCGAGATGGGCGCGTTGGACCGTCTCCTTCTCGACCGTGTCGGTGGTGAGGATCGCCGTCGCCGCCGCGGTCGCCGCGGCCGGGACGCCCGCCAGCCCGGCCACGAGCTCGGGGATGCCCGATTCCAGGGGGGCGGTGGGCATCGGGATGCCGATGAGCCCGGTGGAGCAGACGAGCACGTCGCGCGGTGCGCAGCCGAGCCCGCTCGCGGCAAGCTCCGCGGTGCGCTGCGCAGTGGCGCGCCCGGCGTCGCCGGTGGCGGCGTTGGCGTTGCCCGAGTTCAGGACCACCGCGGCGGCACGGCCGTCGACGAGGTGGGCCCGGCTGACCTGTACCGGCGCCGCGGCCACGAGGTTGGAGGTGAACACGCCGGCGGCGGTGACCGGCGCGTGGTCGGCCGTCGCCACGAGCGCGAGGTCGGGCGCCCCCTTCGGCTTGATGCCCGAGGCGATGCCAGCGGCGACGAACCCGGGCGCCGCGGTGACGCTCACGGCATCAACCCGAGCGTCGGGAGCCCGGACGTCTCGGGCAACCCGAGCACGAGGTTCGCGCACTGCACCGCCTGGCCCGAGGCGCCCTTGACGAGGTTGTCGAGCGCGCCGAGCGCCAGCACCGTGTTCGTGCGCGGATCGTGGCGCACGGTGAGATGGACACAGTTGGCCCCGAGCGCCGCCTTCGTGCCGGGCGACTGCTCCGAGACCACGACGAAGGGTTCGCCGTCGTAGAAGGCGCGGTAGCAGTCGAGCAGCGCCTCCGTGGTGAGCCCGTCGACCGCGGGGCGCGCGTAAGCAGTGGCGAGGATGCCGCGGACCATCGGCACGAGGTGCGGTGTGAACAGCACCTGCACGGAACGGCTCGCGACGTGCGCCAGCGCGAGCTCGATCTCCCCCGTGTGCCGATGGCTCAACAGCCCGTAGGCGGCGACGTTCTCGTCGGCCTCGGAGAAGAGGCTCGTGGCCTTCAGGCCGCGGCCCGCGCCCGACACGCCGGAGGCGGCGTCCACCACGATCCCGCGGGGCTCCACTAGCCCGCCGGCGAGCAGCGGCGCGAGCGCGAGCACCGCGGCGGTCGGGTAACAGCCCGGTGCGGCGACGTGGCGCGACGCGATGATCTCGTCGCGATACAGCTCGGGCAGACCGAACGCGAAGTCCGCCAGCAGCTCGGGGCAGCGATGGGCCTCGCCGTACCACTGCTCGTAGTCGGCGGCCGGGAGGCGGAAGTCGGCCCCGAGATCGACGACGTGGCCGACGGAGTCGAGCAGCGGCGCCGCCATGCGCTGCGACTCGCCGTGCGGGAGCGCGAGGAACACCACGTCGAGGCCGGCGAGGTCGGCGGTCGACGCCTCCTCGTACGCCAGATCGGGATAGGCCGGGGCAAGGGACGGGAACAGCTCGCGGACACGCGCGCCGGCGTGGGACGCCGCGGTGACGACCGCGACCTCGATCTCGGGGTGGGCGGCGAGGAGCCGCAGGAGCTCCGCGCCCGTGTAGCCCGAGCCGCCGACGATGCCAGCCCGATACGCCATGCTGCATACGATACATCGAGCTGCATGGTCATGCAAGCCGCGGGGCGACGGCGGGTCAGTGCGCCCACCGGAGGCGGCGGGCGGCGAGCACGAGAGCGACGACGCCACCGATGAGGAGCTTGGCGGCCACGATCCAGAGCGTGACCTCACGGCCGGTGCGGTCGCCGCCGGTGCCCGGGTCGAGCAGCACCCACGTGCCCACCGCGATCGAGAGCACCAGGAGCACGATGCCCGCGGCCACCAGCCAGCGCGCCCCGCGGCGGGTCAACCGGAACGATGCGCGCCGGTCCGCGGCGGGCTCAGCCGGCCGGCTCGGGACGCCCGGGCGAACGACGGTCGGCGCCGCGGGGGCGCGGCCGGCGTCATAGCGAGCGCGGTGCTCGGGGTCGACGAGCACGCGGTACGCCGTGGTCAGCCGCTGGAACTGCGCCGTCGCCACCGGGTCGGGGTTGGCGTCGGGGTGCAACGAGCGCGCCCGGGCGCGGAACGCCGACGAGATCTCGTCGCGGGTCGCGTCGGGCGCGACCCCGAGCTCCGCGTAGAGGTCACCCGAAGGCAGCCGGATCGCCACTCCCCCATCTTGCCCGGTCGGAGCGCGGCACAGTCGGTCGGCCGACCGTGCGCGCTGCGGCGCACCCGGTCAGCTCGCGGCGACCGCGTCCAGCTGCTCGCGGAGCACCCCCGGGATCGGGGTCGAGTCGTGCGTCCCCGGCACTACCGAGACGTAGGTCACGATGCCGGTGCACGCGGGTTCACCCGTGACGGTCGCGGCGTACGTGAGGTCGAACGACTTGGTGCCGATCCGGCTCGGTGTCACCGCGATCGCCACGTCGTCGTCGAAGCGAGCGGGCCCCTGCCACTCGAGCACCGCCTTGACCACCATCACGTCGAAGTCGCGCACGAACGCGACCGCGGGCGGAAAGCCCATCCAGTCGAAGAACCGCGTCGAGGCCTCGTCGAAGTAAGTGAGCCAGTGCGCGTTGAAGACGACTCCCTGCACGTCGACCTCCGCGTAACGCGGCCGGAGGTGGTGGACGAACATCGCTCAGCTGCGCAGCTCGGCGCCGTGCGCCTCGACCACCGCGTCGATCGCCCGCCTGCGGAACCGGCTCACCTCGGCATCGGTGAGGGTGCGGTCGGGAGCGCGCAGGCGCAGCGCGAACGCCATGCTCCGTCGGCCGGAGCCGAGCGCCCCGGAGCGGAACTCGTCGAAGACGCGCACGTCCTCGAGCACCTCGGGCTCGATCGCAGCGCGAAGCGACGCGACCACCGCCGCGGCGGGCACCGCGTCGGGCAGCACGAACGCGAGGTCGAAAGTGAGCGCCGGGTAGCGGGACAGTGGGACGAACGACCGGTCGCGCCGCGACGCCGCGAACAGGCGATCCAGCGACACCTCGAACGCGACCACCGGCGCCTCCAGCCGGAGCGCGTCGACGACCGCGGCTCCGACCTCGCCGACCGCGCCGATGTCATCGCCGTCCGCGAGCACCCGCGCCGCATGTCCCGCGCGGTATCCGGCAAGGTCCGCGGCGTCGAGGCCGACCGCCGCGATGCCGAGCGCCTCCGCGACCGTCCGCAGCGCGTCGACCGCGTCGTACACGTCGACCGGTCGGTCGTCCTCCACCGGCCGGCGCCGCACCATGCCGGTCAGCGCCAGCGCCAGGTGCTCACGCTCGTCGGGCAACGGGCCGTCACCGTCGGTCGGCGTGTAGAAGACGTGGCCCTGCTCGAACAGCGCGACGTCGTGGAGCCCCTGCGAGCGGTTGAACGCCACTACGCGCAGCAGACCCGGCAGGATGCGAGTGCGGAGCACCGATTCCTCGGCGCGCAGCGGATTGGAGGCGTGCACGACCCGATCGAGCGGCGCGCCGGCGCGTGCGAGATCCGCCGGTGACACCAGGGAGAGCGTGATGGCCTCCGAAGCGCCGAAGCCCACGAGCGCGTCGGCCACTGTGCGCCGGTCACGCTGCGTCCGGGTGAGTGCGCCGACCTGGCCCGGCGGCTGCGGGACCGTCCGTCCGATGCGATCGAACCCGACGCGTCGGGCAACCTCCTCGACCAGGTCGATCTCACGCTCGAGATCGGGCCGGAACGTCGGCACCGTCGCGGTCATGGGCGCGTCCCCGGCGCCGTCGAGCTCGATACCGAGGGGCGCGAGCGCGTCCCACACGTCCTCCGCGTCGAGCTCGGTGCCGAGGACCTGGTTCACGCGGCGCGTGCGCACCCGGATGGTGCGGCGCGGCACCGGGCTCGCGTACGCGTCCTCGGCGGACGACGCGACGCGGGCGTCGGCCACCTCCGCCAACAGCTCCATCGCACGCTCGGCGTTCCATGCCACCGCCTCGGGGTCGATCCCGCGCTCGAAGCGCGCGCTCGACTCGCTGCGCAGCTTGAGGCGCTTGGACGACTTCGCGATGCCCATCCGCTCGAAGTACGCCGACTCGAGCAGGATCTGCGACGTTCGTTCGTCCACCTCGGACGTCGAGCCGCCCATGATGCCTGCGATCGCCTGCGGGATCCGCGCCGCGTCGCAGATCAGGAGGTCCTCGCGGGTCAGCTCGCGGGCGACCCCGTCGAGGGTGGTGATGGCTTCACCGTCGGTGGCCAGCCGCACGACGATGCCGTCCCCTCCGAGCTTCGACCGGTCGAACGCGTGCAACGGCTGGTTGCGTTCGAGCAGCACGTAGTTCGTCACGTCGACGACGTTGCTGATCGGCCGCATCCCGGCCTTCAGCAGGCGCTGTGCCATCCATGCCGGCGACTCGCGAACGGTGACGTCGGCGACCCACCCCAGGTAGCGCGGGCACCGCTCGGGATCCTCGACCGCCACGGTGATACCGGAGGTCACGGTCGGGTCCCGCAGCGCGCGCGGCTCGGGCACGACCAGATCGAGCTTGAAGTGCGCCGCGAGCTCGCGCGCCACGCCGATGATGCACATGGCGTCGGGACGGTTGGGCGTGATCGAGAGGTCGAAGATCACGTCGTCCAGGCCCAGCAGGCTCCGGACGTCGTCACCCGGCTCGGCCCCGGCCTCGAGGGCGAGGATCCCGGTGTGGTCCTCGCCCAGGCCCAGCTCCCGCGCCGAGCACAGCATCCCGTCGGACACCTCGCCGCGGATGGTGCGCCGCTCCAACGTGAAGCCCCCCGGGAGCGTGGCGCCGGGGGGAGCGTACGGCACCGTCATGCCCGGCACCACGTTGGGGGCGCCGCACACCACCCGCGTCTGGCGCTCGCCGGCGTCGATGTCGACCAGGGTGAGCGTGTCGGCGTTCGGGTGGGGCGTGACCGCGAGCGCCCGAGCCACCACCACGCCCGTGATCCCCTCGCCAGGCTCTTCGACCGCCTCGACCTCGAGGCCCAGCTGGTTCAGCGCGGCGACGAGCTCGGGGACCGGCGCGGTGACGGCGGTGAACTCGCGGATCCAGGAGAGCGGTGCGCGCACGTGAGCCGGCCTCAGTACCGGGCCAGGAAGCGGAGATCGTCGTCGAAGAACGTCTTGATCTCGTCGATGCCGTGCCGGACCATGGCGATGCGTTCGAGCCCGAACCCGAACGCGAAGCCGGTGTACTCCTCGGAGTCGATGCCGACGCCCTCGAGCACGTTCGGGTCGACCATGCCGCACCCGCCGAGCTCCAGCCAGCCGGATCCGAAGCACACGCGACACCCGGCGCCGTCGCAGAAGATGCAGCTCACCGCGAGCTCCGCCGACGGCTCGGTGTACGGGAAGAAGTCGGGGCGGAAGCGGGTACGGATCGACTCGTCACCGAAGAGCACCCGGACGAAGGTCTCGATGGTGCCGAAGAGATCCGCGAGCGTGATGCCGCGGTCGACGACGAGCGCCTCGATCTGGTGGAACACGGGCGAGTGGCGCGGTGAAGGCGTCTCGTTCCGGTAGGTCCGGCCGGGCGCGACCACGTAGATCGGCGGCCGCATCTGCTCCATGGTGCGGATCTGCACCGGCGATGTGTGCGTGCGCAGCAGGACCTGCTCCGGATCTCCGAGCTCGAGGTAGAGCGTGTCCTGCATCGACCGCGCGGGGTGGGCGGGCGGCATGTTGAGCGCCTCGAAGTTGTGCCAGTCGTCCTCGACCTCGGGGCCCTCCATGACGAGGTAGCCCATCCCCACGAAGATGTCCTCGAGCTCGCGTTGCACCTGCGTGACGAGATGGAGATGGCCGCGCGGGCGACCGTGCCCGCCCAGGGTGAGGTCGACCGCGTCGCCGGGCGCGGAGGCGTCCGCGTCCGTGAGCTCGGCCCGGCGCGCCTCGACCAGCTCGGTGACCCGCGCCCGGAACGCGCCGACCGCCTTGCCGGCGGCGGGCCGGTCGGCAGGATCGAGATGCTTGATCGCCTCGTTGGCCCGTGCGAGGGGTGAGCCGCGCCCGGTGGTCCTCCGCTCCGCGGCCGCGAGCTCGTCGAGCGTGGTGGCGGCAGTGATGCCGTCGGCGGGGTCCGCCAGGAGGCGCTCGACGTCGGCCAGGTTCACGACGACACCCCGCGTTGGCGTGCCGCTTCGAAGCACAGCACGGTGGCGGCCATCGCGACGTTGAGCGACTCCGCCGGCGGGCGGAGCGGCACCGTCACCGTACCGTCGAGCCGCTTGTCGAGTGCGGCGGGGAGCCCGCGTGCCTCGTTGCCGAGCACGACCGCGACCGGAACGCGGAAGTCGACCTCGTGGTAGGGCACGCCCCCATGCGCCACCGCGCCCAGACGTCGGCGGCCCCGGCTGCCCAGCGCGTCGAGCGCGTCCACTGCCGACCATCCTTCGATCACGGGAACACCGAAGATCGCGCCCGCGGAGGCGCGAACGACCTTGGGATTGTAGGCGTCGACGGATCCCGCGCTCAGCACGATTGCGCAGGCACCCGCAGCCTCCGCGCTCCGGAGCAGCGTCCCGACGTTGCCGGGGTCGGCCAGCTCGACGCCGACGAGCACGAGCCCATCGCCCGAGAGCGCGTCCCGGTTCGCCGGGGGCTTGCGCGCGACCGCGAGCACGGGTTGGGGTGTGACCGTCGACCCGATGCGTTCGAGCACGCCTTCTCTGAGCGTCTCTATGCGCACCCCTTCACCGCGCGCCCGCGCGACGAGCGCGGCGAACGCGCGGTCGGCGCCGGGTCCCAGATAGAGCTCTTCGACCGCAGCGTGACGGTCGAACGCGCTCGAGCACGCGATCACGCCCTCGATCACGAACGCGCCTTCGGCGTCGCGTGCCCTCCGGTCCTGGAGCAGCGCCCGGAGGCGACGGACCGCGGGGTGCCGGGGACCGCGCGGCGCGGGTTCAGGCAGCTTCGAGCGCCTCGCGCGCGGTGGACACGAGGGCGCCGAACGCGGCGGAGTCGCGCACCGCGAGGTCGGCGAGGATCTTGCGGTCGACCTCGATGTCGGCCGCCTTCAGGCCGGCGACGAACCGGGAGTACGAGATGTCGTGCTCCCGGCAGGCGGCGTTGATGCGCACGATCCAGAGGCGGCGGAACTCACCCTTGCGGGCCCGTCGGTCGCGGTAGGCGTACTGGCCCGAGTGCATGACCTGCTCGTTGGCCTTGCGCAGGCTGCGGCTGCGCGCGCCGCGGTACCCCTCGGCGCGCGCGAGCACCTTGTTGCGGTGCTTCTTGCTGTGGACGGAACGCTTGACCCTCGCCATCGTCGGGCTCCCTGGACCGAATACTTGCTGACGTGCCGGCGGATCCGCTCAGCGACCGAGCATCCGCTCGACCCGCTTGCGGTCGCCGCCGGTGACCTCGGCGCCGCGGCCGAGCCGGCGCGTGCGCTTCGTGGGCTTCTTCTCCAACAGGTGGGCGCGGAAGGCCTTGCGGCGCCGGATCTTCCCGCTGCCCGTCACGTGGAACCGCTTCGCGGCACCGCGGTGCGTCTTCATCTTCGGCATCAGGCTGCTCCGTTGTCTCCCGTGCTCATCTCCGCCGCCGGCCCCTCGGGGACCGGTGCCGGTCTGGGCTTGCGCCCGTCCTTGCGGGTCGGGTGCAGCACCATCGTCATGTTGCGACCGTCCTGGCGGGCCGCGGTCTCCACCACCGCGACGTCGGCGACGTCGTCGGCGACCCGTTGGAGGATCTTCATCCCGAGCTCGGGGTGGGCCATCTCACGACCGCGGAACATGATCGTGAGCTTGACCTTGTTGCCCTCGCCCAGGAAGCGCACGACGTGCTTCATCTTCGTGGAGTAGTCGTGCTCGTCGATCTTGGGCCGGAACTTCATCTCCTTGATGACGACGTTCGTCGCCTTGCGCTTCGACTGCCGCCGCCGCTGCTCCTGCTCGTAGACGTACCGGCCGTAGTCCTGGACCTTGCACACCGGGGGGTTCGCGTTGGGCGCGACCTCGACGAGGTCGAGCTCCAGCTGGCGGGCGTAGGCGAGCGCCTCGGGCAGCGGGCGGACGCCGAGCTGCTCGCCCTCGGGCCCCACGAGGAACACCTCACGGGCGCGGATGCGGTCGTTGATCCTGACTTCGTGTGTGGCTATCGGGACACCTCGGTTGTACCTCCGTGCGGGTGGGCTGTGGGTCAAACGCAAAAGTGGCGGACGGGAGGCGTCCGCCACGGCAACCGGCGCCTGCCGGCGAGCGGACCCGGCGCACCCGAGGTGGCCGGGCGGGGACACGATTCCCGCTTTCCCGAGCTGATTGTCTGCGGGCGTTGCCGCCCGGGGTGGAGCACCCGCGAGACTACCAGCCATGAGCAGCCTCTGGACACCTTCAGGAGAGCACCCCACCGGCGGCGGTGACACTGGCGGGTCGGGCTCGGGCCCCCCGCCCGGACCCGGTAGCGACGAGATACCCGAGGAGCTCGCCGCCGAGCTCACGCGCGCCCGCGCGGAGCTGGCCGCAGCGCCGGTGGCCGACATCGTCGCCAACCACGCGGTCGGGCTCTGGCAGCTGGCGGTGCTCCACCTCACGCCCGACCCGCTGCCCGACGGCACGCCGGTGGCGCCGCGCCTCGCGGAGGCGGGCCTCGCGATCGATGCGTTCGCGGCGTTGGTCGAGGACCTCGGGCCGCGGCTCGCGCCCTACGACGAGTCCCTGGGCGAGGCGCTCACGCAGCTCCGCCTCGCATTCGTACAGGTGGCGGGCGGCGCGGCGGGAGAGGCGTAACGTCGCCCAATGCCGTCGCGCATCGAGCAGTACGCCCTCATCGGGGACACCCAGACCGCCGCGCTCGTTGCCGACGACGGCTCGATCGACTGGATATGTCTGCCCCGCTTCGACTCGGGCGCGTGCTTCGCCGCGCTGTTGGGCGACAACCGCAACGGGCACTGGATCATCGCCCCCGCCGCCGGTGGACGCGCGGCGCGGCGCCGCTACCGCGACGACAGCCTCGTCCTGGAGACGGAGTTCGACACTCCCGAGGGGACGGTCCGGATCGTCGACTGCATGCCGGTGCGCGACGACGCGGTCGACATCGTGCGCCTGGTCGAGGGCGTGCGCGGCGCGGTGCCGATGATCGTGAGCCTCGTCGTGCGCTTCGACTACGGATGGGTGCTCCCGTGGGTGAAGCGAATCGGCGGCACCGTGCACATGGTCGCCGGCCCCAACGCGCTGCGGCTCATGTCGACCATCTCGCTCGAGGGCGCCGACATGCGCCACCGCGCCGAGTTCACCGTGCGGGAGGGTGACGTCGTCCCGTTCACGCTGACGTTCTTCTCCTCCTACGAGGAGCCGCCCAAGGTGGCGGATGCCCGCCGCGCCGTCGCCCGCACGACGAAGGCGTGGCAGGACTGGACGCGCCAGACCACCTACAACGGCGAGTACCGCGACGAGGTGCTGCGCTCCGCGATCACACTGAAGGCATTGACCTACGCGCCCTCGGGCGGGATCGTCGCCGCGCCGACGACCTCGCTCCCGGAGTGGCCGGGCGGGGTGCGGAACTGGGATTACCGGTACTGCTGGCTGCGCGACGCGACGTTCACCCTCTTCTCGCTCATGAGCGCGGGGTACGTCCACGAAGCCGCGGCGTGGCGCGAGTGGCTGCTGCGGACGGTCGCGGGTGACCCCGCGCACCTCCAGATCATGTACGGCCCCGCGGGCGAGCGGCGGCTCGTCGAGTACGAGCTGCCCTGGCTACCCGGGTACGAGCAGTCGGCACCGGTTCGGGTCGGCAACGCCGCGCACCAGCAGTTCCAGCTCGACGTCTACGGCGAGGTGCTCGACGCGCTCCACGAGGCCCGCCGCGTCGGTGTCCCCGAGGATCCCAACGCGTGGGCGGTGCAGCGCGCCCTCATGGACTTCCTGGAGGGCGCGTGGCAGGAGCCCGACGAGGGCATCTGGGAGATCCGCGGGGAGCGCCAGCACTTCACACACTCCAAGGTGATGGCGTGGGTCGCGTTCGACCGCGCGGTGCGCGCGGTGGAGGTGTTCGGGCTCGACGGCCCGGTCGACCGGTGGCGGGCGGCACGCTCCGAGATCCACCAGGAGGTGTGCGAGAAGGGCTTCGACACCGATCGCAACACCTTCACGCAGTACTACGGGTCCCGCGCGCTCGATGCCGGCACGTTGATGATCCCGCTCGTCGGCTTCCTCCCCGGCAGCGATCCGCGGGTCGCGGGCACCGTCGACGCGATCGGACGCGAGCTGATGGACGGCGGGTTCGTGCAGCGCTACTCGACCGACACCGGCGTCGACGGCCTCCCACCGGGCGAAGGGGTGTTCCTCGCGTGCTCGTTCTGGTACGCCGACAACCTCGCGCTCCTCGGGCGGGTGCGCGACGCGCGTGCGCTCTACGAACGCCTGCTCGGCCTCGCCAACGACGTCGGGCTCCTCTCGGAGGAGTACGACCCCCACGCCGGTCGGTTGCTCGGGAATTTTCCCCAGGCGTTCAGTCACGTGTCGCTCATCAACTCCGCCTGCGGTCTGACCCGCGCGACCGAGGGGCGGGTCTCCGACACCGAGGGCGAGCGACCGCTCGCCGCCAGCGACACCGTGCTCGAACGGGTGCAGAAGATGATCAGGTCGGGCGCCCGGCGGGCGCCGGCCGAATCGCACTGGCCTCCGTCAGCCCGACGGGACCCGCTCCGACCGTGAACTCGACGCGCGCCCCGACGGCGATGTTCCGGCTGCCGTCGGCGATGGCGACACAGTGGAACGGCAGCCGCTCTCCCGAGTCGGACTCCACCGTCCCGCGGCCGCGCCGCTCGTCGAACTCGACCACGCGCCCCGTGTACGCGCCCACCTCGGTCAGGGCACGATCTTGGAGATCGGCAGCTCGATGATCCCGGCTGCCCCGCGCTCGCGCAGCGCCGGGATGAGGGTGTTGATCTCGCGCTTGGCCACCACGGTCTCCACCGCGTAGCCGTCTTCGCCGAACAGCTTCGAGACCGTGGGCGACTTCAGCGCGGGTAGGAGCGCGATCACCGCGTCGAGGTCGGCCGCGTCGACGTTGAGCTTCAGCAGCACGCGCCCGCGCGCTTCGAGCACTCCGGTGAGGAGGCTCTGCAGCTGCTCCATCGCCAATCGCTTCTCCGTGTCGTCGTGCGCGCGCGGGTTCGCGATGAGCTCCGTGCGCGACACCAGCACGGTGTCGATCACCCGCAGCCGTGCGGCGCGCAGCGCGCTCCCGGTCTCGGTGATCTCGACGACCGCGTCGGCGATGTCGGGGACCTTGGCCTCGGTGGCTCCGTAGCTCAGCTGCACCTCGGCGTCGATGCCGTGCTTGGCGAAGTAGCGCCGAGTGAGCTCGGGATACTCGGTGTGGACGCGCACGCCGGCGCTCAGGTCGGCGACGGTGCGTGCCGGCGAGTCGTCGGCGACCGCGAGCACCATGCGGACGGGCCGCGCCGTCGCCTTGGAGTAGTGCAGCTCGGTGAGCGTGACGACGTCGGCGTTGCGCTCCTCGATCCAGTCGCGTCCGGTGATGCCGATGTCGAAGCGCCCCTCGGCGACGTACTGCGGGATCTCCTGGGGCCGCAGGATCCGCACCTCGTCGACGCGGGGATCGTCGATCGACGGCCGGTAGTCGACGTCCGACGCCCGTGACACCGGGAGGTCGGCGTCCTCGAAGAGACGGAGCGTCGCGGTCTCGAGCG
Organism: uncultured Bifidobacteriaceae bacterium; assembly: GCA_964505725.1. GTDB lineage: Bacteria > Actinomycetota > Acidimicrobiia > IMCC26256 > DASPTH01 > CAVRJC01. The sequence goes on along the minus strand of CAZDJK010000095.1, from coordinate 25,754 downwards.
ACCCCTTGGGCAGGACCAGGCGCAGCACGTCAGGCTCGGTCCTCGGGCAGCTGGCGCAGGAGGTCGACCATCTCGACCGCGGTGCGCGCGGCCTCCTCACCCTTGTGCCCCTCGGCACCGCCGCAGCGGGCGAGGGCCTGGTCGAGGTCGTCGGTGGTGAGCACGCCGAAGATGCAGGGTACGCCGGTGTCGAGCGCGGTCCGTGCCACGCCCTGGGCGCACGCCCCGGCCACGTAGTCGAAGTGGGGCGTGTCGCCGCGGATCACCGCGCCGAGGCACACGATCGCGTCGAACCGACCGCTCGCGGCGAGTCGCTGCGCGACGAGGGGGATCTCGAACGCGCCGGGCACCCAGTGCACCGGCACGTCGGCGAGCCCGAGCTCGGCGAGCACCACGAGGGCGCCGTCGAGCAGCGGCTTCGTGACGTGGTCGTTGAAGCGACCGGCGACGATCGCGATCCGCATCCCGGTCGCGTCGAGCGCGCCCTCGTACTCCGAAAAGCTTCCCACTCGATCGCCTCGACTCAGCTGGTGCCGAGCTCCTCCTCGTCGATGTCGAGGAGGTGTCCCATCTTCTCCTGCTTCGTGCGCAGGTAGCGGATGTTCTCCTGGTTCGGGAGCACGTGCAGCGGCACCCGCTCCACGATCCGGAGACCGTAGCCGTCGAGCCCGCCGTACTTCGCGGGATTGTTGGTCATGATGCGCATGGTCGAGACGCCGAGGTCGACCAGGATCTGCGAGCCGATGCCGTACTCGCGCGAGTCGGGGGGAAAACCCAGCTCCACGTTCGCCTCGACCGTGTCGCGGCCCTGGTCCTGGAGGCTGTAGGCGCGCAGCTTGTGCCCGAGGCCGATCCCGCGGCCCTCGTGACCCCGGAGGTACACGACCACCCCGCGCCCGGCCTCGGCGATCTTCTGCATCGCGAGGTCGAGCTGGAGCCCGCAGTCGCAGCGCATGGAGCCGAAGACGTCGCCGGTGAGGCACTCGGAGTGCACGCGCACCAGCACGTTCTCCTCCCCCGCCACGTCGCCGCGCACGAACGCCATGTGCTCGGTGCCGTCGAGCAGCGACTCGAACACGTACGCGGTGAAGTCGCCGTGCGCGGTGGGGATGCGCGCCTCCGACACCCGGCGCACGAGCTTCTCCCGGTGTCGCCGGTACCGGATGAGCTGCGCGATGGACACCAGCAGCAGGCCGTGCTCCTCCGCGAAGCGCACGAGCGCGGGACCACGGGCCATCGAGCCGTCCTCGTTCACCACCTCGGCGAGGACGCCGGCGGGCTGCAGCCCGGCGAGGCGGGCGAGGTCGACCGCCGCCTCGGTGTGGCCCGCCCGCTTGAGCACGCCGCCCTCGCGGTACCGCAGGGGGAAGATGTGACCCGGGCGGGCGAGGTCGTCCGCCGTGGTCGACGGGTCCAGCAGCGCGTGCACGGTCGTGCAACGATCGGCGGCCGAGATGCCGGTGGTCGTGCCCCGCCGGGCGTCGACCGAGACCGTGAACGCGGTGCGCTGGCTCTCGGTGTTGTCCGCGACCATGAGCGGGAGCCGCAGCTCGTCGAGCCGTGAGCCCTCCACCGGCATGCAGATCACGCCGCTCGTGTGGCGGATCATGAAGCCCATCGCCTCGGGCGTCATCTTCTCGGCGGCCATGATCAGATCGCCCTCGTTCTCGCGGTCGGCGTCGTCGACCACGATGACGAGCTCGCCGCGTGCGATGGCGGCGATGGCGTCCTCGATCTTGGTGGGAGGCATGTCGCTCAGCTTTCTGCCGGGGTGGCCACGAGACGCTCGACGTACTTCGCGAGCACGTCGACCTCGAGGTTCACGGGATCGTCGCGGTCCTTGCGGCCCAGGGTGGTGACCTCGAGCGTGTGCGGGATCACCGCCACCGCGAAGCCGGGGCCGGTCACCTCGGCCACGGTCAGGCTGACCCCGTCGACGGTGATCGAGCCCTTCTCCACCACGTAGCGGTTCACCGCGGCGGGCGACCGGACCTCGACCCGTGCCGAGCCGTCGGCCATCGCGGTGCGCGAGGCGATGGTGCCGACGGCGTCGACGTGACCCTGCACGAGATGGCCGCCCAGGCGGTCGGCGAGGCGGACGGGGCGCTCGAGGTTCACGCGGTCGCCCGGTCGCAGCGCGCCCAGGCAGGTGCGCTCGAGCGTCTCGACGACCGCGTCGGCGGCGAACCATCCGTCGCCCATCTCGACCACGGTGAGACAGCAGCCGTTGACCGCGATCGACGCGCCGATGGCCGCGTCGTCGAGCACCGTACCGGCGGCGAGCTCGAGGCGTGCGCCTCCCTCCCGGTCGGTGACGGCGCGCACGGTGCCGAGCTCCTCGATGATGCCGGTGAACACTTCAGTCGCTCCCGGGCTCGAGGATGACCCGCACGTCGGGCCCCACCGGCGCGACCTCCACCGTCCGGAGCTCGTGCGGCCCGGTGGTGGCGTACGCGGGGAGCGCGTCGGGGCCGAGCACGGTGGGCGCGACGTAGGCGACGAGGCGGTCGACGAGGCCTGAGTCGAGGAGCGCGCCGCCGAGCCGGGAGCCCCCCTCGAACATCGCCTGGAGCACGCCGAGCCCGGCGAGGGTCTCGAGCGCCGCGCCGAGGTCGACGCCAGTGCGCGACGTCGCCGCTGGGAGGGCGACCACCTTGGCGCCCGCGGCGAGCCACGCCGAGGTCGCCGGCTCGGGCGCGGCCGCGGTGGTGAGCACGAGCGTCGGCGCGAGGTCGGGGTCGAACAAAGGGCCGGTCGCCGGTACCCGCCCGCGGGCGTCGAGGAGCACGCGCAGCGGCGGCCTCAGTGGGAGGCGACCGACGTCGCGGACGGTCAACGCGGGCCCGTCGGCCAGCGCGGTCCCCGATCCCACCGCCACCGCCTGGCTCTCGGCGCGCAGGCGGTGGGCGTCGGCGCGGGCCGCCGCGCCGGTGATGGAGCGACGCCCCGGGGCCGCGATGCGGCCGTCGAGACTCATCGCCGTCTTCAGGACGCAGTAGCTGCGGCCGAGGCGGCGGTGCACGAGATACGGCGCGAGGGAACGGCGGGCCTCGTCACGGCCGGCGCCCACGTCGACCGTCACGCCGCGCCCGCGGAGATAGGCGATCCCGGCTCCCGCGACCCGGGGGTCGGGATCCTCGAGCGCCACCACGACCCGCTCGACCCCGGCCCCGACGAGCGCGTCGACGCAGGGCGGCGTGCGGCCGTGGTGCGCGCACGGCTCGAGGGTGACGTACGCGGTCGCGCCTCGGGCACGCGCGCCCGCGTCGCGGAGCGCCACGATCTCGGCGTGGGGGCCTCCCGGCGGCCGGGTGGCGCCCGCGCCCACCACCTCGCCGCCGGCGACGACGACGCAGCCGACCCAGGGGTTGGGGGGCGTGTCGAGACGGGCCGCGTCGGCCAGGGCCTGGGCCCGGCGCATCAGCTCCTCGTCGCCGTCCACTCCGTCCTCCTGCCCCGCTCTACGTCGGGGCCGCCTCGGGGGCGGGGGACGGCGCGGCCACGACGACGGCGGCGGGCGGTACCCGCTCGCGTCGGTCCTGGTCGGCACCCTCTCCCATCCGGACTCTCACCGTCGGCCCCGGACTCGCACCGGGTCGACCGCACGGCCGGCTGCCGTGGGCTCGCGGGCTCCCGCACCGGCCGGGTGGCCGCTGCGGCTACCGCCGGTCGGGACTTGCACCCAAACCCCGAGGGCATTGCCGATTTCGTCCGCAATCGTAGGCCGCACGGCGCGACCAGGGGAAACGAGCTCCGCCGGGGACAGGGCCGCCCCCGAGCGAGCGGGGCCCCGAGCGATCGGCGCCAGGACGGTCAGTGCAGGCGCTCGCCCGCGAGGAGTTGGAGGACGTGCCCGAGGGCGGGGAGGATCACTTCCAGGCACTCGAGCGCACCGCTGCTCGACCCGGGCAGGTTGCAGATCAGCGCCTCGCCGACCGCGCCGCACACGCCGCGGCTCAGCATCCCGAACTGACGGCCGTCGGCGTCGCTTGCCCGGCGCATCGCCTCCGCGAGGCCGGGAGCCTCGCGGTCGACCACCATACGGGTCCCCTCCGGCGTGAGGTCGCGGGGCCCGAACCCCGTCCCGCCGGTGGTGACGACCAGCCCGCGGAAGCCGGTGGCGAGATCCCGCAGGGCGATCGCGACCTCGTCGATGCCGTCGGGGGTGACACGGTGGTCGACGACCGCGAACCCCGCCTCGACCAGGCGCTCCACGACCTTGCGGCCGGCGTTGTCGACGCGGGTGCCCTCGGCGACACCGTCGGACACCACGAGGACCTTGGCCGCCAGCTGGTCGCTCACCGCGCCACCGCCGTCGCCACGGAAAGGATGTCGCGCGCCGCGGCGGCGGGGTCGGGGGCGTGGAAGATCGCGCTTCCCACCACCAGGATGTCGGCGCCCGCGCGCACCGCGTCGGGCGCGGTGTCGACCGTGATACCGCCATCGATCTCCACCTCGACTGCGAGCCCCCGCACGTCGATCTCACGACGGGCCACGGCCACCTTGTCGAGGACCTCGGCGATGAAGGCCTGCCCTCCCCAACCCGGGTGCACGCTCATGACCAGCAGCAGGTCGATCTCGTCCAGGTACGGGAGCACGGCCTCGACCGGGGTTTCCGGGTTCAGCACCAGGCCCACGCCGACCTCGCGGCGGCGCAGCTCGTCGAAGAGCGGCCGGGGATCGCCCAGCTCGACGTGCACGATGCAGCGGTCGGCGCCCGCGTCCGCGAAGTCGGCGAGGAGCACGCCCGGGTTGTCGACCATCAGGTGGCAGTCGAGGAAGAGGTCGGTGTGCTTGCGCAGGGAGGCCACCACCGGCGCGCCGATGGTGAGATTGGGCACGAAGTGCCCGTCCATCACGTCGACGTGCAGGAGGTCGGCGACGTCGCGCACGCGCTCGACCTCGGCCCCCAGCTGCGCGAAGTCGGCCGAGAGGATCGACGGCGCCAGTTTCATGGCGTCAAGTTACTGCCGTGGTCCCAGGTGGCCGCGTGAGCACGAGGACGAACATCCCGTCGGTGCCCGCGGCCTGGGGCAGCAGCAACGCGCCGCGTCCGTGCCGGATCCAGGGAGCGCCGGGTGGGTCGACGGCCACGAGGTCCACGAGGTGCGACCGGGCCCATTCGTCGACGCCGACGGTCTCCTCACGGGTGAGCGTGCACACCGAGTACACGAGCCTTCCGCCGGGGCGCAGGAGCGACGCGGCCGCCGCGACGAGCTCGTGCTGGAGGCCGGTGAGCTCGGCCGTCATCGCCGGATCGACACGCCAGCGCGCGTCCGGACGACGGCGGAGCGCGCCGAGGCCGGTGCACGGCGCGTCGACGAGCACCCGGTCGAAAGCGCCCGACCGGAGCGGCAGCATCCGCGCGTCGGCGACGACCGGATGGGCGCTCGGCACCCCGAGCCGGGTGATCGCGTCAGCGACGAGCCGGAGGCGGCCGCGGTCGACGTCGACCGCCGCGACCACGCCGCGATCGCCCACCGTCTCGGCGAGCGCGGTCGCCTTGCCGCCCGGCGCCGCGGCGACGTCGGCGACACGTTCGCCGTCGTGGGCGCCGACGGCGAGCGCGACGGCCTGGCTGGCCTGGTCCTGTGGCGTGGCGCGCCCGTCGCGCACGGCGGGGAGCTCGGCCGGGTCGCCGACCCCCTGCACGAGGAGCGCGTCGCGTACCAATTGCCCACGCTCGACGCGCACTCCCGACGCCTCGAGCTCGGCGGACAGGGCCTCGGGCGTGACCCGACGCGGGTTCGGCCGTAGCGTCACCGCGGCGGGCTCGTTCATGGCCGAGAGGGCGCCGCGTGCGGCGTCGGCGCCCACGGCACCGGCGAGCGCGTCGACCAGCCAGTCGGGATACGAGAGCGCGACCGCCTCGCGCTCTGGAACCGGCCACGGTGGGCCGAGCCGGGTGAGCGAGCGCAGCGCCCCGTTCACGAACGCCTTGGCCCGGGGTGAGCGCGACGCGAGCGCGTCGACCGTCTCTCCCACGGCTGCGTGCGCCGGCACATCGTGCAGCAGCTGGTAGGCGCCGAGGCGGAGCGCGGCCCGCACGGGCGGGTCCAGGCGGTGGACCGGGCGACGGGCGACGCGCCCGAGGAGATCGTCGAGGCGACGCTGGGAACGCACCGCGCCGTAGACGAGGTCGGTGACGAACGCGCGGTCGCGGGAACCCAGACGCGACGCGCGCAGCATGCTCGGTAGGACCACGTTCGCGTACGCGCCCTCCTCGATGCGGACCAGCGCGTCGAGCGCGAGCAGCCGGCTCGAACGCGCGCGGCCGCTCACGTGCCGAGTACAGGCGGGTGCGGGCCGCGGCCGCGTCGCCAGTCCGCAAACGCCATGCGCGGGCCGCCCTCGGGCTGCACCTCGACGGGCTCGAACGCGCCGCCCGGGCCGACTCGCGCCTGCCAGACTTTCAGCCGGCGCCCACCCACCGTCGTCCACGCGCCGGGACGCGGATTGCCGGCGCGCACGACGCGCACCAGCTGCGCGGCCGGGAGGGCGAAGTCGAGCGCGAACTCCTCCACCGAGAGCTTGTCGGCATAGGTGGGCTCACCGACCTGGGGCTCGGGCTCGATCGACGCCAGCTGCGGCACGGTCTCGACGAGCAGATCTGTGCCGAGCGCCACGAGGCGTGCGCGCAGCTCACCGGCGGTCTCGTCGTGGCCGATACGCGTGGTCGCGCGTGCGAACACCCTTCCCGTGTCGAGCGTCCGCTCGATCGCCATGATGCACACACCGGTCTCCTCGTCGCCCTCGAGGATGGCGCGCTCCACCGGCGCGGCGCCGCGCCAGCGCGGGAGCAGCGAGAAGTGGACGTTCACGAAACCGAGCGGCGTGGCGGTGAAGAGGGGCTCCGGGAGCAGCTGCCCGAACGCGACAACGACCCCGACGTCGGCCTGCGCCGCGACCACTTCGTCGACGACCTCGCGCGCCCGCTCGGGTGTGAGCACCTTCAGCCCCAGCTCCTCGGCGGCCACCCGCACTGCGCTCGGCTCCGCCGCGCTCCCCCGCCGGCGGCGCCGGTCGGGCTGCGTCACCACGAACGGGATGTCGTGGCCCTCGCCGAGCAGGGCGCGAAGTGCCGGCACCGCGTCGGCGGGTGTGCCGAAGAAGATCAGGCGCAACCGGTGCGCCCCGGCTCGTGGCGCCTCAGAGACCGGGCCCCCCGCCGGGCACGGGCACCTGCTGGGCGCGCATCGCGCGCAGCGCCTCGCGCCGCGTGTCGGGGTCGACCCGGTCGAGCACGAGAAGGCCGTCGAGATGGTCGATCTCGTGCTGCACCATGCGTGCGAGCAGGTCGTCACCCTCGAGGATCACCTCGTTCCCGTCGAGGTCGATGCCGCGCATGGTCACCCGTTCGGCACGCACGACCTCGAAGCGGAACCCGGGCACCGACAGGCACCCCTCGGACTCGACCTGCTCCCCTACGGCCTCCACGATCTCGGGATTCAGGACCACATGCGGTCCGTCGCCCTCGTGCAGGTCGTACGTGAACAGGCGCTTGCGCACGCCGACCTGCGGCGCCGCGAGCCCGACACCCTCCTGCTGCGCCATGGTCTCGTACATGCCGTTCACCAGCGGCACGAGGTCGCCGGTGACCTCCTCCACCTCACGCGCGCGCTGCTTGAGCACCGGGTCGCCGAACAGGCGCAGCGGGTACGCGATCACGGCGTCGAGGCTAGCCGACTACACCCGACGCGGATCGACGTCGACGCGCAGTCGTCCCTCGCGGCGCGCCCCGTCCACGTCTGGTCGCGCGAGGGCGTCGCACAGGTTCGCGACGCTGTGGGCGCGCACCAGCGCGCGCGTGTCGTGGGCGACCGGTCCCAACACCGTGATGGTCGGCACGTCGCGCAGAGCTGCGCACGCCGCGCTCACTGCGGCGGCCTCGCCGCTCACCGCCGCGAGGCCGCCGAAGGGCGGGAAGCCGAGCGCGCGGCGCGTCTCGCGGTCCGCGAGCGCGGCGTCGAGGGGACGACCCCCGACGACCGCTCGGACAACCACGTGGTCGGGAACTCGCGTCTGCACCAGGAGCTGCGCGCGTTCGCGCGCCGGCCCGATCACCCGCGCGCCGCGGACGAGGAGCCAGAGTGCCTGCTCCGCCGCCCGGATGCGCGGCGCGAGAAGCTCCTGGTCGAGCTCGAGGAACGCGACCACGCCGACCGGAGGCGTCGCGGCGACGCGGTGGAGCAACGCCTCCGTGCCCACGAGCACGCCGGCGTCGGGAACCTCGCTCGTGGCCGCGTCGACCACGCCGATCGAGACGCGCGGCAGGAGCGCGCGCAGCTCGTCGCCGATCCCCACCACGCCGGGCCTCACGGCGCGGAGACGCGCACCGCCGCAGTGGAGGCACACGAGGGGACGTGCGGTGCCGCAACGCGCGCAGACGAGCTCACGCTCGTGCTCGCCGACGGTCGCGCCGCAGTGCTCACAGCGCGCCAGCTCGCCGCAGGTGCGGCACGCGAGCAGCCGGGCCCGGCCGCGTCGGTTCACGACGCAGATCGCCCGCCGATCCTCGTCCGCCGCGCGGCGCAATGCGTCGGCCAGTGCGGCGGTGAGGAGGCCGTGGCCGGGCTCCTCGTCGCGCAGGTCGACCACGACGACGCGCGGCCAGCGGACGCGTCCGGTTGCCGTCGACACGTCGAGCGCGACGAGCGCGTCGGCGGTGGGCGCGGGCGAGACGAACTCGATCGCAGCACTCGCGCGGCGGGCGCGTTCCAACGCCACGTCGCGCGCGTTCCAGGTGGGCGCGCGCTCCTCCTCGAGCGCTTCGTCGGCGTCGTCGAGCACCACGATCGCCCCGAGGTCGGGCACCGGGGCCCACACCGCGCTTCGGCCCCCGACCACCACGCACGCGCCGCGCCGCGCCCGCGCCCACGCCGCAGTCGCGTGCGCGGGCGCGGTGCCCGAGCCCGTGCGCGCCACGACGCGGCCGTCGGCGGCGAGGCGAGCGGCCAGCTTCGCCAGTCGCTCGCCGCGTGGATCGACGACGATCGTCGAGCCCTCGGACGCGACGAGCGCCCAGACCTGCTCCACCGTCTCGTCGTCGCCACCCGGAGACACGAGGTGCAGCGGCGCGCCCCCGGTCGGCGACGGCGGGTACACCGCGGTCTCGCGCTCCGGCTGCTCCGCGGGGTCGACGACGTTCGGCGGTGACGCGGCGCGCAGGAACGTGGCGAGGGGCCCCGCCCAGCGCCACGCCGCCCACCGGCACAGGTCGACCACGTCGCCCGGAGGGCCGGCCGACACGACCGCGGCCACGTCACGCATCGGGGTGCGGGTCGGCTCGGGCTCGGCGACGTCGGGGTCGAGCACCCACCCGCGGACCCGTCGTCCGTGGAGCGGCACCCGCACGAGGGTCCCCACGCCGACGTGCGGCGCGAGCGACTCGGAGAGCGCGTAGTCGAACGCGCGGTGGACCGCCGGAACGTCGGGTTGGACGCGGCAGACGCGGATGGTCAGGCGAGCGCCTTCGCCGCGGCCGCGAGATCGGCGGCGGCGTCGGTGCGCTCCCAGGTGAAGTCGCGCTCCCTGCGCCCGAAGTGCCCGTACGCGGCGGTGCGCTGGAAGATCGGCCGGCGCAGGTCGAGCCGCTCGATGATCGCAGCCGGGCGCAGGTCGAAGAACTCCTGGAGCAGCGCCGGGAGCTTCTCCGGATCGATCTCCGAGGTACCGAAGGTCTCCACCATCATCGACACCGGGCGCGCCACGCCGATCGCGTAGGCGACCTGCACCTCGCACCGCTTGGCAATGCCCGCGGCGACGACGTTCTTGGCCACGGTGCGCACCGCGTACGCCGCCGAACGGTCGACCTTCGTGGGGTCCTTGCCGCTGAACGCCCCGCCGCCGTGGCGGGCCATCCCGCCGTAGGTGTCGACGATGATCTTGCGGCCGGTGAGCCCACAGTCGGCATGCGGGCCACCGAGCTCGAACGCCCCGGTCGGGTTGCAGAGCACCTCGTAGTCGTCGTCGGCGAACTGCTCCGGGACGAGCGGCTTGATCACGTGCTCGATCAGCTCGTCACGCATCTTCCCGTCGATGTCGATGCCCGGCGCGTGCTGGCTCGAGATCAGGACGGTGGCGAGCCGCTTCGGCACGCCTTCGACGTACTCGATGCTCACCTGGGTCTTCCCGTCGGGCCGCAGGTAGTCCATGGTCCCGTCGCGTCGGACCTCGGCGAGGCGCTGCGCGAGGCGGTGCGCGAACCAGATCGGCATGGGCATGAGGTCGGGCGTGTCGTCGCACGCGTACCCGAACATCATCCCCTGGTCGCCGGCGCCGATCTCGTCGAAGCGGTCGCCGACCCCGTCGCGCAGCTCCCGCGCCTTGTCGACCCCCATCGCGATGTCGGGTGACTGCTCGTCGATCGAGGTGACAACCGCGCACGTGTTGCCGTCGAACCCGTAGGCGGCGCTGCTGTAACCGATCCCGCGAATGGTGTCGCGCACCACGCGCTGGTAGTCGATGTTGGCGAGGGTGCTGATCTCGCCCGCCACCACGACCAGACCGGTGGTGCACAGGCTCTCGCACGCCACCCGGCTCTGCGGATCCTGCTCGAAGATCGCGTCGAGCACCGCGTCGCTGATCTGATCGCACATCTTGTCGGGGTGACCCTCGGTCACCGACTCCGAGGTGAACGTGAAGCTCCCTGGCACTAGACGTCCTTCTTCCGTTCGACGAGGGCGAGCACCCTATCGAGGATCTGGTCGGCGAGCGCGGTCTTGGCCAGCAGCGGCAACCGCTCCACCGCGCCGTCGGTGCCGAGTATGACCGCCCGGTTGGTGTCGACCTCGAACCCGGCATCGGGTTGGGAGATGTCGTTGCCGACGATCAGGTCGAGACGCTTGGTGTGCAGCTTCTCGGCGGCGTTGTCGACCAGGTCGTCGGTCTCGGCGGCGAAGCCGACGAGGATCTGGCCCGGCGGCTTGGACCGGCCGAGGTCGACGAGGAAGTCGTGCGTGGGCTCCAGCACGATCTCGGGGATCCCCTCGTGCTTCTTCAGCTTGCGCTTGGGCGGCTCCTTGGGGCGGAAGTCGGCGACCGCCGCCGCCATCACGATCACGTCCTGGTCGGCGGCGCGGCTCGTGACCGCCTCCTGCATCTCAGCCGCGGTCTGCACCTCGACGACCTGCGTGCCCGGAGGGGGCGGGCGTCCGATGGTGGTGACCAGGGTGACCGCGGCTCCCCGGCGCGCCGCGCGCTCGGCGACCGCGTAACCCTGCTTGCCCGACGAGCGGTTGGTGATGATGCGGACCGCGTCGATCGGCTCGCGCGTGCCGCCGGCGGTCACGAGCACGCGGAGTCCCGCGAGGTCGTGGCCGGTCGCGAGCACCCGGGCGGCGGCCGCCACCACCACCGCGGGGTCGGCGAGCCGTCCTTCGCCGACGTCGCCGCCGGCGAGCCGGCCGCGCTCCGGGTCGACGACGTGCACGCCGCGACGGCGCAGCGTGGCGAGGTTCTCCTGCACCGCGGGGTGCTCCCACATCTCGGTGTGCATCGCGGGAGCGACGAGCACCGGCGCGCGCGTCGCGAGGAGCGTGGCCGTCAGGAGGTCGTCGGAGATGCCCGCCGCGTACTTGCCGAGCGTCTTCGCAGTGGCGGGCGCGACGACCACGAGGTCGGCGGACTGGCCGAGGCGGGTGTGCGGGATCGGGTCTGGACCGTCGAAGAGGCCGGTTCGGGCCGGCTCCGACGCGAGCGCGGAGAACGTCAACGCACCGACGAAGCGGAGCGCGTCGTTGGTGAGCACCGGCGCGACGTGGGCGCCCGCGTCGACCAGGCGCCGGCAGATCTCGACCGCCTTGTACGCGGCGATGCCACCACTGACGCCGAGCACGACCGTGCGGCCGCGCAGCGCGACGAGCGGGGTGTCCACCGGTTCGGCGTCGGGGATGGGGCTGGGTCCCACGGGGCGCCCCCGGCCGGGTCCGGGCTCAGGCCTCGTCGGGCTCCGGCGGAGCCTCGGGCGAGCTCAGGAGGGCGAGCGCGGCAGCTTCCGGATCGGCGTCCTCGGCGGCGACCTCGGGCTCCTCGGGAAGCGGGACCGCCTCGATCTTGTCGGCCTCGATCTCCTCGAGCGCGATCGAAAGCGGCTTCCGCGACACCGAGGTGACCTGCGGCGGGACGATCTTGCCCAAGCCCTCTCCGAGCTGGTTGTAGTAGTCGTTGATCTCCCGCGCGCGCATCGCGGCGAGCGTGACCAGCGTGAACTTGGAGTCGACGCGGTCGAGCAGCTGCTCCATGCGCGGATCCATCAGCGACGAGCGTTGCGCCATCGGGCGAGGATACCAGCCACCTGGTCGACGGCCCTATCCACGTCGCGGTTGACCACCACCTCGTCGAAACGGCCGGCCTGGGCCTCCTCGGCGGCCGCCGCCGCCAGCCGGGCCTCGACGTCCTCCTCGCGGGCGCGGGGCCGTGACAGGAGCCGGCGGCGGAGCTCCTCGGCCGACGGCGGCTGCACGAAGACCAGCAGCGCCTCGGGATAGCGCTCGCGGACGGCGAGAGCGCCCTGGACGTCGACCTCGAGCAGCACGTCGTCGCCGGCTGCGAGGTGCTCCTCCACGGGGGCGCGCGGCGTGCCCTTCAGCTCGCCGTAGACCTCGAACCACTCGAGGAAGCCCCCGGCGTCCCGCAGGGACGCGAACTCGTCGCGGCTCATGAACCGGTAGTCCGCGCCCTCGCGCTCGCCGGGGCGGGGCGGCCGCGTGTTCGCGGACACCGAGAGCCAGAGGGTGGGCTCACGGTGGAGCAGCTGCTTGACGATCGTGCCCTTGCCGACCCCCGACGGGCCGGCGATCACGAGGAGGACGCCCAGGTCAAGCTCCCCGCGAGATCTTCGGGTGCTCGAGCAACCCCTCCCGCTGGTTCCGACCGAGGCCGCGCAGCCGACGGCTCTCGCTGATGTCGAGCTCCTCCATGATGCGACGCGCCTGCACCTTCCCGACACCCGGGAGCGACTCGAGCACGCTCACGACCTTCAGCTTCGCGAGCGCCTCGTCGCGCGTGCCCTGGTCGAACAGATCCTGCAGGCACATCGAACCCTGCTTGAGCTTCGCCTTCACCTCGGCTCGTTGCCGCCGCGCCGCAGCCGCCTTCTCGAGTGCAGCTTGACGCTGTTCGGCGGTGAGCGCAGGGGGAAGCGGCATGCGACAGACCTCCGGGTCGACAGCGGCGCTCAGTATACGCAGACGTCGATCCCGCGCAACCGGGCGAGAACCGGTCAGTCCCGCGCGCTCTCGAGCGCGCCGGCAACCTCGCGCGTAACCTCTACGGCCGCGATTTCCGGCTCTTCGGCCGCGGTGACCGTGCGCCCGATCACGAGCCAGTCGGCACCGCGCGCGATCGCGGCCGACGGCGTGTCCACGCGCGCCTGGTCGTTCACGTCGCCACCCTCGAGGCGGATGCCGGCCACCATGGTGCGCAGCCCGTAGCTGTTCGCGCGCGGGACGTCGGTACCCGCGCACACGACGCCCTCGAAGCCGGCGTCGCGTGCGAGCTGCATGCGCGCGTCCAACGCGGAAGTGTCCGGGTCGCTCGTGAGCACGGTGACCGCGAGCGCGACGGGCAGGTCGTACCCGGCCGAGCTCGCACCCTCGCGCAGCCCCTCGATCCCCGCCCGCAACATGGCCTCGCCTCCGGCGGCGTGGAAGTTGCAGAAGTCGACGCCGTGGCGCCCGAGCACCCGCGCCGCCCGCCCGACGGTGGTCGGGATGTCGTGCAGCTTGAGGTCGGCGAACACCCAGAAGCCCTTGTCCCGTAAGGCCTCGAACGCCTCGGGGCCGGCGGCGGCATACAGCTCGTAGCCCACCTTGACCGTCGCGAACCACGGCTCGAGCGGCGTGGCCAGGGCCAGGGCCGCCTCGAGGTCGTCGACGTCGAGCGAAAGCACCAGGTGGTCTCGGGGCTCGGGCATTCAGGCTCCCTTTCTCGCGAAGGTCGGGTCGGGCTCGCGCATCGCGCCGACGAGGTCGCGCACGCGCGCCACGTCGTGGGTCGCGCACCATTCGACGAGCTCGTCGAGCACGCGGTACGGCGCGCGCGGGTCGAGGAAGCTCGCGGTGCCGACACCGATCGCGGTCGCACCCGCGAGGAGGAACTCGACCGCGTCGACACCGGTCATGATCCCGCCCGTGCCGATGACCGGCACATCGGGGAGCGCGCGGGTCACGTCGTACACCGCGCGCAGCGCGACCGGCTTGATCGCAGGACCGGAGAGCCCGCCTCCGCCACCGCCCAATGCGGGGCGGCGGGTCTCGGCGTCGACCACCAGCCCGAGGAGCGTGTTGACCAGTGTGAGTGATGTTGCTCCCGCCGACACCGCGGCGCTCGCGATCAGGATCAGGTCGGTCACGTTGGGTGACAGCTTCGCGAGGATCGGCAGCCCGAGCCCAACGCCCGCCACCGCCGCGACCGCCGCGGCGGTGGTGTCGGGGTCGTGGGCGAACATCTCCTCGCGTCGATGGTGGTTCGGGCAGCTGACGTTCACCTCGACCGCGACCAGCTCGTCGCGCGCGCGCGCGAGCAGCTCGGTCGCGCGCGCGAAGTCGTCGACCGTGGTGCCCCACACCGACGCGATCACGCGCGCGCCGCGCGCGCGCAGCGCGGGGAGGTCGTCGGCCAGCCAGGCGTCGACGCCGGGCCCCTGGAGGCCGACCGCGTTCAGCATGCCGGCCGCGGTGAGGTGGAGCCGGGGCGCCGGCTTGCCCGGCCACGCGCCCACCGCCAGCGACTTCGTGGTGATCGCGCCGAGCCGCGCCGGATCGCCGAGCCCCGCGACCTCGACCCCGTGGCCGTAGGTGCCCGATGCCGTCACCACCGGGTTCGGGAGGCGCAGCTCCCCGAGCGCGACGGACAGGTCGAGCGGTGGCTCCGGTCGGCTCCGAGACCGCACCGTCAGCACGGTCGACTCCGCTCCGGCGTCCCGGACGGCCGGGCACGCCTCCGCTTCATCTCCATCACACCTCCAGACGGAGCTGGCCGTCGCGGTGGTACTCCTGCAGCGACCGCACGGTGGGCTCGCGGTGGACGCGCTCCGCGAGCCCGGCGGAGGCGGCGATGGCGGCCGCCACCGTCGTCACGCAGGGGATGCCGCGCCGGGTGGCGGTGCGGCGGATGTGGTCGCCGTCGGCCCGCGGGCCCCGGCCGCGGGGCGTGTTGACGACGAGATCGACCTTCCCCGACTCGAGCAGCTCGATGGCGTCCACCCCGTCGCCCCCGGTGAGCTTGCCGACGACCGAGTCGACCGGGATGCCCTCGCCCTCGAGTGCGGCCGCGGTGCCGGCCGTCGCCACGAACCGGAAGCCGAGCTCGGCGAACCGGCGCGCGGCCACGAGCCCCGCGCGCTTGTCGCGGTCGGCCAGGGACAGGAACACCGTCCCCGAGACCGGCAGCCGGTTGCCCGCGGCGGTCTGGCTCTTGGCGAACGCGAGACCGAACGAGCGGTCGATCCCCATCACCTCCCCGGTGGAGCGCATCTCGGGGCCGAGCACGGTGTCGACGTCGGGGAAGCGGTTGAACGGGAGCACCGCCTCCTTGACCGCCACGTGCCCGCCCCCGGCGGGCTCGGGCAGCAGGCCCTCCCGCCGCAGCTCCCCGATGGTGGCGCCCACCATCACCCGCGCCGCCGCCTTGGCGAGCGGCACACCGGTCGCCTTGCTCACGAACGGCACCGTGCGACTGGCGCGCGGGTTCGCCTCGATGACGAACAGCTCGCCGTCCTTCACCGCGAACTGCACGTTGAGCAGGCCGCGCACGTCGAGCGCGTCGGCGAGGGCGCGGGTCGAGCGCTCGATGCGCCCGACCATCTCCGCGTCGAGGGTCTGCGGCGGGATCGCGCACGCCGAGTCGCCCGAGTGCACGCCCGCCTCCTCGATGTGCTCCATCACACCGCCGATGACGACCTCGCCGGTGGCGTCGCGCAGCGCGTCCACGTCGAGCTCCACCGCGTCCTCGAGGAATCGGTCGACGAGCACCGGCCGCTCGGCCGACAGCCCTCCCTCACGCCCGAGCGTGCCGTCGGCCGCGAGCTCGGCCATGGCGGAGCGGAGGCCGTCGTCGTCGTAGACGATCTGCATCGCCCGGCCGCCGAGCACGTAGGACGGCCGGACGAGCACCGGGTACCCGAGGTCGCGCGCCACCGCCAGTGCCTCGTCGGCGTCGGTGGCGGTGCTCCCCGGCGGCTGCCCGATGCCTAGCGTCTCGCAGAGGTCGTGGAATCGTTCCCGGTCCTCGGCGAGGTCGATGGAGTCGGCGCCGGTGCCGAGCACCGAGACGCCCTCGGCCTCGAGGACGCGGGCGAGCTTCAGCGGCGTCTGCCCTCCGAGCGCGACCACGACGCCCCGGAGCTCGCCGCGCTCGCGCAGGCGGCGGCAGATCGCGACGACGTCCTCGGCGTGGAGCGGCTCGAAGAAGAGGCGGTCGCTCGTGTCGTAGTCGGTCGACACCGTCTCCGGGTTGCAGTTCACCATGACGGTCTCGAACCCGGCGTCGGAGAGCGCGAACGCGGCGTGCACGCAGCAGTAGTCGAACTCGACGCCCTGCCCGATGCGGTTGGGCCCGCTCCCGAGGATCACGACCGCAGGCCGCTCGAGCGGCGCGACCTCGTCGTCGTCCTCGTAGGTCCCGTAGTGGTAGGGCGTGCGCGCCGCGAACTCGGCCGCGCACGTGTCGACCGTCTTGTACGTGACGTCGACGCCCGAGCCGAGCCGACGGTCGCGCACGTCGGCCTCGGGGACGCGCCAGAGGTGGGCGAGCTGCGCGTCGGAGAAGCCCATGCGCTTGGCGCGCCGCCAGTCGCGGCGTGTCATCGTCGACGGCTCCCGGTGGGCGCCGACGAGGTGCGCGCGCTCCTCCACGATCGCGAGCATCTGGTCGAGGAACCAGGGGTCGATGCCGGTTGCCGCGTGCAGCCGCGCCACCGGCACGCCGCGGCGCAGCGCGGTCTCCAGGAGAAATGGGCGCTCGGGCGTCGGCTGCGCGACGGCGCGGACGAGCTCGTCGTCGCCCAGGTGGTCGTGCTCGTGCTCGGCGGGATCGCAGTTGAGGCCCGCGCGTCCCGTCTCCAACGAGCGCAGCGCCTTCTGGAACGACTCGGGAAACGTGCGGCCGATGGCCATGACCTCGCCGACCGACTGCATCATCGTGCCCAGGACCGGCGTCGAACCGGGCAGCTTCTCGAACGCCCAACGCGGCACCTTGGTGACGACGTAGTCGATGGTGGGCTCGAACGACGCGGGCGTCTCGCCCGTGATGTCGTTGACGATCTCGTCGAGCCGGTAGCCCACGGCGAGGCGCGCCGCGATCTTGGCGATCGGGAAGCCGGTCGCCTTGCTCGCGAGCGCGCTGCTGCGCGACACCCGCGGGTTCATCTCGATGACGACCATCTGGCCGTTCTCGGGGTTCACCGCGAACTGGATGTTCGAACCGCCGGTGTCGACACCGATCCGCCGGATACACCCGAACGCGGCGTCGCGCATCCTCTGGTACTCGACGTCGGTGAGCGTCTGCGCCGGCGCCACGGTGATCGAGTCGCCCGTGTGCACGCCCATCGCATCGAAGTTCTCGATCGAGCAGATGACGACCGCGTTGTCGGCGTGGTCGCGCATCACCTCGAGCTCGAACTCCTTCCATCCCGTCACCGACTGCTCGATGAGGATCTCGGAGACGGGGCTGGCGGCCAGGCCGCGCTCGGCCACCCTGCGCATCTCGTCGGGATCGGCGGCCATGCCCGTCCCTCCCCCGCCGAGAATGAACGACGGACGCACGATCAGCGGGTATCCGACCGCCGCCGCGACCGCGAGCGCCTCGTCGACGTCGTAGGCGAAGCCCGAGCGCGGCACCGCGAGCCCGATCTCCTCCATCGCCGCCTTGAACTGGTGGCGGTTCTCCGCGGTCCGGATCGCCTCGACGCCGGCGCCGATGAGCTCGACGCCGTGCTCCGCGAGCACGCCCGCCTCGTGGAGCTCGATCGCGAGGTTGAGCGCGGTCTGGCCCCCCAGCGTCGGCAGCAGCGCGTCGGGATGCTCCTTGGCGATGATGCGGGTGACCGACTCCAGGTCGAGCGGCTCGACGTAGGTCGCGTCGGCGAACTCGGGGTCGGTCATGATCGTCGCCGGGTTCGAGTTCACGAGCACCACCCGGTAGCCGTCGGCCGCGAGCACGCGGCACGCCTGGGTGCCCGAGTAGTCGAACTCGCACGCCTGGCCGATGACGATCGGGCCGCTGCCGATGATCAGGATGCTCCGCAGGTCGGTGCGCTTCGGCATCAGCGCGCGCCCTCCATCAGGGCGACGAAGTCGTCGAACAGGTACCGGGCGTCGTGCGGTCCGGGGCCGGCCTCGGGGTGGTACTGCACGCCGAACGCGGGCGCGCCGCGCACACGCAGGCCTTCGACCACGCCGTCGTTGAGGTTCACGTGGGTGAGCTCGACGTCGGGGAGGGAGTCGGCGTCGACCGCGTAGTTGTGGTTCTGGCTCGTGATCTCGACCCGGCCGCTCCCGATGTGGCGCACCGGGTGGTTGGCGCCGTGGTGGCCGAACGCGAGCTTGTAGGTGCGGCCGCCGAGCGCGAGACCGAGGATCTGGTGGCCGAGGCAGATGCCGAAGACGGGCACCGATCCCACGAGGTCGCGTACGGCGGCCGGCGTCCCCTCGACGGCTGCGGGATCCCCGGGACCGTTCGACAGGAACACGCCGTCGGGCCCGCGCGCGAGCACGTCGGCCGCGGGCGTTCCCGCCGGCACCACCTCCACCCGGCAGCCGACCCGCTCGAGGTGGCGGAGGATGGTGCGCTTGATGCCGAGGTCGTACGCGACGACGCGGTGGGGCGCGTCGTCGTCCCCCACCGTGTACGGCTCCGGCGTCGTGACCCCGGCGACGAGGTCGATGCCGTCGGTCGGTACCGCGCGCGCGGCCGCGTCGCGCACCGCGCGCTCGTCGGTGCCGAACGCGCCGGGGAGCGCACCGGCCTCCCGCAGGTGCCGGGTGAGGCGCCGGGTGTCGACGCCCGCGATCCCCGACACGTGGTGGCGGCGGAGGAGGATGTCGAGATCCTCGGTCGACCGCCAGCTGCTCGGGCGGCGGGCGAGGTCGCGCACGACGACGCCCGCGCAGAACAGGCCGCGGCTCTCGGCGTCGTCGGCGTTGGTGCCGTAGTTGCCGATGTGCGGGTACGTGAACGTGATGACCTGGCCCGCGTAGGACGGGTCGGTGAGGATCTCCTGGTAGCCCGACAGCGCGGTGTTGAACACGACCTCGCCGCTCGTCGGGGCCCCGTCGTCGACGGTGGCGCCGATCGCCTCGCCCTCGAACGTGGTGCCGTCAGCCAGGACGAGCAGTGCCTCGCCGCCGCTCACCGGACCGCCTCGCCGTCGACCACGACCGCGTCGCCCCGGTACACGGTGTGCCGGACCCGGCCGGTGAGCTTGCGGCCCGCATAGGGCGTGTTGCGGGCGCGGCTGGCGAGCCGGGACGGGTCGACCTCCCACTGCAGGGCGGGATCGACGACGACCAGGTTCGCGGGCCGGCCGACCTCGAGCGCGCCGCCGTGATCGGTGAGCCCCGCGATCTCGGCCGGCCGCCACGACAACGCGCGGAGTGCCGCCCGGAGCGTCAGGTGACCCGGCTCGACCAGCTCGGTGAGGGTGAGCGCGAGCGCGGTCTCGAGGCCGAGCATGCCGGGCGGCGCGTCCTCGAACACCCGCTCCTTGCTCTCGGGGGTGTGGGGCGCGTGGTCGGTGGCGATCGCGTCGATGGTCCCGTCGGCGAGACCGGCCCGGACCGCCGCGACGTCGGCGAGGGTGCGCAGCGGCGGGTGGACCTTGAACACCGGGTCGAAGGACGCGCACTCGGCGTCGGTGAGGGTGAAGTGGTGGGGTGCGGCCTCGGCGGTGACCGGGAGCCCCCGGTGTTTGGCGGTACGGACCAGCTCGACGGTCTCGGCCGCCGACACGTGCAGGAAGTGCACGGGCGTGCCGGTGAGGGCGCACAGCTCGATGTCGCGCGCGACGATCACCGACTCCGCCGCCGAGGGACGACCCGGGATGCCGAGGCGCGACGACCACGCGCCCTCGTGCATCGAGCCGCCGCCGGCCAGCGACTCGTCCTCCGCGTGCTGGGCGACGACGACCCCGGGCAGGGAGCGGGCGTACTCGAGTGCTCGGCGCATCACACCGGCCGACATCACGCACGCGCCGTCGTCGGTGAACATGCGCACGCCGAGCGCGTGCAGCTCGCCCATCGGCGCGAGCTGCATGCCGGCGCGCTCCTTCGTGATGCAACCCGCGACCACGACGTCGCAGAGGCCGACGGCGCGGCCGCGCGCGAGCACGGAGCCGACGACGGCAGCGTCGTCGAGCGGCGGGCGCGTGTTGGGCATCGCCACAACGGCGGTGAAGCCACCGAGCGCGGCGGCCCGGCACCCGCTCTCGATGGTCTCGGCCTCCTCGTCGCCCGGCTCGCGCAGGTGCACGTGCAGGTCGACGAAGCCGGGCGCCACCACGCACCCACCCGCGTCGAGCACCCGGTTCGCCTGCCGCGTCGACGCTCCCGTGGGTTCGGGAAGTGATTCGCCGACCTCGGCGACGAGGCCGTCGACGACCCGTACGTCGGCCACGCGTTCGCCGGCGGCGTCGAGGACGCGTCCGCCCCGGACCAGCAGCTCAGGCAACCGGGGCCCCCGAGCCGAGGAGCGTGTACAGGACCGCCATGCGGACCGCGACGCCGTTGGCGACCTGCTCGGTGACGACCGAGCGCGGCCCGTCGGCGACCTCGGCCGCCACCTCGATCCCCCGGTTCATCGGCCCTGGATGCATCACGAGGGCGTCGGGACGGAGCCGGTCGGCGCGCGCCTCGGTGAGGCCGTACCGCGCGGTGTACTCACGCAGGGTCGGGAACAGCGCCTCCTGCTGCCGCTCGAGCTGGATGCGCAGCAGCATGACCACGTCGACGTCGCCCAGGACGTCGTCGAGCTCGTGGCTCACCACCACCGGCCAGCCCTCGAGCGATTCGGGGAGGAGCGTGGGCGGCGCGACCAGGGTCACCGCCGCGCCGAGCATGGTGAGCGCCTTCACGTCGCTGCGCGCGACCCGCGAGTGCCGGATGTCGCCGACGATCGCGACCTGCAGGCCGTCGAGCTCGTCTCCTCGGTGCTGGCGGAGGGTGAGCACGTCGAGCAGCGCCTGGGTCGGATGCTCGTGACGGCCGTCGCCGGCGTTGACGATCGCCGCCTCGATCCAGCTCGCTACCCGCGCGGGTGCGCCCGCGCCCGGATGGCGGACGACCAGTGCGTCGATGCCCATAGCCGCGATCGTCTGCACCGTGTCGCGCAGGTCCTCGCCCTTGTTGACCGACGACGTCGCCATCGGGAACGTCATCACGTCGCACGAGAGCCGCTTCGCCGCGGTCTCGAAGCTGAGCCGCGTGCGCGTCGAGCTCTCGTAGAACAGCGAGGCGACCACCTTGCCCCGGAGCGCGGGGACCTTGGGGATGTCGCGCTGGTTCACGGAGACGAACTGCTCGGAGAGGTCGAGCAGCGCGCCGAGCTCTTCGAGGTCGAGGTCGTCGATGGCGAGCAGGTGGTTCACACGCGGTCCTCCTCGTCGCCGGAACCGGGCCGGGCATCGCCGGGACCCCAAAGCTCGACCGCGTCGTCGGTGCCGTCGACCTCGCGCAGGCGCACGCGCACGTCCTCGCCGTGACGGGTCGGCAGGTTCTTGCCCACGAAGTCGGGACGGATCGGGAGCTCGCGGTGTCCGCGGTCGACCAGCACCGCGAGCTGCACTGCGCGCGGCCGGCCGAGCTCGGTGAGCGCGTCCATGGCGGCGCGCACCGTACGGCCGGTGTAGAGCACGTCGTCGACCAGCACGACCGCCTTGCCCGTGATGTCGACCGGTACCTCGGTGGGACCCAGGGGCTGGACCGCGCGCAGGCCGATGTCGTCGCGGTAGAAGGCGACGTCGAGCGCGCCGACCGGCACGTCTCGGCGTTCGAAGTCGTCGATCGCGGCGGCGAGGCGACGGGCGATGGCGAGACCCCGGGTGTACAGGCCGACGAGCACGACGTCTGCCGCGCCGCGGTTGCGCTCGACGATCTCGTGCGCGATGCGGGTGTGCGCCCGGCGGAGGTCGTCGGCGTCGAACACGCCGGCCCGCTTCACCAGACGGTCGGGCTCCTCGGGGCCCGTGGCACGCGCGGCGTCCGCGCCGGTCGGGCGCGCTTCGCCCGGAGAGGTTGCAGCCATGTCGCTCCTCCGTAGGAGCCTCGCAGGACTCCCGTGACGGTCGCTGCCGAAGTTACCAAACCACCCCGGGTTGCAGCGGACCCACCCCTCTTCCTTCGAACTTGGTGGAGCTTGGTGGAGTTTGGCGGAGGTTGGCGGGGAGGGTCAGACGTAGCCACCGAGCTCGGGGTCGGGACCGCCGTGGCGCAACCCGGCGCCGGAGGCGTCGCGCCGCTCGTAGAGCTCGGCGAGGGTGGGTTCGTCCTCGACCGCGGTGCCCAGCCAGTCGCTCGCCTCGCGTCGGCCGAACCGGGAGAACTCGATCAGGCAGAGGCACCGGCCGGGGCGCACCACCGCGGGATGCAAGCGCGCGATCTCCTCGTTGGTGGTGAGCAGCACGAGGGTGTTCAGCCCCTGTCCGAGCATCCCGTCGGCGACGTTCAGCAGGCGCCCGAGCGACGCGCCGGCGCGGCGTCGGGCGTCGCTGCGCACGTACTCGTCGGCGTCCTCGCAGATCACGAGCTTCCACCGGTCGCTGCGGACCACGCCTCCGGAGGCGTGGGCGCGCAGCTCGTGGCGGTCGGGCGCGAGCAGGACGTCGAGCATGTAGTCGGCCTCGTGGAAGAACCGCTCGGGGTCGGTGACGTATTGCGCGTCACACCAGCCCCGCCACTCGCGCACGAGCGCGCGGATGGCCGTCGTCTTGCCCGTGCCCGGCTCGCCGTGCCAGAGCAGGAGCTTCCCCCCGCTCGTCGGCTCCTCCACCTTCATGAGCTCGTCGAGCTGTGCGTGGACGCGCACCGGGTAGTTGCGGCCGATGTCGGGCCACGGCGCGGCTTCGAGCGCGCGCGTGGTCTCGTGGGCGCCGTGGTCGCTCCAACGCCAGAACGCGACCTGCACCCCGGCGTCGAGATCGGGCTCCGGGCTGCGTTCGCGCACGAGCGAGCGAGCGTGCTCGACGACCTCGCGGGTCGGCCCCGTGACCGTGACCCGCGCGTTGCCGGCGTAGGTCTCGACGAACAGCGTCGCGTCCCGCCACCGGGCGGCCGCGGTGATCGACCAGGTGGTCTCGACCCAGCGGTCGATGCGAGCGCCCTCGGGCAGGATGTCGAGGAGCGCGACGTCGGCGTCGATGCGGAATTTCGCCATCCACGGCTCGTCACCCCGCACGAACGGGGACAGGGCGAGCATGGCCACGATCTCGGGCTCGCGTGCGGCGCGGTCGATCGTGAAGCGTTCGTGGATCGCCGCGTCGAGATCCTCTCCGGGTGTCAACGCCATGCGACCATGGTCGCGCGCGTCCGCGGGTGTCACAGGAGCTGGTCGACGAGGTCGCTCTCGAGCCCCGTGAGCCACGCGTACAGCGCTTCGGCCCCGGTGGCGTCCTTCGCCACCGCCGGCTTGTCGTCGGTGACGCCGAGACGAGCACCGAGCACCAGCCGCGCGTCGTTCAAGACGCCGAGCCACGCCTGGACCTCGTCGGGGCCGAGCGCGGTCTCGAGCCAGTCCTCGGCGGGCTGGGCCCGCTCGAGCGACGCGGCCACCGTCGAGAGGGCGTCGAGCCGCTGGCGCAGGAGGTCGGGGTGCACCATGGCGCGCCACTCGCTCTCGGCCTCCTCCTCGGTCGGATCGAGGTAGGCGCGAGGGAACAGACGCTGGGCCGCCGGGTCGTCGGCAGGACCCTCGAACACGTCCCGCAGCTCGCCGGGGAGCACGGCGATGAGCTGGGCCTCGTCCGGATGGAGCGAGACGACGAGCGTGTCACCCGGGCCCCGACGGAACCGCCGCCAGCGCGGGCTCACGAGTCGTGCTCGATGGTCGCCCACAACCCGTGGGCGTGGAGACGCGCGGCGTCGCCCTCGCACTTCTCGCGGGTGCCGTCGGCGACCACCGCCTTCCCCTCCTCGTGCACCTGGCGCATGAGGCGCGTCGCCTTCTTCCGCGAGTAGCCGAACAGCTTCTGGAACACGTAGACGACGTAGCTCATGAGGTTGACGGGGTCGTTCCACACGATGACCAGCCACGGCTTGTCGGTCGCGGTCTCCTCGCCGACCTCGGGCTCGCGGATCTCGACCGGCGCGGTGGTCATCGTCGGGCGCTCACGAGGGCTGGGGGCGGAGCTCCTCGGCGATCCGGCTCAGGAGCCCGTTGACGAACCGCCCGGAGTCCTTGGTCGAGTACTGCTTCGCCAGCTCCACCGCCTCGCTGATCACGACCGCGGTCGGCATCTCGGGCTCCCAACCCAGCTCGTAGGTCGCGAGGCGGAGCGCGGCACGGTCGACCGCGGGCATTCGCTCGAGCGCCCAGTGCTCCGAGAACTTGGTCAGGAGGGCGTCGATCTCCTCGTGGTTGGCCTCGACGCCGCGCACCAGGCGCACCGCGTACTCGTCGGGCGGGGCGGGCTGCTGCGCGAGCACCTCGTCGACCGCGAGCTCACGGACCTCGAGCTCGTAGCCGAGGCCCAGCGCCCGCTCGCGCGCTTCGCGCCGACTCCCGGTGGCGGTCATCGCTCGGCGCTCATCGGGACCGGCACGATCACGCGCGCGCCAGGTACTCCCCGGTGCGGGTGTCGACCTTGATCCGCTCGCCGGGCTCGACGAACAACGGCACCTGCACCACCAGCCCGGTCTCCAGCGTCGCGGGCTTGCGCGCACCCGACACCCGGTCGCCCTGCACGCCCGGTTCCGTGCCGGCAACCGCGAGCTCGACGGCCGCGGGCAGCTCGGCGGCGACGACGCGCCCGTCGTACACGTGGATGACGGCGCGGTCGCCCTCCTTGAGGAACCCGGTGGCGGAGCCGAGGTCGCCGGCGTCGACCGAGACCTGGTCGTAGGTCTCGGTGTCCATGAACACGAAGGCGTTGCCGTCGCGGTAGAGGTACTGCATCTCGCGCTTGTCGATCACCGCGAGGGGCACCTTCTCGTCGGCGCGGAACGTGCGGTCGAGCACCGCGCCGCCGGCGACCTTCTTGAGCTTCGTGCGGACGAACGCGCCGCCCTTGCCCGGCTTCACGTGCTGGAACTCCACCACCGTCACCAGCCCCTCCTGGGGCAGGTCGAGCGCCATGCCGTTCTTGAGGTCGTTGGTCGAGACGCTCACACCAGGAGATCCTTCGGGAATGCGGTGAGGGGATCGCTGCCGCCGTCGGTCACGACGACCGTGTCTTCGATGCGTACCCCGCCGACGCCGGGGAGGTACACACCGGGCTCGACGGTCACGATGGAACCGGTTTCCAAGGTATCACGGGCGCTCGCGGCCACCCGTGGCGCCTCGTGGATCTCGAGCCCGACGCCGTGACCGGTGCCGTGCACGAACGCGTCGCCGTAGCCGGCGTCGGCGATGACGTCGCGGCACGCGCGGTCGACCGCGGCGCAGTCGGCCCCGGCGCGCACCGCGTCGCGCCCAGCGGACTGGCTCGCCCGCACGAGGTCCCACAAGGCCCGCGCGTCGGCACCCGGATCGCCCACGCTCACCGTTCGCGTCATGTCGGAGCAGTACCCGTCGACGATGCAGCCGAAGTCGATGACGACGAGCTC
>CAZDJK010000094.1:0-8724 GCA_964505725.1 uncultured Bifidobacteriaceae bacterium | reverse complement strand
GGGACTCCGGCTTATTAGAGGTGATCGGCCGGATCGGCTACGGCACCGTCAACGTGCCCTTCCCCCGTTGGGCCTTCTTCCCCGGGTTGCCGCTGATCCTCCGCGCGCTCGACCAGCTCGGCACCAACGCGGACAAGGTCGGCCTCTTCGTCATCGACCAGCTGGCGCTGCTCGTGGCACTGGCCGGTCTCTACGTGCTGGCCCGCCGCCACTGCTCGGCGCGCGCCGCGACGCTGTCGGTGTGGTTCCTCGCCTTCTTCCCGGCGTCGTTCGTGTTCTCGATGGGCTATCCCTCGGCGCTGTTCCTCGCGTGCACGGTGTGGGCCTTCGTCTTCGTGGAAGACAACCACGACCTGGCCGCGGGCCTGCTCGCGGCCGGCGCGACGCTGCTACGCCCGAGCGGGTTCATCGCGGCCATCGCGCTCGTCGTCGCCGTGCGCGCCGTCCGTCGCGCCGCGCTCGTCGCCGTCCCGAGCGTGTTCGTCCTCGCGGGATGGTGCGCGTACTGCGCCTACCGCACCGGCGACGCGTTCGTGTTCTGGACGGTGAAATCGCGCTGGGTCGAGATCACACCGATCGACGTGCTGCGCGGCGATGGAGGCAAGCTCACGTTGATCCCGCACGTGACCCTGGCGATCGTGGCGCTCGTGGCGCTCGGGATCGAGCGCCGACGGCTCCCGCTCGGGTGGCTGGCGTTCGCGGGGCTCTACCTGCTCCTGCCGTTCGCCACCGGCATGGTCGGGCTCGGCCGTTACACCAACGAGTGCTTTCCGCCGTTCGTCGCGTTCGGCCTGCTCCTGGAGCGCTGGTCGACCGGGAGGATCGCCGCGGTCGTGTCGGTCGGCGCGGTCGGCATGGTCCTCTTCGGCTTCGTGGTGGGACGCTACGGGCTCGTCCCGTAGCGATACCCGTCCGTACGCGCCGCGGTCCGTGCGTCACCGGCTGCGCGTGCCGCTCGCAGCCGGGACGCGAGGCGCGGCGTCGGACACGCCCTCCTGGCGCATCCTCTCCGCGAGTGCCGTGAACATCGGGTAGGCGTTCGCGCCCATGGCATCGAGCGACGGCTTCCAGAGGTCGTAGCGCTCGACCAGCCGGTGGCCGAGCAGGACCCGCACGAGGGTGAGGTCGAGCGCGCCGAGGTGCTCGAGCGCCGCGACCTGCTCGAAGTAGTCGAGCTCGCGGTAGAGCACGAACGCGTCCATGGAGTTGCTCGCGATGTCGCGCACGAACGCGCTCGCGAGCTCCTCCCCCGACTTGTACTGGGCCACGAGCCGCCGGGTCTCCACCAGGTCGTGCTCGTCCCACCGCCGCAGGAAGTCGACCGCCGTCTGGGCGTGCCGGCTGTGCTGTGACTCGCTCACCTGTCGGGCCGCGAAGATCGTGGCGCCGATCGCGCTGAGCAGCCCGATGGCGCCGATCGCGGTAGCGATCGCCGTGACCTGCTCCGCCCAGTTCGGATCTCCGCTCATCGTGCCGCCTCCTCGTCGCAAACTTGTGTCACTCGAACGGATTATTTCCGTTGGAGCGACGCAAGTTTGCGAAAGGGGGCGTCAGGCGGCGACCCGGACCGAGTCGTCGACCTTCATGATCCGGGCGAGGTTGCCGCCCATCACCTTGGCCTGGTCCTCCACCGGCAGGTCGGTGAGGAGGTCGGCGAAGTTCAGCGGCTCGCGCAGACCCTCGGGATGCGGGAAGTCGGACCCGAACATCGTGTTCTCGACGCCCAGCACCTTGGTCAGGCCGACGGGGTCGGGCTCACGGAACGCGTGGACGAAGACGTTGCGCCGGAACGCCTCGACCGGGTTCTCGTCGAACATCTGCGGGGCCCGGTCCCACGCCGACTCCATCCGCTCGAAGAACGGGCGCACCCACTGGGTGCCCAGCTCGACCGGCGCCAGCCGCAGGCGCGGGAAGCGCGTGAGCAGCCCGTGGCCGATGATCGACGCACACACGTCGGCGATCTGCCAGGTGGTCTGGGTGAGCATCTGGAACGCGGGGTTGGTGGCGGTGCCGTACGTGAGATACGCGGGGTGTGGGCCCTCGAGGTCCTGCAGGTCCTGGCGGTAGCGCGTGTCGATGCTCGCGTGCATACCCACGAGGACGTCGGCCTCCTGCACCGCCTCCCAGAACGGGTCGAACATCGGCAGCGCGAACGACCGTCGTCCGTAGGGCGTGTCGACCGGTGCCGGCCGGAGCAGGAACACCTTGCACCCGCGCTCGAGGATGCACTCGAGCTCCTTCATCGCGCCGTCGAGGATCGACAGGTTGATGACGGGCGTGGCGAAGATCGCGTCCTTGTAGTTGTAGGTCCAGTGCTCGTGCATCCACTCGTTGAGGGCGTGCAGCACCACCTGGCAGCCCATCGGGTCGTCGTACATGTTGTTCTCGACCACGCTCACGAGCGTGGGCCACATGATCGAGCGGTCGAGCCCGATGTCCTGCATGAGCCGGAAACGCGGCTCCACGTCGAAGAACTCGTCGAGCCCGTTGATCGCACGCCGGTGCTCGGGGTCGTCCTGCTGGCCCCCTGGCGGTGAGACGCGCACGAACGTGGGGTTGGTGATGTTGCGGGTGATGCGGTCCTTCAGCGCCAGCTTGCTGCGGCGGTCGAACTCGACGTACTTCACGATGCCGTCGTACTCGCGCGGGATGAACTTGGTCATCGCGTCGGTGTTCTCGTACATGTGGTTGTCGGCGTCGAACACCGGATAGTCCAGGCGTCGTCCCTCGGTGTAGTACAGCTCGCTGCCCTCGTTCTCGGGCATGTCTCCCCCAATCCTGTCCTCGATACGTCGGGCCGTCGCACCAGGGCGTGGCGAGGCGGCCCCGGTCACGTTATTCCGCGCGCCGAGCAGACGCAGGCGGCCCTCACGGCTCTGCCGCCCCCTTGTCCACCGCCACCGACGCGGGTACGGTGCGGACTCGCCTGGCACGCGTGCCACCTCGAAGGGGACCACGGAGACCCGCGCACCGCTGGTGCGCCCGCCCCAGGGGCGTACCGTGCTGCCGTGGCGCAGCCGATGCGGTTCTCGATCCAGATCCCCGATGCAGGCGACGCGCGCGCGTGGAGCGAGAAGGTGCGCCGCTCCGACGATCTCGGCTTCTACTCGGTGTCGGTGCCCGATCACCTCGGCCCGAGCCTCCCGCAGCTCGCACCGTTCGTCGCCCTCGCCACTGCGGCTGCGGTCACCACGCGCCTCCGGCTCGCGATCACCGTCCTCGACAACGACTTCCGCCATCCGGTGATCGTCGCCAAGGAGGCCGCCACACTCGACGTGCTCTCCGACGGCCGCCTCGACCTCGGGCTCGGTGCGGGCTGGCTCGAGGAGGACTACACGAAGACCGGCATCGCCACGTGGGACGCACCCGGTGTGCGCGCCGAGCGGCTGTTCGAATCGATCGCCCTCCTCCGCGAGCTGCTCACGGGCGAGCCGGTGACGTTCGAGGGCGAGCACTACGAAGTGCGCGACTTCCGTTCGCACCCGGTGCCGGTACAGGAGCCTCTTCCGCTGATGATCGGCGCACGGGGGAAGCGCATGCTCTCCTTCGCGGCGCGCCACGCCCAGGTCATCAGCATCCTGGCGGCGACGAGCGAGGGCGGGAACCGTCTCGCCGGGTTCGAGAAGCAACTCGCGTGGATCTCGGAGGCCGGCGGCGAGTCGCGGACCGATCTCATCGTCGGCATCCGCATCCCGTTCGGCGAGCTCGCGGCCCCCGGCGAGAGCGCTCGTGCCGTCGCCGAACGGTTCGGGAACCGCTCGGGTCTGACCACCGACGAGGTGCTCGCGTCGCCCTTCGTGCTGGTCGGCGACCTCGCCAGCATGAAGGACCACCTCGTGGAGATCCGCGAGCGATACGGCATCTCCTACTTCACGATCAGCGAGGATCTCGCATGGCGCATCGCGCCGATCATCACGGAGTTGAGCAGCTGATGGGCATCTTCGACGGACGGGTCGTCATCGTCACCGGCGCCGCGCGCGGCCTCGGCCGCGACTACGCGCGTTACTTCGCACAGGACGGCGCGCACGTCGTCCTGGCCGACGTGAAGGAAACCGAGGCCGCGGCTGTGGATGCCGCGCAGGCGGGACCTCGATGCATCGGCGTCGACGCCGATGTCACCGACCGCGGCAGCGTCGAGGCCATGGTCGAACGGGTACGCGACGAGTTCGGGCGCCTCGACGTCCTGATCAACAACGCGGGGCTCTGGCGCGGGATGAACGAGGCGGGGCTGCTGCACTGCCCCGACGAGACTTGGGACGCCGCGTGGGCGGTCAACGTGACCGGCACGCTGCGCTGCTACCAGGCCGCGGTGCCGCTGATGGCCGAGAGCGGCTTCGGCCGCATCATCAACATTTCCTCGATGGCGTCGCGTAGCGGGGGAAGCCCGTACGGCCTCACCAAGCACGCAGTGGAGCACATGACCCAGGGGATGGCGGGCGAGGTCGGGCGACAGGGGATCACGGTGAACTGCATCGCGCCCGGCATCTCCGCGTTCGAGGCGGCCCAGAGCCAGCTCCCGAACGCCGACGCAATCGTGGCCGCCAACGCGGTGCAGCGCATGGGTACCAGCCGCGACCTCTACGCGGCGATGGCGTACCTCTGCAGCCCCGACGCGTCGTGGGTCACGGGGCAGACGCTCCGGGTCGACGGCGGAGCACGCTGATGGCGCGCATCCCGCCCGCCGATCTCCCCGACGACCTCCCGGTGCACAACAACCTCGTGCGCACCACCTACGCGAACCCCGACATGCACCGCGGCTTCGCCAGCCTTTCGGGACGCGTGCACAGCGCCTCGCACGTCTCGCCGCGCCTCCGCGAGCTCGTCGTGCTGCGGGTCGCAGGCATGCTCGGCGCCGAGTACGAATGGCAGCAGCACGAGCCCGGCGCCCGGCGCGCCGGCGCCACCGACGACGAGCTCGCGGCACTGCGGAGCGGCAACCTCGAGCGCTTCGCAGGAGCCGAACGCGCCGCGCTGGCCTACGCCGGCGCCGTGGACCGCTGCGAGGTCGACGACCGGTGCTGGACGGCTGCCCGGGAGAACTTCTCCGAGGTCGAGCTCCTCGACATCGCGATGCTCGCCGGCTTCTACGGCCTCGCGTCGCGGCTCGTGCTGGCGCTCGAGGTCGACCTCGAGGCCGGGCCCGGCAGCTGACCCGTGGCGGCGAGGTCGCCGACCGCGCGTGCCCACGACGCGAGACGCGCCCACAGCCGCTCGCGGCTCGACGCGAAGTTGTGCATGTGCGCCATCTGCTCGAACACCACGACGGTCACGTCGCGCGATCCGCGGTAGGCCGTCGGCTCTGCCCACGGATCCCCGACCACGTCGACCTCGCCGCACGCGACGAGCACCGGCACCGAGATCGCGGCGGCCTCGGCCGCGACGACACCGGGCCCGAGTGGCGCGCGGTCGCCGACCACAGCCGGGCCTCCGGGCGCGTTCGCCGCACCCCACGCCTTCGCCGATCCCATCGACCCGCCGCGAGTCATGTCCATGACGACGAGGTCGACCGGCTCGTCATCGAAGTGGAACACCGGACGCATCGGATGGTCCATGCCGTCGCCCGCGGTGCCCGCGACGATCGCCGCGATGTCCACGTCGTCGGGCCACGGCGGGATCGTCTCGATCCCGCTCCAGCCGAGCATCGCCACCGCGTCGAAGCACGGATCGACCGCCTGCCCGATCGTCAGCACGAAGCCGCCGTACGACTGGCCCATGCCGATCATCGCGGCGGGGTCGATCGGTCGCAGCGCGCCGTCGAGCTCTCCGCGCCGCAGACGGGCCATCACCTCTCGAGCGGTCGCGGCATTCGCGCGGCCCACCGCTTCGAAGTCGAGTGCGACGTCCGGCACGTCGCTGTCGCCGACCGCGAGGTGGTCGCAGCACACGAACACGTCGCCGTCGCGCGCGTGGTGCTCGGCCTGGCTGTACCCGGAGTGCCCCGGCGGATGCAGGTCGTAGTAGTGACGCGTGTACCCCCCGCCGGGAAAGCCGAAGAACGCGACGGGCCGGTCCCGGATGTCGCCGCGCTCGGGGACCACGACCGTTGCCCTCGTCGCCAGGCGCTCCCCGGTGCCGACGGCTTCGGTGACGTCCACCGTCACCTCGAGTCTCTGCACGACCACACTCCTTCCGATCGTTCGTGGCGCCGTCCTACCCGCCGCGCGTCGTCCACCGGTGCGACGGCTAGTGGAAGAACCCCCGCCGCAGGAACGCCGCCAGCGTGGGCTCGAGCTGACGGCCCCCCCGTCCGCCGTACACGACCATCGTGTAGTACGGATAGTGACCGAGCAGCGCGAGCAGGCACACGGTCAACGCGCTCGGCAACGCGTGGGGCGCGCGGGGGTAGCGCCCGATCAACGTCGTGAGATCCGCGACGTGGTGCCGGAACACCGGCTGCTCGATCGCGTCGAGACTCGGCTCGTACGTCTGCTCGGCGGCCCAGAATGCCATCACTGCGACGTGGCGGCGATAGGCGTCGACGAACGCGTGCACCCAGGGGTCGATGCCCTCGTCGATGCCGTCTGGAGTCATGGTCGTGAGCTTCTCGTAGAGCGCGTTCAGCTCCGCGGCCATGTCCCCGGCGAGGGAACCGAGGAGCTCGGCCTTGTCGCGCCAGTACAGGTAGAACGTGCCGTGGGCGACGCCGGCCTCGGTCGTGATGTCGCTCACCGATGCCCGCCGTACACCCTTGCGGAGGAACACCGTCGCCGCGGCGTCGCGGATGCGTCGTGCGCGCTCGCGATCTGCGGTCGACCGGTCGACGAACGGCGGGATCACCGCTTCCACCGGGGGGTCCAGCATCGCTAGGTCGCGCGGCTTCCACGTACGGCGCGTCATGGGCAGTGATCCAGGGAACAGCACGAGCTGCACCACGCTCGCGAGCGCGTCGGTGAGCTCGCGGTCGGACAACGGGAGCGAGAAGTGCTGCCGGTAGAAGTGCGCCTTCTCGACCATCGCCACGATCGCGTACGACGCGGCACGATGGTTCACCCCTTCGACGCTCGCCTCCTGCATCTTTCGTGCGATCACGTCGGTGTACTCGCTCACCGAAGCCTGCGAGCTCTCCCACAGCGCCTCGACGTCGAGCGCGGCAGCGGATCCCTGGAGGAACGTCACCTCGTGGCGCTTCGTGATGTCGGCGATCTCCCCGAGCCACGTGCGCAGGTTCGCGTAGCCGTCGGCGTCGGCGCCGAGCGGGCCCAACCGCGCCGCGGCCTGCTCCATCTCGACGCGCAGCCGGTACTGGAACGTCAAGAAGATCTCGCCCTTCGATCCGAAGTACTGGTACACCCCGGCGCGCGAGCGCCCGACCGCCGCCGCGATGTCGTCCATCGTGGTGTCGCGGTAACCACGTCGACCGATCTCCGTGTAGGCGGCCGCCAGGATCTCGTCGCGTGCCCCGATCGCTCGGGGCCCGAGCCCGGCGTGGGAGCCGTACGGAGCGCGGCGTCTCGCTGCCGGCGGTCCTCCGTTCCTCCCCGGTCCCCCGCCCCGTGTCATCGCACGGATCTTAGGTTGGCACGCAACGACAAGGGGTTGATGACGGCGGCGTCAGATCAGGGGTACGATCGGGGCACGACACGTCACGACCGGGGAGCACGCCGATGAGCGACCGTATCCGGATCATCTCCGCCGATTCGCATGTCACCCTCCCGAAGGAGCAGGTGTACGCGCAGCTGCCGAGTCGCCTCCGCGAGAAGGTGGAGGCCGCCGAGGCGGCGTACGCCGCGCAGATGCTGGCGGCCAAGCCGCAGAAGGCGAAGCAGGCCGAGCTCAAGGAGGGCCGGGCACCCACCGGCATGCCCAACATGGGCACGGGCGCGCCCTGGCCGGCCGCCGGCCGTGCCGGCGAGCACGACGCAGCGGCGCGTCTCGACGACATGGACATCGACGGCGTCGAGGCCGAGATCCTCTACGTCGGCTCGGGCGGCGCGTCGTTCGCCGCACTCGATCCCGACGAGCGAGTCGAGGCGGTGCACGCGCTCAACTCTGCGGCCATCGAGTGGGCGTCAGTGGACCCGAAGCGGCTGATGCCGGTGTACGTCTTGCCGGTGGAGAACATCCCCGTCGCGGTACAAGAGGTGGAGCGGGTGGTCGCGGAGCACGGGAAGGCGGTGCAGATTCCGCTGCTGCCCCGCGAGGCCGGTGCCCTCCCCTACTGGGACCGTGCCTACGACCCGCTGTGGGAGGTCCTCAGCCACACCGGCGTGCCGATCAGCCAGCACGTCGGCGCGAGCCACTACCTGATGCAGGACGTCATGCAGGAGGACCCGACGCCCTACAAGGGGATCTTCCAGTCGCTGCCGCCCATCTTCATGGCCGAGTGCGTCGCCGACTGGACCGTCAGCGGCGTCCTCGAACGCTGGCCCGACCTGCGCGTCGTGCTCGTCGAAGCCGGCATCGGCTGGATCCCCTACTACCTCGAACGCCTCGACACCATGGTCACCAACCACGGCTGGACGACGTTCCCCGACCACGCCATCAGCGAGAAGCCGAGCTTCTACTGGCACCGCAACATGGCGGCCACCTTCGAGCAGGACAAGACCGGCATGCGGCTCCTCGACATGATCGGCATCGACAACCTCATGTGGGCGACCGACTACCCGCACCCCGACAGCACCTGGCCCCGCAGCCGCCAGGTGCTCGACGAGCACTTCAGCGGCCTGTCCCGCGACGACGTCGAGCTCATCGCCTCCGGCAACGTCACCCGCATCTACAAGCTCT
>CAZDJK010000093.1:0-9453 GCA_964505725.1 uncultured Bifidobacteriaceae bacterium | reverse complement strand
TGCGACTTCAGCTGCCATCTCTCTGCTTCTCTGCTTCTCTACTGCTCCGCGAGGATCGGCGCTTCCCCATCTGAGTATGAACGCCGCCCTGCCCCGAGACGTTCCAATTCACTTCGTGTTCCCCGTCCCGCTCCTCGACGGTCACCCGTGACGAAGGGCGAGCGGCGGACGGTCGTCGGACGCCGACGTACGTCCGCCGGCCGAGACCCGGGTCGAAGACCCACGCCGAGCGCCGCGAGGCGTGCAGGGGCTCGGCCGGATGGAGGCCGTGGTCGGCGCTCCGCAACGACCGTTCGCCGTTCGCCCGCCCCGAGTGGTTACGAGGCGAAGGCGCGCGACGGGACCATCATCGAAGTCAAAGGCATCACCACCGGTAGTGCGCGAACGCCTTGTTCGACTCCGCCATCTTCTGGAGGTCGTCCTTGCGCTTGATCGACGCCCCGATCCCGTTGCTGGCGTCGAGCAGCTCGTTGGCGAGCCGCTCGGCCATGGTCTTCTCGCGTCGCTGCCGGGCGTACCCCACGATCCAGCGGACCGCGAGCGTGGTCGCGCGGCGGGGTCGCACCTCCACCGGGACCTGGTAGGTGGCGCCACCCACGCGGCGGCTCCGCACCTCGAGCGCGGGACGCACGTTCTCGACCGCGCGCTTCAACGCGGCGACCGGGTCGCCGCCTGACTTCTTCTCGATGTCGGTGAGCGCGTCGTAGACGATCTGCTCCGCGGTGGAGCGCTTCCCCCGCTGGAGCACCTTGTTGACGAGCTGCGTCACCACCACCGACCGGTACACCGGGTCGGGCATGAGGTCACGCCGCGGCGCGGGACCCTTGCGAGGCATCAGCCCTCCTTCTTGGCGCCGTAGCGGCTGCGGGCCTGGCGACGGTCGCCCACGCCGCTCGCGTCGAGGGCGCCGCGCACGATCTTGTAGCGCACGCCCGGGAGGTCCTTCACCCGGCCGCCGCGCACGAGCACGATCGAGTGCTCCTGGAGGTTGTGCCCGATGCCGGGGATGTACGCCGTGACCTCCACGCCGGTGGTCAGCCGCACGCGCGCGACCTTGCGCAGCGCCGAGTTCGGCTTCTTCGGCGTGTGGGTGAACACGCGCGTGCAGACGCCGCGCCGCTGGGGCGAGCTCTTCAGCGCGGGCGTCTTCGACTTGTCGGGCTTGGTCGTCCGGCCCTTGCGGACGAGCTGTTGGATCGTGGGCACGTGGCTTCCTCGACGGGCGCGGTTCCAGGACCGGGCGGGAGTGGCGGGGGACCGAACGGGCACGGCCGGGAGCGCACCGCGCTTCCGGGCCGACGAAATAGCATAGCCGCCCGTTGGCCCCGAAACGCAAGGCATCTCGGCGCGTGGTGCTCGCCGAGGCCCTGCGCGAGCGCCATCCCGACCTCGTCGACGCGTCGGCCGCCCTCGCGGCGGGCCGCGTGCTCGTCGACGGCCGCCCGGTGCTCAATCCCGCCGCCCGGGTCCTCGCCGACGCCACGATCTCGGTCATGCCCGACCAGATGCTCCGCGGCAGCACCAAGCTCGCGACCGCGCTCGACGGCTTCGGTGTCGAGGTCGACGGCCGCGTCGCCCTCGACGTGGGCGCGGCCGCCGGCGGGTTCACGGCGGTGCTCCTCGAGCGCGGCGTCGAGCGCGTCTACGCGATCGACGCCGGGCACGGGCAGCTCAGGGGTTCGCTGCGCCAGGACCCCCGCGTGGTGAGCCGCGAGCGCACCAACCTGGGCGACCTCGACGACCGGATCGTGCCCGAGCCCGTCGGCGTGGTGAGCGTCGACCTCTCCTACCTGTCGCTCGCGACCGCGGTCCCGCAGCTCGAACGGGTGCGCTTCGCCACCGACGCCGACCTGGTCGCCCTGGTCAAGCCGATGTTCGAGCTCGGCCTCCCGGCGCCGCCCACCGACGCCGCGCGAGTCGGCGACGCACTCGCGCGTGCCGGCACCGCCATCGGCGCCGGCGCCTGGACGGTGGTGGGCTCGATGCCGTCACCCGTGCCCGGCGCACGCGGCGCGGCGGAGGCGTTCCTCCACGCGCGCCGGCGCGCCGTGCACTGAGCCCGTCAAGCGGTGGCGCCGCCGAGGTCGTCGACGTCGAGGTCGGGATCGCCCGGCTCCCCGGTCGCGACGTCGGCGTCGAAGTCGGTCGCGGGCTCGCCCGCGATCCCCTCGATCGCCTCCAGCACCGGGTCGCCCGAAGGCGCGCCGAACCCGGCGACGCCGAGCCCGGGCTGCGTCTCGAGCGTGCCCGCGCTGGTGTCGGCGAGCCACGCCGCGAGGTCGAGGTCGCCCTCCATGTCGGTGTCCGAGGAGTAGAAGGGCAGCGGCTCGTAGTCGGGCGCGTAGGTCGCGATCTCCCGGTACCGGAGCATGCCGGTGCCGGCGGGGATCAGCTTCCCGATGATCACGTTCTCCTTGAGCCCGCGCAGGTCGTCGCTCCTCCCCTCGATCGCCGCCTCGGTGAGCACCCGGGTGGTCTCCTGGAACGACGCCGCCGAGAGCCACGAGTCGGTGGCGAGCGACGCCTTGGTGATCCCCATCAGCTCCGGACGGCCCTCGGCCGGCTTCTTGCCGTCCTCCACCAGGTGGCGGTTCACGTCGGCGTAGCGCCGCGCGTCGACCCGCTCGCCCGGCAGGAACGGTGAGTCACCGGGCTCCGACACCTGCACCCGGCGCAGCATCTGGCGCACGATCACCTCGACGTGCTTGTCGTGGATCGACACACCCTGCTCCCGGTAGACCTTCTGCACCTCGTCGCTCAGGTACTGCTGGGTCTCGCGGATGCCCTTGATCTCGAGGATCTTCTTCGGGTCGAGCGGCGTCTTGGAATCGCCGGTGAGCTGTGCCCCGGCCACCACCTCGGCGCCGTCGCCGATCCCCGGGAAGAGGTGCGTACGCCGCATGACCACGTGCTCGTCCTCGGTCCCGTCGTCGGCGACGATCGAGATGATGCGCTCACCCTTCTCGTTCTCGCCGAGGCGCACCACGCCCGAGGTCTCCGCCATGACGGCCGCACCCTTCGGGGTACGGGCCTCGAAGAGCTCGACGACCCGGGGCAGGCCGTGGGTGATGTCCTCACCCGCGATGCCGCCGGTGTGGAAGGTCCGCATCGTGAGCTGCGTGCCGGGCTCGCCGATCGACTGGGCGGCGATGATGCCCACCGCCTCGCCGAGGTCGACGAGCTTGCCGGTGGCGAGCATCGTCCCGTAGCAGAGCGAGCACACACCGGTGATGGTCTCGCACGTGAGCACCGACCGCACCCGCACGCGGTCGACGGCAGGATCGGCCGCGAGCTGGCGCAGCTCGCGCTCGCCGATCTCGGCGTTGCGCTCGAGCGTGGTGCCGTCCGAGAGCTGCACGTCCTCGGCCAGGCAGCGGCCGAGCAGCTTGGTCTCGAGGATGCGCAACGTCTCGGGGTCGCCGTGCACCTGCTCCACCCAGATGCCGCGCGGGCTCTCACAGTCGTCCTCGCGCACGATGAGCTCCTGAGCGACGTCGACGAGACGGCGGGTCAGGTAGCCGGAGTCGGCGGTGCGCAGCGCGGTGTCGGCCAGACCCTTGCGGGCACCGTGGGTCGAGATGAAGTACTCGAGCACCGACAGGCCCTCGCGGAAGTTCGACTTGATCGGCCTCGGGAAGATCTCGCCGCGCGGGTTCGCCACCAGACCGCGCATGCCGGCGATCTGCTGGACCTGCATCACGTTGCCGCGTGCACCCGACCCCACCATCATGTCGATGGGGTTGAAGATCTCCTGGCGCATCTCCTCCTGCATCGCGTCACGGACGCGTGCGGTGGCCTCGCTCCAGACCTCGATCTCCTTCTGGCGGCGTTCGTCGTCGGTGATGACACCGCGCTCGTACTGGCCCTCGACCTTCTCGGCCTCGTCCTCGAACCGCTGGAGGAGCGCCGCCTTGCTCGCCGGCGTCTTCACGTCGGCGATCGAGATCGTGAGTCCCGAGCGCGTGGCGAACTCGAACCCGAGGTCCTTCAGGCGGTCGAGGCTCTCGGCCACCACGGCCCGCGGGTAGTTCTCCACCAACACGCTCGCGATCTCGGTGAGGTCGCGCTTCTTGACCGAGCGGTCCTCGAACGGGAAGTCGGGCGGGAACGCCTCGTTGAAGATGAGGCGACCGAGCGTGGTCCTGACCCGCACCGTCCCGTCGCCGTTCTCGCCGCTCCGGCGCAGCACGATCGAGTCGGGATCGGTCTCGCGGTCGGGGAACCGGTCGGCCGGGAAGCGGGTCGCCGGCACCTTCACCTCGATGCGCGCGTGCAGCGAGAGCCCCTCGCCGTCGGCACCGTCGGCCGCCAACCGCTCGTCGTAGGCGAGGATCGCCTCGTCGAGGGAGGAGAACGCGCGGCCCTCACCCGGCGCACCGTCGACCACCTCGGTGAGGTAGTAGGCGCCGATGATCATGTCCTGGGTGGGGACGGTGATCGGAC
This sequence comes from uncultured Bifidobacteriaceae bacterium, assembly GCA_964505725.1. Classification (GTDB taxonomy): domain Bacteria; phylum Actinomycetota; class Acidimicrobiia; order IMCC26256; family DASPTH01; genus CAVRJC01. The sequence goes on along the minus strand of CAZDJK010000093.1, from coordinate 5,010 downwards.
GCCCGTGCGCGGGCGACAGGATGTTGTGCGCCGACAGCATCAGGATGCGCGCCTCGGCCTGCGCCTCGGACGAGAGCGGCAGGTGCACCGCCATCTGGTCGCCGTCGAAGTCGGCGTTGAACGCCGTGCACACGAGCGGGTGGATCTGGATCGCCTTGCCCTCGACCAGCACCGGCTCGAACGCCTGGATGCCGAGGCGGTGCAGGGTGGGGGCCCGGTTCAGGAACACCGGGTGCTCCTTGATGACCTCCTCGAGCACGTCCCACACCTGCGGCCGGGCGCGCTCCACCATCCGCTTGGCCGACTTGATGTTCTGCGCGTACTCGAGGTCGACCAGGCGCTTCATGACGAACGGCTTGAACAGCTCCAGCGCCATCTGCTTCGGGAGCCCGCATTGCTGGAGCTTCAGCTGCGGCCCCACGACGATGACGGAACGCCCCGAGTAGTCGACGCGCTTGCCGAGCAGGTTCTGGCGGAACCGACCCTGCTTGCCCTTCAGCATGTCGGAGAGCGACTTCAACGCGCGGTTGCCCGGGCCCGTGACCGGCCGGCCGCGGCGCCCGTTGTCGAACAGCGCGTCGACGGCCTCCTGCAGCATCCGCTTCTCGTTGTTGATGATGATCTCGGGCGCGCCGAGGTCGAGGAGGCGCTTGAGCCGGTTGTTGCGGTTGATCACGCGGCGGTACAGGTCGTTCAGGTCCGACGTGGCGAAGCGCCCGCCGTCGAGCTGCACCATGGGGCGCAGGTCGGGCGGGATCACCGGCACCGCGTCGAGCACCATGCCCATGGGCGAGTTGATCTTGCGGTCGTTCTCGTCGGTGCGGTTGAACGCCGAGATCACCTTCAGCCGCTTGATCGCCTTGGCCTTGCGCTGCCCCTTGGAGGTGGCGATGGTCTCCTTGAGGAACAGCTCCTCGAGCTCCATGTCGATGCGCGAGATCAGGTCCTTGACCGCCTCGGCGCCCATCCCGCCCTCGAAGTACTCGTCGTAGCGGTCGCGCAGGTCGCGCCACACACGCTCGTCGTCGACGAGCTGCTTCGGCGAGAGGCCGCGGAAGGTGTCCCACACCGTCTTCAGGAACTCGATGTCGGCGTCGGCGCGGGCGCGGACGTCCTCGTAGTCCTTGTTGCGCGCCTTCTCGGCCCGCTCGAGCTCCACCTTCTTCGCGTCACGCTCCTCGAGCTCCGCGAGCTCGGTCTCGTACTCGGCGTCGCGCTTCGCGATCTCGGCGTCGCGCTCCTTCTCGATGTCGGTGATCTCACCGCGGATGTCGGCCTCGAGCTGGGCGAGGTCCTTGTGCCGACGCTCGTCGTCGACCCACGTGATGATGTGGGCAGCGAAGTAGATGACCTTCTCGAGGCTCTTCGGCGCGATGTCGAGCAGGTAGCCGAGTCGGCTCGGGACACCCTTGAAGTACCAGATGTGGGTGACCGGCGCAGCGAGCTCGATGTGGCCCATGCGCTCGCGGCGGACCTTCGAGCGGGTGACCTCGACGCCGCAGCGCTCGCAGATGATGCCCTTGAACCGGACGCGCTTGTACTTGCCGCAGTAGCACTCCCAGTCCTTGGTGGGCCCGAAGATCTTCTCGCAGAAGAGGCCGTCCTTCTCCGGCTTCAGCGTGCGGTAGTTGATGGTCTCGGGCTTCTTCACCTCCCCGTTCGACCAGGTGCGGATCTGGTCGGCGGTGGCCAGTGAGATGGACAGCTGTGCGGACTCGTTCACGTCGAGCACGACTTCCCTCGCCTTCTCGTTCTTCTCGTCTCGTGTCTGCTCGGGTTCTGGTTTCGTCGTCAGTAGGCGGGCTCGCGTCGCCGCTCGTCCTCCTCGTCGCTGCCCCGTTCGGGTCGCGAGAGGTCGATGCCGAGCGACTCGGTGGTACGGAACGCGTCCTCGTCGAGCTCGCGGATCTCGACCTCCTCGCCCGCCTCGTTCATGACGCGGACGTTGAGGCAGAGCGCCTGCATCTCCTTGATGAGCACCTTGAAGCTCTCGGGGATGCCGGGCTCGGGGATGTTCTCGCCCTTCACGATGGCCTCGTACACCTTCACCCGGCCCAGCACGTCGTCGGACTTGATGGTGAGGATCTCCTGGAGCGCGTACGCGGCGCCGTAGGCCTCGAGCGCCCACACCTCCATCTCGCCGAAGCGCTGGCCGCCGAACTGCGCCTTCCCGCCGAGCGGCTGCTGGGTGATCATCGAGTACGGGCCGGTGGACCGGGCGTGGATCTTGTCGTCGACGAGGTGCGACAGCTTCAGGATGTAGACGTAGCCGACCGTGACCGGCCGGTCGTACGGCTCCCCGGTGCGCCCGTCGTAGAGCGTGGCCTTGCCGTCGCGCGCGACGAGCCGGCGTCCGCCGGCGCCGTCGGCGTGCATCGTCTCGAACAGGTGCTCGATGGTGCCCTCCGTGCCGGACTGATCCACCTCGTCCCAGTGGGCGCCGTCGAAGACCGGGCTCGACACCCACACCGCGGGCTCGGTGACCGTGCGGGTCTTCGCCCCGTGCACCGGCGCCTCGGGCTGGCCCTCCCAGCCGTGACGCGCCGCGTAGCCGAGGTGCGCCTCGAGCACCTGGCCCACGTTCATGCGGCTCGGCACGCCGAGCGGGTTGAGCACGATGTCGACGGGGGTGCCGTCAGCCAGGTAGGGCATGTCCTCGACCGGCAGGATCTTCGAGATCACGCCCTTGTTGCCGTGACGGCCGGCGAGCTTGTCGCCCTCGCTGATCTTGCGCTTCTGGCCCACGTACACGCGCACCAGCTGATTGACGCCGGGCGGGAGCTCGTGGCCCTCCTCGCGCGAGAACTTGCGGACGTCGATGACCTTGCCGGTCTCACCGTGCGGGACCTTGAGCGAGGTGTCGCGCACCTCACGCGCCTTCTCGCCGAAGATCGCGCGCAGCAGCCGCTCCTCGGGCGTGAGCTCGGTCTCGCCCTTGGGCGTGACCTTGCCGACGAGGATGTCGCCCGCGCCCACCTCGGCGCCGATGCGGATGATCCCGTCCTCGTCGAGGTCCTTGAGGATGTCCTCCGAGAGGTTCGGGATGTCCCGCGTGATCTCCTCGGCGCCCAGCTTCGTGTCGCGGGCGTCGATCTCGTGCTCCTCGATGTGGATCGACGTGAGCACGTCGTCACTCACGAGACGCTCCGAGATCACGATCGCGTCCTCGTAGTTGTGGCCCTTCCACGGCATGAACGCGACGAGCAGGTTCTTGCCGAGGGCGAGCTCGCCCTCGTGGGTGGAGGGCCCGTCGGCGAGCACCGACCCGGCCTCGACCTTGTCGCCGACGTCGACGCGTGGCTTCTGGTTGATGCAGGTGCCCTGGTTCGACCGGCGGAACTTCGACAGCCGGTGCGTGACCGGGCGGCTCTGGCCCTCGTAGTCGACCACGACCGTGTTGCCGGTGACGTCGACCACGGTGCCCGCGCCCCGGGCGAGGACCACGTCGCCGGCGTCGCGTGCCGCGCGGCCCTCCACGCCCGTGCCGATGAACGGCGCGGTGGCGCGGAGCAGCGGCACCGCCTGGCGCTGCATGTTGGCGCCCATGAGCGCCCGGTTGGCGTCGTCGTGCTCGAGGAACGGGATCAGCGCGGTCGCGACCGAGAGGATCTGCTTCGGCGAGACGTCCATGTAGTCGACCTCGTGGGGGTCCACGTACGCGACCTCGCCCCGGCGGGTGCGCACGAGCACCTTCTCGTCGAGGAACTGCCCACGCTCGTCGACCCCGACGTTGGCCTGCGCGATGACGTGACGGTCCTCGTCGTCGGCCGCGAGGTACTCGATCTCGTCGGTCGCGATCCCGTCGACGACCTTGCGGTACGGGGTCTCGATGAAGCCGAAGCGGTTGATGCGTGCGTAGGTCGCGAGGTACCCGATCAGGCCGATGTTCGGGCCTTCGGGCGTCTCGATCGGGCACATCCGGCCGTAGTGGCTGGGGTGCACGTCGCGGACCTCGAAGCCGGCGCGCTCACGCGACAGACCGCCCGGGCCGAGCGCCGAGAGGCGCCGCTTGTGCGTGAGCCCGGCGAGCGGGTTGGTCTGGTCCATGAACTGGCTGAGCTGGCTGGAGCCGAAGAACTCCTTGATCGCCGCCACCACGGGACGGATGTTGATGAGAGTCTGCGGCGTGATCGCCTCGACGTCCTGGGTCGTCATGCGCTCGCGCACGACCCGCTCCATGCGCGACAGGCCCACCCGCACCTGGTTCTGGATCAGCTCGCCGACCGACCGCACGCGGCGGTTGCCGAAGTGGTCGATGTCGTCCGGGTAGTAGTCGGCGTCGTTGTTGTGCAGCTTCACCAGGTACGACACCGTCGCGAGGATGTCGGCCTTCGAGAGCTGGTAGTCGACGGGCCCCGCTTCCGGGTCGGGGTTGGGGACGGTGAGCCCGTACCGGTCGAGCGGGAGCTTCGCGTACTCGTCGCGCAGCTTCTTCGAGACCTTGTGGCGCCCGACCTTGGCCATGTCGTAGCGCTTCGGATTGAAGAAGAGGTTCTCGAGCAGCGCGCGCGCCGAGTCGGGCGTGGGGGGCTCGCCAGGACGGAGCTTGCGGTAGATGTCTATGAACGCGGCGTCGGCGTCCTCGGTGTGGTCCTTCTCCAGCGTGTTGCGCATCGACTCGTAGGGATTGCCCTGCGGGTCGAGGATCAGCTCGAGGAGCTCCTCCTCGGTCTCACCGAAGCCGAGCGCCTTGAGGAGCACCGTCACCGGCTGCTTGCGCTTCCGGTCGATGCGGACGTAGACGACGTCCTTCTTGTCGACCTCGAACTCGAGCCACGCGCCACGCCCGGGGATCATCTTGGCGTCGACGATGTCCTTCTCCGGCGAGGTCTTGTCGGGCGTGATCCCGAAGTAGACGCCCGGCGAGCGGACGAGCTGGGAGACGACGATCCGCTCCGTCCCGTTGATGATGAACGTGCCCTTCTCCGTCATCATCGGGAAGTCGCCCATGAAGACCGTCTGCTCCTTGATCTCGCCCGTCTGGGCGTTCATGAAGCGGGCGGTGACGAA
>CAZDJK010000092.1:0-12943 GCA_964505725.1 uncultured Bifidobacteriaceae bacterium | reverse complement strand
CGGGATCGATCAGCAGATCGTGCTCCCACTCCTGTTCGGCGAGTACTTCCCCGTCGTCGACGACGCGGAGGCCGCGGTGGTGCTCGCGCGCGCCTACAACGACTGGGCAAACGACTTCGCGCGCGCCGGCGACGGGCGGCTGCACCCGACTGCGGTCCTGCCGCTCCAGGACGTCGACGCCGCGGTCGCCGAACTCGGCCGCGTCGCGGCGCGGGGGGCGCGCTCGGTGCTGCTCCGTCCCATGTTCTACCGGGTCACCAAGCAGGCGGTCGCTCAGGGTGCCGGTCCGGCCTCGGGCATGGTGATGTTCGGCAACCCGAACGGCGTCTACGTCGACGACGAGCACTTCCGCCCGTTGTGGAGCAAGGCCGAGGAGCTCGGCGTCGTGGTGTGCGTGCATCCGTACCTCGGGATCACCAACGCCGAGGCCACGTCGGAGGGCAGCTTCATCGAGCGGGTCTCGGACAAGCTGCGTATCGGCCACTCCGTGGCCGAGGCCGCCGCCTACATGGAGGACTCGTCCATGTTCGTGGTGATCGCCGCCTTCCACGGGCTGCTCGAGGACCACCCGAACCTGCGGCTCGCGCTCCTTCACGGCGGTGCATCGATGGTGCCGCTCGCCCTCGAGAAGGCGGAGACCTACCTCTGGCTCTCTGCTGCCACCATCTTCGTGTCGGGTGACCCGGTGTGCCTCGAGCCGGAGGAGGTGTTCGAACGCACCCGGGCCCTGGTCGGCTTCGACGGCTGGGAGTCGTCGGCGGTGCGCCAAACCGACTTCTTCGGGACCAAGGGTGCGTGGGGATCGCGCTACCCGCACCACGACGCCACGACGCCCGCGGACGCGATCGCCTTGTGCGAGCGCTACCAGGTACCGGCCGAGGTCGTCGAGCGGCTCCTCGGCGGTAACGCTGCCGACATCTTCGGCCTCCCGCTCGGTGCCCGCGTCTGATCGAACCGACCGCGGGACGCCGATCCGCCCACCCTGCCGGCGAGGATCGAGACCTCACTCGTCGGGGAGCCCGCCTCCGAGCATCGGTCCACCGTTGATGCTCAGCGTCTCGCCGCTGACCCAGCTCGACATGTCGCTGGCGAAGTACAGGACGCCCATGGCGATGTCCTCCGGCTGGCCGACGCGCCCGAGCGCCGTCGCTCGACCCATTGACTCCGCGTCGGCGCCGAAACGCGCCCACGCCCGCAGCGCGCCCTCGGAGGCCACGCCGCCGACCGCGATGCAGTTGCAGCGGATCCCGTGGTGGCCCAGCTCGGCCGCCACCACCCGAGTGAGCATCTGCAGTCCGGCCTTCGACGCGCTGTACACCGCGCCACCGCGAACACCGGACACACCAGCCGAGGACGAGATGTTCACGATCGCTCCCCCACCCTGGCGGATGAGGTGCGGGGCGACGAGCTGGGTGAGCACGTACGGACCCCGCAGATTCAGCTTCATGTTGTTGTCGAAGCGATCAGACGAGGTGTCGAGGAACGGGAACATGTACGAGCCGCCCGCGTTGTTGACGAGGATGTCGATACGGCCGAGCTCGGCGGCAGACTGCTCCACCAGCGCCGCGCACGACTCCTCGTCGCGCACGTCCGTCTGGATCGGCACGATGCGGCGGCCGGTCGCGGCAGCCACGTCGGCCGCGACCCGCTCCAGGTTCTCGAGCTTGCGGCTCGCGACGACGACGTCGCCACCTTGCTGGGCCAGCAACCGGGCTGTCGCCTCGCCGATCCCGGTCCCACCGCCCGTGACGATCGCGGCTCTTCCGTCGAGACGGATCGGCAGTTCCAAGCTGACACCTCGGTTCACGGTCTCGTCAGCACGGGCAAGCATGGTCGGCGCTCGCCGCGCGCGGCGGCGCCGCGGATTCTAGGGTTCTCCCGATGACCGATCCGCTCACGGCCCTCGTCGCGCGGTTCCCCGCCAAGCCGACCGGCGCGCTGCGCTCGATCGTCGTGACCACTACCGGTCCGAGCCGCGCGTTCGCGTTCGACCTCACTCCCGATGCCGTCGCCGTCACGCGGGTCGACCCACCCGCCCTGTCGGATCTCCCCATGGCTGCGGAAGCCTTCGTCCGTCTCGCCTACCGACGGCTCGACCCCGACCACACGCCGCCGGTCGACGGTGACGCCGACGCGCTCGACGAGCTCCGCGCGACGTACCCCGGTCCCTGACGATGGCGGATCCCATGGCGGCGGCGGTCGAGCGGATGGTGGAGATGGTCGGACGCCCGGGCACCCCGTTGGCGGATGCTGCCGTGTGGCACCTCGTGGTGGAGACCAACGAGGCGCTGACCGACGGCTACCGGCGCGTGACCTTCGGCGGTGCCGGACTCGGCGAGCTCACGTACGCGCCGGGCCAGGACCTGATGTTGCGCATCCCGGTCGGCGACGGCGAAGTCGTGAACCGGCGCTACACGATCCGTCGAACGAACCGCGACCAGGGCACCATCGACATCGACATCGTCGTGCACGGCGACGGGCCGGGCGCACGATGGGCGGCCGCGGCGGCCCGGGAAACGGAGCTGGACGCGATCGGGCCCCGCGGCTCGGTGCGCATCGACGACGACGCCGACTGGCACGTCTTCGTCGGGGACGAGACCGCGTTGCCGGGCATGCTCGCCATGGCCGAGGCCCTGCCCGCGAAGGTGCCCGCGACGATCGTGGCGGAGGTACCCCGTGTCGTCGACGGTCTCCGACCCGACCTCGCCGAGGACCGCGCAGTCGACGTCACCTGGATCGAGCGCGGCGAGCTGCCACCGGGCGGAGCCGAGCGACTCCTGGCCACGACCTCGAGCATCGAGTGGCCCGGTGGAGGACGTGGACACTTCTATGTCGCCGGGGAGATGCTCGTCGTCCGCGCGCTCAGCGCGCGGCTCGAGCAGCGCGGCATCCTACGCGAGCAGATCTCGGCCAAGGCCTACTGGCGCAGAGGCGGCGCCAACGCCGCTCACGGCGAGCCGCTCGATCCGGGTCGTGCGGCGCCTCGCGCCACGGACTGAGCGGATCGGCCTGGCGTCGGGGATCCTGTCGCTCGGCGAGCCGGGAGTGGTCGCCGGCGGCGACCTCGCGATCGCTTACGCGGCGTGCGCGGCGTCCCAGCGCCGCTTGTACTCCGCCCGTGAGGTCTCGCTGACGTCGACGTCGGTCGCGCGGGCGCGCAGCGCACCCACCGTGGCCTGGTGGCGGGCAACGTTGGCGAAGGGGTCGAAGCGGAAGAAACGGCAGGCGTTCTCCCACGTGATCTTGTGGATGTCGGCGTCGTCGGCCCCCGCCGCGCCGAGCTCGCCCCAGATCAGCTCGGGTGAGCGAGGCCAGGTGGAGTCCGAGTGCGGGTAGTCGCACTCCCAGGCGATGGTGTCGATCCCGATGCGGTCGCGCACGCGCAAGGCGGCCGGATCGGTGATGAAGCAGCCGAGGAAGTGGCCGTTCCACACGTCGGTCGGCGTCTTGCCCGGAGGGCCGATCTCGAGCCCGGTCCACCTGTGGTTCCACATGTGGCGGTCCATCCGGTCGAGGAAGAACGGGATCCAGCCGATGCCGCCCTCCGAGAGCGCGACCTTGAGGTTCGAGTAGCGCTTGAACACCCCCGAGAGCATGAGATCGGCGGCCGTGACGGCCGAGAGCTGGGGCGCGAGCACGATGAGGTGGTCGACGAGCGCGCCGGGCGGCGGCTTGATGAGCCCGAAGGCGCCGCCGATGTGCAAGCACATGGCGACGTCGTTGTCCGAGAGCGCCCGAAAGACCGGGGTCCAGTAGTCGTCGGAGTACGGCGGTAGGTCGACCCCGTACGGCGTTTCCGGAAGCGTCACCGCGGCACAGCCCTTCTTCGCCACCCGGGCGATCTCGGCGGCCATCGCTTCGGGATCGAAGACCGGGGTGATGGCGAGCGGGATGAACCGGCCAGGGTGCTCGCCCGCGAGCTCGTCGATGTGCCAGTCGTTGTACGCGGACACGACCGCGGCGGTGAGATCGCGGTCGATGGTGGAACGGGCGAGCGACATGCCGTTGAAGCCCGCGAAGGTCGGGAAGCACATCGACGCGAGCACGCCGTTGGCGTCCATGTCGCGCACGCGCAGGTCGGGGTCGTAGGTGGCCGGCCGCATCTCGGGGAAACCGATGGGGTCGAAGCCCCATTCCTCGTGGGGCCAGGAGGCCACCGCGTTCAGGCCGACGCTGCCGGTCTGGAACCCCTGGAACTCCCAGTAGCCCTTACCGGTGGCGTGGTCGTGCACGTAGCGCGGCGCCCGGTCGCGGTACTTCGCGGGCATGTGGCGATCGAACATGTCCTCGGGCTCGATCGCGTGGTCGTCAATGCTGACCAGGATCATGTCGTCCATCTGCATGGGAGCTCTCCTTCGGCTCGAGGAGGAAACCGAGGCGCGAGCGTCCGGCGGTGTCGAGAGCAGGCACGTGTCGACGCGGCCGCGTTGCACGAGCTCGGGCCCGTTGAGATACTTCAGACTACTGATAGCAGTTGATTATGGTCAAGCGTCGGGAGAGGATGCGTCACGATGACACCGATGACGACCTTCGACGTCACCCAGTCGCCGCCGGTGCCCGCGCCCGACGACCTCACCCGCTTCTACTGGGATGCGGTCGAGGAGCACCGCTTGGAGCTGCTGCGGTGCCGGCGCTGCGGTCACTTCGTGCACTACCCCCGCCCCGTCTGCAACCGGTGCCTGTCGACCGACCTGGCGCCCGCAGAGGTCTCGGGCCGGGGCACGCTCTACAGCTACTGCGAGGTCGACCAGGCTTCCCACCCCTATTTCATCGACAAGCTGCCCTATTGCATCGGGGTGCTCGACCTGGAAGAAGAGCCCGGGGTGAGGCTCCCGATGGGCATCGTCGACTGCGGCTACGACGATCTCCGGTGCGGGATCGCGATGGAGGTGGTCTTCCGCGCCATCACCCCGACGCTCACGTTGCCGTTCCTGCGACCGTTGGAGACCGCGGCGTGAAGACCCAAGAGGTCGCCGCCGTTGGCGTGGGGTACTCGACAACCGGCCGGAACACGGGGCTCACCTCCTTCGAGCTCGCCCGACAGGCCACGACTGCAGCCCTGGCCGACGCCGGCATGACCACCGCCGATCTCGACGGCGTCACGCTGCTCTGGGGCACGGCGGGGCCGTCGCGACCGGGGATCGACACGGTCGAACCGATGAGCTTCGCGGAGGCGATGGGCATCGGCCCGCTGAACTGGTACGGCACCGCCGGCCCGGCCTACATCGGCCCGGCGCTCGAGGCGATCTCGGCGATCCGGGCCGGCCTGGCGCACACCGTGTTGACGCTCCGCATCATCAACCAACGGCTGAGCACGGGCGGCGAGATCGCCAGCGCGGCCGACACGGCCGGCGCGATGCCGGCTCCCGGGCCGGCCGGGTTCACCCTCCCGTACGGGTTCGGGGTAGGGGGCATGATCCCATCGATCGCGGCGATGCCGGCCCAGCGCCACATGGACGTCTTCGGCACCACCGAGGAGCAGTTCGGGGCCCACGTCATCGCCCAGCGCGCGCACGCGGTGCTGAACGAGGAAGCCCTCTTCCGGACCCCCCTCACGATGGACGACTATCTCTCGTCGCGCTACGTGTGCCGGCCGATTCACCTCCTCGACTGCGACTATCCGGTCGACTCCGCGTCGGCCGTGATCTACACCGCCGAGGACCGTGCCCGCGACTGGAGCAAGCTCCCGGTATGGGTGGAGTCGGCGGCGTGCTCCTCGGTCGCGGGCTTCGGTGGCTTCGACCTCGGCGACATGAACCAGAACTCGCCGTTCCACGCCGCGACCGAGCTGTGGAAGCGGACCGACCTCACCGTCGCCGATTGCGACTTCGCCCAGCTCTACGACGGCTTCACGATCATCGTGTTCCAGTGGCTCGAAGCACTCGGGTTCTGCGAGCTGGGTGAGTCGGGCCCGTTCGTGGAGGAGGGACACACTCGCCTCGGCGGCACGGTCCCCGTGAACACCGACGGTGGCGCCTGCAACATGGGGCGGCGCCACGGAGCGAACTTCTGCATCGAGAGCGTGCGCCAGCTCCGCGGTGACGGAGGGGAGCGCCAGGTCGCCGACGCCGAGGTCGGCGTCTGGACGAACGCGGTCGGCCCGTTCTCGGGCGCGGTGTTGATGAGGAAGGACCGCTAGCCGGTGAGCCCGAGCGAGCTCTGAGGCATCGATGCGACGCGTCTCCGGCACCTCGGCAGTGAGCGCGACGGCCGACATGCTCCGCGACGAGCTCCTCGAGCGACCCGACGGCGAGTGGCTCGGCTGGGAGGACGACCTCGTGGAGCGCCTCGGGGTGAGTCGCCCCACGCTCCGTCAAGCCGCTCGGTTGCTCGAGGCCGAAGAGCTGCTGATCGTGAAGCGGGGCCCCAACGGTGGCCTCTTCGCCCGGCGGCCCACCACCGACGCGGTGGCGCGCATGGCGTCGGTGTTCCTCCGCTCGGAGGGAACGACGGTCGTCGACCTCGCCCGGTCGTGGTTCCTGCTGCTCGAGCAGAGCGCCCAGCTCGCGGCCGCCCACGACGATCCGTCGGTGCGGGCCGTGTTGCTCGAAAAGGTCATCGAGATCCGCGACGTGGTACCGGAGAGCGATCGGGAGGCGATGTTCGCGGCGACCCACGCCTTCTCGCTCGAACTCGCCGATCTGTCCCGGAGCCCGACGCTGCGTCTGTTCATACGGGTGCTGTCGACGTTGATTGCCGGGGCGCCAGCCGATCTTCGTTCGATCGAAGCTCTGCACGAGTTACGTGGGTCGGTGACACACGATCTCGAGCGGGTGGCGATCGCCGTTCGCGACGGCGATCAGGCGAGTGCCGCGAAGTTCGTGCGCCGTCACGGTGAACTCATGGTCGAGTGGCTCGCGGCGAACATGCCCGATCGCACCCTCTGAACGAGGGCGACGGTCCGTGGGTGAGGACGATGCCCCGGGTCGGCTCACGCTCCCGCCGGACCAGGTCTCGATCCCGAGAAGGCATGCCCGACCGTGCGCTCCGCCTCGGCCAGCCGCTCACCAGGGAAGCGCCGGCTGTTCGCGGGCCGCAGCCTGCCCCGGCCGGTCTGTGGAACTCTTCCCAAGGGATTCGAGACGCTCGACAAGGGTGCGCTCTCCGCTCAGGCGTAGCTGGAGATGATCTCGTCGCCGTAGCGGGCGAGGTTCTCCTCGATCTCGGCGAGCGACGTGCCGGTGACGCCGCCCGAGGCCCAGGTGACGCCGATCTCGGCGAGCTCGTGAAGGGCGGCCAGGTGGAGGTCGGCATCGAAGGCGTCGCCGCCGACCATGCCGCCCACTGCGGTCGAGAACACGACGTCGATCGGCTGCGTGCGGCCCACTGCTCCGAAGCCCCTCACACGGCCCAACTCACCGCGCTTCCGTTCCCCAGAGCGCGCCGTCGACGATCAGCGCAGCGATTCGTTCCGCGTCGTAGTCGAGCTCGCGCAGGATCTCCTCGTTGTGCTCCCCCGCGGCGGGCGGGGCGTGTCGGACCGCCATCGGTGACGCCGACATGTGGATGGGATTCCCGACCGTCCGGACTCGCCCGAGCCAGGACTGCTCGTACTCGAGGAACGCGCCGCGGGCCTCGAGCTGTGGGTCGTCCCACACCTCCGCCAGGGTGCGGACCGGCGCGTTTGGCACGTCGATCGCGTCGAGCTCGGCCTGCAGCTCGTCGCGGGTGTGGGCAGTCGTCCAGGCGGTGATGATGCCCACGATCTCGTCGAACCACACGCGCCGATCCTCCTTACCCGCAGGCGCGAGACCCGTCGCCAGGTCCTCGCGCCCGAGTGACGTCAGCAGGCGGGTGAACGACGGGCCTGCGGCGCCGATCACGAAGTAGCCGTCGCGGGCGGCGAACACGCTGTAACCCGGCAGCCCGGCGGGGTGGAAGTTGCCGGTACGCGTCGGCGTGATCCCCGAGATCGAGTGCCAGAGCGGGAAGCCGTCGAGGCACGCAACCACCGGCTCCACCAGCGACACGTCGATGACTTGTCCCTCACCGGTCGCCGCGCGCTGGTGGAGCGCGGCGAGGATGCCAACCGCGAGGTGGAGACCCGCGAGGTAGTCCGCGCTCGAATTGCCGCTCTTCATCGGCGGACCCCCGGGGTCGCCCGTCATGTCGAGCAGGCCGCCACGGGCCTGCGCGACCAGGTCCCAGCCGTCGCGCTCGGCTTCCGGGCCGGTGCGGCCGTAGCCGGTCAGCGACGCCCAGATGACGTCAGGCCGCAGGGCCCGCCCCCACGAGTCGTCAATGCCGAGCGACCGCCGAGCGCGTGCGCCGAAGTTCTCGACGACGACGTCGGCCCGGGCGACCAGGTCGGCGAGGACCTGCTTCGCGTCCGGGTGCCTCAGGTCGAGGGTCAGGCTCCGCTTGTTGCGGTTGGTCGCGAGCCAGTAGCCGGAGAAGCGTCGGCGCTCGTCACCGTCGGGAGGGCTGAGGGCCACACGGGTGAACAGTGCCACTGTCGGCTCCTCGACCTTGATCACGTCGGCGCCGAGATCCGCCAGCAACTGCGTGCAGTAGGGCGCACCGATCATCTGCGAGAGATCGACGACCCTTACGCCATTGAGCGCTCCCATCCGACCCCCCTGCGACGACATGCCGAGTGTGCCGCGGCACCGTAGAGGCCCTCCCGCCCGCGGCTCAACCCTCGTGTCACGCCGGGTCGGGACCCGGTGGTTGCGCCCGGACCGAGCCGTCGTGAGAATGAACGAGTGTTCGACATGAAGCTCCCGTATCGCGTCTTCGACGCCGACAACCACTTCTACGAACCGCCCGGGATACTCGAGCCCTATCTCGAGCAGAGGTTCCACGACCGCGTCGCCGTCGACTACACGCCCGACAAGGCGGTACAGCACAACGCTCGGATCCGCGCCGAGCAGGAGCAGCAGCGCGTGAACGCGGTTCCCGGCAGCGCGCTCGGCAAGGGCAACGTCTTCCGCGACCGGTCGGCGCAGGAGCGCGAGCGGATCGTCGAGGAGTTCCGCGCGCTGCAAGGTTCGTACCAGAACCGCGAGCGGAGGCTCGAGGTCATGGACGCCCAGGGCATCGAGGCGGCGATCATGTTCCCGACGGGTGTCGGCGTCGGGATCTGGTCGAACAACTGGGACGACCCAGCCGCGAACATCGCCAACGTCCGCGCCTACAACCGCTGGGTGGACGACACGTGGGGCCTTGACTTCGAGGGCCGGATCATCTCACCCGCGACGGTGGGGCTGCTCGACCTCGACGCCGGCCTCGCGGAGGTGGACCGCTGCATTGCGGCCGGCGCCCGCACGCTGCTGCTCCCGCCGGGCCCGCTCTACAACCGCGCACCCGGCGATCCTCACTACGACGGCCTGTGGGCCAGGCTCGACGAGTCGGGCGTACGGCCGCTGATCCACCTCGGCTACACGAAGTACCAGGTCGCCGGGAAGTACTACGGCTACGACCCCGACCAGCACTACTTCGACGGCTTCGACGCGTTCCAGTGGCTCAACTACTGGGGCGACCGCCCGATCATGGAGACGATCTCCTCGCTGATCTTCGACAACCTCTTCACGCGCTTCCCGAACCTCTCGGTGGGGCTCATCGAGCACGGCGCCGTGTACTTGCCGTACCTCTTGCGGAAGATGGACCACGCCTTCCTCATGGGGAAGCCGACTCGCCACGGCACCCTCGACCGGCGGCCGAGCGAGATCTTCCAGGAGCGCTTCGTGGTCGCGCCGTACCCGGAGGAGAACGTCGACCGCATCCTCGAGGTGGTGGGCCCGGACTGCCTCGTCTTCGGCTCCGACTTCCCCCACCCCGAAGGCCTTCCCGACCCGGTGTCCTACGTGCGGCAGCTCGAGCACCTCCCGGAGTCCACGCAGCGCGGCATCATGCGCGACAACCTCGTCCGCTTCCTGTGTCTCGACTGACGATCGTGCGCCACCGGTGATCGCGCTCACGGACCACCCGTGGTTCCCCAACGACGTGATGGAGGCAGACCCTGCGCTGCTCGACCGTCTGCTCGAGGGTGAGTCGGGCTCGGTCGAGCGCCTGCTCTTCGGGCGAGTACCGCTGCGCGCCTTCGGCGACGCACTCACCGCCGAGACCTCGTCGCTGCCGTTGCCGAGCTATCGGTGGGTGATGCACCTCTCCGGGTACTTCGGCGGAGTGTGGTTGCGACGCGAGATAGGACGCGCGCAACCCGAGGCACCGATCCTGGGCGTCGACATCACGCCCGACGCCGGCGCCTTCAGCGAGCTCACCGACCTCCAAGCAGCCGCTGACACCGCGGCGCAGGGCGACGACGCGGCAGCGATCGAGTTCGCGGGCGGCCAAGTGGAAGCGCAAGTCGACGGCTACGGCTACAACCACGGGTACCTGACCGAGATCCTCGAACGGCCGCCCGCCGGACTCTCATCGCCGGATGACTTCTTCGTCGCCCCCGGCCTGCTCGACGCCCGGTACGCCGTCGACGAGATCGCCGGGCTCGCCGACCTCCGCGACCGCTTCGCGGCCGCGACCACTGCGGGCACGATCGACGTCGACACGATGACCGCGCAGCAGGCGAAGGCCCATGCTCGGGGCCGCGAGGTGTGGAGCACAGGATTGAGCGTGCACGGGTTCTCGCAGCACGAGTACGAGCAACTCCTCGAGCTGAGCGCCTACTTCTTGCAGGGCACGCAGGCCACCGCCCTCGCGGCCGTGCTCGCGTCGTGCGGCGACGACGCTGATCTCGCGCGACGCGCAGCCGTGCTCCTCTCCTTGCTCGCGCCCTGGTCGATCAGCTACCGCATGGGTCTGCTCGATGGACGGCTCGATCGCCAGCTCCCGCGCATCCGGTGACCCGCCCGAACCTGAGGAGATCACCTCACATGGGCTGCTGTGGAGGTGATGGCGCAGGGCACGCGGTCAGAATTCGATCTCGGGATACAGCGGGTGGCGCTCGAGCAGGTCCGTCACCCTGGATCGTGCGGCGGTGGATGCTGCGTGCACCGTCTGGAACTTCACGAGCGATGGCTTGCCCTGGTTTGGCCCGGAGGCGATCACGCCGGGCGAAGTGGCGCGCAGGATCATCGAGATGGTGTCCCCGACCTCCCGCATCTCGTCCGCGCCCATGCCGAGAGTGGTGACCGCGGGACTGCCGAAGCGCAGACCGCTGGTGTACCAGGCGCCGTTGGTGTCGTTCGGTACGACGTTTCGGTTTGATGTGATGCCGGCGGCTCGAAGCGCTCCTTCGGCTTGTCGTCCGTTCAGCCCGAAGGGGCGAACATCGATGAGCACCAGGTGGTTGTCAGTCCCGCCGGTGACCACGGGCACGCCACGAGCCATTAGGGCTTCGGCGAGCACCCGGGCGTTGTCCACGACCGAAGCGGCATAGACCTGGAAGGATGGCTCAGACGCTTCGGCCAATGCGACGGCCTTGGCGGCCATGATGTGCGGCAGTGGGCCCCCGAGCACCAACGGGCAGCCTCGGTCGACGAACTCTGCGAGGTCACTGCCGCAAAGCGCGAGCCCACCGCGCGGTCCCCGCAAGGTCTTGTGCGTGGTCGTCGTCACGACATGAGCGTGCGGCACGGGGTCGTAGTCGCCGGTCAGGACCCTTCCGGCGACGAGCCCCGCGAAGTGCGCCATGTCGACCATGAACGTCGCGCCGACCTCGTCCGCGATCTCCCGCATCACGCGAAAGTTGATCAGTCGGGGATAGGAGCTGTAGCCGGCAAGCAGAATCAGAGGTCGCTCTTCGCGCGCGCGGCGTCGGACCTCGTCGTAGTCGAGGAGAAAGGTCTCGGGATCGACACCGTAGGAGCGATGCCGGAAGAGCTTTCCCGAGATGTTCGGTCGGAAGCCGTGGGTGAGGTGCCCCCCCGCCTCGAGCGACATGCCAAGCAGCGTCTGGTTGCCTAAGTGCTGACGCAACGTCTCCCACTCGGAGGCCGAGAGATCGTTGACGTGCCCCACGCCCAGGCGCTCCAGCGCGGGGGACTCCACTCGTTGGGACAGCACCGCCCAGAAGGCCACCAGGTTGGCGTCGATCCCGCTGTGCGGCTGGGCATAGGCGTGATCCGCTCCGAACAGCGCGCACGCCAGCTCGTCGGCGCGCGCCTCGATGGTGTCGACGTTGTCGCAGCCCGCGTAGAGCCGGTGACCGGGACTTCCCTCCGCGTACTTGTCGCTCAACCAGTTGCCCATCGCCAGCAACACCGATGGACTCGCGAAGTTCTCGCTGGCAATCAGCTTCAGGTGACTGCGCTCGTCGTTCAGCTCCCGGAGAACTGCGTCGGCCACGGACGGATCGACGCGTGCGACGGCGTCGAGCGCCGCGGCGAACGCGACCGCCTCGGTTGAGAGTCCGTCGGCTGAGAAACCGAACCGGGAGAGGTACCTCATCAACAGCGCGCCGGCCGCCATGGTGGGCTCCTTGTTGTGGAATAGCCCAGGCGTCCGGCACAGCTTGGAGGTCGCTTCCCCGTGGTTCATTCCACGTCGCAACGCCAGTCACGACCTCGAGCGCAAGAGTACGTCGCCCGACCCGCCGAGTCGAACGTGAACGCCGGCCAGATGCCCTGGAGTTCACCCCGGTTCGGTGGTCCCGACACCCCACCAACGCAAGGGATCGACTCAAGTGAGTGTTCGGTGCGCACCTTCGGTGCTCGAGTTCCACCTCTGCAGTGCGAGCGGCGTCGGGTCACGAGGCGGGAGGTTCCCAGGGGAATGAGGCACCCTGATGCAAGACGCAGAACTCGTTGCCTTCCGGGTCACGAAGCACTATGTGGCCGTCGCCCGATGCGAAGTCCGCGGCGATCGTCGCGCCCAGCTCGAGCGCGGCAGCAATGGTGCTCGTGGGGTCATTCGAGGCGATATCGAGGTGCCAGCGGTTGTTCGTGGTCTTCTCGTCGGTCGATGCCGTGAAGTCGAACGTGATGCCTGGCGCGCGCAGCGCGACGACTCCGAACTGTTCCCAGACGACGATTTCCCCACCGAG
>CAZDJK010000091.1:0-6404 GCA_964505725.1 uncultured Bifidobacteriaceae bacterium | reverse complement strand
GCGCCGGTGGCACGGTCGGCGAGTGGGCCGGCGCGCTCCGCGAAGTGTTCGGCGAGTACCGCGCGCCCACCGGCGTCGGCGGCGTGCACGCACCTGCCGGCGGGGACATGGCACGGGCCCGGGACCGCGTGCAGGCCACCTCGCGGCACCTCGGCCACCCCGTCCGCATCCTCGTGGCGAAGCCGGGCCTCGACGGCCACTCGAACGGCGCCGAGCAGATCGCGGTCGCGGCGCGCGACGCCGGCATGGAGGTCGTCTACCAGGGCATCCGCCTCACGCCGGAGCAGATCGCGGTCGCGGCCCGCGACGAGGACGTCGACCTCGTCGGCCTGTCGGTGCTCTCGGGGTCGCACCGCCGGCTCGTGCCCGAGACCCTCGATCGCCTGCGTGGCCTCGGCGTCGCAGCGCCGGTCGTCGTGGGCGGGATCATCCCGGAAGCCGATCAGCGGGCGCTGCTGGAGGCGGGCGTCGCCCGCGTCTACACGCCGAAGGACTTCCGGCTCACCGAGATCGTCGCCGAGCTCGCGGAGCTCGCCGGTGCGTGAGCTGCGACCCGTGCTTCACCGGTAGAGGGCGTCGATCTCCGACGCGTACTTGGACGCGATCACGCGGCGCCTGAGCTTCATCGTCGCGGTCAGCTCGTCGGAGTCCGGGAGCCACTCGCCCGGCAGCAGGGTCCAGCGCCGGACCTGCTCGGCGTGCGCGAAGTGCTCGTTCGCCGCCGTCACCTCCTGCTCGATCTCGTGCAGCACCGTCGGATCGGCGACCAGCCGCTCGGGTGATGCGGCGTCGACCCCGTGCATCGCCGCCCACGCCGGCAAGACGTCGGGGTCGAGCACGAGCAGCGCGGTGATGTACTCGCGGTCGTCGCCGAACACGCACGCCTGGCCGATGAGCGGCTGAGCACGGAGCTCCGCCTCGAGGATCGCGGGCGCCACGTTCTTCCCGCCGGCGGTGATGATCAGCTCCTTCTTGCGGTCGATGATTCGCAGGTAGCCGTCGGCGTCGAACTCGCCGACGTCGCCCGAGTGCAACCAGCCGTCGGCGTCGAGCGCTTCCGCCGTCTGCGCGGGGTCGTCGAGGTAACCGCGGAAGACGTTGCCGCCGCGGCAGAGCACCTCGCCGTCGTCGGCGAGCCGGACCTCCTCCCCGGGGATCGGCACGCCCACCGTGCCCGGTCGGACTCGTTGCGGCTCCCAGGTGATCGGGCCCGAGGACTCCGACAGCCCGTACAGCTCGGAGAGCGGCACGCCGAGGGCCCGGAAGAACTCGAGGATCTCGACGGGGATCGGCGCGGCGGCGGTGACCGCGCACTCGACCGCGTCGAGGCCGAGCAGCTCGCGCGCCGGGCGGAGCTGTTCCTCCTCGGCGCTCGCGTACGCGAGCTCGAGATCGCGCGGGAGACCAGTCCTCTCGCTGCGCGAAGCCGCGGCCCGTGCGCCGACCGCGAGCGCGTCGTCGAACGCGCGCTCGCGGCCGGGGTCGGCGGCGAGGATGCCGCGCACGACGCCATGGATCTTCTCGAACGTGCGCGGGACGCCGAAGAACATCTGGGGCCGCGTCTCCGCCAGGTACCGGCCGAGCTCGCGGATGTCGGGGCAGGTCGTGACCTCGTAGCCCAGCGCGGCGCCCGAGTAGTGCGACGTCATGCGCTCGGCCACGTGCGCGGCGGGGAGGTAGGAGATGATGCGGAACCCCTCAGGCGAGAAGCCGAGCGCGAGCCGCAGGCTCTCGATCGCCCAGCAGACGTTGGCATGGTCGAGCATGACGCCCTTGGGCTCCCCGGTGGTCCCCGAGGTGTAGATGACGGTGGCGAGGTCGTGGGGCTCCACCGCCGCGCCCGCGGCGGTGAGGTCGATAGGTCCCGCCGAGTGGACCAGCGCATCCCACGAGGTGACGCCGGACGGCGCGGCGCCTCGGGGCGCGTCGACGAGCACGACGTGGGCGAGCTCGGGGAGATCCCGGCGGACGCTCGCCAGGCGCTCGAGGTAGCCCTCGTGCTCGACGACGGCGACGTGCGCGGCGCAGTGGCTCACCAAGTACCGGATCTGCTCGGGCGACGACGAGCTGTACACCGAGATCGGGGTCGCGCCGAGCAACAGCGCCCCCACGTCGGCGATGTGGAACTCGGGCCGGTTGCCCATCAGGAGCACCACCCGGGAGCCCCGCTCGACGCCGAGCCCGGCCAGCCCACCGGCGACCCGGGCCGCCCGTTCGGCGTACTCGGCGAACGTCAGCCGGCGGTACTCCCCGCTTTCCTTCCAACGCAGCGCCGGTGCGTGGGGCCGGGCCGCCGCGGTGGCGAGGAAGCGGGAGACGACGGTCTGGCCCTCCACCCGCCTCGCGATGTCGTCACTCGTCAGCTCGGAGCGCACGCGCCGCCGTCTCCTCGTCCTCGTCGGCCACGTCCGCCGGCTGCTTCGTGGCACACGTCACGTTCTCCACAGGCGGTGGAAAACACTGGGTGACGCCTGGATAGACTCTCACGCGGCGCGGCCCGAGGAGAACGTTGGGGCACGCCGGCATCCCCAGGTCGCCGGCTCTTCTCACTGCCGACTCTCCTCGGGACGCGCTCAACGTCGAAGGCGGGGCGGCCGATGACAACTTCCATGCGTTCCTTCGCGCGCGTCGTCGCGGGCTCGTGCGCGCTCGCGCTCGTCGTCGTGGGCGCGCTCGGCGGCGCCGTCGGGGCGCAGTCCACGTCACCGCCGACCTCGTCCCCCGCGACGTCGGCGCCCACGACGGGGCCGGCCGCGCCGCCCGCGGACGCCACCGATCCCGCCGCCTACCGCGAGCTCGCCGCCACGGTGAACAAGAACACCGTCGCCATCGCGCAGCTCACGGCGCAGATCGACCAGCTCACGGCGCAGCTCACCCAGCTCGACGCCAGCATCGCCGACGTGACCCAGAAGCGCGACGCCCTCCGCGCCGAGATCACCCGGTTGGAGGACATCGTGCGCGCGAGGGCCGCGTTCATCTATCGCCGGGCGAACTCTCCGCAGATCGCGCTCGGGGACATCCGGCACGTCCAGGACCTCACGACCGGCGAGAAGTACGCCGCGGCCGCGACCTCGACCGACGCCTCCCAGATCTCGTCGTTGAAGAGCCAGGCGGCCGCGTTCGACCACCAGCTCGCCGACCTCACCGCCCGTCGCGACGACGCGCAACAGCAGAGGGACAAGCTCGACGCGAGCAAGACGAACCTGGTGGCGATCACCGATCACGCCAAGGAGGCGCTCGACAAGGCGGGGAACATCCCGGTGATGGGCGACGCCGAGCTCACCGCGCAGCAGATCGTCGGCTGGTTCGACTCCACCGACGCGAAGTACCGGCTCTCGGGCAACACGAACATCGCCGACCTCGTGCAGATGTACATGGAGGAGGGCGCCGCCGAGCACGTGCGACCCGAGCTCGCGTTCGCGCAGGCGATCATCGAGACCGGGTCGTTCGCCCATGCGACGGACAACAACTACGCCGGCATCGGCGCCTGCGACAGCTGCCAGGGCGAACCGGCGTTCGCGACCCCCCGCGACGGCGTTCGGGGCCAAATCCAGCTGCTGCGCAACTTCGCCGACCCGTCGTCGCGCGCCGCGAACCTCGCGAACCCGCCGTCACCGGTGATCTTCGGCAGCGATCCCGTGCATGCGGCGTACAGCTTCGACCACTACGTGGCGAAGGGCCAGATCCCCACCTGGAACCTCATGGGCAACGGCAACTGGGCGACCGACCCCAACTATGCGCCGAAGGTCCTCGGCGTGTACTTCGAGATGGCGAGCTACGCGGCGCACAACTCGTCGGCGTGACGCGCGTTGTGATCAGAAGCAGTAGCTGAAGCAACGGTCGGCGAGCGACCCGAGCACGAGCTCCCCGTAGATGCCCTGGATCATGTTGCGCGCCCGCTCCGACCACGTGAACGCAGCCGGCTCGCACACCCGACGAACCACTTGCGTGAAGCCGCCGTCGTACACGCGGTACTCCGCCCACGCCCCCGGGTAGTCCTTCGTGCACGCGACCTCGACGAACGGCACGTCACGGGTGCCCTCGATCCATGTCACGCGGTTGGTGTGCGTGTGCCCGGCGAAGTAGCCCGCGATCGCCTCCCGTTTACAGATCACCGCGCACAACGCCTGCGAATCGTCGAGCGCTATGACATATCTGGGGTCGACGTGCGCGGCATCGGGGTTCCACACCGGATGGTGGCCGAACACCATCACGGGTACCCCGCTTTCGGACGCGAGCGCATCGAGCCACGCGAGCTGGTCCCGCGGGAGCACGCCGCCGACGGCGCCGGGCCGGGTGGTGTCGAGCACCGCCAACGTCACCCCGTCGAGCTCGACCGCATACGGCGCGCCCTCCACCGCGAGGTGCGGGTCGACGAGCGCGTCGTGGTTGCCCCGCACGTGGTGCATGCGCGGTGCGAGCGCGCCGTAGACGCGCAGGAAGTCGGCGTACTGCTCGGCGAGGCCGCGGTCGGTGAGGTCACCCTTCACGACGACCGCGTCGGGATCCAGCTCTCGCATCTCCGCGACGACCGCGCCGTTCATGACCTCGGGGTAGGGCGGCTCGCCCGGCTCGGCCCGGAGGATCGGGCCGATGGCGTCGGTCGCGGGATCGCCCGTGCGCCCGCACTCGGTCTCGCCGAAGTGCACGTCGTTCGCGGTCGCGATCGTCGCCCGCAGCCGCCCCGGAGGGCGCTCGAGCGTGCGGAACTCCCGCGGCAACCACCGGGTCGAGTCGCTCCCCTCGACCGACAGCTCGTACTCGGTGGCCGGCTGCAGGTCGTCGAACCGCACGCAGTGCCGGGGCCCGGTGGTCGTCCGCTCCTCCACACCGACCCGCGTGGTGACGCGCGTACCCGCCGCCGACCTGAACGTGACCACCGCTTCCGTCGGCCCGACGCTCATCAGCTCGGGATGGCTGACCGTCACGCGCGCGCGCGCCGCCCGACCCGGCCCGACAGGCGCCACGGCCCGCGCTGCAGCCCCACCCGGCGCGCCCGGTGACGCGCCGCGCGCACCCACTCGTGAAGGTCATCCGGCTCGTCGGGGACCGCGCCCGCGCGCGACATGGACGCGAACGCGGCCACGATCGCGGCGACCTCCTCGGGAGTCGCCTCGGGGCTGATCGAGCGGAGCTGCACCATCGTCGTGCGGCTCAGAGCGGGACGTTGCCGTGCTTGCGGGAAGGGAGCTGCTCGCGCTTGGAGCGCAGCATGGCGAGCGAGCGAACGAGCACGCGGCGGGTCTCCCGCGGGTCGATCACGTCGTCGACGTAGCCGCGTTCGGCGGCGACGTACGGGTTGGCGAAACGCTCGGTGTACTCGTCGATCAGCTCCGCCCGGCGCGCCTCGGTGTCGTCGGCAGTCTCGAGCTCACGGCGGAAGATCAGGTTCACCGCACCCGGGGCGCCCATCACCGCGACCTCGGCCGACGGCCACGCGAAGGCGAGGTCGGCCCCGATCGACTTCGAGTTCATCACGACGTACGCACCGCCGTAGGCCTTCCGGGTGACGATCTGGACCCGCGGGACGGTCGCCTCGCAGTACGCGTACAGGAGCTTCGCCCCGTGGCGGATGATGCCGCCGTACTCCTGGTCGGTGCCCGGCAGGAAGCCGGGCACGTCCACGAAGGTCACCAACGGCACGTTGAACGCATCGCACGTACGCACGAAGCGCGCCGCCTTCTCGGACGCGTCGATGTCGAGCGTTCCCGCGAGGACCTGCGGCTGGTTCCCGACGACACCGACGACGTGACCGTCGATGCGCGCGAACCCGCACACGATGTTCATGGCCCAGAGCGCGTTGATCTCGAAGAATTCGCCGTCGTCGACGACCTCCGCGATCACCTTCTTCATGTCGTAGGGCTTGTTCGGAGCGTCGGGGATGAGCTCGATGATCCCGTCGCAGGTGCGGTCGGGGTCGTCCTCGGGCGGGAAGCTCGGCGGGTCCTCCAGGTTGTTGGAAGGCAGGTACGACAGGAGGTAGCGCACCTGCGCGAGCGCGGTCTGCTCGTCGTCGTAGACGAGCGTGGCGACACCCGACTTGGCCGCGTGGGTGACGGCGCCTCCGAGCTCCTCCTGCGTGACGTCCTCGCCGGTGACCGTCTTCACGACGTCGGGGCCGGTGATGAACATGTACGAGTTGCCCTTCACCATCACCACGAAGTCGGTGAGCGCGGGCGAGTACACCGCGCCGCCGGCGCACGGGCCCAGGATCACGCTGATCTGCGGGATCACACCCGAAGCCTTCACGTTGCGCGAGAAGATCCCGCCGTACGCGTCGAGCGAGACCACACCCTCCTGGATGCGCGCGCCGGCGCCGTCGTTGAGGCCGACCATCGGTGCGCCCACCGACTCCGCGAGGTCCATGACCTTGTGGATCTTCTCGGCGAACACCTCGCCGAGCG
>CAZDJK010000090.1:0-43936 GCA_964505725.1 uncultured Bifidobacteriaceae bacterium | reverse complement strand
GTTCTCCCACTTGGCCCACGCGGCGAGCACGTCAGTGGCCGTCGTGACCTTTCCCGTCGCACCAGGCGCGCCGGTGACGGTCTCCATCCCACCGACCTGGATCGTGGAGCCGCTGGGCGCCGCCGCACCCGCACCCGACGCGGTGAACCCGAGCAGGCCCGTCGCGGCGGCCGCGAACGCCGCGAAGCACGCGACCGCGGCCCGAGAGCGTTTCCTGGACATCAACACGTTCCCCCCTTGTGACGTGTACACAGGATGCGCACACTCCTGTTCTTCTACACGAAATCGGTCCCGAAGGGGCGTCGGGCCCTGCCGACCGCTCAGCTCTCCCCGGCGGGCGTGTCGGCGGCGACGGGCTCGGTAGCCGAGCCGTTGCCCTCCGTGCCCGCGAACAGGACCTCGTCGCTCTCGGCCGCGGTGCCGAGCTCGGCCACTTGCACCTCCTCGGACCCGAGGTAGGCGGCCCGGACGATCTCGCTGGTGGTGACCTCGCTCGGCGTGCCCTTGAAGATCTCGTGGCCGAAGTCCATCACGTGGATGAACTCGCACACCTCCATGACCAGGGTCATGTCGTGCTCGACGAGCAGGATGCCGGTGCCGCGCTCGTGCACGATGCGCTGGAGCAGGGCACCGAAGCGGTCCGTCTCCGCCTTGTCGAGCCCCGACGACGGCTCGTCGAGGAGCAGCAGGTCGAACGGGCCCGCGAGCACACGGGCGAGCTCGACCAGTCGCCGTTGCCCGGTGGACAGGTCGCCGACGCGCCGCTCGGCGAGATCGGAGATGTCGGCGAGCTGCATCGCCTCCTGTGCGAGGCTCCGGGTACGCCGGTGCTCCGCCGGAGGGGCTGCGAGCTGCGCGAGGTAGTTGTTGCCCGCGAGCGGCGCCTCCGCCCCGAGCTCGACGTTGTCGCGGACGGTGAGGGCGTCCCACAGCTCGGCGGTCTGGAACGTGCGCCCCATGCCCCGGCGGGCCCGCCGGGCGACGGGGAGCCTCGAGACCTCACGTCCGTCGAACCGCAC
The DNA here is from genome assembly GCA_964505725.1 of uncultured Bifidobacteriaceae bacterium. GTDB lineage: Bacteria > Actinomycetota > Acidimicrobiia > IMCC26256 > DASPTH01 > CAVRJC01. Next base: position 42,917 of record CAZDJK010000090.1, on the reverse strand, counting down.
GGTGCCGGTCGTGGGCCGGTTCAGGCCCGAGCACGCATTGAAGGTGGTGGTCTTGCCGGCGCCGTTGGGGCCGATGAGCCCGGTGATCCGCCCGTACGGAGCGGCGAGGCTGAGGTTGTCGACCGCCACGACGCCGCCGAAGCGCACGGTGAGGTTCTCGACCTCGAGGCCAACGCCTGCCGGCGCCAGCCGCTCGAGGCCCACCACGCTGATCTCGCGCGGCTTGCCCCGGAAGCGCTCGAAGAACGCCTGGAGCGGTTGAGGCATGCCGGGGAGGCGATCGGCGTGGGTGGCGATGTAGACCGCGGACACGCCGAAGAGCAGCGACAGGTACGGCTGGATGTTGTCGATGTTGAACCACTTCGACACGTACGCGGGCACGATCTCGATACCGAGGGCGGCGGCGAGGCCGTACCAGGGCGTGCCAGCGCGGATCAGCATCACGATGGCGAAGAGCTGGAGGGCGAGGAAGGGCTGGTAGATCGGCGTCTCGAGGCCGATGGCCTGGAAGTACGACGCGTACAGGGCCCCGGCGATCCCTGCGACGAAGGCCGAGATCGCGAACACGATGATGCGGGTGCCGTTGACGGAGTCGCCCATCGTGTTGAGCGCCAGTGGCGAGTCGGACAGGCCCCGCAGGATCCGGCCGAGACGGCCGTTGTGGATCGCGATCCAGATCAGCGCGATCACCGCCGCGAACGTGAGGACAACCCAGTAGTACGCGTCGTCGCCTCTCGCGAAGCTCGGCCGGGGGACGCTCGGGAGGCCGTCGACGGAGTGCGTGAACATCACGCTCGTCGGATAGAAGAGGTTCTGCAGGAAGAGGCCGAAGCCCAGGGTGGCCAGGGCGAGGAACACGCCCGACACCCGGATGGCCGGGATCGCCACGACCAGGCCCACCAGCGCGGCCATCACGCCCGCGAAGAGGAGAGCGGCGGGCCACGGGAAGCCCCAGTCGGCGGCCGCGTGCGCGAGGGCGACCCCGCCGACCGCCGCGAACACGGTCTGGCACAGCGACACCTGGCCGGACTCCTTCACGAGGAGTCCGAGCGAGAGGAGCAGGATCATGTAGATGAGACCCTCGCCCCAGATGTTGAGGTCGTTCCCCACGATGAACGGCACCAGAGCGAGGGCGGTGAAGATGACGACGAACGCGGTCGCGCGGACCTTCCACGGCGCGTAGTAGCTCGGGGGCAGCGGCTTGGGCCGGCCCACCCTCGTGTCGACCAGCTTGGACCGCGGCGTCACGATGAGGACGATCAGGAGAACCAGGAACGGCAGCGCCGGCTGGATGTTGTTCAGCCAGGAGATGTTGTACTTCGCCGCCCAGTCGGTGCACAGCGACGCCACGACGCCGATGAACAGGCCGCCGAAGAACGTGAGCGGGAGGCTGCGGAACGCGCCGAGGGCGGCGGCACCGAAGGAGGCCAGGAAGAAGAAGAAGAACGGCGACGCCGAGAGCGAGGGGAACAGAGGGGCGAGCAGCACGCCCGATGCGGCCGCGAACCACATGCCGATGATCCAGGCGTACCGCGCGACCGTGTTGGAGCTCGCGCCGGTGAGGTCGACCAGGTCACGGTTGTCGACCACGGCCCGCATCGCCATGCCCATGCGGGCGTAGCGGAAGAAGGCGTAGAGCCCCGCGACGCTCGTCGCGGCGAAGACGAACAGGATCAGCTGGTCCCACGACACGTTGGTGTTGAAGAGGCCGAACGTGCTCTGGGGCAGGAAGGGAGGCACGTTCAGCGCGGACTCGTTCTGGTAGAAGAGGCCGAGGCCGCCGATGATGCCGAGTGCCAGACCGATGGTGGCGAGCACCTGCAGCGAGGTCGCGACCCGCGCCAGCCCCCGGGCGACGAGCTCCATGATGAGCCCCATCAGCGTCCCGAGGCCGAGGATGGTGATGGCGGCCGAGACCGGCCAGCTCAGCTGCACGTTGAAGTACAGGGTGTCGTAGTGCAGGAAGTAGAAGCCGTAGGCCGCGACCGCCGCCATCACGGGGTGGGAGAAGTTGAAGATCCCGGACGTCTTGTACGTGATGACGAAGCCGGTGCCCGACAGCCCGTAGATGGAACCCGAAACGAGACCCGCAATGATGAACGGCATGATCTCGTTGAAATTGAACACGCCAACCCCCCGGTCGCCGCACGCCTGAAGAGGCCCGGGGCACGGTACCGAACCCCCGAACCCTTGTCAACGCGTAGGTTGCGGCACGCCGTGTTGCCGAAAGCGGCGCGGTCCGTGCAAGCTCACGTATACACCTGTCTGCGGCCGCGAAACCGGCACCCCCTGCCAAGAGTCATGCTTGACGCCCTGATGAACCCCTCGCGCCACCGCGCGGCTCGATGAACGAAGCGCTCACCTTCATCGTCGCCGGCCTCACCGTCGGCTCGTCGCTCGCGCTCGTCGCGGTGGGGCTCGTGCTCACGTACCGCACGTCGGGCATCCTCAACTTCGCCCAGGGCGCACTGGCGATCGTCGCGGTGGACGCGTACGTCTACTTCACCGTCAACCGCGGCTGGTCGTGGGAGCTCAGCTCGGTGCTGGCGGTGTTCGGCGTGGGAGCGGTGGTCGGGCTCCTGCTGGAGCCGTTCGGGCGGCTGCTCGTCCGTGCGTCGCCCGCCTACCAGGTCGTGGGCACGGTCGGGCTGCTTCTCGCGATCGAGGCGGGGGCGAGTCTCCTCGGTCCGCACCTCCCGGGCTCGCACCCGCACTTCGCGCCGCCCCCGATGCCGGTCTCGACCGTGCTGATCGCCGGCGTGTACGTGGGCAAGGACCAGATGATCATCATGGGGGTCGCCCTCGTCTGCGCCATCGGATTGTGGATCTTCCTGAAGCGCGCCCGGATCGGGCTCGCGATGCGCGCGGTGGTCACCAACCCGGACCTCCTCGAGGTGTCGGGAACCCGCGCCGTCGTGGCGCGGCGGTGGGCCTGGATCGTCGCCAGCGTCTTCGCAGGACTGTCGGGCGTGCTGCTCGCGCTCTCGCCGACGTTCGGCGCCTCCCCCGGCACAGTGGAGGCGTTGATCGTCCCCGCGTTCGGCGCCGCCGCGATCGGCATGTTCGTATCGTTGCCGCTCGCGTACGTCGGAGGGCTCGTCGTCGGGATCGCGTACTCGCTGCTCACGGGATACGTGAACAGCAGCTGGCCCGCGTGGCTCATCGGCCTGCCCTCGGCGACGCCCTACCTCGTGCTCCTCGTGGTGCTCCTCGTGATCCCCCGCCGCCGGCTCGAGCCGACCGCGCCGGTCACCCCGCAGCGCGCCAGCCGCGACCCTCGGTTCCCGCTTCCCGTCAACGTCGTGCTCGGCATCGCGCTCGTGGCGCTCGTCGTGCTGATCCCCGGATGGGCCGGCTTCGGCGTCACGAGCTACACCACCACGCTGATCTACGTCGTGCTGTTCCTCTCGCTCGGGCTGTTGCTCAAGACGGCGGGGCTGGTGTCGTTGTGCCAGATCGGGTTCGCGGCGATCGGGGCCACCGCGTTCGCCGAGCTCGCCACCAACCTCCACTTCCCGTGGCTGCTCGCCATCGCCGGCGCGATCGTGATCGCCGGCGCGGTCGGCACGATCGTGGCGCTCTCCGCGATCCGCCTGTCCGGCGTGTTCCTCGCGCTGGCGACACTCGCGTTCGGGTACGTGCTCCAGCAGCTCTTCTACCCGACCACGCTCATGTTCGGGGTCACCTCGGGCTCCCTCGTCGCGCCGCGACCGTCGTTCGCGAGCTCCGACGACGCCTACTACGTCCTCGTGGCAGTGGCGGTGGCGCTGTGCGTCGCCGTGGTCCTCGTGCTCGACCGGACGCGACTCGGCCGGCTGCTGCGCGGGATGAGCGACTCACCCGTCGCGCTCCAGGTGCAGGGGACGTCGATCCAGGTCACCAAGCTGGTGGTGTTCGGCGTCTCCGCCGCGATGGCCGGGCTCGCGGGCGCCCTCTTCGCCGGGCTCAACAACTACGTGACGCCGGCGGCGTTCCCGGCCTCGCTGTCACTGACGCTCGTCGCGGTCGTGTTCGTCCTCCGGGTCGAGCACCCCTGGTACGCGTTCGCCGCCGCCGTCGCCTTCTACCTCGTCCCGGCGAAGCTCGACATCCTCCAGGCCGCCAACTGGACCCAGCTCATCTTCGGCGCGCTGGCGGTGGCGACCGTGATCCTCGGTCTCGTCGCCCGCCAGAAGGCGCGCGCACCCGCCCCCGAAGCAGCACCGGCCGCAGCCGCCCGTGCACCCGCGGGTGTCGCAGCCCCGGGCGTGCACGTCCTGGGTGGGGACGCCTCGGCGGCGCGTCGCGCGAGCAGTGGCCTCGACGTGCAGGGCCTGACGGTGCGCTTCGGCGGTCTCGTCGCCCTCGACGCCGTGGACCTCCGGGCGCCCACGGGCACCATCACCGGCCTGATCGGCCCCAACGGCGCGGGCAAGACGACGCTCTTCAACGCGTGCTGCGGCATCCTGCGGCCCAACTCGGGCAGGATCGTGTTCCACGGTGCCGACATCTCGCACCGGCGAGTGGCCTCACGCGCCCGCCTCGGCCTCGGCCGGACGTTCCAGAAGCCGGAGCTGTTCGACTCGTTGACCGTGCGCGAGGCGGTCGCGTTGGGCAACGAGGCGTCGCAGGCGGGCGCCAACCCCTTGCACCACCTGCTCGCGAGCGGCGACGGATCGGCCGAGCGCCAGCGCGCGATCGACGAGGCGATCGCGTTGAGCGGCGTGGAGCCGTTCGCAGACCAGATCGTCGCCGAGCTCTCGGCTGCGCAGCGACGGCTGGTCGAGCTCGCCCGCTGCCTCAGCGGTCCATTCGACCTCCTCCTCCTCGACGAGCCGACGGCGGGCCTCGACCGCACCGACTCGCGACGGTTCGCGTCGACACTCCGCGAGATAGTGGAGGTGCGCGGGGTCGGCGTCCTCGTCGTGGAGCACGACATGAGCGTGGTGATGGACGTGTGCGAACGCGTCACCGTGCTCGACTTCGGGACGTTGATCTTCGAGGGCACGCCGAGCGAGGTGATCGCGAGCGACGCTGTGCGCACCGCCTACCTCGGCGACCTGCAGCCGACGGTCGCGACCGCGCCCGGGCCCGACCCGGTCGGCGAGGGTCCGTGAGCTCGTTCCGCATCGGCATCCTGTCCGACACGCACATGCCCGCCGCGGTGCGCGAGGTGTGGCCCGAGGTCGCGGTGGCGTTCGAGGGAGTCGACCTCGTGTTCCACTCGGGCGACATCTGTCACTCCATGGTGCTCGACCAGCTCGAGGCGATCGCGCCCGTCCGCGCCGCGAAGGGGAACAACGACGTCGGCGCGCCCGAGGATCCGCGCGTGCTCGACGAGCAGTGGCTCGACGTCGACGGCGTCCGCATCGCGATGGTGCACGACATGGAGCCGGAGGACCAGCCGATCGACGTGCTCCGCAACCGGTACCTCGTTGGCCGCCACGCCGACGTCATGATCACGGGCCACACGCACTTCGAGCGTCTCGACTGGCGCGACGGCGTGCTGCAGGTGAACTCGGGGAGCGCGGTGCACCCGCACCTGTGGTCGACGCGCCTCGGCACGGTGGCAATCGTCGAGATCGCCGACGGCCTGGTCCGCGCCCGCATCGAGCGCCTCGGCGAGACCGAGGGGTTGCGCAACCCCGGGATCGAGTACGAGTTCGACGGCGAACGGGTCAGCCGGCTCGGCTGACCCGGCGCCGGCGGATCACGACCCTGCGCGACGAGCGGGAGTCACGCGACGGGCTCGCCGGCGTAGAGGGCGAAGAGGCGATCCTCGTCGAGCTCGTCCGACTTGCCGGAGAACACGATCTCGCCCTTGTGCAGCACGTTCACCTGCGAGGCCAGCGCGAGCGCGCGCGACACATACTGCTCGACGAGGAGCAGCGACATGCCCTCGCTCACCATGCGGGCGAGGAACTCGAAGATGGCGTCGACCACGAGGGGAGCCAGTCCGAGCGACGCCTCGTCGACGAGGATGACGTGCGGGTGTGACACGTAGGCGCGCGCCAGCGACAGCATCTGCTGCTCGCCACCGCTCAGGGTCCCCGCCTGTTGGCGCCGCCGATGCGCGAGCGCGGGGAACGCCTCGAGCGCGAGGTCGACCGAGTCCGATTCGGCACCCTTGGGCGAGAAGAGGATGATGTTCTCGCGCACCGTGAGCGACGGGAAGACCCCACGGCCTTCGGGCAGGTGGCAGATGCCGCGCCGGGTGCGCTGGGCGGGCCGGGCGCCGGTGATGTCCTCGCCGTCGAGCACGATCTGGCCCGTCTTCGGCCGCAGCAGCCCTGAAGCCATGCGCAGGGTGGTGGACTTGCCGGCGCCGTTGGGTCCGAGCAGCGCCACCACCTCGCCCGTCGGCACGCTCAGCGAGACGTCGCGCAGAACCAGCGTCTCGCCGTACCCGCCGGTGATCGACTTGAGCTCCAGCATCCGGTCCCCCCGGCACCGTCGGGCACCCCGCTGTCGGGGTGCAGCCGTCGGATAGTGCCACATCGTGGACTTCGGGGAAAGGTCGCGACCGCGGCGGTCGCGTTAGGGTGACCTGGCCCGCGCGGCAACGCAGCAGTGCCGACATTCTGGATGTATGAGGGTGGTGGTGTCGTGAGCGAAGGAAGCTGGCTCCGCGACCGCGCCGCGATCGTGGGCTTCGGCCATTCGCCGTACGGTCGGCGGGGCGAGTTCGCCGATCGGGGAACGACCTCGCTCGTCGTGGAAGCGATCGTGAACGCGTGCGAGGACGCGGGCATCTCGCCGTCGGAGATCGACGGGTACACGTCGTACTCGAACGACGCGGTCGACCCCGGCACGATGGCGTCGACTTTCGCCGCGGAGCGCTTGCGCTTCACCGGGATGGGCTGGGGCGGCGGCGGCGGCGCGATGGGCGGCGCCTACCTGTACGCCGCGATGGCCGTCGCCACGGGCCAGGCCGACGTCGTGGCGGTGGTGCGCGGCATCACGCAGCCGCTGGGTGCGCGCTTCGGCCGCATGGGGACCGGCAACTCGCCGAAGTACCCCGAGGCGCGCACACCGGCACAGACGTTCGCGATGCAGGCCCGTCGACACATGTACGAGTTCGGCACCACGATCGACCACTTCGGCGAGGTGGCGGTCAGCACGCGCGACTACGCCGTCAACAATCCCGATGCCCGTTTCCGCACGCCGATTACGATCGAGGACCACAACAACTCGCGGCTGATCGCGGACCCGATCCGGCTCCTCGACTGCTGCATGGAGGCGGACGGCGGCTGCTGCGTGCTCGTCACCAGCGCCGAGCGCGCCCGCGACCTGCGCCAGACGCCCGTGCTGTTCTCGGCCGTCGCCATGGGCGCGCCGCGTCGCTGGGGGCTCGGTGCGTTCGGCAGTTACAACATGGCCGCGCGCGACTATGTGTCGGCAGGTCAGCGCACGATCGCCGAAGACCTCTACCGCAACGCGGGCATGGGCCCGGGCGACGTCGACGTGGCGATGATCTACGACCACTTCACCCCGATGGTGCTCATGGGCCTCGAGGACTTCGGCTTCGTGCCCCAGGGCGAGTCGGGCCCGTTCGTGGCCGACGGCAACCTGCGCCCCGGCGGTGCACTGCCGACCAACACCCATGGCGGGAACACCTCCGAGGTCTACCTGCACGGCATGACGCACGTGTTCGAGGGCGTGCGCCAGTGCCGGGGCACGTCGGCCAACCAGCAGCCCGGCGTCGAGACCGCGCTCGTGGTGTGCGGATCGTCGCCCGCGCCGTCGGGCGCCATGCTGCTGCGGAGGGCCGCCTGATGCCCGAACCGGTGATGGTCCCCTCGCTGTCGATGTCGCTCGCGGGCGAGCAGCCGGTCACCGGGGAGACGGCTCCGCACTGGACCGCCGCGGCGGAGGGCCGGTTCACCGTCCCCACCTGCGACGACTGCGGCACCAACCGTTGGCCCGTCTCGTACGCGTGCTACGTGTGCGGCTCGCGCGCGTGGAGCTGGCAACCGGTGCCGGGCACGGGCACCGTCTACACCTACACCTGGCTCGACTCGCCCACGCACCCGACCGACGAGCTCGACAACGTGTCGGTGATCGAGCTCGACGATACGTTGGGCGAGCCGGTGCGGGTGCCGGGCTGGGTCGTCGGCGTCGACAAGTCCACGCTCGTGTGCGGACTGCCGGTGGAGATGGGGGTCGACGTCATCGCCGAGGGAGTGGGCGTCCCCCACTGGGTGCCGCGGGACTGATTCAGCGCTCTTCGAACGCGCGCACCCACGCCGCCCACGTCTCGATGCGCTCCCAGAAGAGCTCGCGGGTGCCGGCGAAGTTGTGCATGTGGCCCATGCGGGGGCAGACGAAGAAGTCGATCGACGCCGTCGACTGGTAGGCCCGCGGCTCTCCCTTGGGATCGGCGATGACGTCGCGTTCGCCCATCGCCAGGAGCACCGGGCAGGTCACGGCCGCGGCCTCGGGCGCGATCGCGCCCGGAGCCATGCACCACGACGCGACCGACTGCGGGAGCGTCGCCGAGGCCCACGGCGGGACGTCGCCGTGCCGCGTGGGGAACTCGTCGAGGTCGGCCCGCACGATCGCGGGATCCACGTCGTCGTAGTGGAACCCCCACCCCATCATGGGCGGCGCGTCCTCCCCCACCGCCCGACCGACCGTCGACTGCAGGTCGACCGCCATCGGCGGCATCACCGCGATCCCGCTGCTGGGGCGGATGTCGCGCGGCACCCAGGCGCCGGCGAGGCGCACGCCGACACCCAGCTGCACCGTCGTGTGGACCGCGCTGTACCCGAGCACGCCGATGCCGTCGTAACAGTGGTACCGGCCCTGCTGGACGACGGTCATGCAGCCGCCCATCGACTGGCCGATCCCGAGCACGACCGGGTCGGCCACCGGCGCCAGGCCGTCGACCAGCGTGCCCGCGGCGAGGCGCTCGAGGACCTCCTGCTCCGCGGCCTGGCTCCCGGCGGCGACGGTCGTGTAGTCGAGGCGCTCCGGGTCGGCGATCACGGTGCTCTCGCCCACGCCGATGTGGTCGACCGAGACGAAGATCCAGCCGCGATCGGCGTGCCACGCCGCCTGCGAGCCCTTGGCCGGGCCGGGGAGATCAACGGTGAAGTAGCCGCGCGAGTAGCCGCCCCCGGGCTTGGCGAAGCAGACGACCGGGCGTTGGCCGACCGGGCCGTCGGGTCGGTGGACGGTGATGGCCACCTCGGCCGGCTCGCCCAGCCCCGCGGCCTCCGTGACGTCGATCCTGAGGTCGGTGGCAACAGCCATGCCTGCGCTCCTCGTCCGGCGGGTCCGACCGCGGAACGCTAACGCGCGTGATCCCGACGCGGCCCCGGCGCGTCGATTCATTGTCGGATACGCGCCCGTATGGAGCGCGTACATGACAATGAATCGGTCAGGGCTTCACGTGCGGTGTCGCGTCGGGCAACCCCGCGATCCACTCCCATGCGGCGTCGACGGCGGCGTCGAGCGCGGCCCGCCCGCCGCCGTTGTCGATCACGAAGTCGGCGTGCTCGATGCGCGTTTCGCGCGGCAGCTGGCTGGCGATCCGGGCGCGTGCGTCGTCCTCGGTCATCCCCCGGTCGGACAGGAGCCGCGCGACCGCGACGTCGACGGGCACGTCGACCAGGATCATGCCCTCCATGCCGTACATCTTGCCCAGGTACATCGCGGCTTCGCAGACGACGACGCGATCCGTGCCGAGGTGCAGGGAGGCGCGCCGCACGATCTCGTTCTCGGTCAGCGGCGCCGCCATCGCGGTGAGCTCGCCGAGCTGCGCGCGGTCGTGGAAGACGATCTCGCCGAGCGCCGCACGGTCGAGCCGGCCCTCGGCGTCGAGCACCGCGCTCCCCCACCGCGCCACGATCTGCTCGAAGAACGGTTGGCCGGGCTGCTGCATCTCGCGGGAGAGCTTGTCGACGTCGATCACGTCGGCGCCGCGTGCGGCGAGCAGCGAGCCGACGGTCGACTTGCCGCTCCCGATGCCGCCCGTCAGCCCGACGAATTTCATGCGGGAGAGGACGCTACGCCGGGCGTGCGGAGTACGCACGCCCGGCGCGCGCCGGCAGCGGTGATCAGAACAACGACGGCTCGCCCGTCGTCGGGTTGATGAAGAGCGGCAGCCCGTTCAGCGGGAAGCCGAAGAACCCGCGGAAGTCGAACATGTTGTTCAACGACCCCGCGATGCTGTCGTAGCTGCCCGGAATCCGGGGAACACCCCAGTTGTCCTCGATGAAGCGCGTGATCGACGACTGGTCGGTCAGCGTGTGGTCGACGTAGTCGAACTTCGCCCACGGCGAGATGACGACCAGCGGCAGACGCGGGCCGTATCCGCAGCGAGCCTGCTCGCCTGCGAGCGGCGTTCCGCTGCCGCACTGGCCGGTGCCCGTGAGGGCGTCGGCGACCGAGTGCGACGGGTTGTGCACGCCGCTGTAGACGTGGTCGTACCAACCGTCCGAGTCGTCGTAGCTGATGACCACCGCGGTGTGGGCCCAGTCCGGTGTGCGCATCAGCGCGTTGATCTCGGTGGCGAGGAAGTGCTGCTCGTCGAGCGGGTCCGAGTACTGCGCGTGCCCGTCGTCGATGCCCGGAGCCTTGAGGAAGCTGACCGCCGGGAGTGCGCTGTTCGGCAGCGCGTGACGGTCGACGGCCGACACGAGCTGGTCGAAGTCGCTCATGTCGTACTGGTGGTTGGGCGTGTCGAACTGGGGCGCACCCGTCGGGGAAGAGTGTTGGGTGTCGGTCCCGATCGACGCGAGCCCGGCCGGCGTGTCCTGGCCGTCGGTCCCGGTCGGGATGGTCAGGTGGTGCGGGTTCGAGGTGCTCGCGTAGTACTCGAACGGCTCGTGGTGCGGGATGTAGTCGTCCTTGAACCCGAACTGGCCGGTGCCGTTCTCGGCGGGCCCGATCGCGTGGACGGTGTTGCAGATCCCTTGATTCGCGGCGGGAGCCTGGTTGAACTGCCCGCTGAACTCGTCGGGCACGAACGTGGACGTCGCCTGGCCCGAGTGACCGGTGGCCGCGAGCGCGTCGGTGTAGCTCGTGCTCGGGCGGAACCCGCCCTGGAACCAGCCCCACGAGACCCCGGCGGCGTTCAGCTCGTCGCCGATGTTCTTTCCGGTGAGCGCGACGGCATCACGCGTCGAGCAGTCGTCCCAGTAGGGCTGCGCGTCGCCGGTGAGCGAGAAGCCGCCGTTGCCATCGGGCACGAGGTCGGCGTCGGCGCCGACCGAGGGGTTGTGGGCCATATGGGCGGTGTCGACCCCGCCGGTGTCGCCCGACACGAGGTTGACCGCGCCCGGAGCCGAGGGGCCGAACGTGGTGCCGAAGGAATTGTCGCTCATGGCGAAGCGCTGCGCGTAGTTCCACAGCGCGGTCACGGTGTTGCCGTCGTAGTAGTTCATGACGTCGCCGGCGACACACGTTCCGCCTTCAGGCGTCTTGGACGTGCCGTTCCCCACCGTGGCCGGGAACTTGTCCATCGCGCCGTTGTCGAACGCGCGCTGCTCGTCGGTGTAGTTGTGGTCCTGGTCGCACGTGATGACGTCGTTGACGTTCGCCGGGTCGTAGCGCCGAGGGTTCGTGCCGTTCGGGTTGTTCTGTTGCAGCTGCTGCGTGAGCCCGTTCACCGGCCCGGTGAACGGGAGCTTCAGGAACCGCTGTCCGTCGGTGTTGGTCGCGTCGGGGTACGTGCCGAAGTAGTGGTCGAAGGACACGTTCTCCTGGAAGATCACGACCAGGTGCTTGATGGGCGTGGTGGTCGCGCCCGTCGGCGGCGACGGCACCGCGCCCGCGGTGGCGCCACCGGGCCCGAGCGCGAGCGCGCACACTCCTATGACAACGGCCAGCACGGAAGGTGCGAGGCCTCTCCGACGCAGCATCGAACGCATCGACTCTCCTCTCGTTTGGTGAGTGTCCCTCCCGCCCGGCAACCTCGCGCGCCCGGGTGACAGGGAGACGAGGAGCGCGTGAACGACGGGATCCGTCCGGGTGAACCCTTCGACACACCCCGGCGGAATGGACGACCCGCCACGCGCGGTCGACAATGAGCCCGAGCCAGACGAGGAGGTCACGATGCAGTCGCCCACGGTGAGCAACAAGGAGATGGAGGCCCGGGTCGTGCGCTTCAAGGGGCTCACCCCCCGCCCGAAGCCGTCGGTGCCCGGCGTGCCCGCCGAGGTCACCGAGTTCATGACCGCGGACCGCAACTACTCGTACATGGCGCCCCGGATGGAGGGTCGGAGCATCATCCAGCAGTTCGCCGAGCTGGTCGGCGGTGACGCCGGAGACGCGATCTCGATCTCGATCGCGGAGTGCCGTCCCGGCAACGGTCCGGCGCTGCACGCGCACATGAACACGGTGGAGGCGTTCTTCTGCCTCCGCGGCACGTTCGCGATCACCTGGGGCGACGAGGGCGAGCACTCGCTGACGCTCGAGCCGTGGGACTTCGTGCACGTCCCCAAGGGCGTGGTGCGCACGTTCACCAACGTCGGCGACACCGACGGCGCGCTCCTCGTGATCATCCAGGGGAATCGGGACGAGTTCGACGACGTCGTGAGCCCCCCGTACGTGGGGCGCCAATTGGAGGAGCAGTTCGGCGCCGACGTCGTGGCGAAGATGCAGGAAGGCGGCCGGCGGTTCTTCGCGCCGACGGACGCGGGCTCCTGAACGAGGTCAGGGCGACTGCCCGGGGCTGGACGAAGGGGACGAAGGGAAAGGGTGACGATGACGAGCGAACCGCACGCGACGACCAGCGCCGGTGAGATCAGCGGCGTCGACCGCGAGGGGATCCGCCTGTTCCGCGGCGTGCCCTACGGCGGGTCGACGGGAGGCGCGCGTCGGTTCCTCCCACCCGTGTCGCCCGAACCGTGGACCGGCGTACGGGAGTGCATGCGCTACGGGCTCCCCTCGCCCCAGCCGGTCGACAGCATGCCGATCCCCGACGAGATGAAGGCCACGATGGGCACGGCGAAGCCGATGCCCATGGGCGAGGACTGCCTGGTGCTCAACGTGTGGACGTCGGGGCTCGACCGCGCTCGCCGCCCGGTGCTCGTGTGGCTGCACGGTGGCGGCTTCACCGCGGGGAGCGGCGCCAACCCGGTCACGAGCGGCGAGCGGCTGGCGCGACGCGGTGACGCGGTCGTGGTCACGGTGAACCACCGGCTCGGCGCGCTGGGCTACGTGCACCTCGGTGAGCTCGATCCCGCGCTCGCGTCGTCGGGGACGAACGGGATGCTCGACATCCAGGCCGCGCTCGAGTGGGTGCGCGACAACATCGCTGGCTTCGGTGGGGATCCCGGCAACGTCACCATCTTCGGCGAGTCGGGCGGCGGCATGAAGGTGAGCACGCTGCTCGCGATGCCCGGCGCGGCAGGGCTGTTCCACCGTGCGATCGTCATGAGCGGGCCCGGCGTCCGTTCGATCACCGCCGAGACCGCGAGCGCGGCCACCCGCGCGCTGATGGAGCACCTGGAGGCCGAGACCGTCGACAACCTACGCGCGCGGCCGTTCGAGGCGGTCGTCGAGGCACAGCAGGCGATCGCGGGCGCCGCGTTCCGCGGCAACGGCCATGGCTTCGGGCCGGTGGTCGACGGCACCGTGCTCCCGCGCCACCCGTACCACCCCGACGCGGCGCCGACGGCCGCGGGCGTGCCGCTGATGATCGGCACCAACCGCGACGAGATGACGCTCTTCCTCTTCACCCACCCGGAGTTCGGCACCATGGACGAGGCGACCGCGCGCCGCGTCGCGCAGTCGGTCGGGAAGGACGCGGACACGCTCTTCGACCGGTACCGGGCGCTGCACCCCGACTGGTCGCCGACCGACCTCGCCGTCGCGATGACGAGCGACCGCTTCCGCGTGCCGTCGCTGGTGCAGGCGGAGCGACACCTCGCGACCGGGACACCGGCGTACGTGTACCTGTTCGAGTGGGAGAGCCCGATGGGCGACGGCCGGATCAAGGCCGGCCACTCGGTGGAGGTCTCCCTCGTGTTCGACAACCTGCCGCGCGACCCCATCGCGCAGAAGGACGAGAAGGCGCAGCTCGTGGCGGACGCGATGAGCGAGACCTGGCTCGCGTTCGCCCGTACGGGAGACCCGGCCAACGCCGCGATCCCGGAGTGGCCCGTGTACGACCCGGTGCGCCGCCCGACGATGGTGTTCGACCACGAGTGCCGGCTCGACAACGACCCCCTCGCCGCGGAGCGCGCCGCGTGGGACGGATTGGATCTCGTGTCGGGCCTCTGAGCGCGGGGAGGACCGCCTCCCACGGTGGCGCGCGCAGACCCGCGGGAGTGAGCGCAGGGAGCGCCGGCGCTACTCCTCGATGGTGATCGCGCGCTCGGGGCAGTTCTGCTCGCCGATGCGCGCCTTGTCCTCGAGCTCGGGGGGCACCTCGCTGAACCGGAGGACGCTGTTGCCCTCCTCGTCGGCCTCGAACACCTCGGGTGCCAACGAGTAGCAGCGGCCGTGGCCGCTGCACGCCGCCTTGTTGAGGATGACCTTCATGACCAGCGCAGAGGGAGAGTGGACACGCCCATCACGGTACCGCCGTAGCCGAGGGCGTCGCCCGCCAGCTCGTACTCCGGGATCCGAGCGTGCCAGGCGGCGAAGGCGAGGCGCATCTCGAGCCGGGCGAGGTGCGAGCCGACGCACCGGTGCGGCCCGGCGCCGAACGCGTAGTGGCGGTTGCCGTCGCGGTCGAGGTGCACCGACATGGCGTCGGCGTACTCGTCGGGATCGCGGCTCGCGAGCGGGAGCATGATGATCACCGGGTCGTTCTCCCTCATCGCCACGCCGGCGAACTCGAGGTCGTGGGCCACGCGTCGGGGCGGGCTCACGAACGAGTGGCGTCGCAGCATCTCCTCCACCGCCTTGGGCGCGGGCACCGCGCCGGTCGCGAGCGCGCGACGGTTGGCAGGCGACTGCGCCAGGTACCAGAACGAGAAGGAGAGCGCGGCCGCGACGGTGTCGAGGCCGGCGAGGAACAGCAGCACCGCGATGCTCATGAGCTCCTCGAACGTGAGCGCGCGGCCGTCGACGGGTTGGCGCACGATCTGGCTCATGAGGTCGCCGGTCGGCTCCGCCATCCGGGCACCGACCAGGGTCGCGAGCGCCTCCATCGCGCCGGCCGACGGGGCCATCCGCTCCTCGTCGTTGCTGCCGTGGAGCTGCGTCGACACCATGTCCACGAACCGGTCGGTGTCCTCCTCGGGAAGGCCGAACCACGAGGTGAACACCCGAGTCGGGAACTGCACCGCGATCTCCTGCACGAAGTCGCACTCGCCGCGGGGCGCGATCCCGTCGACGAGCCGGGTGATCCTCGTCTGGATGCTCTCCTCCATCGTCGCGATCACCGCGGGCGAGAAGAGCGGGTTGAGGATCCGACGGAACTTCGTGTGATCCGGGGGATCCATGAAGATGGGGATCATTCGGGGGATGAATTCCTCGGCCCCGTCACCGAGCTCGTGGTGCTCGCTCGAGAACATGTCGGGCGCCTGCAAGGCGGCGCGGATGTCGTCGGCGTGCGTGAAGAGCCACGCGCCCCGCGCGAGCCCGCCGTAGCCGACGCCCATGCCGGTCTCGAGCCACAGGACCCGTCCCTCCCCTCGGAGCGCGTCGAGACGGGGATGGATGTCGTCGACCGGCCCCCGGAAGTCGAAGGCGAACCGGCGCACGAGCTCCTCGGGCACGTGGGCCGGCCGGGTGGCGGTGTCGCTCATGACTGCTCCTCACGCAGGCGCCGAGTTCGGCACAGTATGCCGAACTCGGGGCACGCGACGGCGCGCGGCATCAGTTGTGCAGCGCCAGCGCGCCCGACAAGGTGATCGCGCCGCCGTTGACGACCGTCGCGTGCGCGTCCGGCAGCTGACGGGGGCCCGCCTCGCCCCGGAGCTGGAGCGTGGCCTCCACCACGTGGCCGATCGCGTGGCTCCGGCCCTCGCTGTTGTTCCCGCCGTGCGGGTTGAGCGGGAGCCGGCCGGTGGCGAGATGCCCGCCGTCGCCGAGGAACCGCCCGGCCTCACCCTTGGGCACGAAGCCGAGCTCCTCGAGGCCGTACAGCACGAGCGGCGCGAAGCCGTCGTAGAGCATGGCGAAGTCGACGTCGGCGGGCCCGAAACCCGCGTTGTCCCAGATCCGCTTCGCGGCCCAGGCGTACGCGCTCTGGTCGTAGTCGTGCCAGAAGATCATGTCGGGGCGCGGCCCGGTGCCGGTCGACACCCCCGCGACGTAGACCGGAGGGCGAGCGAGATCCCGCGCGCGTTCGGGCGTGGTCACGACCACGGCTCCGCACACGTCGACCGGAAGGTCGCAGTCGAACAGCCGGAGCGGCTCGCACACGAAGCGCGACGCGAGGTAGTCGTCCATGGTGATGGGCCGGTTCAGGGCCGCGTGCGGGTTGCGCGACGCGTTGTCGCGCATCGCCACCACGTAGGCGCCCATCTGCTCGTCGGTCACGCCGTCGATCTTGCGCCGCCGCTGGTACCACGGAGCGAAGTACTGCATGAACACGCCGAGGCCGTACGGCAGCGTGAACGACGCGTTGCCGCTCGCCCCCGCGAACGCGCCCATGTAGTTGTAGGTCCCGCTCCCCGGTCGGGGCGCGGTCATGGTGCGGTACGCGAGCGCGGTCTCGCACACGCCGGCGGCCACCGCCACCGCGGCGCTGGCCACCACGCTCGGCCCCACGCCGCCCCCGAGCGCACCGCCGTACCAGCTCAGGCCGGGCAGCCCGAGCATCTGCATCATCTGGAGCGGCGAGGGCTCGCCCTCGCTGCCCATCGCCGCGATGCCGTCGATGGCGCCGGGCTCGAGCCCGGCGTCGGCGACGGCCTCGAGACACGTCGACCGCGTGAAGGCCTCGGGTGGCACGCCCAGATCCTTCGAGCAGGGCGAGTGCCCGACACCGACGATGACCGCGCGGTCGCGCAGCGCGTTGCTCACGACCGCGCGCCGACGGCACGGTCTCCGCGTGCCGGTCGCCACTGAGGGAGCGTGATCTCGTGGGTGACGTCCTCGAACGTCACGTCGAGCTGCATCCCCATCTCGATGTCGTCGAGGTCGCAGTCGACGATGTTGCCGATCGTGAACAGGCCCGGCTGCTCGTCGAGCTCGACGACGAGCACCGCGTAGGGAATGCGGTCGTCGAACCCGGGGTTCCCGGGCGATCGCATCACCGACCAGCTGTAGACGCGTCCGCGGCCGCTCAGCTCCGCCGGCGACAGCTCACCGGTCCGGCACTCGGGACAGAACGCGCTCGGAGGGTGCACCCAGTGCCCGCAGGCGCCGCACCGCAGCATCACCAACCGGTGATCGCGGGCGGCGTCCCAGTAGTAGCGGTTGGTGTCGTCGACGACTGGAAGCGGCCTGTCCATCGGTTCCTCCCCGGCGGGACGCAGCACCCATCGTCTACCACTGGCGTCTACCACTGCGTCACACGGGCCTGCGAGAACTGCCAGCGGTTGCCCTCGGGATCGTCGGCCACGTACACCAGGGAACCGGGGTAGGGGTGCGGCTCCTCCACGATGACCGCGCCACTGGCCCTGGCGTGCGCGTAGTGCGCGTCGAGGTCGTCGACGTACACCCACGGCACGTGGGTGTGCAGGACCGGTCCGTCGCCGGCCGGCTCGTCGAGCGGGAACACGTGCAGCAGCGCGTTGCCGACACGGAACTCGATCCACGGGTGCCCGTACCCGGTGCGCGGCAGCGGGTCGTCCCCCGTCGGCAGGTCGCCGTCGGGTGTGAACCCGAACGCGTCGGCCAGCCAACGCGCGGCCGCCGCGGGACGCCGGTAGTACACGCCGAGCATCAGTCGCGCGACGTCGCGCTGCTCGTGGGGCGCGCGATCACGAGCCGCCACCCAGGGCCCGAACCACTTGGGGACGACCCGGCTCCATGCGGTGCCGCCCTGGTCGACGCCGCCGACCGGGATCCGGTGCTCGACGGTGACCCGGGTGCCGCCCTCGACCGGGAGGAACGTGACCTCGGTGGTGACGTCGTCGTTCGCGCTCTCCCACGCGAGACGCGCCGGGGGCTCCCACGCCGTGATGCGCGCGCGCGCTCGAACACGGTGTCGCCGGAGTGGTCGTCGAGCACCTCGACGATCCGGCCGCCGACCCCGGCCTCGCAACGGATCTCGACCACGCGGTGCGCGTCGGACCAGAAGTTGATCGGCCCGCGCCGCCACCACAGATCGATCTCCGCGGTGAACGCATGGAACGCGGTCGTCGGGTCGACCGCGACGACGACGTCGGACGTGACGGTGTCGCCGTCGGTCATCGCCGGCCCTCCACGTGGCGCTTGAACGACTGGAGCTGCTCGTCCCAGAGTGCCTGCAGCTGGTCGAGCCAGGCGCGCAACCCCACGACCGACTCGGGGCGGAGCCGGAAGAGCCGGACCCGGGCGTCGTCGGGCGTGCGCTCGTCGGCGACGACGCCGGCGCGGAGGAGCACCTTGAGGTGCTTGCTCATCGCCGGCGGCGCCACGCCCAGGTCGTGCGCGAGCTCTCCCGCTCGCCGCGGGCCCCGCCCCAGCTCGACCACGACCGCGAGGCGGGTCGGCTCGGCCAGTGCCGTCAGCAGCGGCACGAGCTCGTCGGGCGTCGCCGACGGCGCCGGCAACCGTGCAGGCATGTGGAAATAGTTGCACAATCCGGAAAGCACCGTCAAGGGTTACCGTCTGCGGCCATGGACACGCTCCTGGGCAAAGTGGCGGTGGTGACCGGTGGCGGGAGCGGGATCGGGCGGGGCACCGCGCTGGCGCTGGCGGGCGCGGGCGCGCACGTGGTCGTGACCGATCTCGATGCAGCGCGCGCGACCGCGGTCGCCGAGGAGGCGTCGACGCGTGGTGTCAGGTGCATCGGGACCGCGCTCGACGTGAACACGCAGACCGACTTCGACGCCGCGCGCGACCTCGCGCTCGAGCAGTTCGAGCGCGTCGACATCGTCATGAACAACGTGGGTGTGATCGCGGCCGGCCTGCCCGAGCACATCCCGCTCTCGGAGTGGGAGCGGACGATCAGCACCAATCTCCTCTCGGTCGTCCGCAGCAACGCGACGTTCCTCCCTCTGCTGCTGGAGCAGCGGAGCGGGCACATCGTCAACACCGCGTCGACCGCGGGGCTGTTCGCCTACGCATACGAGCGCCTCCCGTACTCCGCGACCAAGGGAGCCGTCATCGCGCTCTCGGAGGCCCTCGCCCTCTATCTGCGTCCCCAGGGGATCGGCGTCACCTGCCTGTGCCCGGGGCCGGTGTCCACCAACATCGGGCAGTTCGTGACATTCTCGGGGCCGCCGGTGCGCATGCGCGGCCCGGGGAACAACCTGGTCGCGCTGGCACCGGAGGTGGTGGGCGAGCAGGTGCGCGATGCGATCCTCGGCGACCGGTTCCTGCTGCTCACGCATCCCGAGCTGCACCACGTCCTCGTCGCGCGTGCCCGCGATCCGGAGGCGTTCCTCGCGCGCCAGATCGCGACGATCGCCGAGGAGGGCTGAGCGCGGAAGAGCTCAGGTCCCGGCGGGGACCGCGTCGGGCCGCAGCAGGCCCGCTTCGGCCAGCTCGCTCCACAGCGCGGTCGGGATCGCGGCCTCGAAGTCGGCGACGTTCGCGGCGATCTCCTCGGCGGATCGACAGCCCACGAGCACGGTCGCAACCGCGGGGTGCGTCATCGGGAACTGGAGCGCGGCGGTGCGCAACGGCACGCCATGGCGTCGGCAGACGTCGCGAATCTCGCGCACGCGCGTCATGATCTCGTCGACGACCGGACGGTAGAAGTAGTTGACGAACGCCGGGTCGGCTTCGGGATCGGCGAGCACGCCGCTGTTGAACACGCTCGCAGCGATCACGGGCACGCCGCGATCGTGCGCCAACGGCAGCAGGTCGTCGAGCGCCGACTGGTCGAGCAGCGTGTAACGGCTCGCCAGCAGCACACAGTCGACGACTCCCTCGGCGACGAATCGCGCGAGCGGAGCCGAGAAGTTGGTGCCGCAGCTGACCGCGCTGATCGTGCCCTCGGCCTGCAGCCGCCGCAGGGTCGGGAACGCGTCGGCGAGCGCTTCGTCGACGTGGCGCTCCGGGTCGTGCACGTGGACGATGTCGAAGCGGTCGAGCCCGGTGCGCTCGAGGCTCCCTTCGAGGGAACGGACGACCGCGTCGGGCGTGTAGTCGAAGGTCGGTGGAATCGTGCCGTCGTCGTCCTGGAGCAGGCGCCCCACCTTCGTCGACACCGTCACGTCGGCGCGGGGCACGTCGCGCAGTCCGAGCCCGAGGCGCCGCTCCGACTTCCCGACCCCGTAGAGCGGGGCGGTGTCGAAGTAGCGCAGGCCGAGCTCGTGGGCGCGGTGGACGGTGGCGACCGCCTGGTCGTCGGGGACCGGCGCGTACATGTCGCCGAACGGGCCGCACCCGAGGCTCAGCCGCGTGACCTCGACGCCGGTCGCACCCAACGGGACCCGCGCCGACGCCTCCATGCGCGGGGACTCTAGGCCGCGTCGAGCGCGCCGTTCTCCCGGCGAGCCGGGGAGCCGCGCCAGACTGCACGCCATGGAACTCGGCGACCCGGGGCCGGGCCTGCTGGCCGGGGTACGGGTGCTCGACCTCACCAACGTGCTCGCGGGGCCGTTCTGCACCTATCAGCTCGCGTTGCAGGGTGCGGAGGTGCTGAAGGTCGAGGTGCCCGGCAGCGGCGACCTCGCACGGCGGCTCGGGGCCGACCGGGCGCTCAACGAGCGTGGCGCGGGCGCGAGCTTCCTCGCGCAGAACGGGGGCAAGCGCTCGATGACGCTCGACCTGAAGGACGACCGCGGGAAGGCGATCTTCCGTGATCTCGTCGGGGACGCGGACGTCCTGGTCGAGAACTTCCGTCCCGGCGTGCTCGCATCGCTCGGATTCGGCGCCGAGCAACTCCACGCAATCAACCGCAGGCTCGTCTACTGCGCGATCTCGGGGTTCGGCGCCAACGGGCCGATGGCGGAGCGTCCGGCGTACGACCAGATCGTCCAGGGTCTCTCCGGCATGATGTCCACGACAGGCACCGCCGACGGCGAGCCGACGCGCGTCGGCTTCCCGATCTGCGACACCTTCGGCGGCATGACCGCTTGCTTCGCCATCGCGGGCGCGCTCGCGCGGCGGGCGGCCACCGGCGAGGGCGCCGTGCTCGACGTGTCGCTGCTCGACAGCGCGCTGACCGCGATGGGTTGGGCTGCATCGAACTGGCTCATCGCGGGAGCACCCCCCGAGCGCATGGGCAACGACAACGCGACTGCGAGCCCGTCGGGTTCGTTCGCGACCGCGGACGGCCTGCTCAACGTCGCCGCGAACGAGGACCGCCAGTACGAGGCACTCTGCCGTGCCGTGGGGCGCCCCGATCTGGCCGCCGACCCCCGGTTCGCGTCGCGCGCCGCCCGGCTGGTGAATCGTGAGGCCCTTGCCGCCGAGCTCACGTCCGCGTTCCGCACCCGCTCCGCGCTGGAGTGGGAGGACCTGTTGCACCCGCTCGGGGTGCCCGCGGCGCGGGTCCTGACCGTCCCTGTCGCGTTGGCGCTCGGGCAGGTCGCGGCGCGGGAGGTGGTGGCGGAGGTCGGCACGGTGCCGGGAACCGATCGCCCGTTGCGCGTCGTCACCGCCGGCTTCCGGGTCGACGGGCGCGCCGCCGCTGCGCCGAGCCCACCGCCCGAGCTGGGTGCGGACGTCGAGGCCGTGCTCGCAGGCACCGGCCGCGCCGACGAGCTCACGACGCTGCGACGGGACGGGGTGGTGTAGCAGATGGCGGACGAGCCGACGACGGACCCGGAGGAGTGGTGGGCGACGTCGATCGTCGAGATCCTTCCCGGCGTCATCCGCCTGCGCGGCTATCCGGTCGAGGAGCTCATCGGCCGCGTCGGGCTGGTCGAGATGATCTGGCTGTTGCTGCGCGGGGAGCTTCCCGGGCCCAACCAGGCCCGCCTCCTCGAGGCGGCGCTCGTGGCGTCGGTCGACCACGGGCCGCAGGCACCGTCGATCGCGTCCGCCCGGATGGCGGCGACGACCGGGGTCGGGCTGAACAGCGCGGTGGCCAACGGCGTCAACGTGCTCGGCGACGTGCACGGCGGTGCCGGCGAGCAGTGCATGGAGCTCTACCTCGAGGTGGGCCGCGCGGTTGCGGGCGGGGCGCGGCTCACCGATGCGGCGCGCGACGCGGTCACCGCGAGCCGCGGACGCGACCGCTTCGTGCCCGGGTTCGGGCACCGGTTCCATCCGGTGGATCCGCGGGTGGCCCCGCTGCTGCAAGCCGTGCGGGCGCAAGCGGGTCCGGGCGTGGACGAGGGGTTCGTCGCGATCGGGCTCGCCGTCGAGCGGGAGCTCGGCCTCGCGGTCGGGACTCCCCTGCCGATGAACATCGACGGCGTCACCGCGGTCGTGTTCTGCGCGCTCGGCGTCGAGCCGGCGCTCGGGCGCGGGCTGTTCGTGCTGAGCCGCGCCGTCGGCGTGCTCGCGCACGCCTGGGAGGAGAAGACGAGCGGATCGCGGCTGAAGGGCCCCCTTCCGCCGTCGATGCTGCCCCGCTACACGGGACCGCCGGCACGGCATCTCGAGCGTCCCGGACCGGCCCGCGGCAGCGATGGGTAGAGTCCCGGCCATGATCGACCGGGAGCTCGACATCACCACAGCAGACGGGGAGATGAACACGTTCATCACCCATCCCGAGGAGGGCGGGCCGCATCCGGTCGTGCTGTTCTACATGGACGCGCCCGGCAAGCGCGAGGAGCTCCACGACATGGCGCGACGCATCGGAAGCGTCGGCTACTACGTGATGCTGCCGAACATGTACTACCGGCTCGCGCGCGAGTTCGACGCCACCGCCGACTTCGCGAACAGGGGCGAGCGGATGCGGGAGCTCATGGTGTCGCTCGACTACGACAAGGTGGGATCCGACACCAAGGCGCTGCTCGACGTTGCCGACGCCGATCCCGCTGCCGACGCGCAGCGCGTGGGCGCGGTCGGCTACTGCATGAGCGGACCGTACGCGTACGCGATGGCCGGGATGTTCCCGGAGCGCATCAAGGCGGCGGCATCGGTGTACGGGGTGCGGCTGCACGGCAAGGGCTCACCGCAGGAGCTCACGCCCGCCGTCACCGGCGAGCTCTACTTCGCGTGCGCCGAGCTCGACGAGTACGCGCCGAAGGAGATGGTCGACGGGCTCGAGCAGCACCTTGCCGACAACGGAGTGAACGCGCGGGTGGAGTGGTATCCGGGTGCGCACCACGGTTTCGCGTTCCCGAGCCGTGCGGGTGCCTACGACAAGGCGTCGTGCGAACGGCACTACGAGCGGATCTTCGCCCTGTTCGACCGCAACCTCAGCGGCTGACCACGGGTGCGGTCACCGGCCGCCAGCCGGGTCAGCGCAGGACCGCGGCGAAGCGCAGCCGGATGTGGTCGGCGACCCAGGTTCCGTCGGCCGCGAGCAGCACGGGACGCAGTCGCCGCTCGACATCGGCGAGCACCGCCGCGCGATCGGTGTCGCTCAGGCCGACGAGGAACGGCTGCGCGAACGTCTCGCACCACGTGGCCATGGAGCCGCGGAGCGGCGTCGGCCGCGGGATGATCGTCACCGTGCGGCACTCGAACCCGCCACGGGAGAGCTCCGCCTCCCACGCGTCGGCATCGGGGTAGTACCACGGCCACCGGGCCATCCCGTCGACGCCGATCCGCTCGAGCGACGCGACGAGCGCGACCCCGATCGCAGCGGTGTTGCCGATCCCGCCGAACTCCCCGATGAAGCGGCCGCCGGGCCGCAGCGCACGCGCCACGCTGCGGACCACCTCCTCGGGGTGGCCGACCCAGTGGAGGACGGCATTGGTGAAGACCGCGTCGAACTCGCCGACGAACGGCAGCGCGGTCGCGTCGCCGACCTGGGCGGAGATCCCCTTGGCGCGGGCTCCCTCGACCATCGCTGCCGACCGGTCGACGCCGATCACCTCCGCGCCGGCCTCGACGAGGGCCGCCGTCAATGTGCCATCACCGCAGCCGAGATCGAGGATCCGTTCACCTGGTTGCGGCGCGAGCAGGTCGACGACCGGACGCCCGAGGGCCGGTACGTGCGCCGCGTTCGTCGCGTACGTCGCCGGGTCCCATTGCTGCGTCATCGCGTCACTCCACCACACCGCACGCACGCACGGCTCGTCCGGTGATGCGCCGGGTCAGGGGCCGTCCTCGCCCGCGGCGTCGCGCTCGAAAGCGGCGAGGATCCGGTCGAAACGGGAAGCGACGCGGTCACGTTCCTCTGGGTGGGTGAAGAGGTAGAGGTCGTTCCCGCGGATGCCGCGGAGCACGAGGCGTGCGACCGCGTCGGGAGGGACGACGCGGACGGCCTCCCAGTCGCCGCGTTCGGGCGCCCGGCCGAGCGGCGCGGCCGGGCGACTCTGTCGGGAGCGGAACTTGCGCGAGCGCCCCATGATGCGCGTGCCCACGACGCCGGGGCAGAGCAGCGACACGCCGATGCCCTGGTCGGCGAGCTCCTCGCGCATTGCCTCGGTGAGCGCGACCACGGCGAACTTCGAGGCGTTGTAGCCCGCCAGGTCGCGCGTGGTGACCATGCCCGCCATCGAGCCGACGTTCATGATGTGGCGCTCGCCCTCGAGCTGCAGCATCCCGGGCAGGAAGGCCTGCACCCCGTGCAGCACGCCGAAGTAGTTGACGTCCATGATCCAGTGCCAGTCTTCGTCGGTGGTCGACACGATCGGCTCGATCAGCCCGAGGCCGGCGTTGTTCACGAGGAGCCGCACGGGACCCAGCTCGCGGTCGACGCGCTCGGCGAACGCGGTGACCTCCTCGAGGCGGCGGACGTCGGTCGGAACTCCGATCGCCGGAACCCCGAGCGCATGAAGCTCGTCGACGGCGACCGCCAGGTCGTCCTCCTCGATGTCGGCCAGCGCGACGTGCATCCCTTCCCGCGCGAGCTCGGTCGCGACGGCGCGGCCGATCCCGTTCGCTCCCCCGGTGACGGCCGCCACCGCGCCCGCGAGCTCCTCCACCCGGCCGACGCTAACCCGTGCCGGGTGGTACCGCGTCGGCCGTCTGGTCCCGGTCTCCCAAATGTTCTCCGGCGGAGCTGTCCATCTCGGAATCCTGCGTTCGTCGTAGGCGTGACGACGGACCAACCGAGAGGAGCACACCGTGCAGTACCTGTTGCTGATCGCCAACGACGAGAGCGTGGTCCCGGAGGAGGACGCGGCCCGACTCGAGGAGTACGCCGCGTTCGGCGAGGAGATGGGGAAGCGGGGCGTGCTGGCCGGTGGCAACCGGCTGCGGCCCACGAGCGACGCCACCACGGTGCGGGTGCGCGACGGCGAGGTGCTCACCGCCGACGGCCCGTTCGCCGAGACCAAGGAGCAGATCGGTGGGTACTATCTCGTCGACTGCAAGGACCTCGACGAGGCGATCGAAGTGGCCTCGAAGATCCCGGGCGCGCGTCACGGCACGATCGAGGTGAGGCCGACCTGGGAGATGTAGCCCCCGACGTCGAGGCCGCAGTCGCCCAGGCCTTCCGCGACGAGTGGGGACGCGTCGTCGCCACTCTGATCCGCCAGACCGCCGACTGGGATCTCGCCGAGGAGTGCGCGCAGGACGCCTTCGCGAGCGCGATCGAGCGATGGCACCGCGACGGCGTCCCGCGCAACCCCGGCGCGTGGCACACCACCACGGCGCGCAACCGCGCCGTCGACCGGCTGCGCCGGGCGCGTACGGGCGCCGCGAAGTACCGCGAGGTCGCGTTGCAGGGAACATCCGGGAGTCATGGCGGCGATGGTCGGGACGAGGGGCCGATCGGGGACGAGCGGTTGCGCCTCATCTTCACGTGCTGCCACCCCGCACTGCCGCTCGACGCCCAGGTGGCGTTGACCCTGCGCACCCTCGCGGGGCTCACGACCGCCGAGATCGCACGGGCGTTCCTCGTCCCCGAGCCGACCATGGCGAAGCGCCTCGTGCGCGCCAAGACGAAGATCCGCAACGCCGCGATCCCCTACCGCGTCCCGCCGGACCACCAGCTGCCCGAGCGCACGAGCGCGGTGCTCGCGGTGCTGTACCTCATGTTCAACGAGGGCTACAGCGCCACCGCGGGTGCCGATCTCATCCGGGAGGGGCTGTGCGCGGAGGCGATCCGCCTCACGCGCACGCTGAGCGAGCTCATGCCCGACGAGCCGGAGGTGCTCGGCCTGCTCGCGCTCGTGCTGCTCCACGACGCACGGCGCGTCGCCCGGATCGACGACGCCGGCGACCTCGTCCCGCTCGAGCGCCAGGACCGAGGGACCTGGGATCACGACGCCATCGCCGAGGGCACGCTCGTGCTCGAACGGGCGCTGCGCCGGGGACGCCCGGGCCCGTACCAGCTCCAGGCCGCGATCGCCGCGTGCCACGCCACCGCGCCGGACGCGGACGCGACCGACTGGGTCTACATCGCCGGCCTGTACGGGCGCCTGCAGGAGCTCGTGCCCACGGCCGTCGTCGCGCTGAACCGGGCGGTCGCGGTGGCCATGGCCGAGGGGCCCGAGGCGGGCCTCGCGATCGTGGACGAGCTCGACGCGTCGGGCGCGCTCTCGCGCTACTACCTGCTCGCGGCGACGCGCGCCGACCTGTTGCGGCGCCTCGGGCGCGACGCGGAGGCTGCCGACGCGTACCGCGACGCGACCGAGCTCGCCACGACCGACGCCGAGCGGCGCTACCTCGCTCGCCGGCTGGCCGAGACGTCGGGACACTGCTAGAAGACCCGTGGATCGAGGTCCTGGCCCACCAGGATCCCGGCGGGTGAGTGCGGGTGAGGAGGAGCCCGAGATGACCGTCAGCAACCAGGCCGTTCGCGACTACCTCGCATCGGCGACCACGGGGGGCGACGCAGCCCTCGCGGCGCTCACCGACGCGCTCGCGCCCGACGTGGTCCTCAAGTCACCGCTCGGCAGCGGCAGTGGACCGGACGCGGTGCTCGGCGGTCTCCGCGCGGTCCAAGCGCTGTTCGGCACCGGCACGTGGAGCGAGCCGGTGGCGGACGGCGACACCGTCCGGGTGTCGGCGACCTTCCCGCCGGGCGCAGTGCTCGGCAGCGCGACGCTGACGTTCCGGTTCGACGACGGCGGCCGGATCGCGGAGCTGCGCCAGCAGCTCACCCCCGCCGCGCCGCCACCGCCCAGCGCCGTCGCGCTCGAAGGGGAGCTCGCGACCGCCATCGACGGCGCGCTCGACAACGGGACGCCGGTGATCGTCGCGTACGTCGACGGCCACGGGCAGCCGCAGCTCTCGTTCCGCGGGACGACCCAGGTGCTCGGCGCCGACCAGGTCGCGCTCTGGATCCGCGATCCGGGAGGCGGCCTCGTCACCGCGCTCGACCACAACCAGCGTCTCACGTTCTTGTACAGCGACCCGGGCACGCGCGCGAACTACCAGATCCAGGGCCGGGGCCACGTCGAGGCCGACCCGGGGGTGCGTGACCTCGTGTTCGACCACAGCCCCGAGCGGGAGCAGGCGATCGACCCCGACCGACGCGGCGTCGCGGTCGTCGTCGACGTCGACCGGGTCACCGGGCGGGGCCCGGACGGCCTGCTGAACATGGAGCGGGGGGCATAGCGCAATCCAGCCGGCCACCCCAGGCGTACCTTACGCATGGTCAACGCGACTATCCCGTGCCGGAGTGTCTGCCTGGAGCCACCGGAGACCGAGGACGCGCTCTCGCTCCTCGCCATGTGGCGGCGCTGCAGCACGCGGACGCGCTACCAACGGTTCCTGTCACCCGTGCGCATCTTCCCTTCGCGCCACCTCAGCGACGTGCTCGCGCCCGGGTCGGGACAGTGGTCGTGGGTCGCCCGTCACGAGCGCACCGACGCGATCGTCGGGCTCGCGAGCCTGTTCCGGAACGGCACCCGAACTGGCGAGGTCGGGCTCCTCGTCGAGGACGCCGAGCAGCGGAGGGGGATCGGCACCGAGATGCTCGACGTGATCGTGGAGCGCGCGCGCCACGCCGGCTTCGACACGCTGACCGCGGACACGCTCGCCGACGCGCACCACGTCCGCCGCATGCTCGAGCGCGTGGGCCCGGTCGAGAGCCGCCGCAGCGGGCACACGATCGGCCTGACCCTCGGCCTCGGGTGAACCCGAGCAGGAGCAGCTCCCGGCGGGCGTCGTCGTCGTGCAGTCGCTCGAGGCGCTGATCGGCGGGTCTACCCCGCGACCACCACCCGGGCGCGGGCGAGGTTCTCGACCGCGAGGCCCTCGCCCTTCAGGCCGTCGCGGTGACCGCCCGCCCGGAAGGTCACGAAGTACGTGCCCGGCTCGTTGTACGCGTGCGTCGCCTCGAGGGTCAGGCGCTCGCCGTCGGTCTCGGCGGCCACCCGCTGCATGCCGCGCCCGGTGCCCTCGAAGTCCCACTCACCCCACATGACCGACCCCGAGCCCGGCGGCTGCACGGCAGTCCCCTCGAGGCGGACGGCCTCACCGACCTCGACCTGGGCGCTCGCGGCGCCGTTGGCGGTCACCGACACGAGCGGCTGCACGCCGCCGCGCGCCTCGGCCGTCTCCGGCAGCACGAGGCCACCGTCGGCGGTGAACTCGTAGGTGGTGCCCGGGGCGGGCGCGATGCCGTCCTCGGCCCAGCGCACGAGATCGCGGAGCGCCTGCGAGGTCGCGCCGTAGTACGACACGAGCTCGGCGTTCCACTTCTTGGCGTCCTTCTGGTTGGTCACCGCGGGGAGCAGCATCTCGGGCTCGCCGTGGGGCGAGTTCTCGATCCACCACATGCGGTAGCGGTCGTGACGCGACTCGCCCTGCTGACGCTCGATCTTGTGCGTCCAGCCGATGGCGCCGTTCGGCCACACCATCGAGTCGCAGCTCGTGTTGATGTGGATGACCTTCCCCTCGAACACGCCCGAGTGGCCGCGGGGTCCGCCGCCCGCACCTGCTCCCGTGCCCGGGAGCTGCGGGTACACCGGCCGGCCGTCGATCATCCACGCCGTCAGGCCGCCCCACTCGTGCTCCAGCTCTTCGGTCTCGGGGAGGTCGAGCTGGTAGAGGAACATGTGGCACCACGCCACGAAGTCGCGGTTGTCGATCCTGACCTCGTCACCGGGCTCCACGTCGTCGAACAGATCGGCGTGCGACTCGATGCTCGTCATCAGCACGCCGCCCTCCGCCTGCGTGCACGGCAGGACGCGGCCCTTGGCCTTCCCGTTCAGGAATTCGATGCGCGCACCGAAGTAGCGCGTGGGATCCTCGAGGTTGTCGACGAGGGAGATGGCCGACGTGAGGTCCGAGACCGCGCCGGCCGACGCCAACCGTCCCGCCAGCGTCGCGACGGGCATCTGGCTCGCCATGAGCACCCGATCGACCCTGGTGGTGAAGTCGAACACGAACCGCTCGATGCGCTCGGGCTCGTCGTGGCCGAGATAGCCGGGCTCGGACCAGAAGTCCTGGAAGTAGGGCATGGTCTCGGCCTGCATCTGCAGCGCCCACACCCACGGGGCGAACTGCCAGAGCTGGCTCAGCGCGGCGCGCGGGTACCCGTGGCGCAGCACGGCCACCAGGCCGTCGCGCTCCGCGGTGGTGAGGGACTCGAGCGGATCGCCGCTCCCACCCGGCGCGATCGCGTCGACGATCTCGTCCAGCTTGTGACGCGCCTGGAGCCACCAGTAGCCCTCAGCCGACCAGGACGCGTGGTTGCTGCCGCTGTAGCACATGTGCGGCGCGGCGCCCGCCCACACCTCAGGACCGTTCTCGATGCACGACATCGTGCGGCCACCACCGCCGCTGACACCCCACACGTAGCCGTGGTGGGGCTTGGCGCCGTACATCTCCTCCGCGAGCTCCCAGCTGTACTTCGCCGACTCCGCGCTCGCACCCCAGTTCTCCACGTCGTCGGCGAAGCCGTGCCCGGGCGCGGGGAAGTGACCCTGGTTCGACTCGACGAGATAGGCGCCGAGCTCGTCGAACGCGAGGTTGAACAGCCAGTCGCCGTTCAGCATGAACGCGAGCGTGTTCTCGTGCCCGCCCATGCCGCCCTCGAGGTAGTGGACCAGTCGACCCGAGTAGTGCTCCTCGGGCGGGAAGTAGAAGGAGAAACGGGTCTCGGTCCCGGCGAAACCGCCGTGCACGTAACGGTGCCGGCGGGGACTGTCGCGCCACTCGTCGACGTCGATGAACGGATCCCCGAACCCGAAGCGCCACTCGGCCATGCCTACCTCCTCGAGGGTCGCCCGTCGCACGACAGGCTCTTGGCGAACCGTACCTCGGAGCGCCTGGCGCGCGCCCGGGCGCTCACCATCACGCGCAGGTCACGCGCCGTACGAGAGGCCGCACGGCGACGTGACCCCTCGACGTCCCCATCGTTCGCACTCCGTGCACCACGCGAACGCGAAGCGCCAGTGACGGATCGTGGTCCGGCAGTGGCGGCAGACCGCGGCCGGCGGTGACCAGATGCGCGACCCGTCACGACGGATGACCATGTCGAGCGGGGACTGGAACGACATGTCCGCGGCGCGCAGGTCGCACAACACGCACAGCACCTCGTCCTCGGGGCCGGGCGGCAGCGACGGCGAAGCCCCGAGGTCAGGCGCCGGCGTCGGCTGGTGCTGTCCACGCCCGCCGGCGTCCGGGGCCGGACGCGGCGCACGCGGCGCGCGGTTCGGCTCGAACATGTAGACGTGCGGCGTGTCGGCGACGCCGTCGATGCTCGCTTCGAGCCCGTACGCGACACCGGTCATGAAGTCGAGCGCGCGGCGCCGGTCGGCGTTGTCGAGCGCGTCGAGCTCGAGCAGGATCGGACGCTGCGCCTTCAACGCGTGGACCGCGTCGGCGACGTCGCCCCAGCGGCGCGGGCGTACGACGGCCCGATCCGTCGAGGTGAGCGCGGCGGGCACGAGGTGTGCCGGCAGCACCCTCACCGCGGGCTGATCACGGGTGGCGACGCCCGCGTGTCCGGGATCCGGTGGGTTCGTTCCCCGGGGTCGGGACGGGTGGGGATGTCGTGCCATCACACCTCCCGGGCCGGACCGGCGATCGGCGACAGTGTGACCGGCGCCGGCGCGGAGCCGCAACCGATCGGGTCAGGACTGCCGGCGGAGCTTGTAGCGAGCCATCTCCTCGACGAACTCGGCGAAGCCGGGGCCGCGCCGGAACACCTCGCTGACCCGCTCGTGCCCGACGCCGTCGTCGAGCCAGCGCAGGACGCGCCGCTCCAGCGGCCGGAGCTCACGCCGGCCGCCGGCCGAGCCGACCACGTGCTCACGAGGCACATGGGCAAGTGCACGGACGCGGCGTACGTGGTCGGCGCTGCGGTGGAGCCGCCGCGCGATCTCGGCGTCGGGAACGCCGGCGTCGGACATCCGGAGCACGCACCTCTCGACGGGACGGAGCGGTCCGACGACGTCTGGAGCCATACCCGAACAGTAATTCTTTACGGCCTCGGGCGGAACCGGGGGAGGACGATGTCGTCACCGAACGGCTCCCAGGCGACCTCGACCGGCGTGCCGACCCGCACGTCCTCGGGCGCGGTGTCGACCAGGTTGCTGATCAGGCGGCACCCCGGGGCGTCGTCGAGCTCGACCACGATCACGTTGTACGGCACCCGGTCGGCGAGCCGCGGATGAATGGCATGGGTGACGATCGTGTACGTGTAGACGGTCCCGTGCGGGCTCACGGGACGCCACTCCCACGCGGGGGAATGACAGTTCCCGCACATCACGCCGGGTGGCTGGCGGAACGTCCCGCAGCTCGTGCAGCACTGCACGGTGAGGACGTGCTCGCGGCACGCGTCCCAGAAGCCCTGGGTCAGCTCGTCGGGAGCGACCGGCGCCACCTCGACGGGGATGTACGGAGTCGGCGTCGGGTCGGCCACGGCGCTCACGCGTGCAGGATCATGCTGCTGCTGGGAACGGGGCTCGGGCCGCCGGTGACCAGGACCACCTCGGCGCCCTCGACCTGGCTGGTGGACGTGCCGCGGATCTGGCGCACGGCTTCGACCATGTGGCCCATGCCGACGATGAACACCTCCGAGAGGTGCCCGCCGTGGGTGTTGACGGGGACCTTGCCGCCCGCCCACTTGATCCCGCCGTCGGCGACGAAGGGTCCGCTCTCGCCGCGTGGCGCGAGGCCGTAGTCCTCGAGCTGCAGCAGCACCATGCCGGAGAAGTGGTCGTAGAGCTCGGCCACGTCGACGTCCTCGGGCCCGACACCCGCCATCGCGTAGAGGTTGCGCGCCATCGGCGCGTGCCCCGCGGTGGCGTAGAGCTCGTCCGGCATCGTGTGCTCACCGAGGAACGCGCCCCATTGCGAAGCGCCGCCCTGGGCGACGCCCATCACGTACGCGGGGCGCTGCTGCAGATCCCGGGCCCGTTCCGCGCTGACCACCACGAGCGCGCCGGCCGCGTCGTTCTCCTGGGTGCAGTCGAACAGACGGAGCGGGTCGGCGATCATGCGCGCCGCGAGGTAATCGTCCATCGTGAGCGGCTCGCGCATGAGCGCACGCGGGTTGCGGAGCGCGTGCTCCCGCTCCGTGATCGCGACGTGCCCGAGGTGCTCGTAGGTCGTGCCGTACAGCTCCATGTGGCGCCGCAGGATCAGCGCGAAGTTCTGCGCGGGCGACAACAGCCCGAACGGCGCGCCGCCGTAGGGAGTGGGCGGCGACGTACGTCCGCTGCCGCCGCGACGTTGGCCTTCGATCTGCTTGAGACCCTGGTACACGACGACGACGTCGGCGAGCCCGGCGTCGATCGCCATCGCCGCGTTGCCGACCGCGGCGCACGACCCGCCGCCTCCGCCGCCGTACACGATGTTGGAGTAGCGCAGCTCGGGGATCCCGAGCGCACGCGCGAGGGCGATCGTGGTCGTGTCCTCGAGGTAGGTCGAGAAGCCGTCGATCTCGGCGGGCGCGATTCCGGCGTCGTCGCAGGCGGCCAGGATCGCCGCCAGGTCGAGCTGCAGGCGCGATCTCGCTCCCGACTGCCCCCGGCGGTAGAAGTCGGTCAGCCCGACGCCGGCGATCGCGGCCTTGTCGCGGAGCGACATCGCCCGGAGCCTACGCATACCCGGGCGGGCCGAATGGTTTGCATGAGTGAGCGCTCACTCATCTAGACTTCCCCCGTGCCCCAGACCCCGTCTTCCGGCCTGCTGTCCGAGCCCGACGCCGAGGCCCAGAGCGCGCTGCGCGGCCGGGCGGCCGCGATGCCGCCCGAGCAGCGACGGGCGTCGATCCTCGAGGCCACCGTGCCCCTGCTCATCGCCTACGGCACCGAGATCAGCACCCGGCAGATCGCAGCGGCCGCGTGCGTCGCCGAGGGCACGCTCTTCCGCGTCTTCGCCGACAAGGACACGCTGATCGCGGCTGCGATCGAGAAGGCGTTCGACCCGGAACCGGTGGCAGCCGAGCTGCGCGCCATCGACCCCTCGCTCGACCTCGAGGCGCGGTGTGAGGCTGCGGTCGCGATCATCCAGGCCCGCGTGGCGTCGCTGTGGCGCATCCTGAACGCGTTCGGCGAGCCCGCCGAACGACCGCGTGGGCCACGCGAGCGCCAGGAGGCGACGTCGGCGATCGTGCAGGCGTTGGCCGCCATGCTCGAGCCCGACCGCGCGCGGCTGCGAATGAAGCCGATGGAGGCCGCCGACCTCCTCCGGGGCGTGAGCATCGCGAGCAGCCATCCGGGGCTCACGATGGGCGAGCCGCGCTCGCCGCACGAGATCGTGTCCGTGCTCCTCCACGGAATCCGCAAACCGACGCAGGGTGGACGCAGATGTTGATGCTGAAGCTGTTTCGGCAGTACCTGCTGCCCTACCGCAAGCTGCTGGGGCTCGTGCTCCTGTTCCAGACCGTGCAGACGATCATGCAGCTGCTGATCCCGACCCTCAACGCCGACATCATCAACAACGGCGTCATCGCCCACGACACCGAGTACATCTGGCGGATCGGCGGGGTCATGCTCGGCGTGACGCTCGTGCAGGTCACGTTCGCGGTCATCGGCGTCTACTTCGGCGCCAAGGTCGCGATGGCATTCGGCCGCGATGTGCGCGGTGCCCTGTTCCGCGGCGTGAACGCGTACTCGGCCGACGACGTGAACAGCTTTGGAGCGTCGTCGCTCATCACCCGCATCACCAACGACGTGCAACAGGTGCAGATGCTGGTGGTGATGATCTGCACCCTGTTCATCGCCGCGCCGATCATGATCGTGGGCGGTCTGTTCGCCGCGATCCGCGAGGACGGTCCGCTCTCCCTGATCCTCGTGGTCTCGATCCCGGCGCTCGTGACCGCGGTGACGCTCGTGGTCATCCGGCTCGTACCGCAGTTCGAGTTCATGCAGGTGCGCATCGACCGCGTCAACCAGGTGCTGCGCGAGCAGATCACCGGCATCCGGGTGATCCGGGCGTTCGTGCGCGAGCCCGAGGAGGGCGTCCGCTTCGGCAACGCCAACACCGACCTCACCGATACGTCGTTGCGCGCGGGGCGGCTCCAGGCGTTCATGTTCCCGAGCGTGATGCTGGTGCTGAACGTGTCGAGCGTGGCCGCGGTCTGGTTCGGCGGCGCACGCGTCGGATCCGGCGACATGCAGATCGGGACGATGATCGCGTTCCTCACGTATCTCGTGCAGATCCTCACCGCGGTCATGATGGCGACGTTCGTGGCGGTGCTGTGGCCGCGCGCCTCGGTCTGCGCAGTGCGGATCAAGGAGGTGCTCGACCGGGAACCGTCGATCGTGGTGCCCGCCAACCCGATCGCCGAGCTGCCGGAGCGCGCCACGCTGGAGATGCGCAACGTGACCTTCAGCTACCCGGGCGCCGAGAAGCCGGTCCTCGACAACATCAACTTCCACGTCGGCTCGGGCCAGACCCTCGCCATCGTGGGCAGCACCGGCGCGGGGAAGACCACCCTCGTCGGCCTCGTCCCGAGACTGTACGACGTCACCAGCGGCACCGTCCTCGTCGACGGCGCCGACGTGCGCGACGTCGAGGCGGAGATGCTCTGGAGCCACATCGGGCTCATCCCGCAGCGCCCGTTCCTCTTCTCGGGCACCGTCGCGAGCAACCTCCGATACGGTCGCTCCGACGCCACCGACGAGGAGCTCTGGCACGCGCTCGAGATCGCGCAGGGTCGCGACTTCGTCGCCGCCATGCCGGGCGGGCTCGACGCCCGCATCGCGCAGGGAGGCACGAACGTCTCGGGCGGCCAGCGCCAACGCCTCGCGATCGCCCGCGCGCTGGTGAAACAGCCCGACATCTACCTCTTCGACGACTCGTTCTCCGCGCTCGACCTCTCCACCGACGCCCGATTGCGTGCGGCCCTCGCGCCGATGACGACCGAAGCGGCGGTGGTGATCGTGGCGCAGCGCATCTCCACCATCCTCAGCGCCAACCAGATCCTCGTCATCGACGCCGGCCAGCAGCTCGGGCTCGGTACCCACGACGAGTTGCTCGAGACGTGCCCGACGTACGTGGAGATCGTCGAGTCGCAGATGGCGCAGGCGGCTGCGTGAGCGACGACGACGCCCCCCAGGGCCCCTCGGGGAACGGACACTCGGCCGCACCGCCTGCGGCCCCCCGCTCGCCGTTCCTGCGCGGGCCGATGATGTCGGCGCCGGGCGAGGTGTCGGAGGATTTCCGCGGCTCGACCATGCGCCTCATCCGTCGCCTGCGCGGCGAGGGCATCCACGTGGGGAGCGTCATCGTGCTCGCGATGGCGAGCGTGTTCCTGCTCGTGCTCGGGCCGAGGGTGCTCGGCAACGCCACCAACACGATCGTGGCCGGGGTCCAGAGCCCGAACGGCATCGACTACACGAAGTTGCACAACACGCTCGAGCTCGCCGCCGGCCTGTACGCCTTCTCGGCGGTGCTCGCGTACCTGCAGGCCTACATCCTCGCCGGTGTCGTGCAACGAAGCATGTTCCGCCTCCGCAGAGAGGTGGAGGAGAAGCTCAACCGGCTGCCCCTCCGCGACGTCGACCGCATGCCCCGCGGCGACCTGCTCAGCCGGGTCACCAACGACATCGACAACCTGGCGCAGAACCTGCAGCAGACCCTGAGCCAGATGCTCACGTCGTTGCTCACGATCGTGGGCGTCATGATCATGATGCTCACGATCTCGGTGGTGCTCGCGCTGGTCGCGATCATCACCATCCCCATGTCGCTCTTCATCATCAAATACATCACGAAGCGCTCGAAGACCCGCTTCATCGCCCAGTGGGACCACACCGGGATCCTGAACTCGCAGGTCGAGGAAGTCTTCACCGGCCACGAGCTCGTGAAGGTCTTCGGCAAGCGGCACGACGCGGAGATGGAGTTCGACACCGAGAACGAGGAGCTGTTCCAGTCGAGCTTCATGGCGCAGTTCATCTCGGGAACGATCCAGCCGACAATGCTGTTCGTCGGTAGCCTCAACTACGCCGCGCTCGCGGTGATCGGCGGGCTGCGGGTCGCATCGGGGACCCTCAGCCTCGGCGACGTGCAGGCGTTCCTCCAGTACTCGCGGCAGTACACGCAGCCGCTCACCCAGCTCGCCTCCATGGCCAACCTGCTGCAGTCGGCGATCGCGTCGGCGGAGCGCGTGTTCGAGCTGCTCGACGCGCCCGAGGAGTCCGAGGACCCGCAGATCCCGCTGCTCGACGAGCAGCCACGTGGCCGGGTCGAATTCGACCACGTCCGGTTCTCGTACTCGGCCGACCGCCCGCTCATCGAGGACCTCTCGCTGGTGGCGGAGCCGGGCCAGACAGTGGCGATCGTCGGTCCCACCGGCGCGGGCAAGACCACGCTCGTCAACCTCATCATGCGGTTCTACGAGATCGACGGAGGCACCATCTTCCTCGACGGGATGGACACCTCGAAGATGACCCGCCGCGACCTCCGCTCGAACATCGGGATGGTGCTCCAGGACACCTGGATCTTCGGCGGCACGATCAAGGAGAACATCGCGTTCGGGAACTACGGCGCCACCGACGAGGACATCCTCGAGGCGGCGCGCGCCACCTACGTCGACCGGTTCGTGCGCACGCTGTCGGACGGCTACGACACCTTGCTCGACGACGAGAAGGCCAGCGTGAGCGCAGGCGAGAAGCAGCTGCTCACCATCGCCCGCGCCTTCCTCGCCGATCCCACGATCCTGATCCTCGACGAAGCGACGAGCTCGGTCGACACCCGCACAGAGGTGCTGATCCAGAAGGCGATGTCGGCGCTGCGGTCGAATCGCACGAGCTTCGTGATCGCGCACCGGCTCTCGACCATCCGTGACGCCGACGTCATCCTCGTGATGGAGCAGGGCAGCATCGTGGAGCAGGGCAATCACGAAGCGCTGCTCGCCGCGAAGGGCGCGTACTACAACCTGTACAACGCACAGTTCGCCGCGGCCGCGGTCGACCTCGACATGGCCTGACCGCCCGGGGGCGTCAGGCCGACGCGGTCCCCACCGACTCGGGGTTGATCGGCGTCGGCATCGCCTGCACGGCAGGGAGGACGTTCTCGGCGAAGAGGCGCAGGCTCTTCTCCGCCTTCTCCGGCGGCATGCCGCCATAGAAGAAGTGGATGACGATCTCCTCGAGGCTGATCGTCCACTGGAGCGTCCGGATGCGTTCGATGATCTCGTCGGGCGTCCCGATCGGCTGCGTGGCGCGGCGGGCGGCGAAGCTGGCGTCCGCGCGCCCGACGTCGGCGGTGTGTCGTGCCTCGTAGTCCTCGTAGCCCTTGATCCCCCTGAAGCCCGGGTTGTTCCACTCGAAGTAGTGGTGCTGGGCCGCGACCAACTGGTTGTGGAAGTACTCCCACCCCTCCTCGGCCTCGTCCGCGGTCTCGGCGCAGTACATCCAGAGCAGCGTGGTGGGCTGGTCGGGAGGCAGGCCCAGCTCGCTGCGGATCTGATTGAACTGTCGCACCTGCGCGGTCATCGCGCCGGCGTCGTCGCCCGACACGAACATCTGCCCGAGGCCGTTCTCCGCCGCGAGGCGTGCCGAGGTCTCGGTCGAGAACGCAGCCTTGATCCTCGTGGTGAGCTCACCCTTGTGACGGGCCTGCGGCCGGATGGTGGTGGGCGGGATCTTGTACACCTGGCCGTCGAAGGTGAAGCGCTCGGCACCGTCGGCGGCGCGGATCGCGTTCACCACGTCGTAGAAGTAGGTGTGCGACTCCTCGATGGGGAAGCCGAGTGACGCGTACTCGTGCGGGGCGACGCCGCGCCCGATGCCGAGGTGCAGCCGCCGTCCCCGAAGCAGGATGTCGAGCATCGAGAGCTCGCTCGCGAGGCGCACCGGATTCCACCAGGGCGCCACGATCACCGCGGTGCCGAGATCGACCCGCGACGTGCGTCCGGCCCAGTACGCGAGGTACTGCATCGGGTTCGGCTGCATGGAGTAGGCGGAGCCGTAGTGCTCGGTGGCCCAGATCGAATCGAAGCCGAGCGGCTCGACGAGCTCGCCGAGGCGCAACGTGTGGTCCATGTTCACGTAGTCGGGCACGTCCGGCGGGCGCTCGTAGTCCTCGGCCATCAGCCGCGGCCAGTCGCCCTGGTTGTACCCGGTCACCATCACGCCGCAGTGCACGAGCCACCCCCCGACTGCCGTCGTCGCGGCGCGCAGAACCTACCGCGGCTCTCGGGACCGCGCGCCGGGCCCACCCGTGCCGAACCTCAGAGCCAGCCGTTGCGGGCGAGCTCGGCGGGCTCACCGGCGGGCTGGAGCGCGAGCGACCCGTCGTGGATGCCGTCGAGCAGGCGGCGGACCGCGTCGAGGATCTCCGGGACTGCCTCCCGGAGCCGGCGCGCGTCGTCGGGAGCGACGACCGCCGCATCGACGTCGGAGCGCTCGACGAGCGCGTCGAGATCCTCGAGCTGCTTGCCCACCCACGCCACCGGGTCGGCCGAGAGCGCCTCGTCCCAGGTGCGCCGCCCCGGCTCCCACCCGCGGAAGCGCGGGTGATGGTGCGCGCGGTCGAAGGATCCGAAGGCGCCCTCCACCGACTCGAGCAGATCGGCGCGCCAGATCGGCTCCGCGATCGAGATCGGCTGGGCCGAGTAGATCGAGCCCGGGAGCGGCGGCCGCTCGACGAGACGCACCTCGAGGCGAACCCCGCGCTCGGCACCCTCCTGGCCTGGCGTCGGGCGGGGATCCCGGAAGTAGAGGTCGCCGGCGACCACGCCGACGCTCTCGAAGCAGAACGCGTACAGCAAGGCAACCACCTCCTTGGTGGCCGATGAGCGACTCCAGCGTACGACCCGCCGACGACGTCCCGGAACGCCCACGTGGAGCAGCTCGTGCGCGGGAGGGCCTGTTGCGAGTAGAAGAGGCCCGTGCCCACCGAGCGGCGGACGGCGATCGTCACTGGCGCGTCACGCGGGATCGGGGCGGCGACGGCGCGGGCACTCGACCGGAATGGTGTCCGGGTCGCGCTGGTCGCCCGCGACTCCGACGACCTGCGGGCCGTCGCCCGCGAGCTGGCATGCGATCCCATCGTCCTCCCCGCCGACCTCGGCGAGCCCGACGCACCCACCGACGTCGCCCACGCCGCGATCGACGCGTTCGGGGCGGTCGACATCCTCGTGAACAACGCCGCCACCGCGGCGCGGCTGCCGACCGTCGACACCGATGCCGAGCTGATCGACCGCATGCTCGCGGTGAACGTCCGCGCGCCTCTCCTCCTGGTGGCGGCGGTGATCCCCTCGATGATCGCCCGCGGCGGCGGTGTGGTCGTCAACCTCTCGTCCGTCTCCGGTCTGGTCGGCACGCCCAACCGCGCCGCGTACGCGGCGTCGAAGGGCGCGCTCGACGCGGTGACGCGCTCACTGGCGATCGAGCTCGGGCCGCACGGGATCCGCGTGAACGCGATCGCGCCCGGCGTCGTCGACACCGCGCTCTGGGCCAAGAACAAGGACGTGCCGGGCGTGGTCGAGACCATCGAGCGCCAGACGCCGCTCCGGCGGTGGGCGACGCCGGAGGACATCGCCGACGCCATCGTCCTGCTCACCTCCGATGCGGCCCGGTTCGTCACCGGCGAGGTGATCTCGGTCGACGGCGGGATGGCGAAGACGTTGGACCTCTACGCGGGACCGGTGTGAGGCGTGGACGTCGGCCTCTTCGCTCCGCTGATCGGCCCTGACGTCGGACCCGAGCTGGTCGCGGAGCTGGGCCGGCTCGCCGAGGAGCGCGGCTACGCGTCGGTGTGGCTCGGCGAGCACGTCGTGCTCGTCGACGACTACTCGTCGACGTATCCGTACACGCCCGACGGGAAGATGCCCGCGGTCGGTGCGGAGGAGGGACTGCTCGAGCCGATCACGACGCTCGCCTACCTCGCGGCATCGACCACGACACTCCAATTGGGAACCGGCGTGCTGATCCTGCCGCAACGCAACCCGGTGGTGGTGGCGAAGGAGCTCGCGAACGTCGACTTCCTCTCGAACGGACGCCTGCGCGTCGGCGTCGGGCTCGGCTGGCTACGCGAGGAGTTCGCCGCGCTCGACGCTCCGTGGGACAAGCGCGCCGACCGGTGCCGCGACTACGTGCAGGTGATGAAGCGGCTGTGGACCGACGACGTCGCCGAGTGGGACGGCGCCTTCTACCGGTTGCCGCCGGCGCGCCTGTTCCCGAAGCCGACGCGGCGACCCCATCCGCCGATCGTGTTCGGGGGCGAGAGCGACGCCGCGCTCCGGCGCGTCGCCGACCTCGGCGACGGGTGGTACGCGTTCTCGATGCTGCCGGCGCAGCTCGAGCCGCGGCTCCGCCGCCTCGACGAGCTCCTCGCCGAACGCGGACGCTCGCGCGCGGACATCGACATCGTCGTGTGCCCGTACCAGTCGCGTGTGGGACCCGACGACATCGACGCGTACGCCGCGCTCGGCGTCGACGAGGTCGTGCACATGGTGTTCGCGCGCGACACCGATCGTCTCCGGCGGCGCTTCGACTCCCTTGCGGAGCACGGCCTCGCACCGTGAGCGCACCTCGTCGTGGCGCGCGTCGCGAGTAACGCCTACGATTTGCGCTCAGCGGGCCGAGAGAGCATCTCCGAACCTCATCGACGATGGGCGGAGCGAAATGGGCCGACGAGCACGCCGCGGGGAGAGGACGGAAACACCGCCTCGACGCGGTGTGCGCGAAGGCGCGTTGCTCGCGGCGACGGTGAGCGCCGCAGTCGCCGCGCTCGTGCTGGCACTGCCCGCGGTCGCCACCGCTGACGCGCCGTCGCAACCGCCTGCGAGCAGCGGAGCGCTCGACACCACGGGAGCACCGGCGCCCGCCGCCGGGCCGGACGCGGGCTCACCGACGGCGCAACCCGCGGCGCCGGACCCGACCACCACCACGACGCCGGCCACGACACCCGACGACACGACGACACCGACGACGACCTCCGACAACACGACGACGCCGACCGACTCCACCGCCGCGCCGGCGACGGATCCGTCGGCGACGTCGACCGAGGACGAGGGCACCGACGCCGGCTCGCCGACCGCCGCCGCGAGCGCGACCGCGACCTCGGCTTGCGAGCAGCAGGGCACCGAGACCGTCACCACCGACAAGGCGGACTACGCGCCGGAGGAGACGGTGCACATCGGCGGCACCGGCTACGCGGCGGCGTGCACCGTGCAGATCGAGGTCACGCGGCCGGACGGCACGATCGTGCAGGGCGACGGCAGCTTCACGCCGGGGGTCGACACGGCAACCACGTCGGCCGACGGGACGTTCACCGACGACTACCGCCTCGACGGCGTCGAGGGTCTCTATCGGGTCCGGGTACTCGGCGTTGCGGATACGGTCTTGGCCTCGGTGACGTTCACCGACCAGTTGCGAGCGCCGACGCCGTCCGATCCGCGTGCCGTGTTCGTGGCAGGCAATGTGACCACTTGTGCCGCCGCTGGGTTCCCCGGGACCATTCAGATGGGCTCTCCGTCGAACACGAACGCGAGCGACGGCATCGTGTCGGGCACAGTGGCGACGAACGCGGGCACGGTCCAGCCCGGGCGGGGCCAAGAGGTCGACATCACGATCACGGCCGGGGCCAATGTCGTCATCGACGCGGTGGTCGTGAAGGGCGGACCCGCCTACAACGTCTACTCGAATCCCTTGTTCTTGCCGCCGACGCTGCTGTCCCCGCAGCACTACATCTCGCCGTTCAACGGTGGCGGCAACGTACCGACGATCAGCCACTGGTTCGTCTGCTATCACCCCGCCACGCCGCCACCGGCCGGGTCGCTCGGCGTTTTCAAGACCGTGATCGGACCCAACGGCATTCCAGTCACCCCGCTCCCGACCTCCTACACCGCGTTGGTGAACTGCAACGACCTCAACCCCGCCCACCAGAACGTCACCGTGACCGTTCCCGGGGGTGGCGGCACCGGCGTTCCCGTCCTCATGGGCATTCCCGCGGGAACGATCTGCACGGTGGTCGAGCAGAACACTGGTTCCTTCCCCGCCGGGACCGTCGTCACGTACAACCCGACTGGCGCGAACACCACCGGCGTGACGATCACCGCAACCACGGCCGTCGCGGTCAGCATCACCAACGACTTCTCGGCGACCGCGGTGCAGACCGGGAGCGTGCAACTGCTGAAAGCTGTCGTCCCCTCAGGCGCGAGCGGCCCGGCAGCGTTCACTGCGACTGTCTCCTGTGACGACGGCACGCTCGCGACCGTCACGATGCCCGCAGCCGGCGGTCAGGGCGTTCCCGTCGTCACCGCCAAGGCCGGTGCGCTCTGCCTCATCGAGGAGAACGCGGCTTCGATCCCGCCTGGATGGGCCGTGACGTACTCCGTGAACGGCGGGACCGCGACTTCGACGCCACCGACCGTCACGATCGCGTTCAACCAGACCATCACCGTGACCATCACGAACACCGCCCCCGGTTCGAT
Source organism: uncultured Bifidobacteriaceae bacterium (assembly GCA_964505725.1). GTDB lineage: Bacteria > Actinomycetota > Acidimicrobiia > IMCC26256 > DASPTH01 > CAVRJC01. Next base: position 136 of record CAZDJK010000090.1, on the reverse strand, counting down.
CACGATCGTGAAGGATGCGGTGCCCGACGGGCCCGCGACGTTCGACTTCACCGCGTCGGCGCCGTTGACGCCGGCGTCGTTCACGCTGGATGACGACGGGAACCCGACCCCGTTCCTCAACACGCAGACGTTCACC
>CAZDJK010000089.1:0-57857 GCA_964505725.1 uncultured Bifidobacteriaceae bacterium | reverse complement strand
CGCGGTCGGGCCCGCCACGGTGCAGCAGCAGGCGTCGACGACGTCGGACGCTACGCCGGCACAGCCCGACGCCGCGCAGCCGGGTCTCCTCACCTTCGAGGTGACCCCGACCGACGCGCTGCGCCTGATCGCGGCCAACAGCGGCGGCAGCCGGATCTACCTCACGCTGCTGCCGTCGGCCGACGGCGCCGCCACGAGCCCGACTTCGAGCACGACGAGCGGTGCGAGCGGTAGCAAGACCACTGCGAGCAAGGCTCCGGCGAACAAGGCCGGCTGACGCCCGGCATGGAGACCTACGCCACTGCCCCGGTGGGGCTCGACACCGCGGGGTTCGACGTCGCGGTCGTCGAGCCCGAGCTGACGGTACGCACCCGGCTCGCGGTCGAGCTCGCCCAGGCGTCGCAATTCGCGACGATCGAGGAGCTGGTGCAGCACGTCGCGCCGGGCCGCCCGCTGGTCGCGGTGTTCGGCCCCGGCTTCGTCAGCCCGATGGGGTTCCAGCACGTGCACCGCCTCACCGGCACGTACCCCGAGCTCGGCGTCGTGTTCGCGGTCGAGGAGCTCAGCACCGAGGTGCTCCAGCAGGCGCTCCGCGCCGGGGCCCGCGACGCGGTGGTGCTCGGCGGCGAGGCCGCGCTGCACCAGTCGGTCGACCGGGTCGGCCAGCTGCTCGCGGGCAGCGTGAACGTCCGGCCCGCGACGCCCGCGCCGTGCACCGGCGAGCCCGGTCGCCTGATCGTCGTGTTCTCGACCAAGGGCGGCGTGGGCAAGACGTGCATCGCGGTGAACGTCGCGACCGCGATGGCGCTGCGCACCGAGAAGCCGGTGGTGCTCGTCGACGCCGACCTCCAGTTCGGCGATGTGTCGGTCATGCTCGGACTCCCGCCCCAGAACACCGTCCTCGACGCCGCGGCCGCCGCGCAGTACGGCGACATGGAGCTCGTGCAGACGCTGCCCAGCCGTCACGAGGCTTCCAAGCTGCTCGTGCTCCCGGCGCCGATCGAGCCGATGGCGACCGACTCGATGCTCCCGGGGGAGATGGTCAACATCTGCGCCGCGCTCCAGGCGGTCGCGGGCTACGTGATCGTCGACCTCCCCGCGCTGTTCAACGACTACGTGCTCGCGCTCGTCGAGGCGGCCGACGAGGTGCTCCTCGTCGGGAGCATGGACATCCCGAGCATCAAGAACCTCAAGATCGGGATGCAGTCGCTCGACCTCCACGCGATCGCGGGCTCGAAGATCCGGCTGGTGCTCAACCACGCCAACACCAAGGTGAAGCTCGACGTGAAGGAGATCGAGCGGGTGCTCGGTCTGAGCGCCGAGTTCCCCGTGCCCGACGACCTCGCGGTGCCGATCTCGGTGAACGCGGGCGCGCCGGTGCTGCTCGACGACCCGAAGGCGCCGGTGTCGCGCGCGCTCGAGCGCATCGCCGAGGCGCTGCTCGGGCCCGAGGCGCGCGAGGCCGGCAAGAACAAGAAGCGCAAGTGACGAGCTGAGGCAGGAGCCCCATGACCCAGACCCAGCCCCCGGCCACCCACTGGCAGCACACGCGCGGGGTCGCGAGCAACCAGCGGGAGCAGGCGCTCGAGGAGATGCGCCAGAAGATGCACCAGTTCGTCATCCACGAGCTGGGCCCGCTGCTGTTCGACCAGCGCGTGTCGGAGGTCGACCTCCGCCGCCAGGTCGACGAGCAGCTGCACCGCGCGCTCTCGATGGAGCGCCTCGCGCTCACCGCGGCGGAACGCCAGCAGCTCGTGCAGTCGGTCACCGACGACGTGCTCGGCTACGGTCCGATCGACCCGTTGCTCCGCGACACGACCCTCACCGAGGTGATGGTCAACGGCCCGGGCCGGGTGTACGTGGAGCGCTCGGGGCGCCTCGAGCTCACCGACGTCAAGTTCGTCGACGAGACCCACCTCCGCCGCATCATCGACAAGATCGTGAGCCAGGTCGGCCGGCGGGTCGACGAGGCGAACCCGATGGTCGACGCCCGCCTCCCCGACGGCTCCCGCGTGAACGTGGTCGTGCACCCGCTCGCGATCGGCGGGCCGTTCATGACCATCCGGAAGTTCGCCGCCGACCCCTACCAGGTCGACGACCTCATCGGCTTCGGCTCGTTCACGCAGCAGGTCGCGCACTTCATCAACCTGTGCGTGCGCGGTCGGCTCAACGTGGTGGTGAGCGGCGGTACCGGCACCGGGAAGACCACGCTGCTCAACGTGCTCTCGAGCTTCATCCCCGACGACGAGCGGATCGTGACCGTCGAGGACGCCAAGGAGCTCCAGCTCCACCAGCTGCACGTGCTCCCGCTCGAGGCGCGCCCGCCGAACATCGAGGGCAAGGGCGAGGTGCGCATCCGCGACCTCGTGCGCAACGCCCTGCGTATGCGCCCCGACCGCATCGTCGTCGGCGAGGTCCGTGGTGGGGAGGCTCTGGACATGCTCCAGGCCATGAACACCGGTCACGACGGCTCGATCACGACCGTCCACTCCAACTCGCCGCGCGACACCCTCTCCCGCATCGAGACCATGACGCTGATGGCGGGCATGGACCTCCCGGTGCGCGTCATCCGGGAGCAGATGGCTTCCGCGCTCGACCTCATCGTGCACCTGCAGCGGCTCCGTGACGGCAGCCGCCGGGTCGTCCAGGTGAGCGAGGTCATGGGCATGGAGGGTGACGTGGTCGTCCTCCAGGACATCTACTCGTTCGACTTCTCGGCCGGGATCGACGAGAACGGCCGCTTCCGCGGCCAGCTCAAGAGCAACGGCATCCGGCCGTCGTTCTCCGAGCGCCTCGCCGACTACGGCATCAGCCTCGACCCGTCCCTGTTCTCGGGCGGATCGCAGTTCGGCCGACGGGTGGGTGCGCGATGAGTCCCGCGGTTGCGCCCGTGCCGGTGCTGGCGGTGGACACGTCGATCATCGTGTTCGCCGGGGTCATCGCGTGCGCGGTGCTCGCGTTCGCGCTGGCCCTCATCTTCATGTCGAACGACCGTCGCGGCACCATCGAGCGGCGGCTCGGCGACCTCATGGCGGAGGCGCCCGAGGAAGAGGAGGACGACGTCTTCCTGTCCCGGCCCGACCAGGGCATGGCCGAGACCAAGGTCATGCAGCGCATGGTGGGCATCACCGGGCGGCTCGCTGAACGCGCCGGCCTGCTGACGCGCATCGAGGACGCGCTGGAGCAGGCCGACCTGCCGCTGCGTCCACCCGAGGCGCTGTTCTTCTACTGCGCCGGGGTGTTCCTGGTCGGCGTGCTAGGGCTCCTCGTGCTCCACGCCGCGGGGTTGATCCTCGTGCTCGTGGCCGCGGTCGTGCCCGTGGTGCTGCTCCACCGACGCCGGCGCAAGCGGCTGCGCGACTTCCAGATGCAGCTCCCCGACACGCTGAGCCTGCTCGCGGGCTCGATGCGGGCCGGGTTCTCGTTCGCCCAGGGCCTCGAGACGGTGGCCAACGAGGCGGCCGAACCGACGCGCCGGGAGCTCCAGCGGGTGTTCACCGAATCGCGCCTGGGCCGCCCGATCGAGGATGCGCTCGAGGACTCGGCGAACCGCATGACGAGCGTCGACCTCATGTGGGCGGTCATGGCCATCCGCATCCAGCGCGAGGTGGGCGGCAACCTGGCCGAGCTGCTCGACACCGTCGCGGACACGATGACCCAACGCGAGCGCATCCGGGGTGAGATCAAGGCACTCACCGCCGAGGGCCGGTTCTCGGGATGGGTGCTCGGCGTGTTCCCGATCGGGTTCGCCGGCTTCCTCTACATCGTGCAGCCGAACTACATCTCCGTGCTGTTCGAAGAGACGATCGGACTGGTGGCGTGCGGCATCTCGCTCGTCATGACCGGCGTCGGCTTCCTCTGGCTGCGCAAGATCCTGCAGATCGAGGTGTGACATGACGCCGCTGATGATCGCCGTCATCCTCGCGACCGCGGTCGCCGCGCTCGTGTTCGTTGTCGGCTCGGTCACTTCCGAGCGGGCGGAGGTGCGCGAGTCGCTGCGTCGCCTCGAGGGGTACCAGATCCAGGACGTGCGCGACCAGGAGATGCTGGCGCCGATGAGCGAGCGCGTGGTCGCGCCGCTCCTCGAAGGGCTCTCCGGCATCGCCAACCGGTTCACGCCCGCCGGTTACGGCGAGGGCGTGGCCCAGAAGCTCGTCATGGCGGGCAACCCGGCGAACCTGAACGTCGACAAGGTGCTGGTGCTGAAGCTCCTCGGCATCGTGTCGGTGGTGCTCTGGGTGCCGATCGTGCTCGCGCTCCACTTCAGCGGGTTCCTCACCGTCGTCGCGATCGTGATCCTCTGGGGCGCGTCGTTCATGTACCCCGACGTGCTCGTGAACCGGAAGATCGAGGAGCGCCAGAAGGAGATCTCGCGGAAGCTCCCCGACATCCTCGACCTCCTCGTGATCTCGGTGGAGGCAGGCCTCGGTTTCGAGCAGGCGCTCGACCGCACGACGGTCGCGGTGCCCGGTGCGCTGTCGGACGAGTTCCGGCGCATGCTGCACGAGATCCGCATCGGGTCCTCGCGCGCCGACGCGCTGCGCGCGATGGCGGAACGTACCGCCGTGCCCGAGCTTCGCGCCTTCATCATGGCGATGCTGCAGGCGGACACCTTCGGGGTGTCGATCTCCCGGCTTCTGCGGTCGCAGGCCGACGAGATGCGCACGCGTCGGCGGCTGCGGGCCCAGGAGCAGGCGCAGAAGGCGCCGGTCAAGATGCTCTTCCCGCTCGTCTTCTGCATCTTCCCGTCGATCTTCGTCGTGATCCTCGGACCTGCGATCATCCAGATCTCTCGGAGTCTCTGACGTGTCGGCGTCGTCGACGCTGACCCGACCCGCCGACCCGAGCCCTTCGCGCCCGGCGGGAGCGGAGGGCGCGCTCACCGGACCGGCCGGCGGGCAGGCGGCGTCGCACGCGGGTCTGGTCGGCGTCGACGGGCTGTTCACCGCCCTGTTCGCGCTCGCGGGCTGGATCGTCGGCAGCGGCCGGATGGCCGACAACTCGTTCTTCTGGCACCTCCGGACGGGCGAGTACATCCTCGACCACGGCATCCCGCACCACGACGTGTTCTCGTACACGGCGCCCGGCACTCGGTGGGTGGCGCAGTCGTGGCTGGCCGAGGTGACCTACGGGATCCTCGACCGCGCGGTGGGGCCGTTCGGCATCCAGGTGTTCGTCGGGCTGGTCGGGGTCGCGGTCGGCGTGCTCGCCTACCGGCTCGCGCTCCGGCTGTGTCACAGCCCGATGCGCGCCGCCGGCATCACCGCCGCCGCGCTCACCGCGGTGTTCTCGCTGTGGTCGGAGCGGCCGCTCGTGATCGGCCTCGTGTGCCTGCTCGCGCTGATCTGGTTGGTCGAGGTACCCGACTCCTGGATCGCGCGCCACCCGCTCGTGACGATCCCGATCCTCATGTGGCTGTGGGCGAACGTCCACGGCTCCTTCGCCCTCGGGTTCGCCTACCTCGCCCTCCACGTGCTCGGCCGCTGGGCCGACGGCGCACCGCCGTGGCAGGGGCGCGAGCGGACCCTGGTGCTCGCGTCCCTGATCGCGTTCGCGGCCACGTTCGTGAACCCCTACGGCGTCGAGCTCGTGCTCTTCCCGGTCGAGCTGCTCCGGCGCGGCGACATCCTCTCGCACGTCGTCGAGTGGCAGTCGCCCGACTTCCGCAGCCAGTACGGCATCGCGCTCGCGGCGTGGCTGTGCGTGTTCGTGGCCGCGGTGGCGCGCGGCCGCTACCGGGTCAGCCGGCGCGACCTGATCGTGACCGTGCCGATGCTCCTGCTCGCGCTGTGGGCTCTGCGCAACATCGCGGTGGCGCCGCTCGTGTGCCTGCCCGTCGTGGCCCGGGCGTTCGCGGTCGAGGGGGACGGAGAGCGGACCGAGCGCTATTCGCGCGGGTTCCTGACCGCGGTCGCCACGGTCATCGTGGCGGTCGGGGTCGTGATCGGCGTGCAGGAGGCGACCGAGCCGCACTTCGCGTTCGGCTCCTATCCCGTGCGCTCGATGCGGTACGTCGTGTCGCACGGGTTGCTCGGGCAGCGGCTGTTCGCGGACGACGCCGATGCCGGCTACGTGATCCTGCGCTACTGGCCGCAGCAGCGGGTGTTCATCGACGACCGGTACGACATGTACCCGACCGGGCTCATCCACGAGTTCTTCGACGTCGCGTCGGGCGCACCCGACTGGCAGCGCGTGCTCGACCGCCACCACGTCGACGTCGTCGTGTGGAAGCGCCACCGCGCGCTGACCGCGGAGCTCGACCAGTCGCCGAAGTGGCAGCGGGTACACACCGACGCCTCCGACGCGGTCTGGGTGCGGCGCTAACGGCCCGCCGGCCCGCCCCTTCCGAACGCCCGACCTTCCGAACGCCCGACCTGCCGAACGCCCGCCCTGCCGAACGGCCGCCCTGCCGAACGGCCGACTGCCGCGTGCTGCTCCGACGGTCGGGGGGAGCGCCGGACGTGTGCGGTCGCGTCCGCGACCGCACACGTCCAGCGGTGAGAGTGGTGCCTCGGCTCAGCCGTTCGGCGCGTTGCTCAGGCGGCTGCCCGCGTCGCTGAACTTCCCGTCGAGCTGGTCACGGAAGAACAGCACGGCGGCGATCACCGCGAGTGCGATGAGCGCGACGAGGAGGATGTACTCGACCATGCTCGCCCCGCGTTCGGTCTTCGTGAACCGCGCCTGCAACCAGGTCCGCACCAGGAACAGGTTCATCTGCTTTGCCCTCTTCGCTTCTCACGACCCCGGGCCCCTCCGAGGTTCGTGGCTTGGCCCCACAACAACATCGGCGGGGTCTCACCGGGACTTGATCCAAGTCTCGGCGAGACCCCGCCAAATGTCGGCAGGTTGTTGTTCTGCGCTAGGAGCCGCTGTTGCTGAGCTGGCTGCCGGCGTCGCTGAACTTGCTCTGCACCTGCCCACGCAGGAACACGACGGCGGCGATCACCGCGAGTGCGATCAGGGCGACGAGGAGGATGTACTCCACCATGCTCGCCCCGCGCTCGTCCCTCGCGAACTTGGCCTGGAGCCAGGTCTTCAAGACGAACAGGTTCATTTGCACGTACCTTCCTGATCCGGAGGGTGGCGGGAACCACCCCGTTCCTTGCCCTCCGGACACACATCGGCGGGGCCCCTCCGAGACTTGATCCAAGTCTCGGCGGGACCCCGCCGAAGGTGGTGGTTCTGGTTCTGGCTGGATCAGGTGCCGTTGCTCAGGTGGCTACCGGCGTCGCTGAACTTGCTCTGCACCCGCCCACGCAGGAACACGACGGCGGCGATCACCGCGAGTGCGATGAGAGCGACGAGGAGGATGTACTCCACCATGCTCGCACCACGCTCGTCCTTGGCGAACTTGGCCTGGAGCCAGGTCTTCAAGACGAACAGGTTCATGTTGCCCCTTCTCTTCCTTCCCCGACCCCGCGCGGGTCGTCGGATACGAGCGGCTTGCTCGCAGCCTTCTCATCGACGCTCTCCGTGGTCGGGTTGAGTGCTCAGAGTGTTAAAAATGAGGAGGCCGTTAAGATCGCCCGATGGTGGTCGCCCGATGGTGGTCGTAGGTCTCACCGGCGGCATCGGCTCCGGCAAGTCGACCGTCGCCGAGCGGCTCGCGGCGCGGGGCGCAGTGCTGATCGACTCCGACGCGGTCGCGCGCGCGGTCGTCGAGCGCGGGCGTCCGGCGCTCGCGGCGCTGGTGGAGCGGTTCGGGCCGGGCATCCTGGCGCCCGACGGCAGCCTCGACCGGCCGGCGCTGGCGGCCGCCGCGTTCACCGACGGCGAGAGCCGCGCCGCGCTCGACGCGATCACGCATCCGCCGATCGCGGAGGAGACCGCCCGCTTGGTGGCCGCGGCCCCGCCCGACGCGGTGGTGGTGGTCGAGATCCAGCTGCTGCTCGAGACGTGGGAGCGCAACGGTCCTCTCTACCCGGTGGTCGTCGTGGTCGAGGCGCCGGTTGAGGTGCGCCTCGAGCGTCTGGTCGCCCGGGGCATGACGGCGGAGGACGCGGCACGCCGGATGGGCGCGCAGGCGACCGACGAGGAGCGCCGGGCGATCGCCACGTACGTGATCGTGAACGACGGCGATCTGGGCGAACTCGACCGGCAGGTCGACACGGTGTGGGAGGAGCTGGCCCGGCGGGCGCACCAGTCGGCGGTCGCGAACCCGGAATAGGCGTCACACCTCACCGTTACGATCTCCGTATGCCCGCGCTCGAGCTCGTGACCGACCTGGCGCCGGCCGGCGACCAGCCGGTGGCGATCGACGCGCTCGTGGCCGGGGTCGAGCGGGGCGACCGCTACCAGACGCTGCTCGGCATCACCGGTTCGGGGAAATCGTTCACGACTGCCGCCGTCATCGCCCGCCTCCAGCGGCCGACGCTGGTGCTCGCACCCAACAAGAGCCTGGCCGCCCAGCTCACGAGCGAGTTCCGGGAGCTCTTCCCGAAGAACCGGGTGGAGTACTTCGTCTCCTACTACGACTACTACCAGCCCGAGGCCTACCTCCCGTCGACCGACACCTACATCGAGAAGGACTCGTCGATCAACGACGAGATCGACCGGCTCCGGCACTCGGCCACGAGCGCGCTCATGTCCCGGCGCGACGTCGTGATCGTGGCCTCGGTGTCGGCCATCTACGGGCTCGGGGGTCCGGCCGAGTACGCGCGCCAGTCGCTCATCCTCGACGCGGGCGAGGAGCGGGACCAGCGGGCGATCCTCGCCCGACTGGTCGACCTCCAGTACGAGCGCAACGATTACGCGTTCGCGCGCAACAAGTTCCGGGTGCGGGGCGACACCATCGAGGTGTTCCCCGCCTACGAGGAGCGCGCCGTCCGCGTCCAGCTCTTCGGCGACGAAGTCGAGCGCATCTCGTCGGTCGACCCGACCACCGGCGAGGTCGTGGAAGACCTCGAGCGCCTGGTGCTGTTCCCCGCCTCCCACTACGTCACCTCTGACGAGGCGATGCGGCGCGCGATCGACGGCATCGAGGTGGAGCTCGCGGAGCGGCTGGCGTGGTTCGAGAAGAAGGGCAAGCTGCTCGAGGCCCAGCGGCTCCGGATGCGCACCACCTACGACCTCGAGATGCTGCGCGAGATCGGCGTGTGCTCGGGCATCGAGAACTACTCGCGCTGGCTCGACGGCAGGGACGCGGGCCAGATGCCCTACACCCTGCTCGACTACTTCCCGAGCGACTACCTCGTGGTGGTCGACGAGTCGCACGTGACGGTCCCGCAGCTGCACGGACAGTACGAGGGCGACCGCTCGCGCAAGGAGACGCTCGTCGAGCACGGCTTCCGGCTGCCGTCGGCCATGGACAACCGGCCGCTGCGGTTCGAGGAGTTCACCCAGAAGGTGAACCAGGTGGTGTTCCTCTCAGCCACGCCGAGCCCCTACGAGATCGAGGTGTCGTCGCAGGTGGTGGAGCAGATCGTCCGCCCCACCGGGCTGGTCGACCCCGAGGTGATCGTGCGCCCGACCAAGGGCCAGATCGACGACCTCGTGAGCGAGATCCGGGTGCGGGCCGAGCGCGACCAGCGGGTGCTCGTCACCACGCTCACGAAGAAGATGGCCGAGGATCTCACCGACTACCTCGTCGAGCTCGGCGTCCGGGTGCGGTACCTGCACAGCGAGATCGACACGCTGGAGCGGGTGGAGATCCTGCGTAGCCTCCGGCTCGGCGAGTTCGACGTGCTCGTCGGCATCAACCTGCTGCGCGAGGGTCTCGACCTGCCCGAGGTGTCGCTCGTGTCGATCCTCGACGCCGACAAGGAGGGGTTCCTCCGCTCGGAGACGTCGCTGGTGCAGACGATCGGCCGCGCGGCGCGGAACGTCGACGGGCAGGTCGTGATGTACGCCGACCAGATGACCGACTCGATGCGCCGGGCGATCTCCGAGACCAACCGGCGCCGCAAGAAGCAGCTCGAGTACAACACGACCCACGACATCGACCCGCAGACCGTCCGCAAGAAGGTCACCGACATCCTCGAGATGCTGCGGGGCGCCGACGAGGACGGCGACACCGGGCGCGGCCGCGGGCGGGGGAGAGGGCGCGGGCGGGGGAGGGGGCCCGACCGGCGCTCGGCGGTGTTCGACCTCGCCGACGTGCCGCCCGACGACCTCGGGCGGCTGATCCAGACCCTCCAGGACGAGATGGCCGACGCCGCCCGCGACCTGCGGTTCGAGGAAGCGGCGCGGCTGCGCGACGAGATCGCCGAGCTCAAGCGGGAGCTGCGCGCGGCCGTCTAATTCCGGGTGAGCGTCGCGGTTCGCGAGCCGGAGTCCTCGCGCGTCGGCGCGCGGCCGATGGGAGGGGAACGCGCGACGGGCGAGCCGGACACGACGGCCGCGCCGGAGGCAGCCGGCGCGGCAATCCCGTCGTGGGTGCTCCCGGCGATCGTGGTGCTCGGGATCGCGCTGCGCGTGTGGCGGGTGCAGAGCAACGGGCTGGAGTACGACGAGACGTTCACCGCCATGGCGGGGCGGCTGCCGGTCGGCGACCTGCTGTCGTTCCTCCGCCACAACGACTCGCACCCGCCGCTCGACTACCTCCTGCGGGTGCCGCTCGCCCGCATCGGCGCGGGCGACTTCTGGCTCCGGTTGCCGTCGCTCGTGTTCTCGAGCAGCGCGCTGGCGCTGTTCGCGTGGTGGATGCGGCGCCGGGGCTGGGTGGGTGTGCTCGCCACCGCGTTCATGGCGGTGAGCGTGTTCCAGCTCGTGTACGGCGGCGAGGCGCGCATGTACGCGCTGCTCGAGCTGCTCGGGGTCGCCGCCGCCGTGCTCGCCGAGCGCTGGCTCCGCGAGCCGACGCGATGGCACGCGTGGGCGATCGGCGGCCTGCTGGTGCTGGCGCTGTTCGACCACGTCTCGGGCGCGCTGCTCGGCGCCGGCCTCCTCGCGGTGGCCGGTCTGCGGCGCGACCGGGAGGCGTGGCGGTGGCGCGCCGCGGTCGCCGGCGCGGGCGTCATCTGGCTCGCGCTGTGGGGGCCCGCGATGCTCGATCAGCTCAGAGGGCAGTGGGCGGAGTGGATCCCGCGGACCACGCCGGCGGGGTTCGCGGAGACGGTCTCGCGTCAGGTGACGCTGGCGCCGTACCTCGCGCCCGTGGTCCTCGGCGCGGTCGTTGTCGGCGGCGTGCTCGTGTGGCGCACCGACCGCGACCTCGGCCGCGTGTGGATCGCGCTGGGCGCAGTGCCCTTCGCGTTGGCGGCGGTCGTCGGCGTGTTCGCGTCGTTCCTGTTCGACCGGACCTTGACCCTCTCGTCGTGGGCGCCGCCGCTTGCGCTCGCGTTCGTGCTCGACGGGGCGCGCCGCCGCGGGGGGCTCGTCGGGCGCAGTGTCGTGATCGGCACCATGGCCCTCGCGGTCACGCTCGCGTGCTCGTTCCTCGTGTCGAAGACGTGGGAGTACGACCAGTCGGTCGGGCACCTCGAGTCGGTGGTGAGGCCCGGCGACGTCGTCGCAGTCCGGCCGGCGCGCTACGGCTCCCTCGTCGACTGGCGCATCGGCGTGCGCGGCTCGCTCCCGACCCGGAACGTCGCGGTCGCGGGCCTGCACGACGTCGATGCGCTGCTCGTCGGCGCGCCGGCGGACGGCCGTGTCTGGCTGCTGACCGCGGCCGACGACCGGTCGGTGTATCCCGGATTCACGCGGTGCGCGTCCGCGTGGACCGACGGACCGAAGAAGGTGTTGTGTCTGCAACGCTGACCCAGGGCCGGGAGCGCGGCGCGCGGAGCCCCCACGCCTCCCCGGTCGTGCCGCGACCGACGCTCGCGTCGGTGCCGCCGCGCTGGGTGTTGCCCGCGCTGGTGGCGGTGGGGGCGGTGCTGCGGATCTGGCGGGCGACGACGAACGGGCTCACGTTCGACGAGACCTACACCGCGCTCGTGGGGCGCCGCAGCTTCGGCGAGCTGCTCTCGTACCTCCGTCGCACCGATCTCCATCCGCCGCTCGACTACCTGCTGCGCGCGCCGCTCGCTCGTGCCGGCGCCAGTGACCTGCTGCTGCGGTCGCCGTCGCTCGTGTTCTCGTGCGCGGCGCTGGCCCTGTTCGCGTGGTGGATGCGCTCGCGCGGTTGGGTCGGGGTGATGGCGACCGCGCTGATGGCGGTCAACGCGTTCCAGCTCCTGTACGGCGGCGAGGCGCGCATGTACGCGCTGCTCGAGCTCCTCGGGGTGGCGGCGGCGGTCGTCGCCGAGCGGTGGCTCCGGCGGCCCGAGCGCTGGCACGCGTTGGTCGTCGGCGGGGTGCTGCTCGTCGCGCTGTTCGACCACGTCTCCGGCTTCCTCATGGCCGCCGGCCTCCTCGCGGTGGCGGGTGCGCGCCGCGACCGCGAGGCGTGGCGATGGCGCGTGGCGCTCTTGGTCCCCGCCCTGGTGTGGGCGGTCGCGTGGGGTCCCGCGTTCCTCGAGCAGCGTCGCGTCGGGTACGCGGAATGGATCGCCCGGACCACCGTGGGCGGCCTCGCCGACGTGGTGACGCGGCAGCTGACCATCACCGACTCGTTGGCGCCGGTGGTGTTCGCGGCCGTGCTCGCCGGCGGTGCGTGCCTGTGGCGGCGGGAACGGACCCTCGCGCGCGTCTGGCTGTGCGGCGGCGCGCTCCCGTTTGCCCTGGCCGCGGTGATCGGGCTGTTCACCGGCTTCCTGATCGAGCGCGCGCTCACGGTTGCGTCGTGGGCGCCGCCGTTGGCCCTCGCATTCCTGCTCGACGCGCTCGTGCGTCGGTGGCGGACGGCCGGCACCGCGCTCGCGGTGGGGACGATCGTGCTCACGCTGACGGTATCGCTCACGTACTTCGGCGTGCGGAAGTGGGACTACGACCTCTCGGTCGGCCGGCTCCAACAGGTGGCGGAGCCCGGCGACGCGATCGCGGTGCGGCCGGCGCGCTACGGGATGCTCGTGGACTGGCGCATCAGCGTGCGCGGCAACCGGCCGACCCGGCACGTGCACGTCGACGGCCTCCCCGATGCCGACGTGCTCCTCGTCGGGGGCGCGCGCGACACCGGGCGCATCTGGCTCCTGACGCCGGTCGGCGGCCGCACCCGGTTCACGGGGTTCGGCCGGTGCGCCCCGCGCTGGACCGACCACGTCACCGAGGTGCTGTGTCTCCGGCGTTCGCCCTGACCGGCGTGGCGCTTCAGCCGAGGGCCGGGTGATCCGACATCCGAGTCATGGCGATCCGCGACACGAGCGTCCCCGACCGGGCGGACGCGCCTGTGCTGCAGGGCGCGGCGGAGATCGCGTGCCTCCTCTGGATCTACGGCGCGGTCGAGGTGGTCCGGAACTTCGTCACGGGGTCGGAGGCGGTCGCCGAGCGCAACGCGGTCCACCTCGTGCGGCTCGAGCGGTCGATCGACCTCGACGTGGGTCAGCGGCTCCGCGTTGCCACCGCGGGCGCGCCCTGGCTGCGGCTCCTGGCCGAGGCGGTCTACTCGATGCACATCGTGGCGCCGGCCGTGGTGCTCGTCCTGCTGTACCGGCACCACCGCTCGAGCTACTGGCGCTGGCGCAACGTGTTCGTGGTGACGATGCTCGTCGGCGTCACCTGCTTCTGGCTCTACCCGTTGATGCCCCCGCACATCCTCGCGAGCGCGTACCACTTCGTGGACACGAGCACGCAGCTCCACATCAGTTCCGTGCCGACCAATCCGTCCGCGCTCCCGCCGCTCCTCCGCACCGACGTCTTCACCTTCTCCAACCCGTACGCGGCCATGCCGAGCCTGCACGTCGCGTTCGCGATCATCACCGCGCTCGCCGTGCGACCGCTCGTGCCGCGGCCCGCGGCCCGACGCGCCCTGTTCGCCTATCCGGTTGCGATGTTCTTCGCGGTGATCGTCACCGCGAACCACTGGGTGCTCGACGCGGTCGGGAGCTGCGTCACGGTCCTCGTCGCGTACGGGCTGGTGCGCGGGGCAGAGCGGCTCCGCCGGCCTCCCGAGCCGCTGACGGCGCCCGATCCGGCCATCGAACATCCGTTCGCCTCGGAACCCGAGCCGGTACCATGAGCCGCCTGTGGCGGGCTCGACGATCACGATCCGTGGGGCGCGGGAGCACAACCTCCGCGACCTCGATCTGGAGCTGCCGCGCGACAAGCTGATCGTCTTCACCGGTCTGTCGGGGTCGGGGAAGTCGTCGCTCGCGTTCGACACCATCTACGCCGAGGGGCAGCGCCGGTACGTCGAGTCGTTGTCGGCGTACGCCCGCCAGTTCCTCGGGCAGATGGACAAGCCCGACGTCGACTTCATCGAGGGCCTGTCGCCCGCGATCTCGATCGACCAGAAGTCGGCGTCCAAGAACCCGCGCTCGACCGTCGGCACCATCACCGAGATCTACGACTACCTCCGGCTCCTGTACGCGCGCATCGGCGTCGCGCACTGCCCGAACTGCGGCCGGGTCATCACCCGGCAGACGCCGCAGCAGATCGTCGACCGGGTGCTCGAGCTCCCCGAGGGCACGCGGTTCCAGGTGCTCGCGCCGGTGGTCCGGGGCCGCAAGGGCGAGTACGACGGACTGCTCAAGGAGCTCGCCCAGCAGGGGTTCACCCGGGCGCGGGTCGACGGCGAGCTGGTGGGGCTCGGCAGCGGGGAGCGGCTGGCCCGGTACGAGAACCACACCATCGAAGTGGTGGTCGACCGCCTCGTGCGCCGCAGCGGCATCGAGCGTCGGCTCACGGACTCGCTCGAGACCGCGCTCGCGCTGGCCGCGGGGGTGGCCGAGGTGGAGATCGTGCCGCGCGAGGGGGTCCCGGGCGAGGGGGTCCCGGGCGAGGGGCAAGCCGAAGCGCCCGAGACCCTGACGTTCTCGGAGCACATGGCGTGCACGCACTGCGGGCTGTCGTTCGACGAGCTGGCGCCGCGCAACTTCTCCTTCAATTCGCCCTACGGCGCCTGCGAGCGCTGCGACGGGCTCGGCACCCGCTACGAGGTCGACCCCGACCTCGTCGTCCACGACGACGACCTCAGCCTGCGCGAGGGAGCCATCGCCCCCTGGTCCGGGTTCCGGAGCCACTACTACGAGCGGGTGCTCGACTCGGTGGCCGAGGAGTACGGCTTCTCGGTCGACACGCCGTGGAAGCGGTTGCGCAAGGCGGACAAGAAGGTGGTGCTCTACGGCACCGGCAGGACCGCGGTCACCGTCTCGTACCGCAACCGCTACGGACGACGGCGCTCGTACACCACCGAGTTCGAAGGTGTGATCCCGTGGCTGGAGCGGCGCCACCAGGACTCCGAGAGCGACCGGGCGCGGGAGCAGATCGAGGGGTACATGCGCGAGGTGCCCTGCCCGGCGTGCCACGGGGCGCGGCTGCGGCCGGAGTCGCTCGCGGTGACTGTGGGCGGCACCAACATCTACGAGCTCGGCGAGCTGTCGATCCGCAAGGCCGCCGAGTTTCTCGGCACGCTGGAGCTCTCCGAGCGCGACCGCATGATCGCGGCGCGAGTGGAGAAGGAGGTGAACGAGCGGCTCCGCTTCCTGCTCGACGTCGGCCTCGACTACCTCACCCTGAACCGGTCGTCGGCCACCCTCGCGGGGGGCGAGGCGCAGCGCATCCGGCTGGCGTCGCAGATCGGCAGCGGTCTCGTCGGCGTGCTCTACGTCCTCGACGAGCCCTCGATCGGACTGCACCAGCGCGACAACCAGCGGCTGATCGACACCCTGGTCCGTCTCCGCGACCTCGGGAACACCGTCATCGTGGTCGAGCACGACGAGGAGACCATCCGGGTCGCCGACCACGTGGTCGACATCGGGCCCGGGGCGGGGGAGCACGGGGGGCAGATCGTGGTCGCCGGCCCGTTGAAGAAGCTGCTCGCCACCCCCGACTCGATCACCGGCCAGTACCTCGCCGGGAAGCGGTCGATCCCGGTGCCCGAGGTGCGCCGATCGCCCGGCGACGCCTGGATCACTGTGCGGGACGCGTACGAGCACAACCTGCAGCACGTCGACGTCGACTTCCCGCTCGGCTGCTTCGTGTGCGTCACCGGCGTCAGCGGCAGCGGGAAGAGCACCCTCGTGAGCGACATCCTGCACCCCGCGCTGATGCAGAAGATCTACCGGTCGAACAATGTGCCCGGCCGGCACAAGGCGATCGAGGGCGCGGAGCAGATCGACAAGGTCATCAACATCGACCAGTCGCCCATCGGGCGCACCCCGCGCTCGAACCCCGCCACCTACACCGGCGTGTTCGACAAGGTGCGCACGCTGTTCGCCTCCACCCAGGAGGCCAAGGTGCGCGGCTACCTGCCGGGTCGCTTCTCGTTCAACGTCAAGGGCGGCCGGTGCGAGGCGTGCGCGGGCGACGGCACCATCAAGATCGAGATGCACTTCCTGCCCGACGTGTACGTGCCGTGCGAGGTGTGCAAGGGCGCGCGCTACAACCGCGACACGCTCGACATCACGTTCAAGGGGAAGAACATCGCGGACGTGCTCGACCTCTCGATCGAGGAGGCGCTCGAGTTCTTCGCCAACCAGCCGACGATCGCCCGGCACCTGCAGACCCTCGTCGACGTCGGGCTCGGCTACGTCCGGCTCGGCCAGCCCGCGCCCACGCTCTCGGGTGGCGAGGCGCAGCGGGTGAAGCTGTCGTCGGAGCTCGGGAAGCGCTCGACCGGCCGCACCCTCTACATCCTCGACGAGCCCACCACCGGGCTGCACTTCGAAGACGTCCGCAGGCTCCTGGGCGTCCTGTTGCGGCTGGTGGAGGCGGGCAACACCGTGCTCGTGATCGAGCACAACCTCGACGTGGTCAAGACCGCCGACTGGATCGTCGACCTCGGGCCCGAGGGCGGCGACGGCGGCGGGCGGGTGGTGGTGGAGGGTTCGCCCGAGCACGTGGCGAAGACCCCCGAGAGCCACACCGGGCGCTTCCTCGCCCCCGTCCTCGGCGTGGCCTGACCCGGCCTTCAGACCCGGTCGGCTCCGGTCGATCACAGCTGCATGGCCGGGGTCGGGGTGCTGGAGCGCGCGGGCACGGACGTCCCGCCGCACGCGGTCCGGGCGGAGCGCCCGGTCGGGTCCGCTCGCCGCTGGGTGCCGTGGGGCGTCCTCGTCCTCGCCGCCGCCGGCACCGCCCTCGGGCTCCGGGGCCACGCGATGTGGTTCGACGAGCTGCAGGCATGGAACATCGCGCGGGCGAGCCACTCGATCCCCGAGCTGTACGCGAACCTGCGCTACGAGGGCCACCCGATCGTGTGGTACCTGCCGCTCTACGCGATCACGCGATTCACCGGCGACCCGCACGCGATGCAGGCGCTGCAGTGGGCGATCGCGACGTGCACCTTCGCGCTGATCCTGTTCCGGGCGCCGTTCGCGATGTGGATGCGGGTGGCGCTCGCCGGTGGCTATTTCTTCGCGTTCGAGTACGGCGTGATCAGCCGTTCGTACGGGTTGTGCGCCCTCCTCGCGTTGCTGGCGGTGTGCCTGCTCGCTCGCCCCTCGCCGCGGTGGTGGGCGGCGGCCGCCGCGCTGGTGGTGCTGTCGTGGACCGCGCTCCCGGGCGCGGTCCTCGCGGTGGCGATCGCGGCGGCCGCGTTCCTCACCGACCGCACGCGCTGGCGGTGGTCGGCGCTGGTGACGCTCGCGGCCGGGGCATCCGCGCTCACCTGCATCCCGCCTCCCGACTTCAGCAGCTTCGCACCCGGTCTCGTCGGCGACCGGTCGATCTTCGGCTCGGGGCCCGGTGTGCAGCTCGCGAGCGCGACCACCGGGCTCTGGAGGGGGCTGGTCCCCATTCCGTCAGCGGCCGGCAAGTGGAACTCGAACCTGCTCGACGGCCTGCCGGGCGCGGCGTTCGTGGAGGCGGCGCTGGCGGTGCTGCTGTTCGTGGTAGTGCTCCGCGCCCTCCGCCCGTTCCCGTTCGCGCGGCGGGTGTGGTGGATCGGCAGCGCCGGCTACGTGGTGTTCTTCCTCGTCGTGATCCTGCCCGAGCAGTCGCGGTACGCCGGGTTCCTCTTCCTGCTCTTCCTCGCCTGTGCGTGGCTCGCGAGCTCACCCCCGGGCGCGCCCGGGCAGTCTCCGATCGCGGTCAACCCCCGGGCGAACCTGCTCGGCGCGGTGTTCGTCGTCGTGCTCGCAGCGCAGGTGATCGCGACGGTGGCGATGTACCCGCCGGCGACGGTCGACCCGTTCTCGCGCGCGGAGGAGATGGCCCAGGTCGTCCACCGCGCGCGTCTCGATGACGCCGTGGTCTCGGTCATGGATTTCGACGGCGCGACCGTCGGCGGCTACCTGGACCGCCCGGTGTACTCGGTGACGCGACAGGCGTGGATCCATTTCTTCCTGCACGACCAGCGGGAAGCCGCGGCGATCGACCACCTGACCAACCACGAGGCGGTCTGCGCCGCGGTGCAGGTGGCGCGAGCGCGCGGGGGTGCGGCGGCGCTCATCGGCTATGACTGGATGCGGGACATGCCCGTCATCCGGCGGCTTCCGGTCCTCGCCCGCGTCGGCGGGGCGGTGATCTACCGGGTCGAGCCGGACGCCGCGATCGTCGGTCGGTGCTGATCCGCCCGCTCCGGGAGGGGTACGAGCACGAGGCGACCCGCGACCGCGAGGTAGAGCAGCACCGCGAGCGTGTAGGGGCCGCTCCGGAGCTGCGACCACGCGCCGTCGTGCAGCGTCAGCACCCACAAGGCGTTGGTGGGCAGGTACAGCAGCAGGGTGCCGATCGCCAGCGCGCCGAGGAGCGCGGTCGCCTCGCCGGGTGACCGCCCCGCCCATCGTTCGGGGTCGAAGACGAGGACGAGCGGGATGAGCGCCCAGACCAGGTAGTGGTCCCAGGAGAGCGGGCCCGCGAGCAGCGCGACGAGCACCAGGATCCCGAGGTCGAGCGGCGCGATCGCGCATCGGCGCCGTGCCCACCACAGGCCGATCGTCGCCGCCAACGCGACCGCGACGCCTAGGAGGCGCCAGGCTCCGATCGGCGCGTACGCCGTGACGTCGGGATGGTGCGAGAACATGCGGGCGAACCACGCGGGCAGCGACTGGTTCCAGATCACGCGGGTCCCCTGGCTCACCGTGGGCGCGACGTGGCGTACCCACACTGCGAGGTCGTCGGGGCGCCCGATCGCGGCCGCGCACGCGCTCAGGGCCGCCGCGGTCGCCGCTGCCCAGCGCACCGCCCGCCACTCGCGTCGCAGCGCGAGGTACAGCACGAGCAGTGCAGGGCTCAGCTTCAGCACGCTCGCGACGCCGAGCCCGACTCCCGCGAGTGCCCAGCGCTTCCTGGCGGTGCCCCACACTCCGACCGCGAGGCCGGCCGTGACGACGCCCTGGGCCTGCCCGAGATCGAGCGCGCGCACGGCGCCGGCCGAGAGCAGCAGGCCGCCGAGCCCGACGAGCGCGGCGGGGACGCGCGCCGACCTCCCGAGCGCGAGCGTCGTGAGCGCGACGGCGGCGAGCATCCCGAGCACGGCCACCAGCCGCGCGATCACGGTGGCGCTGCCGAAGCCGAAGGCGAGGAGCGGGACGTGCAGGAACGCGACCACGGGGGTGCCCACGTAGTCGGTGAAGGTGTGGGTGTAGGGCGTGCCGACACCCCGCCCGAAGTCGACGACCGCCTGCGCGCGCGCGGCGGCCCGATCGTAGAGGGGCCGGCCGTCGACCAGGCGCTGGGCGGCGACCCAGTTGATCTCGAGGTCGGACGGCTCGGCGCTCACCGACCGGTTCTGGGTGAGCGTGGTCCCCGCACCGAGCAGCACGACCGCGATGCCGAAGGTGGTGAGCGCGCGGCGTGCCTTCGAGGGGCCGAGCGGGGTCATCGCGTCGCGAGCAAGGGGACCGCGCGCTCGGGGACCCCGCCGGTCGCGTCGTGGGGTGGAGGGGCGAGCAGCCGGAGCGCGACGCCGAGGTCGACGAGCAGCGCGAGCGTGTAGGGGCCGCTCCGGAGCTGGGAGAGCGGGTCGGAGCCCAGGGTCAGCGCCCAGGTCGAGTTGAGGAACACGTGCATCAGCAGCGCGCCGCCTCCGAGCGCCGCGACGAGCGCGGCGGCCTCGCCGACCGACCGCCCGGCCCACCGCGCCGGGTCGGCCATCAACGCCAGGGGGATCAGCGCCCAGACGCAGTAGTGGTCCCACGTCAGCGGGCCGGCGAGCAGCCCCGCGAGCACGAGCACGCCGAGATCGAGGGGATCGATCTCCCGCGCCCGGCGGGCGCGCCACAGCCCGAACGTCACCGCGAGGCCGAGCGCGACGCCGAGGAAGCGCCACCCGCCGATCGACCCGTGGGTGACGATGCTCGGGAACCGCGAGGTCATCCGCGCGAGCCACGCCGGCAGCGCCTGGTCGTAGACGTGACGGGTTCCCTGCGCGACGGACGGAGCCACGTGCCGGATCCAGACGAGCAGGTCGCCCGGGCGCCCGACGGCCGCGGCGACCGCGCTGAGCGCGGCGGCGGTGCCGGCCGCCCACCCCACCGCGCGCCACTGGCGCCGGAGCGCGAGGTAGAGCACAAGGAGCACGGGGCTCACCTTCAAAGCGGTCGCCACGCCGAGTCCGATCCCCGCGACCGACCATCGCCGGCGCGCGGTGCCCCAGATCCCGAGCGCGAGGCCGAGCATGACGACGCCGTGGGCCTGCGCGTACTCGAGCGTACGGACGGTGGGCACAAAGAGCACGAGCCCACCGAGCCCCACGAGGAGCGCGGGAAGTCGCGCCCGCCGCTCGAGCGACGCCGCGGTGAGTGCCAGCGCGGCGACGATCCCAACGAGGGTGAGGACGCGCGCGATGGCGAGCCCGGTGTCGTGCCCGAACGGGAGGAGCGGCACAGAGAGCAGCGCGACGACCGGCGCGCCGATGTAGCCGTCGAAGGGGACCGTGTAGTAGGAGCGCATCCGACGACCGATCTCGCGTACCGCGTCGGCACGCGACGCCGCCTGGTCGTACAACGGCTCGCGCTCGACGAGGCGCTCCGCCGCGACCCAGTTGACATTGAAGTCGAACGCCCACGGCGATGTCGTGGCCGACAGGTCTTCGGTGCGCAGCCCCAATGCACCGAGCGCGAGCAACGCGATGCCGAGCGCGACCAGGAGGCGCCGGGCGCGGCGCGCGCCCAGCGTCTGCGGCACGGCACCCGAGACGGACGCGCCGGTCATGGCGTCGAGACGAGCTCCGCGCCCGCGGCCCGCGATGGTTGCGCGTCGGCCGACTCCGCGGCGGCAACGCCCGCGCGACGCGCCCGCCAGCCGCCGACGGTGGCGATGGTCCCGCACACGTAGAGGGGGATCAGCGAGCGGCTGAACCCGGCGTGGAGCCACACTTCCCTGCTGAACGTGGTCGCGAACACGGCGAACGCCAGCGTGATCCACGTGAGCCGGTCGTGGCGGGCGAGCACGACCGCGCTCGCACACAGCGCGGCGCCGACGAGCACGCCGACGGCGAGCCCGGTGGGCACCGTGCCCCGGACGCTCGCGAGCAGGCCGCTTCCGAACGGCGCGAGCCGCGTGTCGGCGCGGCCGGTCGGCCAGCTCCCCAGGCGGACGCGGAGGAGCGTCGCCCACGCTGCATACGCCGCGAACGGCCATGCGAACGGGAACGTGGCGCGCACGCGTGGCGGCCATCCGTCGTGGGTGTGGACGAGCTCCCAGAGCGCGAGCGCGGCGACGCCGACGAGCATCGACTCGCGCGCGAGCACGGCCAGGCAGAGGAGCGCGATCGCGCTGCGGCGCTTCTCGCGTTCCCACGCGAGCACGCCGGCCGCGAGCAGCGCGAAGGCCAGGAGCTCGGGAGTGAGCTCGCTCAGGGTCTCGAGCCCGGCCGCGATGACGACGAGCGACCACCACGGGCTCGCGCCGCGTTCGTCGAGCAGGAGCCCGGTGACGATGCAGGCGGCGCCGCACGCGAGGATCGCGAGCGCGACGAGCGCCCATCCCGTCGCGTCGGGCCGACCGAGCGACACCGCCCACGTGAGGTAGCCCCAGAGCGGTCGCTGCGCGCGGTAGGCGTACTCGCCCGCCGCCGTGATCACCTGCGGTCGCGCGAGGAGCGGATCCTGCGCGAGCGCGGCGAACGCCTGCGCGTCGCCGGTCACGAGGAACGCCTCGATCTGGGAACGCGGGTGGTCGTAGAGCAGCACGTACGGGTGCTTGCCGGGGCAGCAGTCGGGGTTGGCCGCGCTCTCCAGCCCGAACACGAAGAAGGCTGCGATCAGCGTCCCCACCAGGCCGGCGGCGATCACGGTACGGGTGCGGCGACGCATGCTCCGGTTGTCGACCGGGTCGACGCTGCCCTTGACCGACGAGCCGACCAGCAGCCTGACCCGGGAGCGTCCCGACCCGCGAGAATCGCGAGAATGAGCCCGTGAGCGTCAGCGACCCGGCCGACCCGGCCGACCCGGCCGACCCGGCCGAATGGGCGTGGGACCACCACGCAGAGTGGTGGCAGCGCGAGTTCACCGACGGGGCCGACCCGGAGTACGAGGAGCAGATCCTCCCCCTCGTCGCCCGCCACCTCGCCGGTCGCCGGCGCGTGCTCGACGTCGGGTGCGGCGAGGGGCAGGTCGCCCGGCGAGTGGCGACCGCCGCGGGCGCGCAGGTGGTGGGCCTGGACCCGACGGCGGCGCAGCTGGTGACGGCGGTCGAGCGCGCGGGCGGCCCGAGCTACGTGATGGCCTTCGCCGACGCGCTCCCGTGCCGGTCGGCCGCGTTCGACGCGGTCGTGATGTGCCTCGTGATCGAGCACCTCGACCCGTTCGAGCCGACGTTGCGGGAGATCGCCCGGGTCCTCGCGCCCGGCGGCTGCTTCCTGCTGCTGCTGAACCACCCGCTGCTCCAGGCGCCCGGGAGCGGCTGGATCGACGACCACATCCTCGACGAGCAGTACTGGCGCGTGGGCGCCTACCTGCGCGAGGACGTGGCGATGGAGGAGCTGGCGGCCGGCGTCACTTTGCCTTTTGTCCACCGGCCGCTCAGCCGATACATCCACGCGATGGGCGAAGTCGGACTGCTCGTCGAGGACATGGAAGAGCCCGCTCCGCCGCCGGGCTTCCTGGCGCGCGCGCGGGAGTACGCGGAAGCGGCGTCCATTCCTCGGCTCCTGGTGCTCCGGGCCCGTCGCGTGGCGTGAACCGCCGCGGGCACTGGCTCGCGTTCGCGATCGCGGCGCTCGTCGCGGTTCGCGTGCTCGCGATCGCGGTCGTGCTCGACAAGCCCGCGAGCTACGCGACCGGGACCGCCTATTCGAACGACGCCGCCAACTACCACCGCATCGCCACGCATCCCGGGACGCCCTACCGTGACTTCGCGGTCGAGTTCCCCCCGGTAACTCTCGCGTTCATCGACGCGGTCGACGGCCACGACGTGACGGCCACCATGCACCACCTCGCGTGGGCGGCACTCGCGTTCGACGTGCTCGCGGCCGCCGCGCTCGCGTACGGCTGGGGCCGACGGGCCGCGCTCGCATACCTCGTCCTCGGCCTGCCGTTGCTGATGCGCCCATTCGTGTACTTCCGCGTCGACCTCCTGTCGGTCGCGCTCGCGGCGTGGGCGTGCGCGCTGGTGAAGCGGCGGCGCGACGCGGCCGGTGGGGCCGTGCTCGCGGTAGCGGTCCTCGCGAAGCTGTGGCCGCTCGCGCTCGGTCCCGCGCTCGTGGTCAAGCGGCGGTGGCGCGCGCTCACCACGGCTGCGGTGACCGGCCTGGTCGGGCTGGGATGGTGGGTCGCGGAGTCGGGGACGCGCGGCATCGAGCAGGTCGTCACGTTCCGGCACGCGCACGGCTGGCAGATCGAGAGCGTGCCCGGCGAGCTGGTGCGGCTCGTCACCCGCTCGTCGATCTACAAGGAGTCGGGTGCCATCCGCACCGGCGACATGTCGTCGGCCGCCCGCCTGGTGCTCGGCCTGCTGCTCGTCGGCCTCACCACCCTCGTGTGGTGGAAGGTGCACTCCGCCCTTGCACGCGGGCGGGGCGAGGACGTCGCCTGGGGCCCCGGTGCGCTCGCGGCCGTCGCGGTGTTCATGGCCTGCTCGCCGTTGCTGTCACCCCAGTACGGGGTGTGGCTGTTGCCGTTCGCCGCGGTGTGCTGGATCGACGACGAGCGGCTGCTCGCGCTCCTGTCCGCGGCGGCGTGCGTGCTCACCATGCTGCTGACGCAGCAGTACCCGTCGCTCGAAGCCGGTGGCGTGCTCGGGCACACCGTGCTGATGGCGCGAAATGGCATGCTGGTCGCGATCGTCGTGGTCGCGCTGCGGACAATCACGCGACCAGCCAACTTGCCTCCGGCCCCCGACCGGGCCGTCTCCCGTCGCGACGACCTTCAACGGGACCGGGAGGCAGAGAGTCAGGTGATGTCGAGCATGCGCTGGAGCGCGACGCGGGCCGACTCCGCGGTGGCGGGGTCGACCGAGATCTGATTCACCACTTCGCCGCGCACGAGCGCCTCGAGGCACCACGCGAGGTGCGGGCCGTCGATGCGGAACATGGTGGAGCACGGGCAGATCAGGGGGTCGAGCGAGACCACCGTGAGGTGCGGGTGCTCGTGCGCCATGCGCTGCACCATGTGGATCTCGGTCCCGACGCCGATCGTGGTGCCGGGCTCCGCGGTCTCCACCCAGTCGAGGATGCGCTCGGTGGAGCCGGCCCGGTCGGCGAGCTCGACCACGTCGTGTGCGCATTCCGGGTGCACGATCACGATGCCGTCGGGGTGCTCGGCGCGGAACGCCTCCACGTGCTCGGGCCGGAACCGCTGGTGGACCGAGCAGTGGCCCTTCCACAGGAGGAACGTCGCCTCCTTGACGTCGCGCTCCTCGAGCCCGCCGAGCTCGTGGCGCGGATCCCACACCCGCATCGTGCTCTCGGGGTATCCCATCGCGAACGCGGTGTTGCGGCCGAGGTGCTGGTCGGGGAAGAACAGCACCTTGGTCTCTCCCGGGACCCCCCCCGGCGTCCCCTTGGCCAGCGCCCACTCGAGGACGGCACGGGCGTTCGACGAGGTGCACACCGCACCGCCGTGGTCGCCCACGAACGCCTTCAGGGCCGCCGCCGAGTTCATGTAGGTGACGGGCACGATGCGCTCGACATCGGTGACGGCGGCTAGGGCCTCCCAGCACTCCTCGACCTGGTCGGTGTCGGCCATGTCGGCCATCGAACAGCCGGCGTTGAGGTCGGGGAGCACCACCCTCTGGTGCGGGCCGGTGAGCACGTCGGCGGACTCGGCCATGAAGTGCACGCCGCAGAAGACGATGTCGGTGGCCCGGTGGTTGTCGGCGGCGAAGCGGGCGAGGCGGAACGAGTCGCCACGGGCGTCGGCCCACTTGATCACCTCGTCGCGCTGGTAGTGGTGCCCGAGGATCAGGAGCCGTTCGCCGAGGTCGGCCTTGGCGGCGCCGATCCACTCGTCGAGCTCGTCCGGCGACGCGAGGGTGTAGCGGTCCGGCAGGGGAGCCTGGAGTCGAAGCATGTGAATCCCCCGAGGGGTATGAGGCTCCGCTCGTGGCCGGCGGGGACAGCCTGGTCGCCCACCGCGGGGTTGTCGGCCGCGGAACCGATATGTGACCGGGAATACCAGGCCCGATCTGCATCCATCGTAGTCCCGAGCCGCGACAATGGGCACGTGGACCGGCCCGAACCGTCGTCGATCCCGGACGCGCCGGGCTCGTACCAGTTCAAGGACGGGCGCGGCCGGGTCCTCTACGTCGGGAAGGCGAAGAGCCTCCGCAGCCGGGTGATGTCGTACTTCGGCACCGGCCTCTCCGACCGCACCCGCCAGATGGTGGCGGCGTCCGACACCGTCGAGTGGATCGCGGTCCGCAACGAGGTGGAGGCGGTCTTCCTCGAGTTCAACCTCATCAAGCGGCACCGGCCCCGCTTCAACATCCGGCTGAAGGACGACAAGTCCTACCCGTACCTCGCGATCACGCTCGACGAGGAATGGCCCCGCGCCATGGTGATGCGCGGCGCCAAGCGGAAGGGCGTGCGCTACTTCGGGCCCTACGCCCACGCGTACGCGATCCGGGAGACCCTCGACCTGCTGCTGCGGACGTTCCCGATCCGCACCTGCACCCGTGGCAAGTTCGACCGGTACCACCGGCTCGGCCGCCCGTGCCTGTACGCGCACATCGAGAAGTGCGCGGCACCGTGCGTCGGCGCGGTCACCCACGAGGAGTACGACGGCCTGGTCAAGGAGCTGATCCAGTTCCTCGACGGCGAGACCTCGCCGATCCTCGACCGCCTCGACAAGAGGATGCACGAGGCGAGCGACACGCTCGAGTTCGAGCGGGCGGCGCGGCTGCGCGACCAGATCGTCTCGGTGCGCAAGGCGATCGAGCGCCAGCAGATGGTCGACGCCAAGGAAGAGGACTACGACGCGATCGGGATCGTCGAGGACGAGCTGGAAGCGTCGGTGCAGGTGTTCTTCGTGCGGCGGGGCAGAGTCGTCGGCCGGAAGGGCCTGGTGGTCGACAAGGTGGAGGACCTCGCCCGCTCCGAGCTCGTGGGCCGTCTGCTCGAGCAGCTCTACGGCGGCGCCGAGGCCGACGACGTCCCGCGCGAGGTGCTCGTGCCCGATGCCCCCGACGACGTCGCCCTCTACGAGGAGTTCCTCACCCAGACGCGTGGCGCGCGGGTGCGCGTGCGCGTACCGCAGCGCGGCGCTAAGCGCGCGCTGCTCGGCACGGTCACACAGAACGCCGCCGAGGCGTTCAACCGGCACAAGCTGCAGCGGGCCTCCGACCACAACGCGCGTGCTCGGGCGCTCGTCGCGCTGCAGGACGCGCTCCACCTCCCGGAGGCGCCGCTGCGCATCGAGTGCTTCGACGTGTCGAACCTCCAGGGCAGCGAGATCGTGGCGTCGATGGTGGTGATGGAGGACGGCCTGCCCAAGCGCCAGGACTACCGGCGGTTCCGCATCCGCCACCAGGGGGGGCAGGACGACTTCGCGGCCATGGAGGAGGCGCTGACCCGCCGGTTCCGGCGCTACCTCGAGGAACGCGACGAGGGCGCGCGCAAGGGCAAGCGGTTCTCGTACCCGCCGAACCTGCTGCTCGTCGACGGCGGCAAGGGCCAGCTCGCGGTCGCGGTGCGGGTGCTCGAGGATCTCGGTCTCGAGGACATCTGCGTCGCCAGCCTGGCCAAGCGGTTCGAGGAGGTGTACCTCCCGGGCGACCCGGACCCGGTGCGGATCCCGCGTGACTCCGAGGCCCTCTACCTGCTGCAGCAGGTGCGTGACGAGGCGCACCGGTTCGCGATCACCTACCACCGGCAGCTGCGGGCGAAGAAGATGACGAAGTCGGTGCTCGACGACGTCCCCGGCCTCGGTCCGACGCGCCGGGCCCGGCTGCTCCGGGAGCACGGATCGGTCAAGCGACTCCGCGCGCTCACCGAAACGGAGCTGGTGGACATCCCCTGGCTGCCGGAGCGGGTCGGACGGGCCCTGCACGCGCGCCTCCACGAGCCGGCGGCGCGGTCGTGACCGACCTGGACGTGACCGACCTCGACGTCACCGACCTCGACGTCACCGTGATCACCGGCATGTCGGGCGCGGGGCGCTCGACCGCCGCCGACGTGCTCGAGGACCTCGGCTTCTTCGTGATCGACAATCTCCCGCCGGAGCTGATCGGCGACGTCGCCGAGCTCGCCCGCGGCAAGGGCCGCCGGTTCGCGATGGTGGTGGACGTCCGCGCCGGTGAGTTCATGGACCAGCTCCAGGGCGCGCTGGAACGGCTCCGGGCCGAGGGCGCCGAGACCCGCATGCTCTTCCTCGACGCCGCCGACGAGGTGCTGGTGCGCCGGTACGAGGCGACGCGCCGCAAGCACCCGCTCGCGCCGGACGAGCGCGTGTCGGTGGGGATCACCCGCGAACGGGGCCGCCTCGGCGCGCTCAAAGGACGCGCCGACTTCGTCGTCGACACGTCCGAGCTGAACGTGCACGAGCTGCGGGAACGTGTGCTCGCGCTGTTCGGCGGCGAACGGGGACGGGCGACGCTGCCGGTCAGCGTGGTGTCGTTCGGGTACAAGCACGGCCTGCCCGTCGACGTCGACCTCGTGTTCGACTGCCGCTTCCTGCCCAACCCGCACTGGATCGACGAGCTGCGCCCGCTGTCGGGCACCGACCCCGCGGTGCGCGACTACGTGCTCGGCAACCCCGAGACGCAGGCGTTCCTCGACGAGCTCGAGCGTCTCTTCGCGCTGCTGCTCCCGGCGTACGAGCGCGAGGGCAAGTCGTACCTCTCGATCGGCGTCGGGTGCACCGGCGGCCGGCACCGCAGCGTCGTCATCGCGTGCGAGCTCGCGGCGATGCTCGACCGCATGGGCGCGACCACCAACGTGGTCCACCGCGACGTGGAGCGGGAGGGATGAACCGGGAGGGGATGAACTCCAGTCCGAAGGTGGTCGCGCTCGGGGGCGGGCACGGGCTGGCCGCGGTGCTGAGCGGTATCCGCCGGTACGCGGGCTCGGTCACCGCGGTGGTGAGCGTCGCCGACGACGGCGGATCGTCGGGTCGGCTCCGCCGCGAGCTGGGGGTGCTGCCGCCGGGCGACCTGCGCCGCTGTCTCGTCGCGCTCGCCGACGACGAGGCGTGGGCGCACGCGTTCGAGCATCGCTTCGCCGGCGGCGACCTCGACGGTCACGCGCTCGGGAACCTCGTCCTCGCCGGGCTCGCGGAGTCGCTAGGCGACTTCACCGCCGCGCTCGCGGAGGCCGGGCGCGCGCTGCGAGCGGTCGGTCGGGTGCTGCCCGCCACCACCGAGCGGGTGGTGCTCAAGGCCACCGACGGCACGGGCGTCGAGGTCCAGGGTCAGGTCGCGGTGGAGAACAGCCAGGGCATCAGCCGGGTCGAGCTGGTCCCGGGCGACGCGAGCGCGTGCCCCGACGCGGTCGCGGCGATCTCGGTGGCCGACCAGGTGGTGCTCGCGCCCGGCTCGCTCTACACGAGCCTGCTCCCGGTGCTCTGCGTGGCCGAGCTGCGCGCCGCGATCGCTGCCGCACCGGGGCGGGTGGTGCAGATGGCGAACCTGCGGCCCCAGATCCCCGAGACCGCGGGCGTGGACGGGACCGGGCACCTCGAGGCGGTGCTCGACCACGGCTGCCGAGTCGACACGTTCCTCTACGCGCGGGACGGCGCGCTCGCGGTCGACGAGACCGCGATCCGGGCGCGCGGCGTGGAGCCGGTCGGCGCCGACCTCGCGCGCGCCGACGGGCTCGCGCACGACCCGGCACGAGTGGCAGAAGCGCTGGCGGCTCTGCTGTGATCATTGGGGGATTCCTGCAAGCCAGTAGGAGGGCTACATGACGGTGCGGGTCGGGATCAACGGGTTCGGACGGATCGGCCGCTCGTTCACGCGGGCGCTCCTCGAGCGCGGCGCCGACTGCGACGCCGAGCTGGTCGCGGTCAACGAGCCGATGGGCGACAGCGCCACGGTGGCGTTCCTGCTCAAGCACGACTCCGTGGGCGGCACGCTCCCCAACACGGTCGAAGCGGTCGGCGAGGGCTTCGCCATCGACGGGAAGGTGATCCACAAGCTCGAGGTGATGAACCCGGGCGAGATCCCCTGGAGCGACCACGACGTCGACGTGGTCGTCGAGTCGACCGGGATCTTCACCGCCCGCGAGAAGGCCGCCGCGCACCTCGGCGGCAGCGTGGGGCGCGTGATCATCTCGGCTCCGAGCGGCGACGCCGACGCCACCATCTGCCTGGGCGTGAACGACTCGGTGTACGACCCCGCGAAGCACACCGTGATCTCGAACGCGTCGTGCACGACCAACTGCCTCGCGCCCCTAGCCAAGGTGGTGAACGACCGCTTCGGCATCGAGCAGGGGATGATGACCACGGTCCACGCCTACACGAGCGACCAGTCCCTCCAGGACCTGGCCAAGACCACGCGCAGCGGCAAGCCCGACCTCCGTCGCATGCGGGCCGCCGCGCTGTCGATCATCCCCGCGAGCACGGGCGCGGCGCGGGCGATCGGTCTCGTGCTGCCGGAGCTGAACGGCAAGCTCACCGGCACGTCGTTGCGGGTGCCCACGCCCACCGGCTCGATCACCGACCTCACGGTCACGCTGGCGAATCCTGGGAGTGCGGACGAGATCAACGACGCCTTCGCCAAGGCCGCGGTCGACCTGTCGTTCCGGGGGGTGCTCGAGTACTCGGAGGAGCCGCTCGTGTCGGCCGACATCGTGCACAACCCGGCGTCGTGCATCTTCTCGGCCGAGGACACCATCGCCGAGGGCCCGCTGGCGAAGGTGTTCGGCTGGTACGACAACGAGTGGGGCTACTCCAACCGGCTCGTCGACCTGGTTGCGTTCGTCGGCTAGGGATCCCGTGATCCCGGCGCTCGAGGACCTGCGGCTGCGCCGCGGCACACGCGTGCTCGTGCGCGTCGACTGCAACACGCCGATGACGGGCGAGGGCACCGACAAGCGCGTCGCCGACGACCTGCGGCTCACGACGGTGCTCCCGACCATCGAGTGGTTGCGTGCGCGCGATGCGGTGGTCGTGCTGTGCGGCCACCTCGGGCGGCCGAAGGGCGTGGATCCGGCGCTCTCGCTGGCGCCGGTGGCGCGTCGCCTGGGGGAGCTGCTCGGCACCGAGGTGGTGCTGGCGCCGGCGGTGGTGGGGCCGCGGGTGGAGCCGCTCGTCGCGTCGGCGGGCCCCGGCGACGTGATCCTGCTCGAGAACCTGCGGTTCGAGCCGGGCGAGGAGGCGTGCGATCCCGCCTTCTGCACCAACCTCGCCGACCTCGCCGACGCCTACGTGAACGACGCGTTCGGCGCCTCCCACCGGTCGCACGCCTCGATCGTCGGCCCGCCCCGGGTGCTGCCCCATGCGGGCGGGCGGCTCCTGTTCCGCGAGGTCGACGCGCTCTCCCGGCTGCTGGAGGACCCCGCCCGCCCCTTCGTGGCCGTCCTCGGCGGGGTCAAGGTGAGCGACAAGCTCGGTGTCGTCCACCAGCTCCTCGCGCGCTGCGACCGCATCCTGATCGGTGGGGCGATGATGTTCACCTTCCTCCTCGCTCGGGGCGAATCGACGGGCGATTCGCTCGTCGAGCCGCACATGGTCGACGAGTGCCGCCGGCTGCTCGAGACCGGGCGCGTCGTCGTCCCCTCCGACGTCGTGATCGCGCGCGAGACCATTGACATGCCGGAGGGAGAGATCGTGTCGGTGGGTGAGGTCGTGTCGGTGGGAGAGATCGTGCCGGTGGGTGAGATCCCCGACGGGTGGCAGGGGCTCGACATCGGCCCCGCCACGGCCGACGCCTACGCGGCCGAGATCGCGGGCGCCGCGAGCGTGCTCTGGAACGGCCCGATGGGCCTCTTCGAGCGGGCGCCGTTCGCCGCCGGCACGAGGCGGGTGGCCGAAGCGGTGGCCGCGAGCGCAGGCTTCACCGTGGTCGGCGGCGGCGACAGCGCGGCGGCGATCCGCTCGTTCGGCCTCGCCGACCGCGTCGACCACGTGAGCACCGGCGGCGGTGCCACTCTCGAGTACATCGAACGGGGCGACCTGCCCGGCCTGGAGGCCCTCCGTGCCTGATCCCGCACCCGGTACCGCGCGCAAGCCGATCATCGCGGGGAACTGGAAGATGCACCACGACCACTTCGTGGCCATCCAGGTGGTGCAGAAGCTCTCGTACGCGCTGGATCCGGCCGACTACGAGGCGTGCGACGTGGTCGTGTGCCCGCCGTTCACAGACCTCCGTACGCTGCAGACGCTCATCGACGCCGACAGGCTCCCGATCCAGCTCGGTGCGCAGAATTGCCACTGGGAGAACGAGGGCGCGTTCACGGGCGAGGTGAGCCCGCCGATGCTGGCGAAGCTGCGGGTGCAGTACGTGATCGTGGGCCATTCGGAGCGCCGCCAGCTCTTCGGCGAGACCGACGAGATGGTGAACCGGAAGGCGCGCGCCGTGCTCGCGCACGCGATGACGCCGATCGTCTGCGTGGGCGAGACGCTCGACGAGCGCGAGGCGGGCGTCACCGACGCGCGGGTGACCTCGCAGACCCGCGCCGCGTTCGCGCAGGTCAAGGCGGTCGAGGCGGCGCGGTGCGTGGTGGCGTACGAGCCGATCTGGGCGATCGGCACCGGGCGCAACGCGACCCCCGACGACGCCGACGCCACTATCGGCGTGATCCGGGGCGCGCTCCGCGAGATCTACGACCGCGCCACCGCCGAGGCGATCCGCATCCAGTACGGCGGGAGCGTGAAGCCGGGCAACATCGCCGAGCTCATGGCGATGCCCGAGATCGACGGGGCGCTCGTCGGCGGCGCCTCCCTCGACCCCGACGATTTCGCCCGCATCGTGCGGTACCGGGGATGACGGGGATTCCTCCGCGGCGATTCCTCCGCGGCGACTCGTCCGCGCGGGAAAGGGGCGGGTCGGCCCGGTAAAGTGTCGCCGCCATGGTCAACGTCGTCATCCTCTTCTTCAACGTGGCGAGCGCGTTCACGCTCATCTTCCTGATCCTCCTCCACTCGGGACGCGGCGGAGGATTGTCCGATATGTTCGGCGGGGGGCAATTGGGCGGATCGATGGCCGGGTCGACGGTGGTCGAGCGCAACCTCGACCGTCTCACCGTCATCACCTGCATCATCTTCATCTTCTCCACCGAGCTCCTCGCCCTGCGCGTGTCCTGAGAGCTCTCAAGTCGGCCCCGGCGGCTGCCGAACCAACGCTTCGGGTGTATCCGCGCGGCGCCCGAGAGCGCCGTCCACAATTCGGCGGCAGCTGGGGACATGGGGCACATGACGAACACTCTCGGAACCACGACGACCCCCCGACGCGCGCGCCGCGCCGTCGTCGGCCTCCTGACCGGTGCGATCGCACTCGTGACCAGCGCCTCGCTCGCGACCAGCGCGGGCGCCGCCCGGACGGTCAAGTCGGCGGCCAAGTCGCAGGCGATCACGATCGGCGCCGAGGAGTTCCCGTCTGTCCTCAACGACATGACCGCGCAGGGCAACG
Organism: uncultured Bifidobacteriaceae bacterium; assembly: GCA_964505725.1. Lineage (GTDB taxonomy): Bacteria > Actinomycetota > Acidimicrobiia > IMCC26256 > DASPTH01 > CAVRJC01. The sequence goes on along the minus strand of CAZDJK010000089.1, from coordinate 24,989 downwards.
GCGAGTGGACCGCGATGATCGTCGGCCCGGCGCTCGCACGCGGCTACCGGCTGATGCCTGACTTCTCCTACCAGCCGTGGCTGTTCTCGAAGGACTGCTCGGTCACCGCCTCGACGCCGTTCACCGTCGACTGCACGATCCGGCCCGACGCCAAGTGGTCGGACAACGTGCCGCTCACCGCCGAGGACTTCAAGTTCACGTACGAGACGATCATGAACCCGAAGAACAACGTGGTGACGCGCGACGGCTACGACCAGATCAGCGCGTTCAACGTCGTCAGCCCGACCGAGTTCCAGATGGTGTTCAAGGCGCCGTTCGCGCCGTTCCGTGACCTCTGGGCGGGGACGAGCACCGGCGTGCTGCCCGAGCACATCCTGGCGGGCCAGAACTTCAACAAGGTCTGGAACACCTGCATCTGCGACCCGAAGACGAAGCAGCCGATCAGCAGCGGGCCGATGATGGTGCAGTCGTTCACCCCCGACCAGCAGGTGATGCTCGTGCCGAACCCGAACTACTGGGGCACGCACGCGCAGGTGCCCAAGGTCGTCTTCGTCCCGACCATCGACTCGAGCTCGGAGCTCAACGCGTTCCGGGCCGGCGAGGTCGACATGATCTACCCGCAGAACCAGATCGGCTTGCGCAAGAAGATCGAGGCGGTGCCGGGCGCGAAGTACGAGACCACCCTCGGCCCCCAGTGGGAGCACTTCGACATGCTGTCGACGGTGCCCGGCCTCGACGACCTCGCCGTCCGCAAGGCGATCGCGACCGCGATGCCGCGTCAACAGATCGTCGACCGGGTGGTGAAGGACGCCAACGACCAGGCCCAGGTGCTCGAGAACACGCAGTGGATGGCCGACCAGCCGCAGTACCTGCCGAACTGGGACATCTACCCCGCGTCGGGCGACGTGGCCAGGGCCAACGCGATGCTCGACGCCGCGGGCTGGAAGATGGGGCCCGACGGGGTCAGGGCGAAGAACGGCGTGAAGCTCGCGTTCGACCTCGGCACCACCTCGGGCAACCAGGCGCGGGTCCTCGCGCAGCAGATCATCCAGGACCAGATGAAGAAGGTCGGGATCAAGCTGACGATCCGCAACTCGCCCGACATCCTCGACACGAAGCTGCCCGGCTTCGACTACCAGTCGCTGATCTTCGCCTGGGTGGGCTCGCCCGACCCCTTCGGCAACAACATCATCTGGCAGTCGACCTCGATCCCCGAGAAGTGCTCGCTCGCGAACGCGAAGAAGGGCAACTGCGACTACTCGGGCGCCAACTACACCAAGATCGAGAACCCGGCGGTCGACTCCCTGCTCAAGCAGGCCGACGCGCAGTCGAACCCGACCGAGCGCGCCGGCCTCTACAACCAGGTCGACCAGCAGCTCGCGACGAACAGCGTCACCGTGATCCCGCTGTTCCAGAAGCCGACGCAGCTCGGGTTCAAGAGCACGATCGGCGGCGTGCAGGACAACCCGACCCAGGACGGCTTCACCTGGAACATCGAGGACTGGACGTACACGCCCAGTTGATCCGGTGATCGCGTACATCGCGCGTCGGCTCCTCGTCGCGGTCCCGGTCGTCCTGCTCGCGACACTCGTCGTGTTCCTGCTGGTCACGGCCAAGGGCGACCCGCTGCGCGACTACCGCCACCAGGTGGGCGTGTCGCAGCAGACCGTCCGCAACCTCGAGCACGAGTATCACCTCGACGAGGCGAAGCCGGCCCAGTACGTCGGCTGGCTGAAGGACTTCGTGCGCGGCGACTGGGGCCGTTCGTTCGCCACCGGCCAGCCGGTCACCAGCATGGTCGGCGACGCGGTGTGGAACACGCTCCTGCTCGTCGTGCCCGCGGTGCTGCTGTCGGCGCTGCTCGGGATGCTCATCGGCGTGGTGAGCGCGGTGCGCCGGTACTCGACGTTCGACCACGTCGCCACCGGCCTCTCGTACTTCGGCTTCTCGATGCCCGACTTCTTCTTCGCGCTGCTGTTGCAGCTCCTGCTCGTGGTGGTGCTGCAGGAGCAGCTCGGCATGCACCTCTTCTACACGCAGGGGAAGTACTCGGTGGGCCACGAAGGCAGCATCGTCAACCTCGTCCAGCACATGGTGCTCCCGATCCTCGTGCTCATGCTCACCAGCGTCGCCGCGTGGAGTCGGTTCCAGCGCGACAGCATGGTGAGCGTCCTCAGCAGCGACTACATCCGCACCGCACGCGCGAAGGGGGTGCCCAGAGCGCAGATCATCCGCCGGCACGCGCTGCGCAACGCGCTGATCCCGTTCGTCACCGTGGTCGCGGTCGACGCCGGCGTGCTGCTCGGGGGCGTGGTGGTGATCGAGGTGGTGTTCTCGTGGCCGGGGATGGGCCTCCTCTTCTACCGGGCGCTGCAGCGCTCGGACTACCCGGTCCTGCTCGCGTGGATGGCGGTCGCGGCGCTGTTCGTCGTCCTCGCCAACCTGGTCGCCGACGTCGCGTACTCGTTCCTCGACCCCCGCATCCGCGTCGGCGGTCGTCGCGCGGTGCGGCAAACGGTCCTCTCTGATCACGCCCCGTCCGCGCCTCGAACCGGTCGGGGCGTCGACGACCCGGTCGCGCCGGGGACGGATGGCGATCCGGTTCATCCCGCTCATCCCGCTCATCCCGCTCATCCCGTCGATCCCGCCTCAGCCACCGTCTCGCCGAGCTCGGAGGGCGGCGTCCGATGAGCATGCGGGTGGGGGACGAGTCGGCGCGGGCGATCGTGTCGAGCGAGGTGGCTGCAGCGGGAGACACCGCGGCGGCGATCCCGGGCGGCCCGGCCTGGAGCCGGGGTGGCCGAGGGCGCGCGGCGGTGCGCCGGTTCACCCACCACAAGGTGGCGATGGTCGGCGCCTCGTTCCTCGCGCTCATGTTCTTCGCCTGCTTCGTGCTCGTCCGCTTCGCACCGAGCCCGACCGCGGTGCACGACGAGCCACCCGCCGGGCCGACGTGGTCACACTGGTTCGGCATCGACCTGATCGGCCGCGACTCGCTCTCGCGTGTGCTCCACGGCGGGCAGAACTCGTTGAAGGTCGCGCTCGGCATCGCGATCCTCACCACGCTCATCGGTGTCGCGATCGGTGCGCTCGCCGGGTTCTACGGCGGATGGGCCGACAGTCTCCTCATGCGCTTCACCGACCTCTGGATCGCGCTGCCTGCGATCCCGTTCCTCGCGGTCGCGGTGTCGATCGGTACCGTCGACCTCGGCCCCCTCGGCCGCCTCGACCTGGGCGGCCTCCTCGGGATCACCCTGCTCCTCTCCCTGCTCCTGTGGGGCTCGATCGCGCGCGTCGTGCGGGGCGCCACGCTCTCGCTCCGCGAGCAGGAGTTCGTCGACGCGGCGCGCGCGATCGGCGCCTCGAACACGCGCATCATCGTGCGCCACGTGGTGCCCAACTGCATGGGCCCGATCATCGTGAACGCCACCCTCGTCGTCGCCGAGGCGATCCTGATCGAGAGCACGCTGTCGTTCCTCGGGTTCGGCATCCAGCCCCCGACGCCGAGCTGGGGCAACCTCCTCTCCGACGCGATCGCCAACACCCAGGACTACTGGTGGCTGACCGTGTTCCCCGGCCTCGCGATCTTCCTGACCGTGCTGGCGGTGAACTTCGTGGGCGACGGCCTGCGCGACGCGCTCGACCCGCGCCCGGCGCCATGACCGACCTGCTCGAGATCGACGACCTGCAGGTCGAGTTCGCGTCGGACGGCCGCGGCCGACCGACCCGCGCGGTCGACGGCGTGTCGTTCTCCGTGGGCGAGGGCGAGACGGTGGCGGTGGTGGGGGAGTCGGGGTCGGGCAAGACGGTGACCGCGCTCGCGACGATGGGGCTGATCGACCCTCCGGGGCGGGTCACCGGCGGCGACGTGCGCCTGGACGGCCGTTCGCTCGTCGGGCTCACCGAGCGCGAGTACCGCGAGCTGCGCGGTCGCCAACTCGCGATGGTGTTCCAGGATCCGATGACGTCGCTGAACCCGTCGCTCCGGGTCGGCGACCAGGTGCGGGAGGCGATCGTGGTGCACCGGTCGCGCCTGGCCGGACGCGCCGCGAGGTCGTACTCGCTCGATCTCCTCACTGCCGTCGGCCTGCCCGACCCCGCACGCCGCGCGCGCGAGTACCCGCACCAGCTCTCGGGTGGCCTCCGCCAGCGGGTGATGCTCGCAATGGCGCTCGCCAACCGTCCCCGCGTCCTCATCGCCGACGAGCCGACGACGGCACTCGACGTGACCACCCAGGCGCAGATCCTCGAGCTGCTCGGTGACCTCCGCAGCCGGCACGGGCTCGCGCTCGTGCTCGTGAGCCACGACCTCGGGGTGGTCGCCGGCCTCGCTGACCGGGTCGTCGTGATGTACGCAGGGCGGGTCGTCGAGACCGGTGACGCCGACGACGTGCTGACCCGCCCCCGGCACCCGTACACCCAAGGGCTTCTGGCGTCGATCCCGCAGGGGCCGGTGACCCGAGGGGCGCTGACGCCGATCCCGGGCTCGCCGCCCGACCCCGCCGCGCTCCCCGAGGGCTGCGCATTCCACCCGCGGTGCGCGCTGGCGATCGAGCGGTGCGTCACCGACGTGCCCGCGCTGCGAGCCGTCGGCCCCGGCCACGAGTGCGCGTGCGTGCGGTCGGAGGAGCTCGCATGAGCGCGCTGCTCGAGGTCGACGGCCTGGTCAAGCACTTCGCGGCCGATCGCGGTGGCACCGTCCGCGCGGTGGACGGGGTGTCCTTCACGCTGAGGGCGGGCGAGACGCTCGGATTGGTCGGCGAGTCGGGTTGTGGCAAGTCGACCCTCGCACGGCTCGTCGTGAACCTGCTCGAGCCGACGGGCGGCACTGTGCGGCTCGATGGCGTCGACGTGACGCACCCTGGCCGCACCGCGCGACGGAGACTGCGCCGCCGGGTGCAGATCGTGTTCCAGGATCCCCACGCTGCGCTCGACCCCCGGATGACCGCGCATGACATCGTGGCCGAGCCGCTGCGGATCGCGGGACGTCGGCGGCAGGTCGCCAACCGGGTCCCGGAGCTGTTCGACCTCGTCGGGCTCGGGGTAGTGCACGCGCATCGGTTCCCGCACGAGCTGTCGGGAGGCCAACGTCAGCGCGTCGGCATCGCGCGCGCGCTCGCGCTCGACCCGGAGGTGCTCGTGCTCGACGAGCCGGTGAGCGCGCTCGACGTGTCGATCCAGGCGCAGGTGCTCAACCTCCTCGCCGATCTGCAGTCCCGGCTGGGTCTGGCGATGCTGTTCATCGGTCACGACCTCGCGGTCGTCCGCCACGTCGCGGACCGGATCGCGGTGATGCATCTCGGCCGCATAGTCGAGACCGCCCCGACGGAGGAGCTGTTCGCCGCCGCCGCGCACCCCTACACGCAGGCACTCCTCTCGGCGGTGCCCGATACGGACCCGGTGATCGAGCGCTCCCGGCGACGTATCGTGCTCGTGGGTGAGTTGCCGAGCGCGTATGCGCCGCCGTCGGGCTGCCGCTTCCGCACCCGCTGCTGGAAGGCGGAGCCCCTCTGCGCCGAGGCCGATCCCGAGCTCGTCGATCGCGGCCAAGGGCACCCGGTCGCGTGTCACCTCGCGCAGGCCGCGCTCGCCGGGCACTGATCGGACGCGCGCGACGCCGCCGCCGCCCTGAATCATGGCGGCGCCGGCGCTACGAGCGTGCGCGCACCACCCTCGGCCACGACTCGCCAACCCCGGTAAGTCTTGAGGTCGTGATGATGTGTGCACAGGCGCCAGGTGTTGTCGAGCGTGGTCGGCCCACCGTGCTCGATGGGGACGACGTGGTCGATCTGGAGGAACTCGGAGGCGTCGCAACCGTCGACGGCGCACTTCGGGTACCGGGCCTCGAGGGCTCGGCGAAGTGTGGCGGGGATCGTGCGCTTCGGCGAGCTGACGCGTGAGACGTCGTCGCCCTCGAGTGCGAGCACGGAGACGCTCGAGTCGTCGAGGAGGTGACTCGCGGTCGTGACCGGCACGGGACCGATGCCCGCGATCTCGCACCTCTCGCCGGGTTCCACGTACCCGCGGACGAGCGCGGGGTGGGAGACGGTGAGCCTGACGTCGATGGGTTTACACGGCCCGCCGGTGACGGCCGCGACCAGGGCGTCGGCGGCATACGCGGCCCAGGGTTCGCGCTGGTTGCTCCGTCGCGCCGCGGTGAAGATCCGATCTGTGTGGCCGCGCAGTGCGGCGTCGACCTTGGCCCCGGCGTCGGGCGAGAGACGGGCGTCGATGCGGTACGCACCGTCACGATCGGTCCACCGGTGCACGTAGCGGCTCGCGTGGAGGTGCCGGGCGACGGCGGCATCGTCGACCGCGGTGCGCGCAGTCCGGCAGTGGTCGCGGAGATCCTTCAGCGACGAGCGCTCGGCGATCGCGAGGAGGTGCTCCTCGCACCCCGGATCGTCGCGAGCCACCGACGAGATCTCGTGGGCCTGAGTCGCAGAGAGCGCGCCCGATCGATACGCAGCCGACGTCGCGGGGAGCTGGTCGAGCGCGCGCGCCGTCTCCAACGACGCGACGGCGTTCCCGACGGTGACGCCGGTGGTGGCGGCGAGCCAGTGCGCACCACTGCGGTGACCGTCGCGACGCCAGACACCGGCATCTTCGGCGCGTCTGGCGGCGAGTGCCCTCCCTGCGCCGCAGATTCGTTCGCCGCGGGTGAACGTGTCGACCAGCGTCTCGGCGGTGGCGGCGTCGAGCGCGCCAGGCTCGAGCTCCGCGACCACGCGTTCGAGCACGGTGACTGCGTCACGCAAACGCTCGACCGAACCGGACACCTCGCGCCTCCAATGACGTGCGACACGACTGGGGGAAGCGAGGAACGACCCGAACTCTACACGAACACACGTTCGATTACAAGAGCTGTTCGCGACGTTCGGCACATGCTCAAAGGGCTGTCGTCGAGGGGCGCTTCGCTACAATCGCCTGCCTTCGTCGGAGTGGCGGAATCGGCAGACGCGCTAGCTTGAGGGGCTAGTGCCCGCAAGGGCGTGGGGGTTCAAGTCCCCCCTCCGACACACCGTTAGCGCAACGGGGTCCACGCCGAGTCGGACCTCGTTACTTTCTGCGTCGTAGACCGCGCTGACGCCCAGCGAGCTGTACAGCGTGGCGCGTTCAGCGTCGGTGGCTTCCCGCAGCACGCCTGTCAGTCCCCCGTGACGCTCCACGACGGAGAGCACCTCGTCGACCGAGAGAACGGGCTGCGCGAGCTGCATGGCTGTCTCGAGGGCAACGTCGCCACGTTCCTTCTCCGCTGCGGCCTCGTCGAGCCAGGCCAGGATCTCGCGTCGCGCCGGTTCCGAGCCAGCTTCCCGCAGCGCGGCTCGGCACTGTTCGAGTTCTCGACGTGCGGACGCGACGCGGCGCCGGGCGGCTTCGATCTGACTGTTGCGATCGAGACCTTGCGTCGACGCGGCCACGATCTCTCGTGCGGTCATTGCCGCGCGGGCGGGAGCGAAGAGCCCCTCGAGCCATTCGTCGAGAGCCCTGAGCACCGGCTGTTCGGGAAGGAGGACGTCTCGGGTGTGGGCGTCGGCGATGCCTGGGTAGCGGGCGCGGGCGGCGCAGCGGTAGTAGCGCCGTGATCCTCCCCGGGTCTGGCCGTGCATGCGCCGGCCGCATGATGCGCAGAACACGAGGCCACCGAGCGGGTAGGGCCGGGATGTCGTCCTCGGGGCGCGCTGCTTCATCGGTGCATTCACCGATTGCGCACGCGTCCAGTCCTCCAGGGTCACCAACGCTTCATGGGTGGGTTCGGGAGACCAGATCCACGTCGACGGGTCGTTCCAGCGCATCCGGCGTACATGTCCGTCGGCCGGAGCGGTGAGATCGATCAGCTCGTAGTCGCGGCGTTGCCGTCCGAAGACTTCGTGGCCCGTGTAGCGGGCGTTGCGCAGGATGGCGCGCACGGCGGAGTCGGCCCATCCCGGCCCGTCTCGATGCGAGTTGCGTTCAGGGTCGTGCTGGGACGGTGAGGGGACGCCGTCGGTGTTGAGTCCGCGGGCGATGGCGGAGTAGCCGGCGCCGGCGAGGCGTTCGGCGAAGACCCGTCGCACAAGCGGTGCCGTCTCGGGATCGGGCTCCAGGCGATTCAGGGTCGCGCCGACGCGGGCCTTCTCGGCGTTGGGATGGGCACCGACTGCCACAAGGCGATAGCCGTACGGCGGACGGCCACCGAGATAGCGGCCGCCAGCGCGGGCCATGGTCTGCATCGCGTTGCGGACGCGGCGTTGGATACGCGCGCGCTCTGCCTTGCTGAGCCCACCGAAGAGCGACATGACGAGGTCGTGCGCTTCGCTGTCAGGATCGACACGGCCACCGACTTCGGGCACCCACAGCTCGACGCCGTGATGCCAGAGGATGGGGACTGTGAGCCCGTACTGCGTACCGGCGAAGGCTCGTTGGGGTTCGCCGATCACGACTGCGTCGAACTCCCGATCCTTGCGGGCACAGTCGGCGAGCAGCCGAGCGGCGTGCGGGCGCCGGGACCACGGCAAGGACCGTGACACCCCGACGTCGAGGTACTCGGCGACGATCCGCCCACCGTGCGGCGCGATCAACGCCGCGGCGATGCTGCGCTGCCAGGCGATGCTATCCGCGGGTGACTGCCGATCCTCGGTGCTGACCCGCGCGTACAAGGCGGCCTGAAACATCATCGGCTCCCCTCACGCTGACTTGCGCTGACCGCCATCTTGACGCGCCGATCCCCGGAGGCGCTGGATGATGCCCGCGAGCACCTCCGCGGCCCCTGGGTTGAGTAACGGCGGCACCGATGGAGGATGCACCCGCACGCGTTCGATGCCACGCTGACCACCCGCGACGGTCTTCGGGCGCAATGCACCGCGCGGCGAGAGCGGTCTCCGAGTGTCGGTGCGGCGTGAGGTCTCTGACATCCGCGACGAGCATGCGCTACATCACTCCCGGGACCACTCCCGGATCGCGATCGGATCACTCCCGCTCGGAGAAATTCCTGACGGGAGCGAACATGTGGTCGCTCCCGGTCGGAGCGCGATGACTCCCGCGCACGTCCATGCCGTCCATCGCGTTTGGGAGTGATCCCGCTTTGTTGGACATCACTCCCGGCGACGTTCGTTGCGTCCATGACTTCTTGCCCGTCGATGGAAACACGCGCTTCTGCCCCTCGCGACTGCGCCGGCTTCAGTCGTCGAGTCTTCGCAGCGCCGCGTCGAGGTCCAGGAACCCGTTGGCAGCGCACGACAGGTGGTCGTCGGGATGAAGGCCGGCACCGCTGTGTTCGCAGCGCCACTCCTGATCGTCGTAACGGTCCACGACATCGCGCGGATGTTGTCGGGCGGTTTCGTGCTCGATCAGAAGCTGCTCACGCAACGCCTCTGCGTCGGGCGCCACGACGGTCAGCGCATCGAGACCTCGACCTTCGAGGGCATCGAGCGCGGCCGTGTCGGTGCCGGTGTGCGACCAGAAGCGCACGGCTCGGTTGATGGCGTGGTTCCAGACCGGCCAGACCGCGGGACGCCAGAACCAGCGGAGCGGATACTTCTCGAAGCGCAGGAACGACGCGACCGCTTCGGCGCGCGGTGGCCGTGCATGCCAGGTCACGTCGTCGGCAGGGAGACCGACAACGAGGGCCAGCGAGATGACATCGAGCTGGTCGGGGAGGTCGAGGAGCTCACCGAAGCCCCAGGCCTCGAGGAGCAGCGGCTCCTCGGAGACGCCTGCGAGGCGATCCAGATCGGCGGCGCAGGAGCGCAGGCGAGCGACGGCCGTCGAGTACTTCACCGATCACATCCTCGCCCATCACACACGGCCAGGCCTGCCCTCCGAACTCAGCTCATCCCAGGCCGTCAACCGCACCGAGCTCCCCCTCGCGCATCCCGACGCGCGACCACTCCAGCCCCTCGCCGCCCACGATCTCAGAAGAGACACACTTCTCACCTCCGCAAACGGAGGCGAGGGCAGTCCATCCGGGTGCAATCTCGGGCCCGATCCGAAGCCGCCGGGAGCAACGTGCGTCCGGGGGCATCGCTCCCGGCGACGTCCATCGTGTCCACGATCACCCTGGCGCGCAGCGCACCGTTCTCGCGGCGCGACACGCGGGGGCGTGAGGTCCTTGGTATGCGCGACCGTCCAGTGAGCCAAGGAGGACCCGATGAACAACTCCGAAGGGCCATACACGATCTCCGTGCCGGAAGCCGCCCGACGCCTCGGCATCTCGCGCTCGTTCGCGTACCAACTTGTGCAACGCGGCGAGCTGCTGAGCGTTCGCTTCGGACGCCGTATCGCCGTCCCGCGACAAGAACTTGAACGGTTCATCCGAAGCGCCGTGCGCGATTGGAATGACGCCCGAGACGCGGATCGATGACTCCCGCCTCAGTGTCGCGCGCGACACCGAGAAGTGTGTCTCTATTCGAGATCGCAGGGCGGAACCGATCGGAGGGGCGATCGTCATGGTCGCCGGCGAGGGAGTGGCGGATGAGCGCGGGAGTCAGGGTCGGTCCGTCGGTCGTGGTGCTGGGTGTGACGGCGTGGGAGCGTGGCTGCCTCGACCATCGCCGGTGAACCTCAATCCGCGTGATGGATGCAGCGGCGGTTCGTTCGGCGTGACCTCAATGGCCCTGCGAGCTCATCGCGGGCATTCGGGGTGCGCCGCCTTCAGAGGTTGCGACGCCTCGTCTTGCTGGCAGATGCGACGGAACCTCAGACGCCGCTGGCGTCCTCGCCAATGGCGTGCACCTGAAACGCGGTCACTATCTGCGCGAAACCGCGGAACATCGCGGCGAGGCCCACGTAGAAGATCAGCAGTTGCGCCTTGACGACGAGCAGCTGCTGCCCGGCCCAGAATCCGAGCAGGATCAACAGGATGCCGGCCGTGAGGCCAAGCCACCACAGCGGATTCAAGGCGCGCGTCATGACCGACTCGGTGATTTCGAATGTGCCGTAGACGACGAGCAAGAACCCGAGTACCGAAGCCAGCGCCCAGAACGCGTCCTTGGGGTCGGCGTATCCCCAGATCGCGCCGAACATGAAGAAGATGCCGAGGATGATGTGGACGACCGTCCAGCCTCCTGAGCTCAAGCCGGCGATCAAGAACTCTTCTATGGTCGCGACGGTGAACACGACGCCGATGAGAATCCCGATCGTCGTGATCGACGTGGTCGTGAAGCGCAGCACGACCAGCGAGATCATCAGCCAGATGATGCCGCTCACGAGGAACAGCCACTACCAGCGAGAAGCGGCCCTCAGGCTTGCACGCATCGCACCTTCAGCGGTCATTTTGCTTCCTCCCCCTCCGAGAACGCGCCCCTTACCGCGCCGGGCGAGCGTAATGGTATTGGCATGTCGTGAGCAGGGGCCTTCGGCCCTAGTTTCGTTGATGCGCGCCGTAGCATCGCCCGCCGGCGGTGCCGACGGTTCACTCCAGCGGATCTCCGGTGGGGAACAGTCGGATGCGGGCTGCGGGTTCTGAGATCAACACCTGGGACACTTTGGAGGCCAGACGAACCAACCAACCCCGGGAGGCGCCGCGACCATGTCGAAAATCGAACCGGACGTGCACGAACTGAGGCGGTCGTACCAGCCTCATGACGAACAGCATTCACCAGTCGTCCTCTACCAGTGGAAGAAGCGCGCCGCCGACTGGCAGCTGCACCTCGCCGACCGGATCACGGCCTTTGCCGGCTCGATGTCGTTCGTGTGGCTTCACGTGGCGATCTTCGCGTTGTGGGTCGCGACCGGCCTCTTCGGCACCGATCGTTACCCGTTTCAATTCCTCACGCTCGTCGTCTCGCTCGAGGCGATCTTCCTGTCGACGTTCGTGCTGATCGGTCAGAACCGGCAGGCAGCGTTCCAACAGGCAAAGGCCGATCACGACTTTCACACAGCCGAATCGGAGTTGAGGTTGAATACTGATCTGACGCGTGTGATCCACACCTTGACGCAGGAGATCCACGCAACATTGCACGCGCGCTCGTTGCCGGCCGGCGATGAACCGCCGACGACAGGCGCATGATCGCTCGGCGTGCTCGGCCGCGAGCGCACGCGGTCGACAACACCACCACCCAAGGATCAGGATCTTCATGGTGACGATCCTGGACGAAGAGGAACGCGCCTTTCTCGCCGCGCAGCAGTATGCGGTGCTCGCGACGGGACGGGCCGATGGCTCGCCGCAGCAGTCGATGGTCGGCTACGCAATCGACGACGACGACCGCATCGTGATCTCCGCCAAGGCGTTCACGGCCAAGTGGCGCAACGCGCGCCGGCAGCCGAGGGTGTGTCTCACTGTGACCGACGGCCGCGCCGCGCTCGTGGTCTACGGCTCCGCCGAATGCATCGACCGCGATCCCGAGCGCGCCGAGCTCACCGCCGATGTCTTCGCCGCCCTGACCGGAAGTGACCGGCCCGAGCCCTCGACGTTGATCCCCACGCTCGATGAACAAGCGCGAACGGTGCTACGCATCACACCGGAGAGGGTGCTCTTCCACACCTGAGCGCGCCAGTGATCGAGACCGGCGACGAGAGAGGAGCGAGTGATGCCCGGATTGCCCGCCGCGTTGGTGAGGCATCGCGCGCGACTCGACGAAATCGCCGAGGTGCTCGCGAAGTATGGGTTTGCGGCGTGGGTACAGCGCGGGAGCGGGCTCGTCGGCGCGCGCGTCATGCAACGGCTCGTGGATCGCGTCGACCCTCAGATTGTCGCGATGTCCGATGGTGAGCGGTTGCGGCGCGCGTTGACGGAGCTGGGTACGACGTGGGTGAAGTTCGGGCAGATGTTGAGCTTGCGTCCGGATCTCGTGGGCGACGACGTCGCCGAGGAGCTGACGAAGCTGCAGGCGACGGTGCCCGCGGGCGCTCCGGGTGTCGCCCAGGCGCTGGTGGAACGCGAGCTCGGCGCGGCAGTGTCGGATCTGTACGGCGCGTTCGAACCGGAACCCATGGCATCTGGATCTGTGGCGCAGGTCCACCGGGCGACGCTGCACGACGGGACCGCGGTCGCGGTGAAGGTGCTCCACGACGGCGTCGAGCATCGCGTGCTCGAGGATCTCGAGCTGATGGAAGCGATCGCGGCGTATCTCGAACAGCAGGACCCGGGGCTCGCGCAGTTGCGTCCCACGGTGATCGTCAGCGAGTTCTCGCAGATGCTGCACGACGCCATCGACCTCTCGCAGGAGCTGCGGAACCTCCAGCGCTTCACGCTGAACTTCGCCCACGAAACCGACATCGTCATTCCGACGCCGTATCCCGAGCTGTCACGGCGGCGCGTGCTCACGATGAGCCTCATCTCGGGCGCTTCGTTCACCGATCGTGCGGGTGTCGAGGCAATCGGTTGGGACGTCGAGGCGCTCGTGCGCAGGGCCGCCAATGTGTACCTCGAGATGATCTTCCGGGACTCGCTGTACCACGCCGACCCCCAACCCGGGAACCTGCTGCTCCCGGACGGTTCGCACATCGCGATCCTCGACTTCGGGGACGTCGGGCGGATCTCTGGGATGCGGAAGCGCCAGCTCGAGGACTTGGTCATTGCCGCGGGAACCCACGATCTCGACGGCTTCATCGACGTCGTCGTCGAGATCACGACACCGCCGCCGACCGTCGACATGAACAGGCTGCGTTCGCAGATCGACACCTGGCTGAACCGGTATCTGCTCATCGGGGTCGGGCACCTCGACGTCACCGCCATCATCAACTCGGGCATGCAACTCCTGCACGACAACGGGCTGGTGTTGCCGGCCGACTTGTCGTTGCTGTTCCGGGTCATGTTGGAGCTCCAGGGAATCGGTCGCGACCTCGGCACCGAAGTGCGCGTCGCGGAGTTGCTCCAGCCGTACATGAAGAAGCTGCTCGCCGAGCGGTTCGACCCACGCCGCCTCGCTCGCCACGCGGGCCGAACAGTTCGTGGGTGGGATCGCCTGGCTGCATCACTGCCGGGCGACATCGAGGAGATCGTCCAACAGATCCGGGCCGGCAAGCTCGCGATCGACTTCCGGGTCCACGACGCCGAGGGCACCGTCGATCATCTCGTCGACGGGCTGGTTGCGGCCGCGTCGGTGCTGGCGTCGGCGCAGCTGATCTCGCGTCGCGCCGGCCCGATGGTGGGGCCGATCTCGATACCGGGTCTGGTGACCGCCGGCGTCGGGGTGCTCACCTGGCAGCGGCTGGTCCGGCGCCGGCGCGAACGCAAGACGTGGGTGAGCCGGGCGCATGAGCTCGCCGAACTGCGGCGACGAGGCGCCAGGCCCTGAACGGCCTCGGGTCCTCGGAGGTGCCGCCCGTTCGCGCCCAGGTTGCGGCGACGGTGGCACTGCTCGGCTATGTCGCGCTCGCGGTCGAGATGTTGCTCGTCGTCGTCGACGATCCACTGCCGGGGCTCGTGGCGCTCGTCGCGGTCGGCGTCGGCGTTCCCTTGACCTGGGTCGGCTCGACGCGTCCGCGCTGGCGCGGCTGGGTCGGCGTGCTCGGTGGCGCGATCGTCGCTGCCGGCGCTGGGGTCTTGGTGGCGTCCGGACATCGCGCGACCGAGCTGGTGCTTGTCGTCGCGACGATTGCGATCACGACCGTCGCCGGGAGGCGGGCGTTGGACTGGGAGGTCCGGGCCACGGTCGCACACCGCTGGCGCCCAGCGGCACCCGCCCGCCACGGTGTGCTGTTGATGAACCCGAAGTCCGGCGGCGGCAAGGTCGAGCAGTGCGATCTCGAGGGTGAATGTGGACGCCGGGGCATCGAGGCTGTTGTGCTCGGTCCGGGCGACGACCTGCGCGCCCTCGCCGAAGACGCCGTTGCTCGCGGCGCCGACGTCCTCGGGATGGCCGGCGGAGACGGCTCGCAGGCGGTCGTCGCCGCGGTCGCGGCGGCGCACGACCTTCCGTTCGTGTGCGTGCCCGCCGGCACGCGCAACCACTTCGCACTGGATCTCGGTGTGGACCGCGACGACCTCCCGGGATCGCTCGATGCGTATGCGGACGCGCGTCAGGCCCGCATCGATCTCGCCGACGTCAACGGCCGTGCGTTCGTCAACAACGTGTCGCTCGGCGTCTACGCGCAGATCGTCGCGTCGGACGAGTACCGCGACGCCAAGCTGCGAACTGCGGCGAGGATGCTGCCGACGTTGCTGGGCCCCGACGCCCAACCGTCGAGGCTGCACGTGCGCACGCCGAACGGCGTGGCGATCGAGGATCCGCAGATCGTGATCGTCTCGAACAACCCATACCGCCTGGAAAGTCTCGCCGGCTTCGGGACCCGCGCTCGACTCGATCGCGGCGTGCTCGGAACGGCGGTCCTCTCTCTCGCGAGTCCGGCGGAGGTGAAACGCTTCGTCGCGGCCGACGCGGCACGCCACGTCGACCGCTTCACCGGTTGGCAGACCGCGAACCTCGCGCAGTTCGAGGTGATGTCGGGCGCCGTCGTGCGCGCCGGCATCGATGGTGAAGCAGTCGAACTCGTCCCGCCGTTACGCTTCGTGTCGCGTCCGCGCGCCTTGGCCGTGCGCATCGCTCCACATCATGCCGGCCTGTCACCCGCGGCGTTGCGTCCGGGCTGGGGACGGTCGACCTTCCTCGGCCTGAGCCGGATCGTCCGGGGACGGCCGAGCGGCCTCGTCGCCGGCGAGCTCCACGTTTGACGACCGCGCGAATAGGGCCCTTCGGCACTGGAACATCCGAAGCCCGTCGGCGATCCTGGAGGGCGGTTCGGGGCACCTCGTGTCTTCGCGCGAATCCCCCAGCTTGACGACCGAGAGGAGTCTGCCATGGCCCTGTCCGACGATCTCACCAAGCTCGCAGCCCGAGCCAAACAAGCAGAAGATCGCGCCGCTGCCGCACAGAAGGAAGCGCGCGAGAAGTTGCAGGACGACGTGCAGCGCGCACGCGACTCACTCGAGAAGCAAATGGAACAGCTGCGACAGATCGCCGAGAAGAACCAAGGCAAGGTCGCGCAGTGGTGGGGCGACGTGCAGAAGAGCTGGGACGAACAGATCGCGTCGATTCGCCGCGAGATCGACTTGGCGAAGGCCGAGCACGACCTCAAGGCGGCGCAGCGAACGGCCGAGTCCGCTGCGGAAGACGCCGAGTTCGCCGTCCGCTACGCGTACTGGGCGGTCGAGGAAGCCGAGTACGCCGTGCTCGACGCGACGCTGGCGAGGATGAACGCCGACAGCCTGGCGAAGTCGCGGAGCTGAAGGCTCCGAAGGAGTTGCGATGTTCACCGACGTTGTCGTCCCGCTCGACGGATCGGAATTTGCGGCCACCGCCCTCCCCATCGCTGTGGAACTCGCGAGCATCGCGGGCGCGGCAGCGCGCGTCGTCGGCGTAGCTGAGAGCGATGCCGAGCTCTCGTTGACGTACGATCACGTGCACGACGATGCCAAGCGCGCCGGGATCGATGCGGCCGCGGTCGAGGTGCTCGTCGATCCCGACCCGGTCAAGACCTTGCTCGACGTCGCGGCCGACGAACGCAGCGTGTTGTGCCTCGCGTCGCATGATCGCGTTGAGCCGCTCGCGACGTTCATGCATTCCGTCGGTTCGCAGGTCATCGAACGAGCACAGCGGCCGCTCGTGCTGACCGGGCGAAATACGTCGATTGGCACGCTTGGAGCCGAGGTCGTGGTCGCGGTCGACGGCGTCGAGAACCCGGAGCCATTGCTCGCGGTCGCCACGGCGTGGGCGCTTCGCCTTGGTGGCTGGCTTCGCATCGTGACCGTGTACGAGCCTGTCCTCGCAGATCTTCGACGCCCACAGCACTACACACGCATGCACGGGCCGCCCGGCGATCCCGAGGTCTATCTCGCTGCAATGCGCGAACGCGTCAGCGACGTCGGCCTCACGCAGGTCGCAACGCTCGCGATCGAAGACGCCATCGGACCGGGACGAGGCCTCGAGGAGTACCTCGGTCGTTTCCCCGCGCGGCTGCTGGTGCTCGGCGGCAGCCGGCGCCACGCGCGGCTTCCGAGTGGCGTTGCCCGCCACATGCTCGAAACCGCTACCTGCCCCTTGTTGATCGTCAACCCAACGAGTTGAGCTGCAAGTTCGACCCGCTCACATCTCGTCGCCCTGGGTGCATCGAGTCACGGCCTCCTCCCGGTGCTCGGGACTTCACCCGGAACTCCACAGCGGAGCAGTAGCAGTCAGGACGCCCGACCCGGCAACCGACAACGGGGCCGTCTTGGGTCCTTGGCCCCTAGTACGTCCGGCCGCACCGTCGTACCGTCGTTGTTGCGGGGACACCTCCCGCAACAACCCGAACGGAAAGGAGCCGAAGGATGGCGCTCTCCGACCAACTGACCAAGCTCGCCGCGAAAGCCAAAGAAGTCGAGGACCGTGCCGCGGCCGCGCAGGCGCAAGCCCGGGCGGACCTCGAAGGGGCCGTCAAGCAGGCCCGCGAGTCGGCCCAGGCACACGCCGAACAGCTTCGCAAGAACGCCGAGACCGACAAGGAGATCCTGTCGGAGTCGTGGAACGACATGCAACGGGACTGGAACAAGCACATCTCGAAGGTGCGCAAGCACGTCGACGAGAAGAAGGCGGAGCTCGACGTGAAAGCGGCAGAACGGCGGGCATACGGCGCCGAGGAAGACGCTGAGTTCGCAGTGGACTACGCGTACGGCGCGGTCCAGGAAGCAGAGTACGCGGTGCTCGACGCGATCCTCGCCCGCAAGGAAGCCGACAGCCTGGCCGCGTCGGGCTCTGCATCCTGAGAAACAGGTGTCAATGTCGGCGCCGGCGCCGTGGAAGCTCGCTGCCATCGGCGGCGTGGGCACGGCCGCGGGACTGGCGTTGCTCTCCGTCGACTGGACGGTCAGGACGCTGGCCGCGTTCACCGGCTTGGCGTTGATTGCGCGAGGTGCCTCGTACCTCGTCGCGTCACCGTCGTTTCTCGGCTTCGCCGGAGCGTTCACGGTCCTGCAGGTCGGAGGCGACGTCGGCGTCGGCATCACCATCCTCGCATGGCCCCAGCCCACACTCCTGACCGTGGCCGCTCTCGTCGGGTCGTGGACGATCATTCGGGCCATTGCCGGAGCCACCATCGCGGTGACGACCCGCGGCGGACAGCCGGGCTGGACGCTTTCGGTCCTCATCGCGACGATCACGGGAATCGTGGGCGTGATCCTCATAGCCAGTCATGGATCAGTCAGTGACGCGGCGGTGTTCATCGGACTCATCATGCTCTTCGAAGCAGCACGCGACATCACGGGAGCCTGGTTCCGTCATCGGCACGAACGTCGACGCCGCGCACTCACAGACACTCCCGCGACAGCGGCAGGCCCATGACGCGGCCATCCTCACAAACGCACCGCCATTGCTGTCGACCCCCGGCCGAAATTGATCCCGGCGGAAGATTGACCCCTACTAGGTCGAGCCGGTGGCCAGGCCGCGTCGTCGTGAGGCACCCTCCCCAGGTCGCAGTCCTTCAGCCGGGAGCTGACCTCATCGATGACGAGGAGCGGGATCCGACCGAGTCGTCGGAGCTCGTCATGGAGGCGTTCTAGACGAATGATTCCAAGGGTCCGCTTCTGACGCGGCGAGAGCGTCCACGATCGGCGTTGCAAACCCGATCGACCTTGGAGGATCGATGGACGCCGACTTGGACACTCTCGCGACTGCACTGTACGTGCGCGTCGATGACGCGTTGAAGGATGACCCGGGGTTGCCGTGACGCCCGGAGGTGGGGATCGCGCCCAAGCTGTCGGACGCGGAGCTGGTCACCGTCGCGGTGCTCCAAGCCCTGTTGGGGTTCACCTCCGAGACCCGCTGGCCGCGCTATGCCCACCAGCATCTGCGGGACCTGTTCCCGTATCTGCCGAACCAGTCCGGCTACAACAAGCGGCTGCGGCGCGCCGCGGGGCTGATCGAGACGCTCATTCGGATCCTCGCGGTCGACACCGCGAGCTGGAGCGATGACACCTGGCTGATCGACTCCACCCCAGTGGAATGCGGCCGATCCCGTCCCACCGCGCAGCGATCCGAGCTCGCCGGCTGGGCCGGCTACGGGTATTGCGCCAGCCATCCCCGCTTCTTTTGGGGCCTGCGCCTGCACCTCGTCTGCACCGTCGCCGGCCTGCCGGTCACGTTCGCGTTGGTCAATCCCAAGATCGACGAACGCGACGTCGCCCGCGATCTGTTGGAATCCCAACCCGAACTGCTCGACGCCCGCGCCGGTCAGACCCTCATCGCCGACAAGGGATACGCCAGCCGCGAGTTCGAGACCTTCCTCAACGACCACGGCGTGCACCTGCTGCGGCCCGCCTACAAGAACCAGGCGGCACGGCCCGGTGCCCGCCTGCTCAAACCGTTCCGCCAGATCATCGAGTCCGTCAACGACACCCACAAGGGCCAGCTCGATCTCGAACGACACGGTGGCCGCACCCACACCGGAGTCGCCACCCGAGTCGCGCAACGTCTCCTCGCGCTCACCGCTGCGATATGGCACAACGAACGCACTCACCAACCCGCGCTGCGATCCCTGATCGCCTACGACCACTGACGAACCCTTGGAATTGATCATCTAGAGGACCGCGCCCACGTATTGGGCGCGGGAGGTCGCGAGCTTCCAATTGCGTCGGACACCCCTTCGCAAGGCCTATCGGTTTTGGTCGCTTGACATTCGTGACGGGGTAGCACCGCGAAGTAGCTCAGTACAGGCCTACTTCGCAGTAGCAGCCGGACTAGGTTTCTGCATAATAGCGCATAGTTGAGCTACTATGAAGTAGTGGCTACCCGAGACACTCTCGCCCGGCTCTCGCAGTTCGCAGAGGACCAGTGGGGCCTCGTGACGCGCAGGCAAGCGGAGGATGCCGGCCTGTCGAAGGCAACGATGACGCGGCTCGTCGGTAGGGGAGACCTCGAACGGATCGCTCACGGGGTCTACCGCCTGAGGGGCGCACCGACGCCCGACCACGTCGAGCTCCGCGCCGCCTGGCTCCAACTCGCTCCGAAGATGCCGGCATGGGAGCGGACTGCCGAGGACGGCGTCGTCTCCCACCGCTCTGCCGCCGAGCTGTATGGCCTTGGGCACCTGCCGGCAGACGTTCACGAGTTCACAGTGCCAAGCCGCCGCCAGACGCGCCGCAGCGACGTCCGGCTCCACATCCGACCGCTCCACGACGGCGAGTGGATCAGCCTTCGCGGGCTTCCCGTCACCCGCCCTTCGAGGATCGCATCCGACCTCCTCATGGAGGGCGAGGACCCGTCGGCGGTCGCACAACTCGTCGCGGACGCCATCCGCGCTGTCTTCGATTACCCCGGGACGTTCGCGGACGCGCTGGCGCCGTTCGCCGCGCGCTTCGGGCTACGGCGAGGGGATGGGCTCGCACTCCTTCGGTGGTTCCTCGACCTTGTCGGTGACTCCGAGACCGAGGCCTGGATGAACGAAGCGCGTCGCCGCGTTGCCGGCTCGCTTGAGAAGGCGGAGGAGCACAGGCGCGCTCCGGCGGCCCCCCGGACAGGACCGCCACGATGACCGAGCGGCGCTACGCGAGCCCGGCCGCGTTCCGCCGTGCTCTCACGGATCGGCTTCGCGACCTAGAGAAGAAGAGCCGCTGGCGGCTGCCTCAGCTCCAACGGCAGTTCGCCTACGACCGCCTCCTCCAACGCCTGTACCGCGCCGACCGTGGCTGGATCATCAAGGGTGCAGCGGCCCTCCTGGCGCGCGACCTCGGCGTGCGTGGGACGATCGACATCGACGTGTACAGAGACATGGCCCGCGATGCGGCCGAGGCCGAGCTGCGCGACGCAGCCGCCGCGGATCTGGGCGACTGGTTCCGCTTTGAGGTCGGGCCAGGGCAGGCCGTCGGCGATGGGGCGCCAGGCGTCCGCCTTCCCGTCAAGGCATACGTCGGCACGACCGAGTGGGCGTCTTTCCACGTCGACCTCGTCGGGTCCGAGCTACGGATGACCGGCGAGCCCGAGGACGTTCCTCCGCTCGCCCAGCTCGCGATGCCCGACGTCGACCAGAGCGAGTACCGCGCCTACCCGCTGGTCGACCACATCGCGGACAAGATCGCCGCGACCTTCCAGCGGTACGGCCCGAGCCAGGCGCCATCGACGCGCTACAAGGACCTCGTCGATCTCGTCGCCCTCGTCAGTCATGCGTCTGTCGAGGCCGGCGCGCAACTCGCGGCACTGGCGTCCGAGGCTGAGCGGCGTGGCATCACACTGCCGCGGCGCTTCAACGTGCCGGATCGCAAGCTGTGGGAGACGGGCTACGCCGCCGAAGCGCGGCGCTCTCTCCTCGACACCGGCAAGACTCTCGACGACGCTCTCGCGATCGTCACCCCGTTCGCGAATCCACTTCTCGATGGCACTGCGCGCGGGTCATGGGATCCCGACGAACGTGCCTGGCGACAGTGAACATCAGGGCGCGAGCGGCACGACGCGGGTGAGAGGCGGCGTTGCTTCGAGCCGCAAGTCCCCCCTCCGACACGTTTTTTGCGCTACGCGGAATCGCTACCGCCAGCTCGGCGCTCCGGGTCCGCGGGTCGTACGTCGCAGAGACGCCCAGCGCCGCGTAGAGCGCCGCTCGATCGGCCTGGTCGGCGTGCTGGAGCAGCCCGGGCATTCCGCCGAGCCAGTCGACGACGGCAACGGCTTCGTCGACGCTCAGCGGCGCGGGAGCCTGGGCGGCGAGGTGCTCGAGCTCGCCGAGCACCGCTCGTTCTTGGGCTGCGGCCTCGGTGATCCATGCCGTCACGGTGGCGGGGTCCGCCCCACCGTCGAGCGCGGCGCGGTATTGAGCGAGCTTCCGGCGAGCATCGGCGAGTGAATGCTGCGCCTGATCGACTCGAGATTTGCGGGCGGGATCGTGCGCCGCGGACTGGACGATTGTCCGTGCGGTCTCGGCAGCTCGATCAGGCGCGAACAGTTCGTTGAGCCAGTCGTCGAGCGCTTCGACGAGGGGCTGCTCGCGTACGTAAACGTCGACCGGATGGTCGATGCGCGCGCCGGGGCGACTGCGGCGGAGTTCGCAGCGGTAGTAGCGGCGGTCGTTGCCTTGGTTGGTGCCCGTCATCCGGCGCCCGCAGACTGCGCAGTGGACGCGGCCGCGCAGCAGGTATCTCGTGTCGTGTCGACGTGGGGCGCGCGGCTCGCGGTTGGGTGTGGTCTGTACGCGGTCCCAGCTATCACGGTCGACGAGCGGTTGGTGCGTCTGCTCGGGTGACCAGATCCAGGTGTCTGGTGGGTTCCATCGCATGCGCCGCACGTGGCCGTCGGCGGGAGCGGTCGGGTCGAGCAGGTCGTAGTCACGCCGTTGGCGGTTCCAGACCTCGTGGCCTGTGTAGCGCGGGTTCGTGAGGATCGCGCGCACGGCACTGGCCGCCCAGCCGTTGGGGTCACGATGCGAGTTGCGGGCTCGGTCGGCGGCCGACGGCGAGAGGATGTCGCTCTCGTTGAGCATCCGAGCAATCGCGCTGCAGCTCCTTCCGGCAAGACGTTCTCTGAAGATGCGCTGCACGTTCGGCGCGGTCGTGGGATCGGGCTCGAGACGATTGAGCGTTGCGCCGAGGCGAGCCTTCTCGGCGTTGGGATGCTCGCGCATCGAGACGAGTCGGTAGCCGTATGGGGGTCGTCCACCGAGATACCGACCGCCGGCACGAGCCATCGTCTGCATCGCGTTGCGAACGCGGCGCTGGATGCGAGCGCGCTCCGCCTTGCTCAAGCCACCGAAGAGCGACATCACAAGATCATGGGCTTCGCTGTCGGGATCGACACGGCCACCGACCTCGGGCACCCAGATCTCGACGCCGTGATGTACGAAGAGCGGGAAGGTCAACGCGAACTGCGCACCTGAGAAGGCACGTTGAGGCTCGCCTATCACCACTGCATCGAACCCGCGATCACGTCTACTGCAGTCCGAGAGGAGCCGCGCAGCCTCCGGGCGCCGCGACCACGGCAATGACCGGGAGACGGCGACGTCCAAGTACTCCACCACGATGCGACCGCCCGATCCCTCGATGACGGCGGCCGCGACGCTGCGCTGCCAGGCGATGCTGTCTTCGCGTGCCTGGCGGTCCTCGGTGCTGACGCGGGCGTAGAGCGCGGCGCGGAAGGTCGTCGTGTGCGGATCAGTCATCAGTCGGATCATCTTGGCGCGCTGAGGCGGCGGCGCGCAGGATGATGCGAGCGAGGACCCGGGCGGCGTCCGGATTCAGGTCGGGCCTCTTGTCCGGGACGAGCACCTGGACGAGCGAGCCGGGCGCGTCGACAGACGTTCGCGGAGCCATGCGACCAAGCCTGCGGCCGTAGCTCCCGGCACCACTCCCGGATCAGGGTTCGATCGCTCCCGGTACCGGCGGTTTCTGGTGCGCACGCCAGGCCGGGAGTGACCGCAGTGCGGACTTTTGACTCCCGGCGTGCGCGTGAGTCGCTCCCGGACCCCGAGGACGAAATCCCGGATCGGGGCTGGATCACTCCCGGATGTCCGTCGCGTCCGTAGCGTTCGCGCGTAGGTCTACCTCGCCTCGCGGACCGTTGACTGCGCTCGGGCTGCGCCGACTGCCTCACTGCGGAACAGTTCGGCCTTTGCTTGCGCGGAGTGCTCGAGCACACGTGGTGGGAGTCCGAAACGCGCACGGAGACGCGTCGTCGGCTGATTCCAGGCGCGTCACACATCCAGGTGCGCGGATCACTCCCGGATCTCGTCCCTAGTACCCGCTTTGCGGGTACTAGTAGTGTGTCTACGATTTGATCGTGCTTATTGACGCGGGGGAGGCGTCGACGCGGCTGACGCGGGAGGGCGTGCCGGGGCCGTCGCGGTCAGCGTCGGCGGCGTCGCTGCGCGTATCTCGGTGGTGTCGCGAGAGTTAGCTCCGCGGTCGCGTGAGGGCAGGGCGAGCTCGATTTGGCTGCCGCATTTCCCCTCGCCACACGACTCAACGGACTCGGTGGTGTGGAATCATTCGGCCTCAGGCGGGCTTGATCAAGTGTCCAGCCGCACGGGTGGGAGCCATCTAACGGCCCGAGTTCGCACCGGCCGAGAACCAAGTCGCGTCAGGCCTCGCGATAACGAGAAAGCGACGAGTCCCGCTCGATGAACTCGGCCGGCGTCTTCGAAGGTGCCGATGGCGCCCTCGACGCACTCGCCGTCCGGCGGGCTCGACGGCGGCTCCCAATCCTCGGCCAGCTCGTTGTTCGCGGGCTTCGTGCTCGGCTCGAGAATCTCCTCCCAGCCGCACACCTCGCAGAGGTGCATGTGCTCGAGCTTGTCGCCGTCGTCGTCCCAACGCGAGTCCGTGGTGACGCGATAGGACGTGCACGACGGACATCGTTCGGGTTCGCCGCGATCCCAGCGCGCGAACGCGATGCCCATGACGCGGCATTGGCGACTTGTGCTGCGGGTCAGAATCTGACCACCCTGGGTCGACGCATCGACGAGGCAGGAGCGAGGAGGTTCGTGATGCCTGAGTACCTGCCGGACGTGTACCTCCACTTCCGCGAGCGCTTTCCGGACATTGCGCAGTCGCTCGACGCTCTGGGCCGCGCAACGGATCGTGCAGGAGGTCTGGATGCCCGATCTCAGCGCTTGGTGAAGCTCGGGATCGCGATCGGCGCCCTCGCGGAGGGCGCGGTGCGCTCCAATGCCCGGAAGGCGCGTGCCGTCGGCGTGGGTGACGAGGACCTCCGTCAAACAGCGATGCTTGCCATCTCGACGGCGGGCTTTCCTACGGCGATTGCCGCAATGGCTTGGATCGACGAGGTTCTCGCCGCAGAGTGAGCGTGCGCTCGGAGTAGACGTGCGCGAGAGCGCATCCCGACCTGGAGCGTGGTGGTCGTCCGAATCGGACGATCCGGATGAACCGCCCCTCATCGCAGCGCCTGATGAGGTAGTGGTCGTCCGCGCGCGAAGCGCGACAGGACGAGGAGGCCCGGGACTTCCGCCTCTGGTGCTCCTCCCCACTCGTCGCCATAGATGGTGATGCACGCTCTGACACGCGCAGGTGGCCAGGGCCCGGTGCCTCATACTCAGCGAGGAGGCTGCTGTGAGCACGACGATGGCTCCCAATGTGCGCGACGTCGGCATGCCCG
>CAZDJK010000088.1:0-7499 GCA_964505725.1 uncultured Bifidobacteriaceae bacterium | reverse complement strand
CCACGGGAGGAGGTACGCGACCTCTACGTCGTAGGTGTCGCGGTCGACGTACGGGATCATGCCCACGAGGAGCTGCTCCGCGCCGCCGCGGCCGAGACCCTTCGCGAGCCAGAGAATGCGCGGCATCAGTGCACTGTCTCTCCGCGCCGGCCTCGTTCGGGTGACCTGCGAGGCGCGTACGGTCTACGAGACGACGGATCCCCCGTCGCGAGCTTCCTCGGCGACGAGATCGATGACGGCGTCGCCCACGTAGGGGACGGCCCGGTCACGGGCGACGCTGATGAGCGCACGACCGGCGGCCTCGTCGTCCTTGTAGGTCGCGATCGTGGTGAAGGCACGCGTCGTCTCCTCGAGCACGTCCTGGGCGAGCTTCTCGGGCTCGAGCCTGACGATCGAGGGGTGGTCGGTCGGGTGCTGGACCTCGTCCGGCGCGCACAGCTCCTCGGTGAGCTTCTCGCCGGAGCGGATGCCGGTCACCTCGATCTCGATGTCGGTGCCCGGACGGGCGCCGGAGAGGCGGATCATGCGCTTGGCGAGATCCATGATGTTCACGGCCTGGCCCATCTCGAGCATGAAGACCTCGCCGCCGTTCGAGAACGCAGCCGCCTGCAGCACGAGCTGTACTGCCTCCTCGGTCGTCATGAAGTAGCGCGTCATCCGGGGATCGGTCACCGTGACCGGCCCGCCGTTCTCGATCTGGCGGAGGAACGTCGGGATCACACTGCCGCGGCTGCCGAGCACGTTGCCGAAGCGCACCGCGCAGAACCGCCGATTCGTGCCGCTGTGCGAGAGCACCACTTGCTCGCCGAACCACTTCGACGCGCCCATCACGCTCTCGGGCTGGACCGCCTTGTCGGTGGAGATGAACACGAGGTGCTCGGTGCCGAACTCCTCGGCCACCGCGATTAGGCCGAGGGTTCCGAGCACGTTGGTGTCGATCGCCTCGCACGACTGGGTCTCGAGGATCGGCACGTGCTTGTGCGCCGCGGCGTGGAACACGATCTCGGGGCGGTGGGTCTCGAACGCCCGGCGCAGACGTGTCCGGTCGCGGATGTCGGCGAGCACGCTGATGGGCTCCACGTGCATCGTGGCCGCCGCGTCGTGGAGGTGCGTCTCGTCGTGGTCGAGAATCACGAGCTTCGACGGCCTGCAGGCGGCGACCTGACGTGCGATCTCGGAACCGATGGAGCCGCCGCCTCCGGTGATCAGCACTCGGCGACCGGCCAGCAGCTCGTGCACGGCCTCGAGGTCGATCTTCACGATCTCCCGGCCGATGAGGTCCTCGATGCGGAGGTCGCGCACGTCGCGCAGCGACACGCGGTCGCGCATGAGCTCGCCGAAGCCCGGCAGCACCTGCAGCGGCACCTCGGCCGCTTCCGCCTGGGTCGCGATGCGGTTGACGAGACCCTGCGCCGCACGCGGGATCGCGAGGATGACGCGGTGCCCGTCGTACTTCTCGACCGTCTCCGCCACGTCGGTGGTCGAACCGACGACCGGCACGCCGTGCAGCGTGAGGCCCACCTTGTACGGGTCGTCGTCGAGGAACGCGACCGGCACCATGCCGGACGTCGGCGTCCGGTGCATCTCGCGCACGATCATGGCGCCCGCGTCGCCCGCGCCGACGATGACCACGCGGAGTCCGCCGGGTGTCTCCTCGCGCTTGTGGAATGCGAACAGGCGTGACTGGAAGCGCAAGCCCCCGATCAGCATGGTTGCCACGAACCATCCGAGCGCCGCGACCGAGATCGGGACGGGATGATCAGTTGCGATGTACACGACAAGCAGACCGAGCCCGGCGGTGGCTCCGGCCTGGAGCATCCGCTTCGCCTCGCTGATGCTCGCGTGGCGCCACATCTGCCGGTACAGACCCCAGGCCCAGTTCGACGAGAGCTGGATCGCGACGGCGGCGGCCGTGAAGCCCACGAACGGGTCGAACCACATCTGCGGCACATGGCCGTCGAAGCGCAGCATCAGCACGATGAGATACGAGGCCGCGGTGAGCACGGCGTCGAAGACCACCAGTGTGGGATCGACCCTGACGCGCACCGCCGCGCGTGCTACCCGTGTGTGTGTTCCCTGCCGCCTCACGCCGAATCTCCCGCCCGTACGCCCCTGCTCTCCACCGTGAAAGCCCGAGGTGTTGATAACGACCGCACGAAGCAGCCGGTTCCCAGCTCGCTTCCCTCGAGCTCGCTACGGAGCGTACACACGAACGCCCCCGCTGCGCCACGGAATGTGCCGGATGCGACACCGTGCAACCACTTTGTTCCACCCACTGCGGGTGCTCGGCCGCGGAGCGTGAAGTCTGTGGACGACCGTTGCACCTGTGGATTACTCGGTCCGCGCGGAGCGGCGCCGGCGCGTGACCACGACGAGAACCGTGCCGACGAGGGCCGCCGCCAGTCCGGCGAGCACGAGCGACGACGTGTCGGACGACCCGGTGAAGGCGAGTGACGCCGCCGAGACCTGGGCGGGACTCACGATCACCTCGCTCGACACGTGCACCGGGTCGCACGACGTCGTGGGATACGCGCTCGTCGGCGTCGGGCCGTAGCTGACACTGATCGTGTCGGTCGTGCTGCCGTGCACGCCGGCCATCGCGAAGTCGCCCGAGGCGTCGGCCTGCGTGGTGGCCGCCAGGCTGCCGTTGACGAAGGCCTTGACGAACACGTCGGGTACTTCGGCTCTGCCCGCGATGTCGACGAGTCCGGCGCCCGCGCTCGTCACCGTGAAGGAACACGCCGCTCCGTCGGCCGCACCCGCTGGTGGGCCCGAGGCGACGACAGCCACGGCCACCAACGCGGCGCCGGCCAGCCAGCCCGCAAGCTTTCGCATTTTTGACTCCCGCTCCCCGGCACTGGGTCCGGGGCCCGCTGCGAGAGAATCTATCACCCTCAGTGGCCGCGCGCGCGGGCACGTGACACATTTCTCCCATCCGTTCCCGCCTACCATCACCGCGTGGTCGCCCCATCACTCGCCCTCGCAGCTGCGACCCGTTGGCTGCTGGGGTTCGCGGGCGTCCTGGCCGTCATCGTCCTCTGCCAGCTCGTCGTGCGCCGTTGGTCCCGGAGAGTGGCCGAGGTCACACTCGTCTTCGTACCGGCGGGTGCCCTCCTGGTCGCCCTCCCGACGCGCCCGGCCGTCGCGATCGCGGCGCTCGGCGCCACCGCCGTGGGCCTCGTCGAGGTCCTGCGCAGGGCGTCATTCCGTTCTCCGCTCGTCACCATCGGGGCCTCGGCGCTCGCGTCGGTGGCGGTGGTCGCCGGTGGCGCGACCCTCGGCGGGACCGGCGTCTTCGCTCTAGGAGTGGTCGGCGCGATCGGGCTTATCGTCGCGGTCACGGCCTCCGGGCCCCGCCTGCACTGGGCGATGACGACCATCGTGGCGGCCGGGCTGTTCGCGCTCGCGGCCTTCGGCGGTCAGGATGGCCTCGCGACCCTCGCGGTGGCCGTCACCGCGCTGGCGTTCGGCGCCGCACTGCTCGAGCCTTACGGCAGCGGCTCGGCGGCTGTCCCGGCGTGGGCATTCGCCTCGTCGTTTGCGCTCGGTGCCGGCGCGGTGGTGCTCGATCCGGTCTCCGGTGCCGCGCGCGGCCTCACGACGCCGCTCACGCTGCTCGCGCTAGTGCTGCTCGACGCGGCGATCGTCGTGGTCGGCCGCTACCGGGCCCGCGTGCCGGTCTCGACGCATCGGGACGACCACCTCGCGGACCGTCTCCGGGCCCGCCGAGCCGGTCCACGGCTCGTAGTGGTTCTGCTCGCGGGGACGCAGGTCGTCATCGTCGTGGTCGCGCTGTTCTGCGGTCGAGCGGTCTGGCCGAGCTGGGTCGCGGTCGTCACGACGCTGCTCGTCCTGGTGCTGCTCGGTCCTTCGCTCCGCGGCGCGATGCCCGCCGCGCCACCGCACCGGAGCGTTGCGAAGCCCGTGTTGCTCGCGCTCCTGGCCGTCGGGTTGGTGCTGATCGCCGCCGCGATACCGGGCGCGTTGTTCGCTCCCGGCGCGTACCACGCAATGCAGAGCGGCCGCGAGCACGCCACGCACGGGCTGCAGCTCGCCCGCGACGGCCGCGCGCAGGCCGCGACCGCAGAGTTCCGAGCCGCTGAGCGTGCTTTCGCCGACGCGCGGTCGAAGCTCGACTCACCGTTGATGCTCGCGACGCTCGGCGTGCCGTACGTCGCCTCGAACGTGCGCGCCGCGCGCGCCCTGTCCAAGATCGGCGTCGATCTCGCCGATGCGGGAACCTCGGTGGCGGTGTCGGCGGATCCGCACCGCCTCGCCGTGGTCGGAGGTCGGCTCCCCCTCCACGCGGTTCGAGATCTCGCGCCGAAGCTCGCGCGTGGTTCCGACGCGCTCGACCGTGCGCTGGCGCGTCTCGAAACGATCCGGAACGACCCGTACCTGGCCTCGCCCGTGCGCGATGCCGTCAACAAGGTCGACGTGCAGCTCGTCCGCGCTCGCCGAGAGGCCAACAACGCGGCGGCCGCGGCGGTTCTCGCGCCTGCGCTGTTCGGCGGCAATGGTGACCGCTCGTATCTCGTGGTCATGCAGAACAACGCCGAGTCACGCGCCACCGGTGGGCTCATCGGGAGCTACGCGGTGTTGACGGCTCACGACGGGAAGCTCAGCATCGGGCCGGTGCTGCGCACCGCGACTTGGAACAACGCCGTGCGCGCCGCGCCCGACCCCACCCTCGACGCCCCGCTCGACTACAAGCTCCGCTACGGGCAATTCCAACCGGCGACGAACCTGCAGAACGTCAACCTGTCGCCCGATTTCCCGACCGTCGGCAGCGTGCTGATGGGCCTCGCGCCGGATGCGAACGTCGGCCGTGTCGACGGTGTGCTCTCCGTCGATCCGGTCGGTCTCGCCGCGCTGCTGCGCCTCACCGGGCCGGTCGAGGTCGCGAGCTGGCCCGACCCGATCGGCGCCGACAACGTCGTGCAGGTGACCCTCAGCGAGGCCTATGCGGCCTATCCGCTGACCCCTGATCGGGCCGATTTCCTCGGCGACGTGGCCCGGGCCGCGGTCGACGTGGCGACGAACCAGAACCTGGGCACGCCGGCCAGCCTCGCGAAGACCCTCGGTGGCGCCGCCCACGAGGGACACATCATCCTCGCCTTCGCGCGACCGGCGGAGCAGCGGCTCTCCGATCGACTCGGCGTCGGAATGGAGATGGCCCCCGTGCGGTCGGACGCGATCGCGGTCACTTCGTCGAATGCGGCGGGCAACAAGATCGACTACTACGTCGATCGCCGAGTCGACTACCACGTCGACCTACGGCCCGCCCTCGACGGCAAGACGGCACAGGCGTCGGGCGTGCTCACGACCAGGCTGACGAACAACGCACCGGCCGCGGGCCTCCCCGAGTCCGTCGTCGGCCCGTCCGATCCGCGGTTCCTCGCGGGCGAGAGTCGCTCGTATGTGTCGCTCTACTCGCCGCTGTCGCTCGGTGCGACGACGGTCGACGGTGCCACCGCGCAGCTCGACGTGGGACGCGAGGTCGGGCGCAACGTCGGTTCGCTGTACACGGTGACCTCGAGTGGCGCGACGTCGACCATCGCGACCCGGCTGGTCGGGACGCTCGCACTCCACGACGGCTGGTACGAGCTGCAGATCCGCCGCCAGCCGACGCTCAATGTCGACCATGTCAGCGTCGACGTGGAGGTTCCCAGCGGGTGGCGGATCGATCAGCTCGATGGCCTGAAGCCGAGCTCCTCACGCTCGGCGGGCGCGACGCTCGAGCTCAGCCGCGATACGACCGTGCGCGTACACCTTTCAC
This sequence comes from uncultured Bifidobacteriaceae bacterium, assembly GCA_964505725.1. GTDB lineage: Bacteria > Actinomycetota > Acidimicrobiia > IMCC26256 > DASPTH01 > CAVRJC01. The sequence continues at coordinate 1,720 of CAZDJK010000088.1, read as the reverse complement.
CCGTGCGGAGCGCCCTGAGCATTTGGGACAAGCTCCGGGTCGGCGGTGCCTGACATTCCGCCCACAACGACGCCCGAGCTCGGCGACGCCGGCTCGAGCGATTCCGGTTCGGAGACGGGTTCCGGTCCTCGCCTGCCTCGCTTCTTCCCGGCCCGCTTCCCGGCGCCGGACCCATCGCGGCCGAAGCCTGCGGGCACGCAGAGGAGCACGAGCAACAGCGGGTAGAGCTGCACTCGCTCACGTGAGAGGATTCCGAAGTTGCCGATCGCCGAAAATGCGTAGGCGAAGATCAGTGAGTAGATCAAGGCGAAGGCGACGTACGGCCTCTGCACCATGGCTCTCGGGATCGAGGCCAGGCGTTTGAGCGAAGTCACCACGAGTCCCAACAGGACGACGCCTTCGAGCGATGCCGCGAGCCCCTGTACGTTCCCCGCCTCGTACGGCCACGGTCGGAACACGACCGAGATCGCTGCGTACGCGATGCCGAACGGCGAGGACGGGCGCGTGACCTCGACGGCGCTACCTCCCTGAGTGGACTGCTGGGTCGTGTGGTTCAGGATCTGTTGCGCGCTCCCGGTGTCGATCGATTTCACGCCGAAGAACGTGCTCAACTGCGAGAGCACGATGATGGTCCCGACGGCGAGGATGCCGAGCACGAGCAATTTCGCCGGAAGGCCGAGCAGCGACGGCTTCGGCGTACGGCGGAGAAGGTATGCGGCGAAGAGCGCGACGATCGCGAGCAACGCGACGTGGGGCCGAACCATGACCATGCCGGTCAGGCCGAGCGCGAACATCAGGAGGCCGAAGTTCTTGCTGGTCAGCATGCGGGCGGCGCCGTAGCTCGTCAGTCCCAACGTCAGCATCATCCAGGATTCCTTGCCGATGCTCGACGGCCAGAACAGGAGGGACGGCATGAAGAACACGAGGTACGCGTAGCGGCGCCCGTCGCCGTCGGGGAACGCGAGGCGAAAGGCGCGGTAGAAGCAATAGAGGCCGAGAAAGCCGAGCCACGAGAACACGAAGTAGCCGGCGAGCTTCGACGCCCCGGTGATGGCGTAGACGCCTCCGGTCACCAGGTCGATGAAGCCGGTCCCGATCACGCGCCGACCGATCTCGACGGCGAAGTCTCCTTGCCGGAACATCGGAGCGAGTCGCGTCCCTATCGCGTGGTACCCGTCAGCGTCGCCCGAGCCGTACAGAGAGAACGTCACGAAGTACCGCACGATCGCGCCGACGAGCTTGAGCCCGCAGGCGATCATGATAAGCCTGCCGATCGTGCGGTCGTTCTCTGCGCGTGCGGTTCTCCGCGCGAACGGCACGGTCAACACGAGGATCACGGGCGCGACGACCATCGCGCCCCACACGTTGAACGAGAACCTCCCCATGGCCCACGCGAGGACGAGTATGTATCCGGCGGCCAGGCCGACGACGACGATGACCACGCTCGAGGGCGTCGTCCTACGATGTGCTCTCGCGAGTCGTTGCATGCGTCGTCCCGAGGCGCTCAGGTGCCGCCTGCGGGCGTCGTCGAGGATGGATCCGCCGAAGGCTCCGACGACGGCTGCGATCCATTGCCCTGCTCGGTTTCGAGTTGCGAATCTCGCGGCGCACTCGCGATGGCCGGATCCGGGATGAACGGCTCAGCCGACTCGGAGTTGATATCGGTAGTGGAATCGTCTGATGTTGAGTCTACTGTAGCTTTCTGGTTTGGGTTATGATT
>CAZDJK010000087.1:0-3242 GCA_964505725.1 uncultured Bifidobacteriaceae bacterium | reverse complement strand
CGCCGGGCGTCCCGTTCGCGACATCACGAAGCGACGCCGCACCGGCGATCGGGGGGAAGGGGTGACAGATCAGAGGCCAGGCGCGTTGCGTTTCGCGCACGCTTGGCTTAGGGTTGGCATGATCTGCCATGTTGATGTGGGTCCCTCGCGAAGAGCGTCAGTGCGGCGCGCTCGATGTCACGCGAGATGCGTTGCCGGCGTCGTTCCCATCCGCTCGGCGCCAGGGCGTCATGGGCTCCCTCGACCACGCTCTCAGTCTGCTCCGGTAGCGTCCGCGGGGTCGTGGACCCCATCGACCGTCGTACGTTCCTCGCCGCCAGCAGCCTGTTGCCGCTCGCGGCGGCGCTGCCGCGAGGGGCCCTGGCGCGAGCCGCGAGCGCGCGCGGCCACCGGGTGCTCACCGCGCACGAGGCCATGGTGGTCGTCGAGGCCACGGCCCGGCTGATCCCAGGGCCCTCGGACGATCCCGCAGAGGCCGGCCACCCGGGGGCGCGGGAAGCCGGCGTCGTGCAGTACATCGACACGATGCTCGGCGCGCTGGGCCAGTCGCCGCCCCGCGTGTTCGCCGGGGGGCCGTTCAGCAACCGGTCGGGCTCGGCCCCTGACGACATGGCGCGCTTCCTCGCGCTCGACCGCGTAGAGCGGGCCGCCTGGCGCACCCGTCTCGGCGACCTCACCGCGCGTTACCGCGCCGGGGTGCGTGCGCTCGACGCCGCGGCCGCGGGCGACTTCGCCGGCGCGTCCCACGAGCAGCAGGACGCAGTCCTGTCCACCGATCCTGGCGGGTTCACCACCTTGTTGATGCAGCACGCGATCGAGGGGATGTACTCGAATCCCGAGTACGGCGGCAACCGGGGGCTCGTGGGCTGGCAGGACATCGGCTTCCCCGGCGACTCGCAGCCGCGCGGCTACGCCGCGAACGCGGTGAGCACATCGGACGGTCCCGATCCGCTCGACCTCACACCCACCGTGCAGGCGGCGCTCGCGCTGCTCGCCGCGACGGCGCCGCCCGGCTGACGATGGCGCGGGAGCGGGCGCTCGTCGTGGGGAGTGGCGCGGGCGGGTCCACCGCGGCCATGGTCCTGGCGGTCGCCGGCTTCGACGTGTCCATCCTCGAGAAGGGCCGCAACTTCTTCGGTGACCTCACCCGGTCCCATCCGGCGACCGTCTACTCGAACGACGAGCTCAAGTCGCAGCGGTACTTCGCCGAGCCCGATCCCGCGATCGAGCCCCGTACGTTCCGGCGGGTCGGCGACACCGGGCCCCGTGTGACCGGGGTGGTCCAGAACCTGCCCCAGACCGTCGGCGGCGCCACCGTGCACTGGGACGCGAAGACGCCGCGATTCTGGGACATCGACTTCCGCAAGCTCAGCATGCTGGGACCTGTCCCCGGCGCGGCGGTGAGCGACTGGCCGTTCACGTACGACGACCTCGCTCCGTACTACGACGAGGTCGAGCGGCTCATCGGTGTCGCGGGTGATGTCGGCCAGATCGCGCCCGGCACGCTGGTCCACGCGCCGCGCCGGCACGCGCTGCCGATGCCGCCCGGTCCGTCGCAGTTGAGCTCGCTCCGTGCCGCAGCGGGGTGCCGGGCGCTCGGGCTCCACGCGTTCCCCGCGCCGATGGCGATCGCGTCGCGCGCCTACGACGGCCGGCCCCCGTGCAACAACTGCGGCTTCTGCGCCGACTACGGATGCCCGATCCACGCGCGCGTCGGCGCGCTCGCGCCGCTGCGGCAGGCGCTGCTCCACGGGGCCGAGCTGCGCGAGCGCGCGTGCGTGACGCGCGTCGTGCACCGCAATGGCCAGGCGTCCGGCGTCGAGTGGGTCGACGTGGACGGTCGGAAGCACGTCGAGCACGCCGATCTCGTCGTGCTCGGCGCGCTCGCGATCGAGAGCGCACGGCTCGGGTTGCTCTCGGACCTTCCCGACCCCGCGGACCAGATCGGCCGCCACCTGATGTTCCACTGGTTCAGCTTCGCCACCGCCGTCTTCCACGGCGAGCGGCTTCACGCCTACCGCGGGCGTTCGACCACTCACGTGTGCGACGACTTCGCCGACCCCGACTTCGTCGGCGCGCGCGAGGCGGCCGCCGCGGCCGGGCTGCCGTACATCCGCGGGGGGACGCTCGAGCTCGGCGGGTCGTCCGAACCCATCGGCGAGGCGACGTCGTACCTCTCTTTGCTCCCCGTGATCTCACCCGGCAAGCCGTTCGGCACCGCGTTCAAGGAGCTCATGCGCTCGAGCATCCTCCGCGACCGGCTCTTCGGCATCCAGATGATCGGCGAGGATCTGCCGTACGCGGTGAACGCCGTCGACCTCGACCCGTCGGTCAGGGACTTCCGCGGGCTGCCCGTCGCCCGTGTCACGTACTCGCCGGGTGCGCACGAGCTCGCCGCGCAGGCGTTCTACCTCCCCAAGCTCGCGGCGATCGCCAAGGCGGCGGGCGCCGACACCGTCACCGCGGTCGCCGGCGTCGCGTCCGATCGCTTCCCCGTCGCCGCGAGCGAGGTTCCCGACACCGCGCACGTGATGGGCGGCATGCGGATGGGGACCGATCCCGCGACGAGCGTGACCGACGGGACCGGCCGCATGCACACGGTCCCGAACGTCGTCGTCGCCGACGGCGGGGTGTTCCCGACCGCGGGGGGTCACAACCCGACGCTCACGATCATGGCGACCGCGCTGCGCAACGCGCGCGAGTGGGCGCGCTAACGGGTCAGCGGGGGTCGGGCCGGTCGAGGCTCCAGTGGCGCGACACCTGGCAGTACCACGCGTTCTCGCCGCGGGGGAGCACGGTGAAACGGCTGATCGTGCGCTGGCCGCCCTCCTGGTCGCCGTAGAGGAGGTCGATGGTGAAGGGCTCCCTGGCCGCGATCGCGTCGGAGACCGTGACGCGGACGGGGTCGGACCCGTCGCGGAACGCGCCTTCGAAGTAGCCGGCTCGGCTCTTCGGCCACGGCCTGCCCCGCCCGGAGCATCACGACGTGGCGGTCGGACCAGAGCACCTTCTGGTCTGCGTCCTGCGCGCGCGACGGCACGAGGAGGGGACGGAGCCCGGCGAGGAGCGCCTGCTCGGCGATCCGTGCCGATCGGTTCGACGAACGCACGGCCGAGAACGTCGCCGCCGCGAGCACGAGCGTGCCGCCCGCGGTCGCGAGGGACGAGATCGTCTGCCAGTCGGCCACGCCGCGACGGCATTACTGGCGTCATCGCGATGCGTCGCCGGTAGCGTCACGGCGC
>CAZDJK010000086.1:0-17432 GCA_964505725.1 uncultured Bifidobacteriaceae bacterium | reverse complement strand
CAGCACGCGTGATCTTCGACGGACACGAGATCGCCTTCATCGAGTCCGGACAGCACTTCGGCGAGATCGGGATCGTTCTTGACATTCCCAACCCGGTGACGATCGTGGCCTGCACTCCCGTGACACTGGAGGTCATGAGTGTGAGGGAGTTCCGCTCGGCGTACACGACGATGCCTGCGCTACGAGACCACATCGATGGTCAGATCGATCGCCGGATCGCGACCTGGCTCGACCCGAGGCCATCCCTGCTCGCTGCCCAGCCGATCCCGACACCTGCGCACGAAGTGGGCTACACCCTGGCGTCATGACGCAGGCTCGCAGGTGCACGGCACGCGCGTCCCCGCAGGCGCGTGCCGCGCCTTACCTCCCGCTCCTGAGCCACCCATCAGATCGGAGCCACCGTGACAGCATCCCCTGCACTCGACCACATAGCCCTGACCGTGCCGAACCTCGACGACCAAGTCGAACGGCTGACCACCGCCTTCGGCATGGTGGCGCAACTCCGTTCAGAGCACTTTGCTGTGCTCATCGACCCCGGCTCCGATTTCAAGCTGGAGCTCAGCACGTCTGACGATGGCGAAGTCCACCTGCGCCACCTGGGGTTTCGTGCCGACGATGTCGACGCGGCGCACGCAAGCCTTGTTGCAGCGGGCATGGAGACCAGTGGGGAGCCGCATCGACAAGATTTCGCCAGGATGTACACGTCGTATCTCAAGCAGCCCGGCGGCGTGGAAGTCCAACTCGTGAAGTACGACTGACACGCACGCACGTTTCGTATCACTCGACCCAACCGTTTCGACCTGCAGTTCCGCGGGTTCGAGTCGTTACCGGCGGAGGCAACAACGCGGAGCGGCCAATCGAAGCGCAGTTCAATCGGGTACCCACTCGTAGAGCGCGTCGGGCTCGCGTTCCTCGTTTCCGGAGCCATCTGTCAGCTCGACGCAACGGAACCCACGGCGCTCATAGAAGCGGCGCGCGTTCTCATTGCGCTGAAACGTCCACAGACGAACGCCCTCTGTCAGGCGCCCCTTGGCGTGTTCGAGCAGAGCCGCGCCGATCCCGCGACCCTGGTCTGCCGGCTCGACGTAGAGGTGATTGAGCATGCCATGGGCGAGCGCGGCGAAGCCCACCACGCGGCCCTCCTCCTCCCACACCCAGACCTCCTGCTCTTCCACCGCGCGGGCGAAGAACTCTCGATCCTCCGCTGGAGTGTGCAGTGTGGGGAGGAAGGTCAACGTGCCAAATGAGCGCCGGAACAGTGACGCGATTGGCTGCCCGTCGTCGGCGACTGCGCGTCGGATCACATCCGCGAGCCTACGAAGCGCAGTACGCCAGATCTGCCGCTCGTTGCTGTCGCGCTCCTGTCACGCTGAAGACGCTGGCGACAGGCGCTGCGGAGCGGGCATCTCCCCGCTCGCACCGCTGGTCCCGCGAGCAGCGAGAAGGTCACGTCGACACCACTTGGAGCTCGGACCGCGATACGCGGTCGCGCGGGTGGGCGAGCACCGTGCCCGCCACCACGAACGCCACCAGGAGGACCAAGGGAGCCAGGTAGGTGACGACGACTCGGGCGCTGGTGTCGAGCGGGGTGCCGGTCGGACGGATCGGCAGCTTGAGCGCGGCGAGCATCACCGCGGCCTGCACCCACAAGATCCAGGCGAGAGGTGACGGCGCCCCGTCGGCGAGCACCGGCATCGCCCACGTGGCGTACCACGGAAGGGCGTACTCGGCGCCGAACACGTACGAAGCGGTGGTCGCCCCCAGCACCGGCGCGGGTGACCGGCCCCTCGCAGCGCGCCACCCGGTCACGAGAGCCAGCGCGGCCACGAGCGCGAGCGACAGGTAGAAGAGGGTCTCGAGCGTGGTGTTGGGCGCGAGCGGGTGCGCGAAGTCGCGCCCCGCGTTGTGCCCCAGCATGACGTCCGCAGGCCAGTTCCAGAGCGACGCCGGCGTCACCGTGCGGTCGGCATTCGACAGGACGTGGGCGGCGTCGTCGGCGAACGGGAGGTACCCCACGATCAACGTAACCGCGGTGGCCACCGACGCGGTCCACGCGAGGCGTCGATCACGACGACGCCACGCCCAGATCAGCACGCCCGCGAGCCCGAGGAGCGCCGTGAGCTTCACGAGCGCGGCGACGCCGAGCACGAACCCCGCCGACCAGCCGCGCCGCTTCTCGCAGAGGATCGCCGCGATCAGAATCGCGAGCCCGACGTACAGGTCGTTGTGGCCGCCGTTGACGGCGACGGCGCCGAACACGGGATGGAGACCGAGCCAGGCGAGCGCGACCGGGCTCCGGGTCCGCCGCCAGACGATCCCGAGCGCCGCCACCGCCGCGAGTGCGGCCCCGAGCTGGAAGAACAACCGGTTCGGGAGCGGCGCGGCGCCGGAGAGCGACGTGTCGAGCGACTCCACCCCCACCCAGACGGGCCCGAAGACGGATCCCCGGTGCCGCCACAGCGAGCTCACCCGCGGCAGGAACGGGTCCGAGGGGAAGTCGGCGGGCACGGTGGCGTACGGGCTCGCGTGGTGCGCGGTGACGATGCGTCCGTACATGGTGTAGGACCAGAGATCGTTCGAGGTGCGCGGCGGCACGGTCACCGCGACCGCGAACACGATGGCGATGGCGACGGCAATCGGCCGCACGCCGAGGCGCGGCGCGCGGCGCTCGAGCACGGTGACCGCGCCGCAACCGATCGTCGACGCAACGACGAGCGCGACCGCAGCCGGCGAGTGCCGCGGCGCCCACGCGACGAGCACGCAGCTCGACGCGGCCGTGACGGCCAGCACGAGGTACCGGAACATGGAGGACCCGGCCAGGGCGCTCCGCCGCGTGCGGCGCGCCGGAACCGGCGGATCGGTCAGCTCGGTAGCCATCGCGCTGGGTGCGAGCGTCGGGGTCCGGACAAGGCGCGCGACGTCGACGGAACGGAGTCGGTCCTCGGCACCGCGGGGCACGGATCGGCGGACGAGCGGGGATGCACGGCGTAGAGCACGCCGTCGGACACCGTCTGGATGGGGTCCAGTCGTAGCGCGCGCTCCAACTGCGTCGGCGAGTCGGACCAACCGCTTCGGGAGTCGTACCACGCGAGGTACACGTCACCACTGCACGCCGCGTCCGCGAGGTCATCGATGGAAGAGGGAACGAGGCTGAACTGCGGGAGGAGCCGGCCGGGGCTGACCAGGATCGGCTCGCGCTCGACGGCCGCATAGAGCTCCCACGGGTTGTTGCTCGCCACCACGGCCCGGGAGCCGAGCGCGCGGACGCTGTGCGCGAGGGCAGATGCGCGCCGCGTCTGGGACGCGTATCCACGCGGCGAGCGACCGTCGAGCCGCGCCGACTCCACGAACGACGCCGCCGAGAGCGACAGGTACGCGACGAGGATCGCAGCGATCACACCCCGACCGATGGCGCTCCACACGAGATCGGGCGCCTCGCGGAGCCGTCGCATGCTCCGGTCGACGAGGGCGGCGACGACGACGAGAGCGGGGACGTACATCGGCGCCACGATGCGGGTGTCCATGCTGGATCCGGCAATCTTCGCGGAGGCCATGACGAACGCGCCGTAGGTGACGAGGACGACCACGAGCGGCCCGAGCGAGGGCCCGGTGGCGAACGGGCCGCGCCGCCCAGGCACCGGCAGCAGGCGCGCCGCCGCGAGCAGCACGACCAACGCACCCGCCACGGCGATCGCCGCGGCCTGCGGGACGCCCCGGGGAAACGCGATCGCGGCGATGCTCGACGCGAATGCCTGCGCGAACGACCACCACCCGTCAGGCGACGACACCCTCGGGCCCAACAGGAACGGTCCGTGGACACTCGCGTTCCGGAGCAGCCACAGAGCGGGGAGCACGAGCGCGCCGCCGCCGAACACGAGCGCGCGCTTGGCTCGCTCTGCGACCGGCGTCGCCGCTGGTCGGACGAGCACCACGAGCACTCCCGCGACCAGGAGCGGCGTAGCGGCGTAGCGCACGAGGAACGCCACGCCGGTCAGGCCTCCGGCCACCGCGGCCTTCCACACCGGCGCATCCGGTGGTCCCGCCGCGTCCTCGAGCACCACGACCATGGCCAGCAACAGCAGCGTGAACGCTGGCTCCGACCACACGTTCTCGGCGAGGTGCAGGAGTGTGGTCGACGCCGCGATCAACGCGATCGCGCCGGTCTGCACGATCGTCGTGTGGCGGCGCAGGAGCACCGCCGCGACGAGCACGATCCCGGCGAAGCACGCCGCGTTCAGGAGGCGGCTCGCCGTCGCGAGCGACATGCCCAGCCGGTCACCCGCTGCCAGCAGCACGGGCAAGCCGGGCGGAAACGTGGTGAGTGGCTGCCCGGTGAAGTCGGCGTAGCCGCGTCCGGCAACCAGGTTGCGCGCCGCCGCGAAGTAGCTCACCGAGTCGGGGCTCATGCCCGGACCGTGACGGGTCGCGACGAGCGTCGCTGCCGCGCCGAACGCGGCGCAACCGAGCACGAACCACGAGAACGGGGTCGAGCGGCGGGAACCGCCGCGGGTGCGCCCCGGGCGGTGCGCCGCCGTCAGTTCATCCGTTGTGGCGCCGGGAAGTCGCATGCGCCCGGAGCGCCGATGCGTTGGCGGACACAACGGCGCAGTCCGGTGAGGGCGAGAACGTTGCCCGACTCGAGGTCCGCGCGCAAGCGCGAGAGGAGCCCGGCAAGGTCTTCGCGAATGCCCACGGGAAGACTCTCACGGAGCCGCTCCAGAGCGGGGAGCGCGGCGTCGACATCGCGGCCCGCGGCTTCCTCGACTTCTGCCGCCAGACTGAGCAGGCGGTCACGATCGTGCACGGCGAGCACGTCGGGCCGACTCCCGAACATGGCCCGGAAGCTAGCCGCCGCCAGATGAGTGACCCGTGAGATGACAGTGGCAGCGCGCCGCTCGACCCCAACGTTGACCGTGGCGTGACTCCTGCGTGACCACTACGTGAGCCCGCCGACCCGATGACGCGCCCGCGGCCTTTGCTGAGGAGCGTCTCGGGACGCGGCGCGCGTTCGACGTCGTCCATGGCGCGACCGTACTAGCGTCGGCCGTCGAGGGCATCGGGAGGATCGTCAGTCGCGACGCGACCCCGCCGATACCTCCCGACGTTGTGGCGACGGACGCAACCCAGGGAGGCGGCGAGTGAGGGTCCTGGTGCTCGGTGGTGACGGATACCTCGGATGGCCGACTGCGCTGCACTTCTCGGCGCGCGGACACGATGTCGCGGTCATGGACAACCTCGTGCGCCGAACGTACGACGAGGAGCTCGGGACGTCGAGCCTGGTCCCCATCGCCGACTTCGTGACGCGGGTCGCAATGTGGTACGCGGTCTCGGGACTGCGGATCACGCCGTTCGTCGAGGATCTCACGCAGATGGACGCGCTCGACCGCGTCCTCGAACAATTCGAACCCGATGCCATTGTGCACTTCGGCGAACAGCGGTCGGCGCCGTACTCGATGATCGATCGGGACCACGCGGTCTACACGCAGGTGAACAACGTGGTGGGGACCCTCAACGTCCTCTACGCCATGGCCGCACGCGCACCCGAAGCGCACCTCGTGAAGCTCGGCACGATGGGCGAGTACGGAACGCCGAACATCGACATCGAAGAGGGCTTCATCGACATCAAGCACCACGACCGCACCGATCGGTTGCCGTTCCCCAAGCAACCCGGCTCCTTCTACCACCTGTCGAAGGTCCACGACTCCCACAACATCACGTTCGCGTGCACCAACTGGGGATTGCGCGCGACCGATCTCCACCAGGGGATCGTCTACGGCCAGGACACGGAGGAGACGCTCGCCCACCAGGACCTGGCGACGCGCTTCGACTACGACGCGGTGTTCGGGACGGTCCTGAACCGCTTCGTGGTGCAGGCGGTGATCGGGCACCCCCTGACCGTCTACGGGGCAGGCGGCCAGACCCGAGGGGTCCTCGACCTGCGTGACACCCTGGCCTGCGTGGAGCTCGCGGTGCTCAACCCCGCAGCCGCGGGCGAATACCGGGTGTTCAACCAATTCACCGAGTCGTTCAGCATCAACGACCTCGCCGAGCTCGTGGCGTCGGCGCTGCCCGGGCGGGTGGTGATCGAGCACATCAGCGATCCGCGCGTCGAGGCCGAGGAGCACTACTACCGCGCCGCCCACACCAAGCTCCTCGATCTCGGCCTCGTCCCCCACTACCTGGACGACCGGGTGATCCGGGCGATGGCGACGACGGTGGGGGGCAACCGGGCCCGGGTGCGACCGGAGACGCTGCGCCCCGACATCGACTGGCGGAGCACGGTGCGCTCGCGCGGCCAAGCGGTGCCGACCGCGCTCTCGACCGTCGGCATCTGATCGCGGGGGTGTGCGGCGCCGGGCGGCGAGCACGATGACCGCAACCACGACGACGCGCCCTGCGGTCCGGGCGGACGCAGACGGCTCGGAGGGGGGCTACGCCCGCCTGAGCGCGCGACGCGCGGACGCGGTCGTCGCGACGGTGCTCGTCGCGCTCCCCGTGCTGTGGTTCGGCATCCCCGCACTCGCCGGCAAGCCACTGATGCCGGGCGACGACGTGTACCAGAACTACCCGTTGCGCGTACTCTCGGGGCACCTCCTCGCCGGCGGCCACCTCCCGCTGTGGGACGCGTGGCTCTGGTCGGGCACACCCCTCCTGGCGGGGTTCAACGCGGGCGCGCTCTACCCCGGGACCTTCGTGTTCGCGCTGGTCCCGCCGATCGCGGCGTGGGTCGCCAACGAGATCTTCCTGTTCGCGGTGTGCGGGCTCGGCCTCTACGCGCTGTTGCGGGTCCATCGTCTCGCGCCGCTGGCAGCGGCGGTCGGCGCCGTGGCCTTCACGTTCGCCGGCTTCATGCCGTCGCACCTCCGACACATCGGCCTCATCCAGGGGATGAGCTGGGCGCCGTGGATGCTGCTCGCGATGGAGATGCTCGCCACCCGGGCGCGGCACCGGATCGCGTGGTGGATGCTCCTCACCCTCTGCGGTGCGCTGGTCGCGCTCTCGGGCGAACCCCGAGCGATCGCGAGTGTCGCCGTCGTCGTCGGCGTGTACGCGCTGGCGATCATCTGGCGCGCCAGGTATTGGAGGGCGCTGCTCACCGCGCTCGTGCTCGCGGTCCCGTTCGTCCTCGCGCTCGGCGCGGTCCAGCTCCTGCCCGGCTTCGCCTTCCTCCGCACTTCCCAGCGCGCGCACGTGGGGTACGCGTGGTTCGCGCACGGCTCGCTCCCACCGAGCCAGCTCGTGCTGAGCGTCGTGCCGTACCTCGTCGGGGGCTACAGCCAGCTCCACCTCCTCCCCGGTTTCGCGGGCCACGGCTACACGTTGCCCGAGGTCAGCGGCTACGTGGGCCTCCTCGCGCTGGTCGCCCTCTTCACCTTCCCGTTCTGGCGCAACTCTCGGTACACGAGACAGTGGGCGTGGGTTGCGCTGATCGTCGTCGGCCTCGTCCTCGCGCTCGGCGGCACCACACCGGCCGGCCACGTGTTGGCGCGGATCCCCGTGTACGGGCACCAGCGCCTGCAGAACCGGAACCTCGGGGTCGTGGACCTCGGCCTCGCCGGCCTGCTGGCCTGCTGGGTCGACGCCGTGATGCGCGCGACCCGACCGGCGACGACGCGCTCCCGGCGGTGGCTCGCCGAGCGCCTCTGCGCCCTCCTGCCGGTGGCGCTCGTCGTCGCCCTCGTCACCACCGCGTGGCTCGCCCCGGGCTCGCTGCAGAACTTCCTGACCGTCGTGCCGGCACGCACCGACCTGTTCGGACCGCTGCGCTGGTACCTGGTGGCGGCGCTCGGCGTCGCCGTCGCGGTGGGATGGTTCGTCGTGCGCTACCCCAGGCTGACGCCACGGACACGTGCGGTGCTGCTCGTCGGGATCGTCGCCGTCGACCTCGGGTTGGCCCTCCTGAACCAGGAGCTCTGGCCCGTCGACACCGCGACGCTCCGGAAGCACCAGACGGTCACCGCGGCGATCGCGGACGCGCTCCGGTCCGGTGGGCGCTACGCGTTGTACGACCCGCAACAGCGCGTCAGAGGGGATCGCAACGCGCTCGCGAACGCGCTCATGCCCGACCTCAACATCCTGTACGAGCTCCCCAGCATCCAGGGGTACTCCTCGGTGGTCGACAGCGTCTACGAGGCCCAGACCGCGACGCACACGCGACGGGTCGTGACGCTCAGCGCGTTGTCCGGCACCACGGCCGACGACCTCGACCTCACCCTCCTGCTGGTGCCGGTCTCCTACGTCGACGCCGCACCGAACGGAGCGCCGGGCGGGAATGCGGCACCGGTCGATCCCGCGCTCCAGGCTGCGCTCGCGTCGCCGCACTGGGAACGCGCGGGGAACTTCGGCGCCTACGCGGCGTTCACGAACATGCGCGCGCACGGCCGGCCGTGGCTGCTCGCCACCGGCAAGGGCGCAGGTGCGACGAGCGACGCGGCCTCGCTTCCCGGCGGTCTCGGGCAGGTTCGGGTACAGCAGGTCGGGGTGCAGGACGAGGAAACCGACGTCGTGCACACGACCGTGCCCGCCCGCCTCGTCCGCAGCGTGGCCTTCGGCGACGGATGGCGCGCCGAGCTGCGCGCCGGCGACGGGTCGGTGCGGTCGGTCCAGGTACGACGCTTCGGCCTCGTCCAGGCGGTCGACGTGCCCGCGGGCGACACCGTCGTGCACTGGACCTACCACCCGCCCGGGCTGACGGCAGGATTGGCGGCGACGCTCGCGGCGTCGGTCGTGCTCGGCGTGGGTGCCGTGGCGCTGGCGCTGCGGCACCTCGTTCGCCGACGGCGCGCGAACGGGAGCGCGAGCCGTGCCTGACCCGCCCGACCGCGCGCTCGTGACCGGCGGCTCCGGGTTCATCGGCTCCGCCCTGGTCCGCGCCCTCCTCGACGACGGTCTCGACGTGACGGTGGCCGACCTCTCGGCCCCGGCCGACCCCCGGGCCCGCCCGGTCGTCGGCGATCTCACGAACGGCGACGTGCAGGACCGCGCCTTCGCGGAGCGTCCCTCGGTGATCTTCCATCTAGCGGCGCGCACTTCGGTGCTGCAGTCGGTCCGCGACCCCCTCGACGTGTTCCGCGTCAATGTCGAGCTCACGCAGGCGTTGCTCGAGGGCGCGCGGCGCGTCGGTACGCCCGCGTTCGTGCTCGCCTCCACGAACGCGGTCGTCGGCTCCGCGCACGAGGGCGTGATCGACGAACGCGTGCCACTTCGCCCCCTGACTCCGTACGGCGCGACCAAGGCGGCGGCCGAGATGCTGTGCGGCGCGTACGCGGCGTCGTACGATCTCGCGGCCGCGGCGGTCCGCCTCACCAACGTGTACGGGCCCGGGATGGAGCGCAAGGACAGCTTCGTCGTGCGGCTCATGCGAGCGGCCGCGTCCGGCTCGCCGGCGACGATCTACGGGGACGGCCTGCAGCTGCGCGACTACGTCTACGTGGACGACGCCGTGGCCGGGCTGACACTGGCGTGGCGCACCGGGACCGTCGGCCCGCTCGTCATCGGCTCCGGCACGTCGGTGTCGGTGCTCGCGCTGTGCGACGCTGCGCGCGCCGCGACGGGGATCACGTACCCCTCCACACGGGTGGATCCGCCGCGCGGGGAGATGCGCGCGGTGCGCGTGGACATCTCCCGCGCGCGCGGGATCGGGTACGAGCCGCGCGTACACCTCGCCGAAGGCCTCAGGAGGACTTGGGAGGCGTTGCGACCGACCATTGCCGTGTCCGACCGGTGAGCGCGCGCCTCCTGGATCCCCCACCCGACGAGCTCGACCGCTCGGCGCGGGCCACATTCGCCGACGACTATGGGCGGCCGGACCTCGGCCCGCTCGTGGTCGTGATCGCCGCCTACCGGGAATCCGAGAGCATCGGCCGGGTCGTGGCCGCCACGCCCGCCGACGTGTTGGGCGTGGCCACTGCGGTGTTGGTGGTCGACGACGGTAGCGACGACGCGACCGCCGACGTGGCGCGTGATCGGGGCGCCTACGTGTGCCGGACCGCACAGAACCGGGGCCAGGGCGCCGCGCTCCGACTCGGCTACCAGATCGCGATCGACCACGGGGCGGCGTACGTCGCGACGCTCGATGCCGACGGCCAGTACGACCCCGACCAGCTCGGCGACCTCCTCGAGCCCATCCTGGCGGGCACCGCCGACTTCGTGAGCGGCTCCCGGCGCCTCGGGCGCAGCTACCGCGGCGATCGCCTGCGTGGCGCGGGCGTCGTCGCTTACGCGGGGCTGATCCGGGTGCTGACCGGCGCGCCGATCTCGGACCCGTCGTTCGGCATGCGGGTGATGCGCGCCGAGGTGGCCGCCGACGTGCCGCTCCGACAGCCGCAGTACCAGGCCGCCGAGCTGCTCGTCGGGGCGATCGCGCGCGGGTACCGGGTTGCGGAGCGCCCGGCGGACATGAGAGCGCGCTCATCCGGCGCGAGCCGCAAGGGCGCCGATGTGCTCTACGGCTACCGATTCGGCACCGTGGTGCTCTCGACCTGGTGGCGGGAACGACACCGGTTCCGGCACGGTCGCCGGATAGCGTGACCGAGGTGGTCGGCGTGCGGAAGTCGCGGGATCGCCGCGGTAGTCGCGGTGCGGTGCTGCTCCTCGCCGGGGTGTTCGTCGCCGGCACGTTGCTCGTCGGGTGCATGGCAAGCTCAGGCGCCGTCATGGGATCGTGCGTCATTCGCGGCGGCACCATGTGCGAGGGCAACTACATGCCCCGCGCCGCGCTCCATTCGGCCGATCTCTTCGGCGCGGATCTCCGACGCGCCGACCTCACCCGGGCCCAGCTCGGTGACGCCGATCTCGCGGGCGCCGATCTCGATCACGCCAAGCTCCACCGCGCGCACCTCGACGGATCCGACCTCGTGATGGCGAACCTGAGCGATGCCGATCTGACCCGCGCCACGCTCGCGCGCGCCAACCTGACCTACGCCAACCTCTACGGCGCCCGCACTGTCGGCAACGAGCTCCGGGGCGCGAAGCTCTGCGTGACGACGCTGCCCGACGGGCTTGTCGCCAACCCCACGTGCGCCGACCCCCTCGGTCGCGTCATGCCGATGCCGGGGCCGGGTCTCACCCCTTGAGCCAGACCCGGACCGCGCCGGCGCCGGCGCCGGTTCGCGACCCGGCACCGCGGATCCGGCCGGCGATCGCGGTGGGCGCAGTCCTCGGCATCCTGGCGCTCACCGCGCTGCTCCGGCTGCCGTCGCTGTCGGGCCGCGAGTTCAACAGCGACGAGGCCTACCTGGCGACCCAGGCGCAGGTGCTGCACGAGGGCGGTCGCCTCTACGTCGACACCGTCGACCGCAAGCCGCCGCTCGTCCCGTACCTGTACGACGCCGCGTTCACGGTGACGGGCTCGGACAGCCTGGTGGCGGTCCGGATCCTCGCGGTGGTCGCCGATGCGACGACCGCGCTCCTGCTCGCGCTCATCGCCAGGAACCGGTTCGGATCGTGGACGGCCGGCGCGATCGCCGCCTTGCTCTTCGTCGTCGGCGCCGCCGCGCTCCTCCCTCAGGACGCCCTCACCGCGAACTTCGAGACCTTCATGCTCCCGTTCGCCACCGCCGCGATGCTGCTCGGCACCCGCCGGCGGCCGGCAGCCGCCGGCTTCAGCCTCGCGATCGCGACAGTCGCGAAGCAGACGGCCGCCGCCGTCCTCCTCCCGCTCGCGTGGCTGGCGTGGAAGGCGCGTGGGCGCCGCGGAGTGCTCGCGTTGGGGGGCGCCTTCGCCGGCACGATTGTCGTCACCGCGCTCGCGTTCGGCGTTCACGACTTCGTGTTCTGGGTGTTCACCGGCAACGGCACCTACCTGAACGCGGGCGGCGCACTGTCGTACGGGCTGCACGAGGCCATCTCCAAGACCTGGACCTTCGTGCAGGGACATCTCGTGCTCGTCGCGCTCGTGCCGTTCGCGTGGCGCTACCGGAAGCTCGACACCGACCTGTGGCTATGGCTCGCGGCCGGCGTCGTGTCGGTCGCCGCCGGGCTGCGGTTCTTCGGCCACTACTACCTCGAGCTGCTGCCGCCGCTCGCCCTCCTCGCGACCCGGACCGTCGTCGACCGCGTGCCGTTCCGCCGCCCCGCGGTCCTCGCGGGCCTCGTCGCGCTGACCATCCTCCCCGCGCTCCCCTTCCTGGTGCGCGGCTACACGCAGAAGACCGGCCGCGACCTGCAGATCACCACCGCGGTGGCCGCCTACGTGCGGGCGCACACGCCCTCCGACGCGCGGATCCTCGTGTGGGGCCAGGCGCCCGAGGTCTACTGGCAGTCCGACCGCCGTCCGGCCACCCGGTTCGCGACCACCGGGTTCGTCACGGGGTCCACCGGGAACCGCCCCACCGACGACGTGGGCGAGAACCGCGCCGTCCCCGGTGCCTGGACCGACTTCCTGGGCGACCTGCGCGCGCACCGGCCGGCCATGATCGTCGACATGTCGACCGCCGACCAGCGGGGCGCCTCGAAGTACCCGCCGGCGAAGTTCCCGAAGTTCTCGCGCTATCTCTTCGACGGGACCTGGCAGCGTTCGGCGGTCGTCGACGGCGCGACGATCTTCGTGCCGGCGAGGCGCTGACCGTCACGCCGATGCCGATGCCGGAGCCGGGCCCCGGTCCAGGGCCGGTACCAGCGCGCGGCGCGCCCGCCGGCGGCTCCACGCGTCGGCGAGGTGGTTCCCGCCGAAGTACACGACCGACGCGTACAACCAGCCGAGCAGTATGTCGATGACGTAGTGCTCGGCCGTGTACACGAGCGCGAAGCCCATGGCCAGCGGGTAGAGCACGAGCAGGAACCGCCAACGCGGCTTCACCGAACTCCAGAAGTACAGCACGAGGAGCAGGGTGTACGCGGCGTGCAACGACGGCACCGCGGCGACGGGGTTCGCGAACCGGCTCGTCGCCGACAGCACGCTCGCCCCACTCGCGAGGCCGACATGCGACCACATCTCGTTGATGATCTTCGCCGTGGGCGCCAGCGTGTGCGGCTGCTGGCTCGCGAGCCACGGAGGCGCGGCGGGATACACGGCATAGGTCACGAAGCCCGAGAACGTGAGCAGCACGAAGAGGTAGACGAACCGCCGGAACCGCGGATAGTTCCGCCGCCACAACACGGCCGCGGCGGTCAAGGAGGCGAAGAAGTGCGAGAGGTAGACGAGGAACGCCGCGTAGTCCCACCAGTGCGCGTGACCGGGCGTGTACAGGAGATGCTGGAGGCGCACGGTGAGGACGCGGCCCCCGAAGAGCCACCGGTCGAAGTCGATCTGAGGGAGGATGTGCACCGACCCGAGGTTCGCGACCTCACCCCGCAGCATGTCGTACGCGGTGAGGATCGCGAACAGCGGCGCCCAGTCGCGGACGACGCCCGCCCAGGCGCCCGGCTCGCCGATGGTGACGACGAGCAGCCCGAGCCCGAGCAGGAGGAACAACGACGGGCGTGCCGTGGGGACCCCGTATCGCCAGACCATGACGACCGCGACCACGACCCACACCATGCAGCCGATCTGCTTCGCGGTGGGCCGCCGGCGCGCGGCCCACGGCGCGACGCGGTGAGGCCCGAGGGGCTCGACGGTCAGATCCGGAGCGACAGCGGGCGGGTCAGCCAGGGCGCGAGACATGGGTCTCCCGATCCTTCCTGTACCCGAATGAGAGCGCGATGGGTGAAGCCGCTTCCATGTCCGTCGCACCTTCTATCAACCGCTCGGTAAACGGACGGTCAAGCGGCGAGGAGGGCCGACGAGCTCGCGCGGACCCGCCCGCCCCGTCACCGTCCGTTGGCACGCCCCCCGTTCTACCCACTTCGCCTCCACTCGCGCGAGATGGCGAGCCGGGCCCCTACCGACGGGGACGCTACTTGCGGCGCTTGCGGCGGCCGAAACGCTTCTTGTCGCGGTCCGCGAACTCGCTCATGATCTCGGGCGCCGCCGCGTTCACGATGTCCTCGGCCTGGTCGAGCAGGGCGGCGACGTCGTCACCCTCGGGCTCGGACTCGGGAACGTCGTAGCCCTTCTCCAGCGAGCCGACCTGCCAGCCGGCGTCGATCATCCGCCGCTCGTAGCCGACGCAGTCGTCCGGGCAGCGCCAGGGCGCCTCGGGCGCGAGGTCGATTCGGCACTTGCGCACCACCTCGCCGGACGCGTAGGTGCGGCTCTCGTAGTGCCGGCAGTCGGTTCGCATCGGCATGGCGACATTCTTGCCGATGCGGGCGCCGCGTTCCCCTCACCCGAGCCAGTCGGGTGCCTGCTCGAGCAGGTAGCGGCTCACGTCGAGGCAACTGTCGAGGACGTCGCAGGACACCGCGTCGCCGTCGCGGATGCGGAGCAGCGACACCGACTGGTGGGCGACGATGCGCAGAGAGCGTTCGGGCGCGTCGGTCGCCTCCGGGATCGAGTCGATCGCGGAGACCTCGAGCGGGAGATCGGGACCCCCACGTGCGGCGAGCTCGGTGGCGAGCACCAGGAGGTCAGGCCCCTGGGGCAGCGGGGGGAGGGCCCAGGTGAAGTTGAGCGGGAAGTGGAAGTCGTCGGGCGGGTCCTCGACGTCGCCCCGGTCGAGGACCGCGTCCTCGAACCCGAGGAGCACCCGGGGGTCGATCTCGAGCGACAGGTACAGGTCGACCGGGCCCTCGCACCCCTCCTCGGGATGGAGGTCGACCTCCCAGTTCTGGCGCAGCGAATAGCTCTCGACGAAGTGGCGCTCGTCGTGGACGTGGAAGCCGTGCTCGACCGCGTGGTCCTTCAGGTCGGCGACGAAACCGGCGATGTCGATGACAGCCAAGACCGGTGCTACTCCTCCAACGCTTCGACGACACGCAGCCCGTCGGCCAGGGTACGAAACGCGCGGCCCCGGTGCGAGAGCACGTGCTTCTCGCCGGCACCCATCTCCGCGAACGTGCGCCCGTCGCCGTCGTCGGGAACGAATACGGGGTCGTAGCCGAAGCCCGCGCTCCCCCGCGGCTCCGAGGCGATGTGGCCCGCGACCTCGCCGAACGCCGCGACCTCCCGCCCGTCGGGCCAGCACGCGATGGCGACGGTCGCGAAGCGCGCGCTCCGCTCCGCCTCCGGGGTGTCGCGCAGCCGGTCGAGCAGGAGCGCGACGTTGTCGGCGTAGGTGGCGTCCTCGCCCGCGAACCGCGACGACCACACACCCGGTGCGCCGCCGAGCGCGTCGACCTCGAGACCGGTGTCGTCGGCGATCGCGGGCAGGCCGGTGGCCGCGCACAGCGCCCAGGCCTTGAGGCGTGCGTTCGCCTCCAACGTGTCGCCCGTCTCCTCGACGTCGGGCACGTCGTCGGGCCGCGGGACGAGCTCCACCGCGGCCCCCGCGTCGGTGACGATGGAGGCGATCTCGCGCGCCTTGTCGGGATTGGCGGAGGCGAGGACGAAGCGCGGGCTCATGCCCGGCGCGGGACCGGTGGCTCCGCGAGCACCGCGCGTTGCAGGTCGAAGATCTGGGCGATGCCGTGCTCGGCGAGCCCGAGGAGGTCGTGGAGCTCGCCGCGCGAGAAGGGCTGGCCCTCGGCGGTGCCCTGCACCTCGACGAACCGGCCCGAGCCGGTCATCACGACGTTCATGTCGACCTCGGCCCGGACGTCCTCGGAGTAGTCGAGGTCGAGGTGCGCGAGCGCGTCGACGATGCCGACCGAGATCGCGGCGCACGCGTCCGTGATCGGGTGCGCCTGCAGCGTGCGCTCGGCGACGAGCCGCGAGAACGCGTCGTGGAGGGCCACGTAGCCGCCGCAGATGGAGGCGGTGCGGGTGCCACCATCGGCCTGCAACACGTCGCAGTCGACAGTCACCTGCATCTCGCCCATGAGCGGGAGGTCGGTGACGGCACGGAGCGACCGGCCGATGAGGCGCTGGATCTCCTGGGTGCGGCCGGACTGCTTGCCGCGCGCGGCCTCCCGGTCGGCGCGCTCGGCGGTGGATCCCGGCAGCATCGAGTACTCCGCGGTGACCCACCCGCGCGCGGTGCCGCGCATCCACGGCGGCACCCGTTCCTCGACCGACGCCGTGCACAACACGCGCGTGCGGCCGAAGCCGACGAGCACCGATCCCTTCGCGAACTCGGTGAAATCGCGTTCGAACGCGATCGGGCGCAGCTCCTCGGGCTCCCGCCCGTCGCGGCGGATGCCCATCACACGGTGGTGGTCATGTGCGGAACCGCGAGCGTCACCGAGTCGCCGAACGCCGCCGCGCCCTCGGCGAGCGCGACGTCGCGGTCGATGCGCGGCCACAGGTGCGTGAGCAGCAGCCGCTGCGCGAACGCCTCGCGTGCCGCCTCGCCCGCCTGCTTCGCGGAGAGGTGGATGGGCGCGGGCCGGTTCGCGTGCAGGTACGTGGCCTCCGACAGCACGAGATCGGCTCCCGGGTCGAACGCGCCGACCGACCACTCGGGGCCGGTGTCGGCGGTGTACACCAGCCGCCGGCCGTCGGCGGTGGCTTCGACCGCGTAGGTGGGCGGCGGATGGTCGGTGCGCGAGAAGCGGAGGTCGATGTCGCCGATCCGCGCCTTGTCGCCGTCGCCGACCGCGCGCCAGTCGAACGTGTCGCCCCAGTCGTGCACGAGCGAGAGCAGGAACTTCTCGAGCCCCTCCGGCGCGAACACGGGGAGCCCTCCGCGCTCGAGGCCGTAGCGGAGGAGCACGTGGAGCCCGTAGATGTCGACGCAGTGATCGGGGTGCCCGTGCGTGAGCACGACCGCGGTGAGATCCTCGACCGCGAGGTGCTCCTGCAGGTGCCCGAACGTGCCGTTGCCGGCGTCGACCCAGATGGCCGTCGAGCCCGACCGCACGAGGTAGCCGCTGCACGCGCTCCCGTCGGCGCCCGCGAACGACCCCGAGCACCCGAGCACGGTCAGTTCCACGACCGCCCTCCCCCTGTCATTCCCAGCTCCATCCCTCGACTGCTCCGACCTCGGGCCCGAGGAACCGAACCCCCAACTCGCGGAAGGTCCCCACCGGACCGCTGGTGAGGAACCGGTGGCGCCCTGCAGGCACCGACACAGCCCCGAGGCGGCCCTCGTGCTCCAGCCGCCGCCGCACCGCGAACGCCGTCTCGTCGGCGCTCGAGACGAGCACCACGTCGCGTCCCATCACGTCGCCGATGGTACGGGCGAGGAGGGGGTAATGGGTGCAACCGAGCACGAGGGTGTCGACGGCGGCCTCGCGGACGGGCGCCAGGAGCCGTTCCGCGAGCACGTGCACCTGGTCGGAGTCGACGTCTCCCGCCTCCACGAACTCCACGAACCCCGGGCACGCCGCGCACGTGAGCTCGATCCGTGCGCCCGTCATCGTGGCGACGCGCTGGTACGCGCCCGACGCGATGGTGCCGACGGTGCCGATCACGCCGACGCGGCCGGTCCGGGTGACGCGGCGCGCCGCCCGCAGGCCGGGCTCGATCACCCCGGTCACCGGCACGCGCACGTAGTCGCGGAGGTGGTCGAGCG
>CAZDJK010000085.1:0-75797 GCA_964505725.1 uncultured Bifidobacteriaceae bacterium | reverse complement strand
GCGGAACTAGTGCACCGTCTTTCGAACCTTGAGCCGGCACTCTGGGATCTTCTCTTCGAAGTGGGCGAGGTCAGGAACTGACCTCCGCGCTCCCCGACCATCGATAGGCGACCGCGGGCACGGGAGGCGCATTGGAGCGTGGATGACGGACGGAAACGCGCTCAGGATTTCCGTCGCTACGCCGGCCTGTCGTCGCCCCTCAACCCGAGCGCTGGCCTGGCGCCCACCTTGCTGACGGCCGCCAAGCGCCCGCAGTCCAATCCGGCCTGACACAAGATGACGCGTGCGAAACCTGGCCGGCGACGCGGTCGGGCTCAGTGCTGTACCGTCCGCAGGCACACGAAAGGACTCGAATGTGGTGACCTTCTCAGCCTCCGCCGCTTCCCCACTTCTGTCGGATCCGCTGCCGGCGGTGGTCGACGTCGTGGTGATCGGCGCCGGGCACAACGGACTCGTTGCGGCTGGCTACCTGGCCAAGGCTGGTCTGCGGGTCGCGGTCGTCGAAGCGGGCGCGGCTCCGGGCGGGATGACGGCCTCGGGCCCGCTCATTCCCGAGGCGCCGGGGCACGTCATCAACTCGTGTGCGGTCGACGTCATCTCGATGCTGCATTCACGGATTCCTGCTGAGCTCGAGCTTCGGGAGCACGGGCTCCAACTGGTCAAGACCGACCCGGGTTACGTGTCGCTGCATCCCGACGGATCATCGCTCGCGCTCTGGCGCGATCACGCCCGCACTGCGGCTGAGATCGAGCGCTACTCACGCGCCGACGCACGCGCGTTCTTGGAGTTCACCGATCTGCTCGACGTGCTGATCGGCGCGGTCCTCCCAGTGCTCGGTGTCGACTTCGGGCGTCCCGATCCCAAGGCACTGTGGGCGAGCACGAAAGTGGCGGTGAAGAACCGCACCCGGCTCGGCGACATCGCCGCTTTGCTCACGGGGTCGGCGACGGCGGCGGCGGAGGAGCGCTTCGAGCACCCGGTCACGAAGGGCGCGTTGATCAACCTCGCGGCGGGCGCGGGTCCGGTCGACGTGCCGGGCAGCGGTCTGGGATTTCTCCTGCTGGCACTGATCGGTCGGGTCGGCGTGGGCCGACCCGTCGGCGGCATGCAGTCGTTCACCAACGCCCTGGTGAGCAGCCTCCGCGCGAGCGGCGGCGTGCTCACCACCGGTGCGCCCGTGGCCGAGATCCTGCAAGCGGGGCGACGCGTCCGCGGCGTCCGCCTCGAAGACGGCCGGGTCGTCGAAGCCCGCTCGGTCGTCGCCACCTGCGACCCGTGGGTCACGCTCCGCCAGCTCGTTCCCCAGGGTGTCGTCGATCGGAAGCTGGCGGCCCGGCTCGACTTCGCGCCGGCCAACGGCACCGGTTCCGGCGTGTTCAAGATCGACATGGCGTTGAGCGCTCAGATCGCTGCGCTGCAGCACGCTCGTTCCGATGTCGACATGCGGATGCCGAGCCTGATGCTCGGTACCGAGGAGTCGGTGCGCGATTCGTATGCCGCGGCGGCGCGGGGTGAGCTGCCCGACGACCCCAACGTGTGGGTGGTGTCCCCATCGGGAGTAGATCCGACTCAGGCACCCGAAGGGCAGGAGTCGCTCTACATCTATTCGTTGGCCGCGCCGGTGCATCCCCGCGAAGGTTGGGACGCGCAGCGCGCGCCCGCCGTCGACAGCATCCTCGCCAAAGTGGGGAAGTACATCGGCCCCCTCGAGGAAGCCGAGATCGGTCGTCTCGTCGAGACGCCCGAGGACCTCGGCACGCGGCTGCGGGTGCGCAACGGCTGCGTGACCCACGTCGACATGGGACTGCTGCGATCCGGACCGCTGCGTCCCACCATCGGGCTCGGTACCGGCAAGACGCCGCTCGACGGTCTGGTGCTCGGAGGCTCCGGGATGCACCCGGGCGGCGGCGTCACCGGCCTCCCCGGTCGCACCGCGGCCACTCGCACTCAGCGATACCTCAAGAAGCGGGGCTGAGAAACGACATCCATCATTCATCATTCTGAGCACAAGGAGGCGCCACAATGACGCAGAACGCAGGCATCGACAGCAAGCACGCACCGGGCGAGATCGAGAGCATCGTCACGGAGTGGTTCCGTTCGTATTCGGAGAAGGACTTCGAAGCCCACAACGCCCTGATCCACGACGACTGCGTCGTGATCTATCCGGAGATGTGCTTCGTCGACCCGGACATGAGCGCGGGCAAGGACTTCCTGGTGCAGACGTTGGAGAAGGACGAGGCGAACTTCCTCGACCTCAAGCAGACGGTCACCAACCTGTGGATCGTCGGCGACACCGCGATCGTCGAGGGGTACTTCAGCGGGAGCACGCTCGGGGGCACAATCGCCGACGATGCCAAGGGCTCCGAGATGAAGCTCCGGTTCCTCCACCACATGGAGTTCGCCGACGGCAAGGTCATCTTGATGCACAGCTACTACGACACCGCGCTCCTGTACCAGATCCAGCTCGGGTTGGAAGGCCCCACCAAGGAGAACCCGATCGCGCCGTGGATGCTGGCAATGGCATCAGGACAAAAGCCTGCTGTCTGAGCGGGGTCATGTCCGAGTCTGAGGAGTACTGGGCCACGGCGGATGCTGAGTGGTTGGCGGGGTCGCCGGACGGCGCGTTGGAACGACCCTTGTTCAGGATGCCGGTGGGGTTCGGACGCGCGGCCAGCCAGCGGAACCATCCGACGGACAAGCACGGCTTCGTGAACCCTGGGAAGTCACCGACGTTCCGGGTGCGGGTGATCACCGACGGCGAGCGGCTCGGCAGGATCCTTCCTCCTGGTGTGCTCATCCGCGGCGAGCCGGAGCTGCAGGTGTCGGTCGGCCATGTGCAGGAGGCTTATTGGCTGGCGGGGCGTGACTACCGGTCGATGATGGTGCGCGTGCCGGTGACGGTCGTGCGGGACGAGACACCGGTTGACGGGTACTACTACGCGGTGAAGTGGGACTCGCTGCCCGACCTCGTGATGACGGCTCGCGACGACATCGGCTGGCCGGCGATCTGGGCCGACGTCAGCCTCCCCATCCGGACCAGTCGCGATTCGTACGTCTTCAATGCGTCGTGGCTGGGCTTCCGCTTCTTCGACATGGAGATCACCGGTCTGGGCGAGCCGCAGCCCAAGCCTCGAGGCGACGCGGCCAATGCCGTGCAGGTTACGTACAAGTACATCCCGGTCGGTTATGGGCCGGGAGCGGAGGTGAGCAAGCTGATCGTCAACGACCTGTCGACGTATTGGAAGGAATCGGCTTCGGTCGACAACGCGCACACCGGTCGCACTGAAGCACCCGTGAACACCCGCGAAGGCACCGGCAGCTTCACGTTCCATCAGGCCCGCTGGGAGGACATGCCCAGCCAGTTCCACATCGTGAACACCTTGGCCGACCTGCCGATCCTCCGCGTGCTCGGCGCCGAGGCGATCGACTCTCCCTACATGTGAGATTTTGCGGATGAAGTTCCTGACCGAATACCCCTTCGGACCCGGGGCAGGCGCCGCGTTCGTCGAGTCGGCGAACATCGCCGAGTTCCTGCGTGTCGCCGAGGCCGCGGGGATGGACGCGGTCACGTTCAGCGAGCACCCGGCACCATCGAAGAAGTGGATGGAGCTGGGCGGTCACGGCACGTTCGAACCGTTCGTCGCCCTCGCGTACTGCGCTGGTCTCACGACATCCATGCGATTGATGTCACACATGGCGATCGCAGGGTTCCGTAACCCGTTCCAGCTGGCGAAGGCCATCACCACCCTCGACGTCGTGTCCAACGGACGCGCCATCGTCGGCCTCGGGAGTGGCTACCTGCGCTCCGAGTTCGCGGCCCTCGGGGTCGACTTCGCCGAGCGGGGCGCGCTGTTCGACGAGTGTCTCGAGGCCTTGGACGGCATCTTCACCGACGACGACTTCCAGTTCCAAGGCCGCCACTTCACCGCCGTCGGCAACTGGCACGACCCGAAGCCGGTCCAGTTGCCGCACCCGCCGTACTGGTTGGCCGGCAACACCGGTCGGGCGCTCGACCGGGTGGCCCGCTGGGCCGATGGCTGGGCGCCGAACACGATGGGCGAGGCGAGCGTGCGAACAACCCGTACGCGCCAAATCACATCGAACGAGCACCTGGGCGAACTCATCCAGCAGCTCGGCGAGCGGCTCGAGGCGAACGGCCGCACGCTGAAGGGATTCGACGTCTCGGCGATCACGCCCGGCAAGTTCATCAGCTCCGACGACAGCGTCCAGTACCACCTCGATGCCATCGGTGAGCTGGCCGCCATCGGCGTGACCTGGACGATGTTCCCGTATCCCCGGCACGACTTCGGCGCCGCCCTCGACTACATCCGCATGTTCGGTGAGGAAGTGGTCGCCAAGGCCCGCTGAGGCCACGCCTCAGATCGACGACCTCCAGATCGTGGTTGGTTCGAGGACCCCGCGACGGCGACATTCTCGGCGGGAATGCGCTGCACGCCGCCGCCGGCTCACCGAGTGATGACCTGACCGGCGGTGGACGATCAGGAGCGCAAAGTTCGAAAGCGGCGCGTTCGCTCAGCGAGCGATCGGACGTGCGACCGGACACCCGATCCGTGCCGCTACCAGGGGTGATGCAGCCGTTGTGGAGATCACAACGAGCGAGCGGAGGGAGTGGGATTCGAACCCACGGAGACTTGCGCCTCAACGGTTTTCAAGACCGTCCCATTCGGCCGCTCTGGCACCCCTCCGGCAACCAGGCTAGGAGGCAGTCCGTCGCGCGACTAGCGGGGTGCGACGCGGTCGAAGCCGCAGAGCGGCCGCAGCACCTCGGGCACCGTGAGCCCGCCGTCGGAGTCCTGGTAGTGCTCGAGCAGGAACACGAGCGTGCGGCCGATCGCGCACGCGGTGCCGTTGAGCGTATGGACGAGCCGGTTCGGGCCGTCGCCCCGCACCCGCGTCCCGAGCCGGCGCGCGGAATAGTCGAGGTAGTTGGAGCACGAGGTGAGCTCCCGGTAGCAGCCCTCCGACGGGAGCCACGCCTCGATGTCGTACTTCTTCGCGGCCGCGGGCCCGAGATCGCCCGCCGCGATGTTCACCACCCGGTACGGGAAGCCGAGCCCGGCGACGATGCGCTCCTCGATCGCGAGCAGCGTCTCGTGTTCGTCCCACGAGTGGTCGGGGTTGGCGAAGGAGAACATCTCGACCTTGTCGAACTGGTGCACACGGAAGATTCCCCGCGTGTCCTTGCCGTAGGTCCCCGCCTCGCGACGGAAGCACGTGGACACGCCGACGTAGCGGCGGGGCAGCGACGCAGAGTCGAGGATCTCCGCGCGGTGCAACGCGCTCAACGGAACCTCGCTGGTGCCGACGAGAAACAGCTCGTCCTCGTCGATCTCGTACACCTGCGCCCGATCGGTGGGGAAGAAGCCCGCCTCCTCCATGGCCTGTTCGCGCACGAGCACGGGCGGCACGACGGGCACGAAGCCCTCGCCGGCCACGATTCCGGTGACCCACTGCACGAGCGCGAGCTCGAGCAGCACCGCTTCGCGCATGAGGTACGCGAAGCGTGACCCGCTCGCCTCGGCCGCGTGGTCGCTGTCGATCAGCCCGAGGGAGGCGCCGAGCGCCTCGTGGTCGAGCGCGGGTGCGTCAGGAGTCCCGCCGACCACCCGCACGACGTCGCCGTCGTCCTCGCCGCCGTCGGGCACGGAGGGGTCGGCCGGATTGGGCAGCTGGAGCGCGAGCGCCCGAACCTCGGCGACCGCTTCCGCCAGCTCGGTCTCGGCGTCGCGCAGCTCGTCCTTCAGCGCGCCGGCCGCCGCGATCCTCGCCGGCCGCTCCTCCGGCGGTGCGCTCCCGATCTTCTTCGACGCCGCGTTCTGCCGGGCGCGCAGCTCCAGCACGAGCTGCTCGGTGTTGCGGTGACGAGCGTCGGCGTGGAGCACGTCGTCAACGAGCATCGGGTCGACCCGCTTGCGCTCGATGCCCGTTCGGTACTCCGGCTCGTCGCGGAGCCGCCTGAGGTCGATCACTGCCCGTCCTCGCGCCGCACCTGCGACCGCAGCGAGTCGAGCCACTGCCCAGCGTCCCGCCAGGCGCGGGTCGCGGCGCGGCGGCGCGCGTGGCCGTCCTCGCCGGCAACCGGGTAGGAGCCGAGGAACTTCACCTCGGCCTGCTTGGCCGCGAGGTTGCGCAGGCAGTCGGCGACGAGCTCGTCGTCGAGGTGCCCCTCGAAGTCGATGAAGAAGCAGTAGTCGCCCAGGTTCTGCTTCGTCGGACGCGACTCGAGCTTGGTCAGGTTGATCGCGCGCGCCGAGAACTCCTGGAGGATGGCGAGCAGTGATCCGGGCTTGTCCTCGCGCTGGAAGCACACGATCGACGTCTTGTCGTGACCTGTCGCCGGCGGGATCCCGAACCCGACGATCACGAACCGGGTCTGGTTCCCGGGGTGGTCCTCGATCTCCTTGGCGAGGATGTGGAGGCCGGCGCGGTCGGCTCCCGCGCGCGTCCCGATCGAGGCCATGCCCTTCTTCTTCGAGCGGGCGACCTGTTCCGCCGCCTCCGCGGTGGAGTTCGCGGCCACACTCGTGGCGTCGGGGAGGTGGCGCGCCATCCAGAGACGCGTCTGCCCCAGTGGGTTCGGGTGCGACACCACGGTGGTGATGTCGGAGAGCCGGGTTCCCTTGGGCGCGCACAGGTTGAGCGACACGGGAAGGTCGACCTCTCGCTGGACGAGCAGCTGCGTGTCGAACGCGAGCGTGTCCAAGGTGACGGAGACGGATCCCTCGATGGAGTTCTCGAGGGGAACGATCCCGACGTCGACGGCCCGTTGCTCGACCGCGGTGATGACGTGAGGCACATCACGGAACGGGACCGCTTCACCCGCGGCGAGGTCCGGTTGTGTGAGGAGCGCCTCTTCGGCGAACGTGCCGTGAGGCCCGAGAAATCCGACCCGGGTCATCGGCGCCAAAGCGTACCGGGGTGCCCGAGCCGGTCTGCTCGGATACCCGGCGCGGTCAGTCGGTGGGCGCGCTCGGCGAGCGTTGGGTGTGCGCGACCGCCGCGCCGACGATGCCGGCCTCGTTGAGGAGCTGTGCCGGCACGATGCGCGTGGCGTTGGTGAGATGGGGCAGGAACTTGTCGGCCTTCTTGCTCACGCCCCCGCCGACGATGAAGAGATCGGGTGAGAACAGCCGTCCCAGGAGGTCGAAGTACTCGTCGAGCCGCTTCGCCCACTGCTTCCACGACAGGCCCTCGTTCTCCCGCACGATCTCGGCCGCGCGCTTCTCCGCGTCCACCCCTTCGAGCGGCAGGTGGCCGAGCTCGGTGTTCGGCACCAGCCGCCCGTCGACGAACAACGCCGAGCCGATGCCGGTGCCGAGCGTTACCATCATGACGACCCCGCCGACGCCCTTGCCCACGCCGAATTTCATCTCCGCGATCCCTGCGGCGTCGGCGTCGTTGAGCACGGTGACCGGCGCGCCGATGCGGGACGAGAACAGCTTCGAGGCGTCGGTGCCGACCCAGCCCTTGTCCACGTTGGCCGCGGTCTTCGCGACCCCGTTCTTCACGACGGCCGGGAACGTGGCGCCGGCGGCGCCCTTCCAGTCGAAGAACGCCACCACCTCGGTCACTACGTCGGCCACCGCGTCGGGGGTCGCCGGAGTCGGCGTGAGCAGGCGGTGGCGATCGGCGAGCAGCTCGCCGGTCGCGGTGTTGACCGGCGCGCCCTTGATGCCGGTGCCTCCGATGTCGATCCCGAGCACAGTCGTCACGGCCGCCATTCTTCCGTACCGGGTGCGTAGAGTCACGCACAGTGACTGCCATCACCGAGACGCCGGAGTGGCGTGCCCTCGCCGCGCACTACGAGGAGGTCGAGGGAACCCACATCCGCGACCTCTTCGCCGCCGATCCCGACCGCGGTACGCGCCTGACGGCGGAGGCCGCGGGCCTCTACCTCGACTACTCCAAGAACCGCGTCACCGACGAGACGCTCCGGCTCCTGGTCGAGCTCGCCCAGCGCGCAGGGCTCCGTGACCGCATCGACGCGATGTTCCGCGGCGAGAAGCTCAACGTCACCGAGCAGCGCGCGGTGCTGCACGTGGCACTGCGCGCGCCGGAGGACGCGGTGATCGAGGTCGACGGCGTGAACGTGGTTCCCGGCGTCCACGCCGTGCTGCGCAAGATGGCCGACTTCTCGGAGCGGGTGCGCTCGGGCGCCTGGACCGGCCACACGGGCCGGCGGGTGCGAAACGTCGTCAACGTGGGCATCGGCGGATCGGACCTCGGCCCCCACATGGCTTCCGAGGCCCTCGCCGACTTCAGCCGTCGTGACATGACGTTCCGGTTCGTGAGCAACGTCGACGGGACCGATTTCTGGGAGTGCACGCACGACCTCGATCCCGCGGAGACGCTGTTCGTCGTCTCCTCGAAGACGTTCACCACGCTCGAGACCCTCACCAACGCCCGGAGCGCGCGGGCATGGTTGGTCGACGCGCTCGGCGACGAGTCGGCCGTGGCCCGTCACTTCGTGGCCGTCTCGACCAACGCCGAGGAGGTGGCGAAGTTCGGCATCGACACCGACAACATGTTCGAGTTCTGGGACTGGGTCGGCGGTCGGTACTCGTACGACTCCGCCATCGGCTTGTCGCTGATGATCGCGATCGGCGCCGAGCAGTTCGGCGAGATGCTGGCGGGCTTCCGGTCCGTCGACGAGCACTTCCGCACCGCGCCGATCGGCCGGAACCTGCCCGCGCTCCTCGCCCTCATCGGCATCTGGTACGACGACTTCTTCGGTGCCGAGACACAGGCGATCCTCCCGTACAGCCAGTACCTGGCGCGCTTCCCTGCCTACCTGCAGCAGCTCGACATGGAGAGCGATGGCAAGTCGGTCGACCTCGACGGCAACCCGGTCACCATGCAGACGGGACCGGTCGTGTGGGGGCAGCCGGGGACGAACGGCCAGCACGCCTTCTACCAGCTCATCCACCAGGGCACGAAGGTGATCCCGGCCGACTTCATCGGGTTCGTGCACGCCAACCACGACGTCGGCGACCACCAGGAGCTGCTCACCGCCAACCTGTTCGCGCAGACGGAGGCGCTCGCCTTCGGCAAGACGCGCGCCGAGGTCGAGGCCGATGGCGTGCCCGCGTCCCAGGTGCCGCACCGCACGTTCGCGGGGAACCACCCCACCAACACGATCCTGGTCGACAAGCTCACGCCCTACACGCTCGGTCAGCTCGTTGCGGTGTACGAGCACAAGGTGTTCACCCAGGGCACCATCTGGCGCATCAACTCGTTCGACCAGTGGGGCGTCGAGCTGGGCAAGACGCTCGCGACCCGGATCATCCCAGAGCTCGCGGCCGGACCCGAGCCCGAGCTGACCCACGACAGCAGCACCAACGCGCTGATCCGCCGGTACCGCGCCCGGCGGAGCTGACGTCCTCCGGGCCTCGCCCGGTCGGCGCCCCGGCTGGCAAGCTGGGCCCGACGGAAGGAGACGCCCGTGCAACTCGGAATGATCGGGCTGGGCCGGATGGGCGCGAATCTCGTTCGGCGGCTGATGCGCGACGGCCACGAGTGCGTCGGCTACGACGTCGACACGGCGGCGGTGAAGGAGCTCGCCGGCGAGGGTGCGACCGGCGCGTCGTCGATCGCTGACTTCGTCGCGAAGCTGACGAAGCCCCGGGCGGTGTGGATCATGGTGCCCGCCGCGTTCGTCGACAGCACGATCGCGGAGCTCGAGCGGCATCTCGAGCCCGGCGACATCGTGATCGACGGCGGCAACTCCTATTACCGCGACGACATCGACCGAGCCGCCCGGCTGAAGCCGAAGGGCCTGCACTACGTCGACGTGGGCACGAGCGGGGGCGTGTTCGGCTTCGAGCGGGGCTTCTGCCTCATGATCGGCGGCGAGGGCGACGTGGTCGCGCACCTCGACCCGGTCTTCGCCACCATCGCCCCCGGGATCGACGCCGCACCCCGCACCCCGTCGCGGAGCGGAACTCCGGTCACCGCCGAGCAGGGCTATCTCCACTGCGGCCCGAACGGCGCCGGGCACTTCGTGAAGATGGTGCACAACGGCATCGAGTACGGGCTGATGGCCGCGTACGCCGAGGGGTTGAACGTGCTGCGCGGTGCCAACGCGGGCAAGCAGCAACGTACGCACGATGCCGAGACCGCGCCGCTGCGCGATCCGCAGTACTACCAGTACGACCTCGATCTCCCGGCGGTCGCCGAGGTGTGGCGGCGCGGCAGTGTCGTTGCGTCGTGGCTCCTCGACCTCACGGCCGACGCGTTCGCCCGCAGCGGCGAGCTGGCCGACTTCGAGGGTCGCGTGTCCGACTCGGGCGAGGGCCGGTGGACGGTGCACGCCGCGGTCGACGAGGGCGTCCCCGTCGACGTGCTGAGCGCGGCACTGTTCGCGCGGTTCACGTCGCGCGGCGAGGCGGACTTCGCCGACAAGATTCTCTCCGCGATGCGCAAGGAGTTCGGGGGGCACGACGAGGTGCTCGGAGGTACCAAGTGACTTCACGCGTCATGTCCGACGCGTTCGTGTTCTTCGGGATGTCGGGCGATCTGGCACGTAAGAAGATCTTCCCCGCGCTGTACACGATGGTGAAGCGGGGCGAGCTGTCCATCCCGGTGATCGGCGTCGCGTCGTCCAGGTGGACGGTCGAGGACCTGCGGACGCGTGCGCGCGACAGCATCGAGACCTACGGCGGCGGGATCGACGATCACGCCGCGTTCGACCGCCTCACGTCGCTCCTCCGGTACGTGGACGGCAACTACAACGACGCCGCCACGTTCACCACGCTCAAGAAGGAGCTGGGAGACGCGAGGCACCCCATCCACTACCTCGCGATCCCGCCGAGCATGTTCGAGACCGTGGTCGAGGGACTGGGGAGCTCGGGTTGTGCCGACGACGCCCGGGTCATCGTGGAGAAGCCCTTCGGGCGCGACCTGCAGTCGGCCCGCGAGCTAAACGGGGTGCTCCACTCGGTGTTCCCCGAGCAGAGCATCTTCCGGATCGACCACTACCTCGGCAAGGAAGCGACCCAGAACATCCTGTACTTCCGCTTCGCCAACTCCTTCCTCGAGCCGATCTGGAACCGCAACTACGTCCGGCAGGTGCAGATCACCATGGCCGAGGACTTCGGCGTACAGGGACGCGGCGCGTTCTACGAGTCGGTCGGCGCGCTGCGCGACGTGATCCAGAACCACCTCTTCCAGACGGTGGCGCTGCTGGCGATGGAGCCGCCGGTGGGCCCGGGCGCGGAGGAGCTGCGCGACGCGAAGGAGAAGGTGTTCTCCGCCATGGAGACGCTCCGGCCGAGCGACCTCGTGCGGGGGCAATTCGTCGGCTACCGCGACGAGCCCGGCGTGGCCGCGGACTCGGATGTCGACACGTTCGCCGCGGTCCGTCTCCACATCGACTCGTGGCGTTGGAACGGCGTGCCGTTCTACGTCCGCGCCGGGAAGATGATGCCGTGCGAGTGCACAGAGGTGCGGGTGGAGCTCCACCGCCCGCCCCAACGGGTCTTCGCCGAGTACGAGCGCATGCCCCACGACACCAATTACCTCCGCTTCCAGTTCAACCCCAAGATCGCGATCGCGGTCGGGGCGCGGGTGAAGGTGCCCGGCGACGGGTTCGTGGGGCAGGAGGTCGAGCTGTTCTTCTGCGACGACCACCCGGGCGAGGAGCCGCCGTACGTCCGTCTGCTCGGCGACGCGATGGAGGGCGAGTCACTGCTGTTCGCCCGGGAGGACGGCGTCGAGGAGGCATGGCGGGTCGTGGACGGCGTGCTCCGCCGCCACGAGCCGGCGATCCCGTACGTCCCGCACACCTGGGGGCCGGCGGAGCAGGACCGACTCATCCGCGACCCCGACCACTGGCACGCCCCGGACCCCGAGTCGCTGGGTGGCAGGGTCGAGGCCTCGGCGTGACGCCACGGCCCGAGGCCACACCCTCGGCGCCGCCCGCGGCCGGGCCGTACTCGCATGCGGTACGCGCCGGCGACTGGCTGGTGCTGTCGGGTCAGGTCGGCCTGCTCGCCGACGGCACCCTCGCGCCCGGGGGCGCGCTCGCCGAGGCGCGCCAGGCATTGGCCAACGTGGCCGCGATCCTGGCCGACTGCGGCGCGGGATGGGCCGACGTCGCCCGGGTCACGATCTTTCTCACCGACCTGGGACAATTCTCGGCCGTCAATGCGTTGTACGGAGAGGTGCTGGGCGACCAGCGTCCGGCGCGCACCACGATCGGAGTGGCGGCGCTGCCGGCGGGGGCGAGCGTCGAGATCGAGGTCTGGGCGCACCGGCCCGGATGACGTCCCGAGGACGACGACAGGAGCGGTGATGGCACGAGAAGTCGAGCGGACCGAGCGGGAGTGGCGCGAGCAGCTCTCGCCGGAGCAGTTCCAGGTGCTGCGGCAGGCGGGCACCGAGCGCGCGTTCACGGGCAAGTACTGGGACTGTCACGACGACGGCGTGTACCGCTGCGCCGGGTGCGGTGCCGAGCTCTTCGACGCCGCGACCAAGTTCGAGTCCGGCACCGGGTGGCCGAGCTTCACCGAGCCGACGGTCGCAGAGGCGGTGGAGACGGTGGTCGACCGCAGCCACGGCATGATCCGCACCGAGGTGGTGTGCCGCCGGTGCGGTGGGCACCTGGGCCATGTCTTCGACGACGGTCCCGGCCCGAACGGGCTGCGCTACTGCATGAACTCGTGCTCGCTCGAGCTCGACCCGCGCTGACGCGCGTGCGGAGTCAGCGCTTCCTGCGGGCCGGCGCGGTCGTGGTGGGTGTGGTCGGCACGGGCGTCGCCACCTTGGGGTCGGCGAAGAACGCGAAGAAGTCGCGCTCACCGGGCTCGAGGTAGCGATTCCCGTCGCGCGACATGTCGCCGCCGAGCTTGATGCCGACGACGGGTGAGTTGGGGTTGTTGGGGTCGGAGTTCACGTAGGTGTACGCGCTGACCCAGTCGCTGTTGATGTCGAGCTCCATGGCCCGCACCGCGCCCGCGTTCTGGAGCGTGCGCGCCAGCGAAGTCACCGACAACGCGGGACCACCGGCGTAGATGAGCCCGCCGTTGGCGTCGACCCCCACGCCGGAGCGCCAGACGTACACGTCGTTGCCCACGGTGGCGCCGAAGACCGAGGTGTCGTTGTCGCGCAACGCGGGATTGAGCTGCCCGTTGTCGACGATCAGCTCGAGGTTCTGGCGCACCGACGCGATGTCGGGTGTCATCGTGAAGTCTCGGCCCCATACCCCGACCGAGGCGCTCCCGTCGGCCTTGATGACGAGGGACGCCGCTCCGTCGACGAGCGGACGCACCATCTGACCGTCGAAGTACACGCCACCGCGCGCCGAGTCCATCTTGAAGCCGGAGTTGAACGCGGCGATCGCGGCCGGGCGCTGGTCGACGGGGATCTCCGAGTTCCAGAAGTTGGGGCCGCCTCCCGGTTCCTGGAGCCCGGGCACGTAGACCGCCTTCAGCAGCTTGGTGTCGAGCCACATCAGCGCGGTGAAATACGACGTGTGCACCGCGTCGGGTCGGACGAACGCGATGTACTCGCCGACGACACCGCCCGAGGGGCGCCCGACGGGCAGCCAGACCCCTTCGTTCTGCTCGACCGTGGGCGCGGGCGTCGGCACGCGCTGCGTGGGAGGTTGGAGGTGCTCGGGCAGCTCGGGGGTGAGCGCGGGGACCGCGCCCGCCTCCGCGCCCGCGTCGGCGGCAGAGCCCTTCACGTGGATCGCGTGGGGCTTGCCGCCGACCGGCGGCGGGTTGTTGGTGTACCACCACCGTTCGATCGTGTTGACTATGCCGTTCCCTCCGTGGTCGCGGATCCACTCGACGGTGCGGATGCCGTTCGAGTCGCTCCCGGGACGCTGCAGCGCATGCGCGTACGACCACGCGACCGGCACGAGCAGGATCACCACGACGATGGCGATGCCCCGCCGCACCCACCGCGCGCGCGTGGACCGCCGCCGACGGCCTCCCTGGTGTTGGGCCTGGACGAACTCCTGGCGCGAGCGCGGCCCCTCCTCTCCCGACGGGCCGGGATCGTCGTCGGGGGCCTCGCGGATCTCCGCGCCGTTGATGTCGAGGGGCGGCTCGGGCGCGTCGATCGGGCGGATCACGACCGTCGCGGGTCCGGACGCCGGCGCGCGCGGTGGGCGCGCGTCGCCGTACTCCTCCGGGAGTGCGTACTGCTGACGGTCACCGCCAGAGGGGCGGGACGACTGGTCGGGCAACGGGCCTCCGGGTGCACCGGCGCGTTCCACCGCGGTGGCGGCGAGCGCTGAAATCTACCCGCCGGGGCCGCGAAGCAGCAGGTCGCGCGCGGTTCGGGCCGGTTGCGTGACGCCGCCGCCTTGCCGACGTCTCTCTCCCGTGGGCGGCGCGGTCCAGCCGCGCCCGGCGGAGGACGGGAGCCCGGGTGACTGGTCCGCCGGTCAGCAACCTGACGATCGACGACGATAGGGGGCCGATCTCCACGTCGGCGCGGGCCGAGCCGCCCGCGCGCGGCGACTCCCGCGCCGTCCGGGTGCTCTGCTACGGCCTCCTCGTGACCGCGGGCGGGGCTGCGGCCGGCCTCCTCGCGACCGGTTCGCAGCTGCCGCCGATCGTTCCGTTCCTCGCGCTCGCGGCGGTGGCGGGGTTGTGCGTCAACTGCGAGGTCTTCTTCGCGAGCGAGCTCACCACGACCGCGGAGAGCGCCGCCATCTTCGCCGCGGTGGTCGCGTTCCACGGAGACGCCCGCCTGCTCGGCCCCGTCGCAGTCGGGCTCGCGGTCGGTCCCCTCGACCTCCTGCACTGGCGCCAGCGCGCCTACAACCGTATGGCGTACAACTCGGGGAGCCAGGCGCTCGCCGCGCTCGCGGGCGCCATGGTGTTCTCGTGGCTCGGCGGCCCTCGAGCGGTCGTCGTCACGGTGGCGCTGGTCGCGATCGCGGCCCTGCCCTACATCGTCGTCGACTCGACGTTCGGGTTCGCGCTCATGCGGCTCCGGCACGAGCCGGTTCGCGTCGCGGTACGGCACCAGTGGTCGGTCAACGCGCTCGCGCTCCCGCTGGCGTGCGTCGGCGCGGTCGCGGGCGTCATCGAGCTCTCCGTCGGATGGTGGGCCGCGTTGCTCGTGCTCGCGCCCGTGCCCTGGGTACCCGAGCTCGTTCTCGTGCGGGCCCCGTCGTGGCTGCGTACGCATCGGCGGACGCGCGCGGGCGTGCTCGTCGTGGCGCTCGTCGCCACCACGGTCGCGGGGCTCGCCATCGCCGGTGATGACGATGTCGCCGCATTGCTCGTGCCGCTGCTGATCGCAGCGGGGCTCGGGCTCGACCTCCGCGTCGACTCGACACGCGCCGTGCCCCCGTTCATCGCCGTGGTCGCGATGGCCGGCGCCGTCGTCGCCGGCGCTGGCGGCCTGGTGCTCGCGCCGCTGGTCGCAATCGTTTCGGTGGTCGTCGCGTGGCGCGCAGATCCCCCACCGCGAGCCGTGATCGTCGCGGCGCTCGGTGGTGCGCTCACGGCGACGGTGGTGCGGGTTGGGCTCCGAGCGGGACCGCGGCAGGCCGGCCTCGTGCTGCTGGCCGCGTCGGCCGCGGGCGTGTTCGAGATCGTCGCAGCGCGTGGGAGCCGCATGCGCGCCCTGCACACCGAGCTGTGGTGGACGGCGCCGCTCGTCCTGGTCGCCGCCGTGCTCGCCGTCTGGTGGCTCACGCTCGGCCCTGCGGGAGCCGGCGTGTTCGCCGTCGCGGGCGCGGCCGCCCTGCTCCTCGTCGCGTGGTTCGCGGCGCCACCGTGGGGCAGTCGGTGGCTGGGGCG
Organism: uncultured Bifidobacteriaceae bacterium; assembly: GCA_964505725.1. Classification (GTDB taxonomy): domain Bacteria; phylum Actinomycetota; class Acidimicrobiia; order IMCC26256; family DASPTH01; genus CAVRJC01. Next base: position 60,015 of record CAZDJK010000085.1, on the reverse strand, counting down.
GCACGCGGCGCGGTGGGCACCGCGCCGACACTGCGTCGGTCTCGTCGTGCTGGCCGCGTCGGCGGTCGCCACCGCAGCCGTCGCCCTCGTCGCGCGTGGCGCCGCCCGCGACCTCGCGTACGCGGCCGCCGCGCAGGTCGAGGCCGCGGCCGCCTGCGCGCTCGCGGCAACACGCCAGTGGGCGTTTGCACCCCGACGGCGTGTGAGGGACGCGTCTGTGGCCTGTCTGGCCGCGCTCGCGGTCGTCGGCTACCTGCCGCTCGCGAGCAACGGGAGTGCACTGTCACTGGGCGTGATCGGCGCGCTGGCCGGCGCGCTCGTGGCGTTCGCCTGGCCGTACGCCCGCCTCACCGACCGTGCCGCGACGGCACCGGTGCGTCACGCGGAGGGCGATCGCCCGGCTGCGGCGGTGGGGGGCCGGTGAGCGGGAGTCCGACGCCGGCGGCATCGCGAGCCATCGCGTCGGCCCCGCCGCGTCCCACGCCGGGATGGCCGCTCGCGGAACGAGCGTACTGCTACGTACTCGCCGTCGGTGCGCTCGCGACGGGGGTGCTCCTGACGCTCTCGGGAACCACGGTCCCGCCGCTCGTGCCGGTGCTCGTGCTCGGCGCGATCGTCGCGCTGTCCGTGAATCGGGGCGCGTTCTTCACCACCGAGCTCGCGTTCACCGCCGACGCGGCCGTGCTGCTCGCGGCGGTGGTCGGCTTCCGGAGCAGCGCGCCGGTGTGGGGCCCGTGCGTCGTCGCCGCGCTGATGGGGCCGCTCGACGCGCTCCACTGGCGGGCGCGCGCCTTCCCGCGGATGGCGTACAACACGGGGAGCCAGGTGCTCGCCGTGGTCCCCGCCGCCCTGGTGTACGGCGCGTTGAGGGATGCGCTCGGCGGCACCGTCGTCGCGGCGTCGGTAGTCGCAGTCGCGGCCGCGGTGGGCTACGCGTTGCTCGACTCCCTGTTCGCAACGGTGCTCGTCGTGCTGCGGGGCGATGCGCCGCCGCTGCGCGCGCCGGTCGTCGTCGCCTCGATGAACCGTTGGGCCGTGCCGTTCGCGTTGGCCGGCGCGTGCGCTGGTGTGCTCGTCTCCGCGGTGGGCTGGTGGGCGGCGCCGCTCGTCCTGGTGCCCGTGTGCCTGGCGCCGGAGCTCGCCGTCGGTCACGTGAGGCCCACGACGCCGACCGTCCGCGGGCTGGTCGCCGGGGCGGTCGCCGTCCTGGGCTTCGTGGGCGCGGTGGCGCTCGGCGGCTCCGGCGTCGGCACGGCATGGGGACTCGGCGTGCTCGTGGTGCTCGCGGGTGTCGAGCTCCGGAGCACGGGCGCAGCACCGGTCGCGCCCCTCCTGTCCACGGTGGTCGTCGTGTCGCTCGTCGTCGCCGGGTCGGCGCGCGACGTCGCTGCGGTCGTCGTCGCGGTCAGCGCGGCGCTGGTCGGATGGTTCGCCCGACGGGTGACCGGCCGCGCCGGGAGGCGCGAGCGCGAGCTCGCCTCGCCCTGGCGCGCGGTGCTGGTGGCCGCGGCGGCTGCGGCGGCGGCCGCCGCGTTGTTCGAGTCCGTGCCCGCGGTGGCCGGCGTCTCGGGACGCGCGATGGTCGTCGCACTCGGCTCCGGGTTGGTGTTCGAGGCGGTGGTGGCAGCCTCCGCGCGGGGTTGGAGCGACGTCGTCGCCGCGCAGGCCACGTGGACGCTTCCGATCCTTGCGCTGGCGGTCGTGCTGGCGATGGTGGAGCGTGAGCTCGGTGGCGCGGTCGCGCTCGTGGTGGGCGGCGGGTTGGGTGCGTGCCTGCTCGTGACCGCGTGGTGGGCGGCGCCACCGTGGACGAGTGGTGTGCTCGGTGCGGTGGCGTTGAGCCGCCGTGCCCCTCGGGTCGGCCGCCGCGTGGTGCTCGTCGGCACCGCCGGGGCCGCGGTCGTCACGGCGGTGCTCGCTCGTGGTGTGAGTGGCTCGGCGCGCGTCGTCTGCGTGCTCATGGCGTCCGCGTTCGTGCAGTGCGCGGTCTCGATGGCGCTCGTGGGCGTCCGCCAATGGCGGTTCGCGCCGCGCCCGCGTGCCTGGGACGCGACGCTCCTGGTGCTGGTGGCGGCGGGCGGGCTCGCCTACGCAGCCGCGGCCCTGGGCGGCGCCACCTGGGCGATCGTGCTGGTGACCGTGCTCGTGGCCGTGCCCGGCGCGGTGGCCTGGCCGATCGCCGCGCTCGCGGATCGCGCCCGTGCGGGCGCACCGGACCGCGCCCAGGTCCTCGGTGAGCCGATCGGGATCTCGGTCGAGTCGTGCGACACTGCCGTCGATGACGGCATCGACTGACCCGATTCCTCCCACCATCGAGTGGCGGCGTGGACGCGTCCGCCTGCTCGACCAGCGGGCCCTTCCCGGACGCGTGCGGTTCGTCGAGTGCGCGTCGGTCGGCGACCTCGTGGCCGCCATCCGTTCGTTGGCGGTCCGCGGTGCGCCGGCGCTGGGGGCCGCGGGTGCGTTCGGCGTGGCGCTGGCGGCAACGACCCTCCCCAGCGCGGGCCGCGTGCGCCGCGAGGCGGCGCGGCTCGCCCGCTCGCGGCCCACTGCGGTGAACCTCGCGTGGGGGGTCGATCGCGGCCTCGCCGCGTACGAGACCGGTGGCGCCGAGGCCGCGTTGGCGGAAGCGCACGCGATCGCGTCGGCCGACGTCGCCGGCAACCGGGCGATGGGCGCCTTCGGTGCCGCGCTCCTCCCCGGCGGCGCACGGGTGCTCACCCACTGCAACACCGGCTCGCTCGCCACCGCCGGCTACGGCACCGCGCTCGGCGTCGTCAGGGCTGCCGCCGAATCGGGGAACCGTGTGCACGTCTGGGTGGACGAGACGCGACCGCTGCTCCAGGGCGCGCGGCTCACGGCGTGGGAGCTCGATCGGCTCGGTATCTCCTACGCCGTCGTCGCCGACGTGATGGCAGGCTCGCTCCTCGCCAACGGCGATGTCGACGCCGTGCTCGTGGGTGCCGACCGCATCGCGGCGAACGGTGACGTCGCGAACAAGATCGGTACGTACGTGCTCGCAGTGCTCGCACTCCGCCACCACGTACCGTTCTTCGTGGCGGCACCGACGACGACCGTCGACCCCGACACGTCGTCAGGTGCCGACATCCCGATCGAGGAGCGCGGCGCAGAGGAGGTGCTGCGGTTCGGAGGCACGCGCACGGTTCCGCGCGCGGCGCGCGCCGCGAACCGCGCATTCGACGTGACGCCGGCGTCTCTTGTGAGCGCGATCATCACCGAGCGCGGTGTCGCGCGACCCCCGTACCGGCGATCACTCCGGGAGCTCCTGCGCCCCGTGTAACGGGAGGGGGTCGACTTCCTACAGTGCTGCCGGTGGACGATGTGCGGGGACGCGTCGTGTCGGTCAACGTGGGTCGGCCGCGGGCGGTCGAGTGGCACGGCAAACGCGTGCGCACGGGTATCTGGAAGGCTCCGGTCGCGGGCCGGGTCGCAGTCCGGGGCGTCAACCTCGACGGCGACGCGCAGGCGGACCACCGGGTGCACGGCGGTCCGGACAAGGCGGTGTACGCCTACGCGGTCGAGGACTACGCGTGGTGGAGCGGCGAGCTCGGTCGGGTGCTCGATCCGGGCACGTTCGGCGAGAACCTCACCGTCGCCGGGCTCGATCTCGGCGCGATGGTGATCGGCACGCACTGGGCGGTCGGGGACTGCCTCCTCGAGGTCGCGCAACCGCGCCTGCCCTGCTACAAGCTCGGCATCCGTATGGGTGACGCGTCGTTCGTCGACGAGTTCGAGCGGGCCGCACGGTTCGGCGCCTACCTGAGGATCGTGGAGCAAGGCGACGTCGGCGCGGGCGACGAGATCCTGCTCGCGCGGTCGCCCGCCGGTGGCATCACGGTGTCGGAGCTCGGGCGGAGCGACCACTCCGGCGACCGGTCGCTCCTCGGACGGGTGGCAACCGATCCCGCGGTGCCGCAGAGCTGGCGGACGCGTGCCGAGCGCCGCCTCCGGCGGACCGGGTCCCGGATGCCGGAGGCGTGAGACCCGGCGTCAGAACGGGTACGACACCAGAATGCCCCGTCCGGCGCACACGCGGAGCGCCCTGGCGCAGCGTCGAGGCACCAGTCGTGCGGTACACCGGCTGCACGAGGCCACGACCCGCCCGACGATCGCAGTGGTCGCGGCGGTTCTCGTCGTGTCCTCCTGGGTGGTCGTGGTCGTGAGCGGCTTCGACTCCGAAATGCAAGTTCGTGTTCGGCAACCTGTCCGCAAGCGTGACCGTGATCATGGTGTTCGTCCTGCAGCACACGCAGCGGCGCGAGCAGCTCGCCCTGCAGCTCGAGGTCGACGAGCTGCTCCATGCCTCACCGGCGACCGAGGAGCGCCTCGTCGCAGTCGAAGAGGTGTCGGACGACGAGATGCTCGACTTCGACGAGCAGCGCCTGAGCGCCACCGAGCAGTGCGCGACCGGCCGGGGGATCGCCTCCGGTGAGGCGAGGGCTTTCGAGCAAGGCGAGGCTGGGTACGCCCACCTAGACTCCTAGAGCCTCTCAGCCCGAGGGCGTTGAGAAGCGCTCGTAGCTCAACGGATAGAGCATCTGACTACGGATCAGAAGGTTGGGGGTTCGAATCCCTCCGAGCGCGCCACACTTTCTAGAACTGACGGTCGCCGCGTCCCGCGGTTGTGACCGGGTCCGCGACCATCGGGGCGCCGAGGTAGGCGCTGACAACCGCGAGGGCGCTCAGCACGCCTGACGGCGCGCCTTCCGCAATCTTGCGACCGAAGTCGGGTTGGAGTTGACCCGGTTCGGTGGACACCTGATTCTGGTCGTGTGGCCGGAGGAAGGAGTCCCGGATGGGGCGTCCGTCGAGGTACCCGGAAGAGTTCCGCCGCGAGGCAGTGCAGAGGGCACCGATCCGACGATCTGAGCGGGCTTGGCCCTCGGAGATGCCGCGGTCCCCCATGCCGCGAGGTGAGCGCACGGCTCCCGTCCACCAACCGCTATGGCGGCGCCCGGTTGTTGTCGCTGCCTTTACGATCTAGTCATGAGCGACCCCGGTGGAGTCGGCTCCTCTTTCTTTCACCTGGCCGACGTCGTTCTCGGCGGCGAGCCGTGTCAGGGCACCGCGTGTTTTGTCGCTCGTCATCTCGATCCGGCCCGCTGGGAGGCGATGGGCGATGCGGCGCCACGCGTGTTCTGTCTTGGGAAGTGCTACGTAGCGCCGGCGACCGCCGCGGACCATGACCGGCCGACTGTCGAGGTGGCGGCGGCGACTCCGGTGATCCTCGAACGGATCGCCCGCGGGGACAGCTCCGAGTTGAGGACGTATGTCGATCGCGGTGGGTACGGGGGTCTCGAGCGGGCCCTCGAGATGGACCGGGGGGTGATCGTCGAAGAGATCGAGGCTTCGGGTCTACGCGGCCGGGGTGGCGCAGCGTTCCCGACCGGCGTCAAGTGGCGGACGGTGGTGACAGCAAGAGACGAGCCGAAGTATGTGGTGTGCAACGCAGACGAGGGCGACCCCGGTGCGTACAGCGACCGGTTCCTCTTGGAGGACGATCCGCACACGATCCTCGAGGGAATGGCGATCGCCGCGGCAGCCGTGGGAGCGACGCAGGGGTACGTGTACGTGCGCAAGGAGTACCCGGAAGCGCAAGAGGCCCTCGAGCGCGCCATCGCCGAGACGCGGACGGCGGGCATCTTCGGTGAACGGCTTCTCGGACGAGGTCCGGCCTTTGACGTGGAGATTGTCCGTGGCGAGGGAAGTTACGTGTGCGGAGAAGAGACCGCACTGCTCAACGCGATCGAAGGGCGGCGGCCTGAGGTGCGCGCCCGCCCGCCATACCCGGCCGAACACGGGCTGAACGGATGTCCGACGTTGGTCCACAACGTCGAGACACTTGCCGCCCTGCCCTGGATCCTCCGCCACGGTGCCGCGGCGTACGAAGCGATGGGTCGGGGCACGAGCCGGGGCACCAAAGTCGTATCGCTCAACTCGTTGTTCGTCCGCCCCGGCCTCTATGAGGTCGAGTTCGGCATGCCCGTCGCCGAGATCGTCCATGGTCTCGGTGGCGGGCTCGCTACTGGGGAGCTGCGCGGCGTCCTCATTGGCGGTCCGCTGGCAGGGATCCTTCCGGTGAACCTCCTCGACACCCCGTTTACGATCGATGCCCTCCGAGAGGTCGGTGCCGACGTGGGCCACGGCGGCGTCGTCGCCTTCGATGAACACACCTCGATCACCGAGCTCGTGCATCACGTGTTCCGCTTCGGCGCGTTCGAGTCCTGCGGCAAGTGCACGCCGTGTCGGGTCGGCGCCGGTCGCATCGAGGACCTGTTTGGCGACGCGCTGAGCGCTGACCGCGTGCCCGTCGGTGCATCCGCCGAGTGGCGCGACATCGTCGACGCCTTGGCGGCAACCAGTCTGTGCGGGCACGGTACCGGGTTGGCTGCATTCGCACGCAGCGCGCTCGAGCATTACGGGGAGGAGCTGATCGCGTGCCTTGGATGACCGTGAACGGCCATCGTCGCAGTGTGGCGGCGGGCTGCACGATTCTCGAGGCCGCGGCCGCGATCGGCGTCGAGATCCCGTCGCTGTGCCACGATCCCCGGCTGATGCCGTCGGGCGCGTGTCGTTTGTGTGTCGTGTCCGTGGATGGGGAGACCCAGCCGGTCGCTGCGTGCACCACACCGGTGCGCGACGGGGCCGTCGTGCACACGCACACCCCCGAGCTGGAGGCGCTGCGCCGCACGCTCGTCGGAATGCTCGCCCGCTCCTACCCCGCCAGTGCGCTGAGGAGCGATTCCGCCAATGCCTTTCAGGACCTGGTGCGGGCTTACGGCGTGGAAAGCCATGCGGACGATCGGTCTCGGCCGGGGCTGGTCGACGACTCCCACCCGACGATTCACGTGGACCTGTCGCGCTGTGTCTCTTGCTGGCGGTGCGTGCGCATCTGCGAGGAGGTGCAGGGCCAGTTCGTGTGGAAGCTGACGGGGAGAGGCCCCCACACGAGGGTCGTGCCCGATTCGGGTACGACCCTCGCCGACAGTTCCTGTGTTGCGTGCGGCGCCTGTGTCGACACCTGCCCGAGTGGCGCGCTGGAGGATCGGACCGTGGTCGAAACCGGCCCGCCCGACCTGTGGACCCGATCGACGTGTCCCTACTGCGGCGTCGGCTGCGAACTGCTCGTCGGAACGCGCGTCGGGACGATCGTGCAGATCAGGCCTGCGCAAGACGCGCCGGTCAATCGCGGTCATCTGTGCGTCAAAGGTCGCTACGGCTTCGGCTTCAACGCGTCGCCCGATCGGGTCACCCGTCCGATGATCCGCATGCACGGGACCTGGACGGCGGTGTCCTGGCCCGTCGCGGTGGAACACGTCGCCGCCAGGTTCCAGAACATCATCGACCGCGACGGACCGAGCGCGGTCGGGGTGCTCGGGTCGGCCCGAGCCACCAACGAAGAGAACTACCTGGTCGCGAAACTCGCGCGGGCGGTCCTCGGAACCAACAATGTCGACTGCTGCGCGCGGGTGTGCCACGCCCCCAGCGCGGTCGCGCTGAACCGGATGCTCGGCACCGGCGCGGCCACCAGCTCCTTCGACGACGTCGAGCGCGCCGCGACCATCCTGCTCTGTGGCACCAACACCACCGAGAACCACCCGATCGTCGGTGCCCGCATCAAGCAAGCAGCGCTGCGAGGCGCCCACCTCATCGTCATCGACGTCCGACGCGTCGAGCTCACTGAGTACGCCGATGTCGTCCTCCAGCCCCGGCCCGGGACGAACGTGCTCGTCCTCAACGCCCTCGCGGCCGCGATCCTTGACGAAGGCTTGACCGACGAGACCTTCACCAGCGAGCGCGTCGAGATGCTTGACGAGTTCCGGTCCTTCGTCCGTGCCTTCGTCCCGGAGCGGGTCGCCCCCGAATGCGGGCTCAACGCGGAAGACATCCGGGCGGCCGCTCGCCTCTATGCCACCGCCAAGCCTGCGATCTCGTTCCATGGCCTCGGCCTCACCGAACACCACCAGGGCACCGAGGCCGTCATGTGCCTCACGAACCTCGCCCTATTGACCGGCAACCTCGGGCGTGCCGGGGCCGGCGTCAATCCGCTGCGCGGCCAGAACAATGTGCAAGGCGCCGCCCACATGGGCTGCGAGCCTGACCACCTCCCCGGCTACGCACCCATCGCGGAGGCTCGCGAGCGGGTCAGCACGATCTGGGGCGCGGCGATCCCCGACACGCCTGGTCTCGACGCCATGGAGATGCTCGACGCCGCCGCGACGGGCCGGCTCAAAGCCTTGTGGGTCGTGGGCTGGGATCTCGCCCTCACCCAGCCCAACGCCAATGTCACGGGTGCAGCGCTCGCCAATGTCGACCTGCTCGTGGTGCAGGACCTGTTCCTCAACGAGACCGCCCGGCAGTTCGGCACCGTCTTCCTTCCGGCCGCGTCGGCGTTCGAGAAGGACGGGACGTTCATGAACTCCGAGCGTCGCGTTCAGCGCGTGCGCCCCGCTCTCGCGCCGCCGGGCGACGCGAAGACCGACTGGGAAATCGTCTGCTTGCTCGCCAGCGCGCTCGGTCGAGGCGACCTGTTCGACTACCCGAGCGCGGCCGACGTCTGGGAAGAGATCCGCCAGGTCTGGGCACCGGGCGCGGGCATGACCTATGCGCGGCTCGACGCACCCGGTGGACTGCAATGGCCCTGCCCCAGCGAGCACCATCCAGGCACGACGATGCTTCACACCGAACGCTTCGGTCGCGGCATCGGCGCCAAGGCCGCGCTGTGTCCCATCGACTACCGGCCGGCACCCGAGGAGCCAACCGACGAGTTCCCGCTCGTGCTCGTCACCGGGCGCAGCCTCTACCAGTTCAACGCCGCCACGATGACCGGACGGTCCGCCACCCGGGAGCTGCGACCAACCGACACCCTCGAGATCAGTGCCGCCGACATGACGCGGATCGGAATCGTGCACGGCGAACCCGTCCGCGTCCGCAGCCGTCACGGCGACGTGGTACTGCCCGCCGAGGTCACCGCGCGCGTAGAGCCCGGGACGGTGTTCGCCACCTTCAACGACCCTCGAACGCTCCTGAACCGCGTCACCGGACCGCACCGCGATCCCGACACCAACACACCCGACTACAAGGTGACGGCCGTACAGGTCGAACGCATCGCCGAGGCGCGGCCGCCTTCGGAATGAAGAGACTCTGGATTCGGCTAACTCCATCGCAGAAGACCTGAGCCGTTCAGAACAACAGGCTGCGCCGCCTGGAGCTGAGCGCACAGATCGGTGTCACGCGCGACGCTGGCTCCGCTATGCGTGATGGCGAGAAGCCCGAGCGGCACGCAGAGCCGCGCCTTCTGTTGGTGGAGTCGCATCACTTCCTCCTTGCGTCCGTGTCGGGGTCGAAGAGCAGCTCGACGGTGGTGTCGAAGTAGCGCGCGAGCCCGATCGCGAGCGGAAGCGACGGGAGATACTTGCCGGTCTCGATCGCGTTGATCGTCTGACGCGACACACCCAGCGCCTCGGCGAGCTCTGCTTGGGAGAGGCCGGCGACCGTTCGCTTCTCTCGAACGAAGTTCTTCACGATGTCAAGGTACGTTGACATCCCGCCGCTGTCAAGCAACGTTTACACGACCCGGCATTGCGGGGACGCAACACGCTCGAAGCCGAGGCCATCGAGCGCCACGAGCCGACCGCCACCGTCGTCGACACCCTCGACTCGCTGCAACCCTCCCGCGCGACACGACGCGATCGAAGGCGCGCCTCCCGCCCGACGACCTCGTCTCGCTCGTTCGCCCCGGGGGAGGAGCAGAATGGCGGGCGTCGAGGTCATGATGAGGGACACCGATCGCCTTCCGCTCGGCTGCAGAGGGTTGGCCGGAGCGAACCCTCGACTCGATCGAACGTCTGATGTCCGAGCACTACCCGACCACCCTCGCACTCGATCCGGCGGGCTTCGACGCGGTCATCTTCGATTTGGACGGCGTCATCACGAACACGGCGAGAGTGCACGCCGCGGCCTGGAAGCAGGTATTCGACGCGTACTTGGAGCAGCGAGATGAGCAGGAGTCGGGCGCACCCCGACCGTTCACATACGACGACTATCGACGCTACGTCGACGGGAGGCAGCGCGAGGACGGTGTCGAAAGCTTCCTCTCGGCACGCGGGATCCAGCTGCCGCGGGGTGATCGGCGTGATTCGCCGGATCGAGAGACAGTGTGGGGGATCGCCAACCGAAAGGACCGTGCGTTTCAGCGAGTGATCGCCGAGCAGGGTGTCGATACCTTCACGAGCTCGGTGGCGCTCGTCCACGACCTCCACGCGCGCGGCATCACGACGGCGATCGTGTCAGCAAGCCGGAACTGCCAGAGGATTCTCGAGATCGCGGGGATCGGCGACTTGTTTCATGCTCGCGTCGATGGCATCGACGCCGAGGGCATGCACCTCGCCGGGAAGCCTTCACCCGCGCTGTTCGTCGAGGCCGCGCGGCGATTGGGTGTGATCCGTGCTCGGACCGCGATCGTGGAGGACGCGTTGGCCGGTGTGGAGGCGGGCCGTCGCGGGGGGTTCGGGCTCGTCATCGGCGTCAACCGGGCTCGCGACGAGCGTTCGTTGGTCGAGTCCGGTGCTGACGTCGTCGTCTCCGATCTCGCGCAGATCGAAATCTCCGACATTCCACCCGAGGACGACAGTGGACCAGTGGCCGCCACAGCGATTCCTCCCGAGTGGTCACTGGTGATCGAAGGCTTCAACCGGGACCTGGAGCCGCTCCACGGTGCGCTGCTGACGCTCGCGGATGGACGCGTCGGCATCCACTACTCCTCGGTGCGACCCCAGACCTCCGTCCCGTGGGCTGCGATGCTGGGTGTGTACGACGCCGATGGCCCGGGGACGCACCTTCTTCCCGCACCCGGCCTCATCGGACCCTGGCCCGAGCCGGCCGCGTCCGCTCGATGGCGCCGAATCCTCGACCTCCGGTACGGAGTGCTGCACGAGACGATCGCCACGCGGAGCGGACACATGTCGAGCATCTCGTTCGCGTCGCTCGCGCGCCCCGGCACCGTCGCAATCCGAGTCGAGGGCTCTGGTGCGACCGCGGGCGTCGAGCTGCAGGCACCGGGTGGTCCGGACGACGTCGAGGACGGCCGCGTCGGCGCCACCGCGTGGATGCGGGTTTCGGGAAGTGCGGCAGGCATCGTTGCGGCCCTCCACGGCACACCGAGCGGCGCGTCCGGAAGTCCGCGGGAGTGGATCGCCGTGTACGAGGGTGATTCGACGGGTGTCCGGGAACTCCAGCCGGTGGTGAGCAAGGTCGAAGCCCTCGCCGGCAACGAGATCGCCGGGTTGTTGGCTGATCAGCGCAGCGCATGGGCCCCGCGGTGGGATGACGCCGACATCAGCATCGAGGGGGCGCCCGATCTCCAGGCGTCGGTCCGGTTCGGCCTGTATCACCTCATGGCGACCGCGCCCGATCAGGGCGAGGCGGCAATAGGGGCCCGAGGACTGACCGGTCCGGGCTACCGAGGTCACGTGTTCTGGGACGCCGATGCGTTCGTCCTGCCGTTCTTTGCGGCCACACGACCGGCGGCCGCGCGGGCCATGCTCACGTACCGCATCCGCCGTCTGCCGGCTGCGATCAGAGCCGCGCGAGCGGCCGGTCGTGCGGGCGCGCGGTTTCCTTGGGAGTCGGCGGCCACCGGCGACGACGTGACGCCTCGCTCGGCCCGAACCCGGACCGGGGAGACCGTCGCAATCCGCACCGGCCAACTCGAGGAACACATCGTGGCCGAAGTCGCGTGGGCGGCCTGCTGTTACATCGACTGGACCGGCGACGACGATTTCGCTCGAGGCGGGGGCATGCACCTCCTCGTGAGCACGGCTCGCTACTGGTCCAGTCGGATCCGAGAGGACCCGTCCGGCGTTGGCCACATCTACGGTGTGATCGGTCCGGACGAGTACCACGAGCCCGTCGACGACAATGCGTTCACGAACGTCATGGCTCGTTGGAACCTACGCCGAGCTGCGGACGCCGTCGACGCGGCACCTCGGGCGGTTGGCGCAACCGTCGGAGAGGTGTCGCGCTGGCGTGAGCTCGCCGATCGCCTCCTCGACGGATACGACCCCAACACGGGGATCTACGAGCAGTTCGCAGGCTTTCACGAGCTGGAGCCGCTCGTGATCGAAGAAGTGGCGCCTCGGCGACCCATCGCCGCCGACCTCCTGCTCGGGATGGAGCGCGTACGAGGAGCGCAGATCGTCAAACAGGCCGACGTCCTGATGCTCCATCACCTGGTGCCAGATGAAGTCGAACCGGACACGCTCGAGGCCAACCTGCGCTACTACGAGCCTCGAACCGCCCACGGCAGCTCCTTGTCGCCCGCGATCCATGCCGCCCTGTTCGCGCGGGCGCGCGACTTCGGGCCCGCGCTCGACGCGCTTGCCGTGGCGAGTCGCATCGATCTCGACGATCTCACCGCCACGAGCGCGGACGGATTGCACATCGCGACCATGGGCGGGCTCTGGCAGGCCTTCGCCTACGGGTTCTTCGGGCTCCGGCCACAGGGCGCCCGGCTCGCTCTGGACCCGCGGCTGCCCCCGTCGTGGGGCGCCCTGGAGATTCGCCTGCACTTCCGCAGCAGTCGTGTGATTGTGCGCCTCGAGTCGCAGCGCCTCGTCCTCCGCGCCGATCCACAGCTCGGTGTGCTGGTGCGGTCCACGCCCTTCGCGGCGACACCGAACGGGCTCGAGCTCGAGCGTGAGGGGGACCGATGGAGGCACTCACGGTGAACACGGTCATCGCGAGCGTCGACAACTCCGCGGCAACGCGCCCCGTGCTAGCGGCGGCAATTGCGCTCGCCGGCGTGCTCGGCGCGAGTGTCGAGGCGATTCAGGTCGTCGATCGCGAGCCGGCCGGTCGTACCGCACAGGCCAGTGCGGACTCGTACAACGTTCCCCTTTCGACCGTGGCCGGAGAGCCGCTCGAGGCACTGGTCCGCCTCGCGACGGAGGACACGGTTGCAGCTTGCGTTCTCGGCGTGAGGAGCCGGCCCGGCGGGCGTAGGCCCGCCGGACACATCGCGCTCGCGCTCGCGGACGCCATCGACAAGCCGGTTGCCGTTGTGCCGCCCGAGTGCACGCCGAGCCTCGTCCTGCATCGGGTCGTGATCGCCATGGAGGGCGAACAGGGAAAGGCGCGAAGGCTGCGGCGGGCGCTCGACCTCGCCAGCGGAGCCGGGCTCGAGCTCACGGTCGTACACGTGGACGACGAGGGCTCGATGCCCTTGTTCTCCGACCAGGTCCAGTACGAAACCGAGTCGTACGCCCGTCAATTCCTTGCTCGATACTGCCATGGCGCGCCCGAGGCGCGGCTCGAACTTCGAGTGGGACGTCCGGCAGACCAAATTCTCGCCGTCGTCAACGACGTTCAGCCCGACATGCTCGCGATCGGATGGCCCCAGCGCCGGGAGCAGGGCCGGGGGCTCGTTGCGTTGGAGATCCTCCGGCGTGCAGGCGTGCCCGTGTTGCTCGTCGCCACCGAGTAGCTCGCTCGGGTCGTGAAGAAACCTGGCGACGGATTCGGCCGAGGCGGCAGACCGGCCTAACGTGCTCTCGGCGAGGCGGCGGTGCGACACCCCATTTGCAAATGGTCGTCTAGTTGCGAGTTGCGCGGGTGCACGCTGCGGCGGAGTCCGGCAGACGGCATGGCACGTCCACTCGAGAGGAGGCCCGATCATGGTCATAGGAACCGATCCCGCGACCATCACGGTGCCGACGAGTGGCCCGGCGTCGAAGAGGGAGGTCGTACGCGACCTCGGGGAACTGGCCCTGGTGCTGCCGTCGATGGTGAATCAGGCACTCGAAGCCAACGATCGCGCGAAGTATTACCTCACCCTGCTGCAGGCGTCTGGGGCCCATGCCCGCGCGCCGGGCGTCCCAGCGCCGTCACTGCACGGCGAGCGACTGGCTGCGGGGATCAACGACCAATGGCTCGACCAGGTGGTGGAGTCGTCGGTCGCGAGCGACGACAACGCGTTCGTCGTACCTCGCGCAGGTGAGATCCACGACGCACTGATGGGTGCAGTCGCCGAGATGCTCAGACCGTTGACGGTCGTCGCAGTGGAGGGATCGCCTGATCCCGCTCGGCTCGAACGGCTGCGCATGCTATCCCCGGACCTCGCCGGCGATCGCATGCCCTTCGACTACATCGAACGCGCGACATCAGCTGACCACTCGACCGGCGATTCGATCCATCTCCTCGTGATGGACAGCCATCGTGCGCTCAATCGGCTCCAAGCGGAGATCGCCACGGAGACCCTCGACGGTGCACTGGTCTACAGCATCCACGATGCCGACCGGGAGCTCGTCGCCGCGTTCATGTCCGGGCTTCATCGAACCGCCCCATTGAAGTTCGACCATCCCGGGCTTGGAACGACGGCGACACATGTCGGCCGGCGCCTCCTCATCCAGAACGACATCGGGATGACCGAGGCCCACGTGCTCGTCGTCGCGGTCGAGGGGCTGGTCGCGACGGTCACGTATGCCGATGTCCACCTTCCCCGGCAGACGTTCTTCCAACAGATGCTGGATCCGTTCCACATCGACTGGTCGCCGACGGAACACCGAAACGCCGGTGTGGGATTGGGGACGCACCACCTGACGACGGGGAGGTTCGAAGCTCCCGACCGGGACGCGCTCGCGGTCTACCTCTCGTACTTGGGATCGAGGGTGGTGTTTCTCATCGATTGGAACCGGGCGCGCAAGCGGCTGGTGCCGCTCGTCGGCAAGAAGACCGCTGTGGCCCTGTTGCGGTGGGCAGCCGACGCTGAATGCGGGCATCGGGCATTCCTCGAACTGGGCGGAGAGCGCCTCGTCTTCACCGCGGTCGAGCAAGCCATGAAGTTGCCGCCCCCCTACGGCACACCACTTCGTGACGTGCTCGGCCGGGAAGCGACCGTCGGCGTCCTCCGGTTTGCCCTACAGACCACTGCACAGGGTTTCCTCGAGGGCAAGTCGCACCGTTTCCTCCGCGACAAGCTCAGAGTCGAGCTCGTCAACCACCTCCACGCCGCCCAGAGTCAGATCCTGGAGGCGACGTCCGAGCACGGCAGCCTCGTGGTCGAGACAGCCCAAGCGCTGCGAAGCGCCCTCATCCGCCTCACCGACGACGAAGGCGTCCCATTCGCGCAACGAGCCTCGAGTCGGGGGAGTGGCTGGGAGCATCGCGGCGATCAGATCGTGATCGCGACGCGATCGACCGTCGGACGTGGTGCAGGTCGTGAGGCGTTCGCCACCCAGCTTTCGACCCAGGACGACGCGCTCGACGCGCTCGAAGAAGCCCTGTTCCAGCTCACGCTCCTGTCTCGCGACGGGGTTCCCGTCATCCGGCCCGTGCTGGAGCCCCTCGCGTCGCTCGCGGTGCTGGCAGCGGAGGAGCATCTCAAGGCGCTCGAACTCGCGCGGCTCGTTCTCGATGACGCTCGACCAGACGACATCGAGGATTTCCTGCTCGCGATCGACCGTGTCGTGGAACTCGAACACGACGCCGACCATGCGGACCGAGCGGCCCGCGCCGCGGTCACGGTCTCCGCCTCCGACTTCCGCACGCTGCAGGTCGCCAACGACATCTCACGTGCGGTCGAAGACGCCACTGACGCGCTGATGCGCTCAGCCCTCCAACTCCGTGACCGCGTCGTCGCCGACGTCATCACGCGATGAACGACCAACCAACCGCTCCTCAGCTCGGTTCGTTTCCTCTCCCGATCATCGGTCATACCAGCGTCCGCGACGTCAGCCTCGAACGGGTCGGCAACAAGGCCTACAACTTGATGCGGATGAGCGAGAGCGGCCTGCCGGTGCCGCCGGCATTCGTGCTCACCACCGATGTGTGTCGTTCCTTTGACGACAACGGTCGAGAGCTCCCGTCCGAAACCGAAACGCTGCTCGGACGCGGCGTGGCCCTGCTCGAGCAAGCGACGAGCCGGAGCTTCGGCGGGAGCCGCCGACCGCTCCTCGTGTCAGTCCGCTCCGGTGCGGCGGTCTCGATGCCCGGCATGCTCGACACGATCCTCAACATCGGCCTCTGCGACGTGACGCTCCCGGGGTTGCTACGCGCCACCGGCGATCCGATGTTCGTCTGGGATTCGTATCGCCGGTTCATCCAGACCTACGCCGAGGTCGTCGACGGATGCCGCTCAGAGCCGTTCGATGCCGTCATCGCTGAGGCGCTCACACGCGAGTCCGTGCCCGCCGTTGACGAGCTCGACGTCGCCGCACTGCGGATCGTCGCGGGTCACCTCCAGGACGTCTACCACTCACTGACCCGTCATCAGTTCCCTCAGGACCCGATGGCGCAATTGAGAAACGCCGTCGAATCGGTGCTGGGGTCGTGGTGGGCCCCACGGGCCGTCGACTACCGCCGATTGGAGGGAATCGACGACACAGCCGGCACCGCCGTGACCGTGCAATCGATGGTATTCGGCAACATGGGGATGAACTCCGGTTCGGGCGTCGGCTTCACCCGCGACCCGGCCTCGGGAGACGACCGCCTCTATGTCGACTTCCTCCTCGACGCGCAAGGTGAAGACATTGTGGCCGGTCGCAACATGGCGGGTGACACCGACGCGCTCATCGCACGTATCCCCGGGCTTGCCCGCCAACTCCAACACGTCCGCAGGCGGCTCGAAGGAATCTTCCACGACGCCCAAGACTTCGAGTTCACCGTCGAAAACGGGGTGTTGTGGATGCTCCAGACTCGCAGCGCCAAGCGGACACCCCTCGCCGCGCTGCGAATCGCCTCAGACCTCGTCGACGAAGGTCTCATCGACCCGAACACCGCGCTGCAACGCCTGGACGGGTACGACCTCGACACGATCTCCACGGCCCGACTCGACACAAACGCCGCACCAATTGGGTGCGGTGTCCCCGCAGGGACCGGCGTCGTATCGGGTCAGGCGGCCTTCACCATCGCGTCGGCGCGGCGACTCGCGGCCCGAGGCGATCCGGTGATCCTCCTGCGCGGCACTGCGACAACCGACGACATCGCAGGTCTCGCAGTCTGCGCAGGACTCGTCACCACCTCTGGCGCCAGGACGTCACATGCTGCGGTCGTCGCCCGCCAACTCGGCGTCGTCACCGTGGTCGGCTGTCGCGAGATGTCGATCGACCTCGTTCACGAGTCGGCGCGCTTCAGCGAGCACGAACTCGCTGAAGGCGAGCTCATCACCGTTGACGGCGACCGCGGCCTGCTGTACGAGGGCCAACTCGCGATCACGAACGAACGCCCAACCGCGCTCATCGAGCGCGCCCGCGCGTGGCACAAGTCCACAACCGCTCGACAAGGGTCGACCGTCACGGCGCAAGCGCCATGATCGGCCACCAACGGACGGACGGACAGGAGTCCGTTGGGCGAATGGGCGTGGCCGCGTCTGACGGCTACGAGCTGCGCCAGGCCCGCTCGAACGGCAGGCGCCACGCGTGGGGTGCGATCAGCTGGTGCATCGCGTTGGGTCCCCAGGAGCCGGGGCGGTAGGGCCGCAGCGGTGGTGGCGCGTCGAGCAACGGCGTCGACTTCTCCCACAGGCTCTCGATGCCTTCGGCGGTGCTGAAGAGCGTGTGATCGTTGCTCATGGCGTCGTAGATCAGCCGTTCGTAGGCCTCCAGCAGTGTCGTCGACCGCTGGTTGCCGTGGAGTGCGAACTCGAGGCTCTGCTTGTCGAGCTTCATGCCCGGGCCGGGACGCTTCCCGTAGAACGACAACGACAACTTGGAGGCGTCGGCGAGGTCGAACGTGAGGTGGTCCGGGCCGTGGGCACCGACCCCCGACCCGGCCGGGAACATGCTCTTGGGCGGTTGGTGGAAGGCGATCGAGATGATGCGGGCATCCTCGGCCATGCGCTTGCCGGTGCGCAGGTAGAACGGCACGCCGGCCCAGCGCCAGTTGTCGATCTCGCAGCGCAGCGCGACGAACGTCTCGGTCTCCGAGTCGGGCTGCACGCCGGGTTCGTCGAGGTAACCGTCGTACTGGCCTCGCACCACCGTCGAGGGATCGATTGACTTCATGGACCGGAAGACCTTGTTCTTCTCCTCGCTGATGGGCTGGGGCGCGAGCGCGGTCGGCGGCTCCATGGCCATGAACCCGAGGATCTGGAAGAGGTGCGTCACCACCATGTCGCGGTAGGCGCCGGTCGTCTCGTAGAACGCGGTCCGCCTGCCGATGGACAGTGTCTCGGGGACGTCGATCTGCACGTGCGCGATGTGTTCGCGGTTCCAGATGGGCTCGAAAAGACCGTTGGCGAACCGAAAAGCCAGGATGTTCAACGCCGCTTCCTTGCCCAGGAAGTGGTCGATGCGGAAAATCTGATCCTCGTCGAAGGTCGCGTGCAACGTGTTGTTGAGGCGAACCGCGCTCACCAGATCCGTCCCGAAGGGCTTCTCCATCACGATGCGTGAACGCTCGGCGAGGTCTGCCTTCCCGAGCAGCTCCACCACGTCAGGTGCGGCCGCCGGCGGCACGCTCAGGTAGTGGAGGCGCGCGGCGTCGCCGCCGAGCTCGCGTTCGAGCTCCTGCACCCGGTTCCCGAGCGTCGTCGGATCGGCGTCCTGGGCAACGAACGACAGCCGTGCCGCGAACTCGTCCCATTCGCGCTCGGGGACGCCCTCATGCGCGTACTCGTCGAGCGCAGCTCGGGTGAATCGGCGGAAGCTGTCGTCGTCGTGCTCCTCGAGCGACGTTCCGAGGATGCGGCATTCGGGGAGCAGGTCGGCCTGCGCGAGGTGAAAGAGACCCGGGAGCAGCTTGCGGCGCGCCAAGTCGCCCGTTGCGCCGAACAGGACCAGCACGTAGGCACCCGCCGGGGACATGAGGCTCGGCGTGACATCGGTCGGCTCCGATCGCACCCTGCCCAGCATGACCTCGAGCGCCTCTTGTGCGGGTTACCGACCGGCGACGTTCAGGTGAATTCCTGATGGATGGACGCGCGGCGAGCATCACCAAACGAACGGGAGTAAACGCCACGTGCGGGCTGTGTACGACCGATACGGCTCGCCGAAGTGTTCAACGAGCATTCGTTCTTCGGCGCCGATCCGATGGACGTACACCACGCCGAGCAAGACAGCAGTTGCCGCCGCTATCAGCCAGTTGAGAGCCAGTCGACTGCCCACCCAGACGACGATCGACCCGAGGTATCCGGGATGGCGGACGAGGCGGTAGGGGCCTCGATCGACGACGGCTTGCGTCTCCGTCGTACGGAGCGAGCGCGTGTCACGGCGGGACAGCCGTTGCCATATGCAGCTGAAGCCATCTTGGGTCATGCTGAGGAGCGTGCCGGTTCGCCCGACTTTCGAGCGCCATCGTGGCCGCCAGGCGGGGTGGTTGCGTGCTGCGGTGCTTGGGGCGGATGACGGCATCGTCTCGACCGCGAGCCTCATGCTCGGTGTGGCGGCCTCGAGCGCCTCGCACAGTGCCGTGCTCACTGCTGGGCTGGCTGCCTTGGCTGCGGGCGCGATGGCGATGGGTGCAGGCGAGTTCGTGTCGGTGAGTTCCCAGCGCGATGTGGAGCTGGGCGACCTGCGGACTGAGCGGTTGGAGCACGCGGTGAATCCTGCGGCGGAGCTCGATGAGCTCACGGCGATCTACCGGGCACGTGGGCTCGATCGCGAGCTCGCTCGACGCGTCGCCGAGCAGCTGAGTGCGAGCGACGCGCTCGCTGCACATGCCCGAGATGAGCTCGGGCAGAGCACCGATTCGAGGGCCCGCCCCTTTCAGGCGGCTTGGGTGTCGGCAGCATCGTTTTCGTGCGGCGCGCTGGTTCCGCTTGTCACGTTCGGGGTCGCGCCCGCGTCGTCTCGGGTCGTGTTGGTCGCGGTCAGCGCTCTCGTCGCGCTCGGCGTCCTGGGCGCGCTCGGGGCTCAGGTCGGCCGAGCGCCTCGCGCCAGGGCTGCGATTCGGGTCCTCGTGGGCGGCGGGTTGGCCATGGCTGTGACTGCGCTCGTCGGACATCTCGCCGGCTCGATCGGCATCTGAGCGCGACCGGGCGGGACATAATCGTGCGATGAGTTCTGCAGTCGACGCGGACCGCGTCCCAGACGATCTGAGCGTCGCGGCAGCGGCTGCGTTGTCTCCCGCCGCGACCCTGCAACGTTTGGACACCTCAGGCGACGGGCTCGCCGACGCCGAGGTGGCGCGTCGGCGTGCGCTGGTGGGCCCGAATGTGATCGCGGTGCGTCGGGTCCGGGTGTGGGAAGTGCTCGGCCGCCAGTTACGCAGCGCTCTGTTGTTGTTGCTGGTGGTGACGGCGACCGTGTCGTTCTTCGTCGGTGATCGGACCGACGCGGTCATCATCGGGGTGATCTTGGTGGCCTCAGTCGGGCTCGGGTTCGTCAACGAATACCGAGCCGAGTTGGCCTCCCAAGCGCTGCACGCGCAGATCCGTCACGAGGCGGTTGTGCATCGCGACGGTCGGTCTCAGACGGTCGACGTGAAGGAACTCGTACCTGGCGATCTGGTTCGTCTCTCGATCGGACAGGTCGTGCCGGCCGATGTGCGGCTCGTGGCTGCTGAGGGCCTCGAGTGTGACGAGGGGGTCCTGACCGGTGAGTCGTTGCCCGCTGACAAGGCGACTGCTTCGGTCACCGGTGACTGTGCGCTGGGGGATCTTTCGTCGTGCGTGTTCATGGGCACCGTCGTGAGCAACGGTGACGGCGAAGGCGTCGTGGTCAGCACCGGTCGGCGCACGGAGTTCGGCAAGATCGCCGCCGGGTTGGGTGAACGCCAGGAGGTGACCGAGTTCCAGGCCGGGCTGCGACATTTCTCCGTGCTGCTCGTCCAAGTTGCCGGGGTCCTGACCACTTCGATCTTCGTCATCAACTTGATCCTGCAGCGGCCGCTGCTCGAATCGCTGCTGTTCTCGTTGGCGATCGCGGTGGGGATCACTCCCCAGTTGCTCCCCGCGGTGGTGACGACCAGTCTTGCGACCGGGTCCCGGCGTCTTGCCCGGCTGGGGGTGCTGGTCAAGCGTCTCGTGTGCATCGAGGACCTTGGCGACATCGAGATCCTGCTCACCGACAAGACCGGCACGCTCACCGAGGGACGGATCAGCTTCGGGCGCGCGGTCGGCCTGGCTGGCACGTCGGATCCGGAGGTGTTCCAGCTCGGCCTGCTTTGCAACGAAGCCACGGTCGAAGACGGGCGGCCTGTCGGCGGCAACCCCCTCGATGTCGCACTCTGGCAAGCGCCCGGTGCTTCGACGCTGCCACTCGCCGAGGTACGCCAGCTCGGGAGAGTGCCGTTCGACCACGACCGGCGGATGTCGACCGTCCTGGTCGACGATCCCGCCCGCGGTCGGGTACTCATCACCAAAGGTGCGCCCGAATCGGTCCTCGCCGCCTGCGGCGACGTGCCCGACTCGGCTCGTCATGCGCTCGACACCGAGTTCGCCGCCGGCGGGCGCGTCGTCGCGGTCGCCACGCGGCCGGCGCCCGGCGCGGAAGCGGTAACGGCCGGCGACGAGCACGACCTCACGCTGGTTGGTTACCTCGTATTCTTGGATCAACCGAAACTTGATGCCGCGGCCTCCCTCGGGCGTCTCGCCGCGCTCGGTATCACGGTCAAAGTCGTCACCGGCGACAATGCCATCGTCGCCGAGAAAGTCTGTCGCGACCTCGGCCTCGACATCGGCGCCACGCTGACCGGGACCGAGATCACCGCACTCGACGATGAGGCACTGCGCGCCCGCGTCGTCGACGCCACGATCTTCGCCCGCGTGAGTCCCGAACAGAAAGCCCGACTCATCCGCGCCCACCGCGAGCCCGACCGTGACGTCGCGTTCCTGGGTGACGGGGTCAACGACGCCGTCGCCCTCCACGCCGCCGACGTCGGGATCTCGGTCGACTCCGCCGCCGATGTCGCCAAAGACGCCGCCGACATCGTCATGCTCGAAAAGGACCTCGGCGTGCTCGCCGACGGAGTCGCAGAGGGACGGCGCACCTTCGCGAACACCATCAAGTACGTGCTCATGGGTACCTCGTCGAACTTCGGAAACATGTTCAGCGCCGCCGTTGCCTCAACCTTCCTTTCGTTCCTCCCGATGCTCCCCAGCCAGATCCTGCTCAACAACCTCCACTACGACACCAGCCAACTGGCCATCCCCACTGACCTTGTCGACCCCGAACTCGTGGCCCGCCCCTCACACTGGGATATCAACTTCATCCGACGCTTCATGCTCACGTTCGGACCCATCAGCTCGATCTTCGACTTCGCCACCTTCGCGATCATGCTCGGTCCCTTCGCTGCCGGCCCCGCGTTGTTCCGCTCCGGATGGTTCGTCGAATCCCTCGCCACTCAGACCCTCGTCGTCTTCGTGATCCGAACCCGGCGCGTACCGTTCTGGCGCAGCCGCCCCAGCCGCCCCCTCCTGTTCGCAGTCATTGGCGTCATCGCCATCGGCGCACTCCTCCCCTACTCGCCGTTTGCCCACGACCTCGGCTTCACGGCACTCCCCGCCGACTTCTTCGCCGTGCTCGCCGGCATGGTCGCCCTATACCTCTTCCTCGTCGAAGTTGCGAAACGGCGCTTCTTCGAACGCGTCCCCGGACCTACTCGCCCAGAACGCGCACCTGAAGTCCGTCGCGAACGCCGCATCCGTCGCCGCGCATCACGCTGGATCCACCACCAACCACCCCGACCGATCGCCTCCGCCGCGCGCCGACACGATGCCGCCCACGGTCAAGCGTGACCGCCGCGCATCTACAGCCGAGACTCGTGGATCCCAGCGCGTGCATCCGATCCTCTATCAGGGCACTCTGTGGGTGTGTGGTCGTTCGGAAAGGAGCGGTCGCTGTGACGAACGGGGAGAGCGCGGTGAATCGACAGATCATTCGCGACGCCTTCGACGCCTGGCGTGAGGGGACTGCCCCCATCACGGAGGTGTTTGCGGATGAAATGGTCTGGCGATTCGAGGGACACTCGCTGGCGTCGCGCGAGTACAAGAACCCGGCTGAGTTCATCAACCAGGTTCTGGTCCCCTTCGGTGCCCGTTTCACGGATTCGGAGCCATTTCGCCCGACGCGCATCCGATCGGTGCATGCTGACGACGACACCGTCATCGTGGTTTGGGACGGTCGGGGGGTCGCCACCGACGGCCTGCCGTACGAGAACTCCTACGCTTGGTTCATGAAGCTGCGCGACGGCAAGGTCGTCGACGGGACGGGCGGGGAACAGTGCCGTCGAAGCCCGCGCAGTGGCGTGTCGGGCCGCAAGTGCGAAGCTGACCGACGTGGCCTCTCAGCAACCGCACGCATCCGAAGGCGTCGTTACGAAGCCAAGTCCGCGCTCCGTAGCAGCGACGGTCAGTCGCCTCCAGCGACTCATCGAGGACAAGGGGTTGACGCTCTTCGCGGTCATCGATCACAGCGGTGAAGCCAAACGCGTGGGACTGACGATGCCGGACACCAAGCTCGTCATTTTCGGAAGTCCAATGGCCGGTACACCGGTGATGGTCGCAGTACCGCTCGCAGCCATCGACCTCCCCCTCAAGCTGCTCGTATGGGAGGACGCGATTGGATCCGTTTGGGTGAGCTACAACTCGCCTTCATTCATTGCCGAACGTCATGATCTTTCCGAAGAGATGCAGGCGCGCTTCGAGCCAATCGAAACGATCAGCGACGCGGCAGTTGCCCCTGATACATAACTGATGCGATGAAGGAGCGGGGCCTCCGCTCCCCGTGAGGACCCGAGTCTTCGAGACTTGGGGCTTCACGAACCAGTTCCCTTGTGACTCGAACCCGCTGCTCACCGAGCCCTCGATCAGCGGCTTCGCCGCGCTCACCTCGTCACGATCATGGCGTTCATCGCCGGGGGTCGCCCCTCTCCGAGGACCACGCTCTGCCGCACCATGGATTCCTCACGGAAGGGGGCGTTTCATGAGAACGATCGGGTGCGCGAAGCGGAGCTCCGAAACTCCCCACGTCGTCACGAGCCCGACCGCTTCCCAACCTTCGGAACCGAGCCGATTGAGCTCGTCGACATCGCGCTTCGGCTTCGCAAGATCGACCGTCGTGTATTCCCACCGGTTCATCGCCGTGCCGCCTGACCGCGGTCATGGTGATGGTGGTGGCGGCGGTGCATCAGCACGCGGCGGATCGACAGGATGCCGACGATGCCGACGAGTTGGAAGCCGAGCACGATGCGCGTCACGTCCATGGCCGGCGACCAGGTCACGGTGGCGTCTTTGACGACGTAGACGCCAACGGGACGGACGTGGAGACCGAAGCCCATCCCGGCACCGGAGCCTTGGCCCGCTGCGTCCGGAGTGTCCCCCACGCCGCCGCCTCCCCCTCCGCCACCGCGGACTGCCGCGACCGGGATCACCCGTATGCCGTCCATCTCATAGGTATCCCCGAACGCACGTTTGACGGACATGGCGTCTTTGACCGCGTCCAGCTTCGAGAACACGGCCGCAAATGGCGAGTCGTCCATGAGCAACTCCTCCTTCGTTCTGATATGCCGGTGGCCTTGACGCCCGTTCGGAGCGGCGCGACTCGGCCAGGGCGCTCTGCTGAGCTGCCTCGATCTCTGTCCATCGTCGGTCATCTTCCCCAATCCTCGGTTCGCCGCCCAGAGCCAAACGTCCCGTTCACATGTTCGTCCAGGCTGCCTGATGACCATGCCCCAGACGCTTCGGTGGGACTCGGCCCGTCGGGCCCTCCGGCCCTACCCGATCGGCGCGATGTGTCGCAGGATCGACGGGTCGAAAGGGCGGGTTGGGGCGTCTGTCTCAGGAGGCGAGGCGGTGGGTGCGCGGTCGGATCGAGGAACCTCGAACGCGGTCGCGCTGTCCTCGTTGTCGAAGCGGTTCGGCTCCCGTGTCGCGGTCGACGGCCTGGATTTGCGGGTGCCGCGTGGCGCCGTGGCGGGCTTCGTCGGCCCGAACGGGGCCGGCAAGACCACAACCTTGCGGATGATCCTGGGATTGTTGCGCCCGAGTGGCGGCAGCGGGACCGTGCTCGGATGCCCACTCGACGACCCGGTCGCGTACCTGCCGTGGGTGGGCGCCGTCTTCGACGCGCCCGCGTTCTACCCAGGCCTCTCCGGCTCCGACAATCTGCAATGGCTGGCCGCCGCGGGTCGCCTCGATCCCGTACAGATCCCCGCAGTGCTCGATCGGGTGGGGTTGGCCGACCGTGCTCGTGACCACTATCGGACGTTCTCGATGGGAATGAAGCAGCGCTTCGGTATCGCAGCTGCGCTCCTGGGTGATCCGGAGCTGTTGATCTTGGACGAACCCACCAACGGGCTCGACCCCAGCGGGATCCACGACATGCGCACGCTGGTCCGTGACCTGTCGAAACCCGACATGACACATGATCCCGGCGATACGCGCCGAGTGGATCCGCTTCGGTCGCCCCAAGACGCTCGCGATGATCGGCGCGCTGTTCGTCGGTTTCGGGGTGCTCGGCGGGCTCTTGACGTTCGCGACTGCCGTCACCTCCCGTCGTGACCTGGCAGGACAAGAGAAGTTCGTGACCACGCTGTCCGCCCTCGCCCGTCCCGCCGGCGCGAACCACGGCTTCATCGCGAGCACATCGCTGATCGGCACCGTCGTGGGCGTCCTCGCCGCGGCGACCATCGGTTCCGACTACGCCCTCGGCACATTGCGCCTCACGCACACGCGCTCGGCGTCCCGACGACGCACTGGTTCAGTGCTGCCGGGCTACCTGCATCGGGTGCCGCGTACGGCAAAGCGCCGTTCATCTGCATCGCCTGGCAGGCCTTCGGCGCCGCAGCAGGTGTGCTCACCTGCTCGGTCACCATCGCGGTCGTCGCCGTCGTCTTGTGGGCCGTACCCGTCGGACGCATCCTCGGGAGCTCGATCTCTGCAGCCCCACACTGGCTCCCCGGAATCATGCTCGAAGCGCTCTCCGTCGGCGACACCCAGACCGCAACCACCGGACGGGTACTCCTCCTCGTCACCGCCTACGCCGCCGTCCTCCTCGCACTCGCGATCCTCGATTTCCGTCACCGAGACGTCACCGCCTAGAGACGATTCGGATGCTCGGGCTGGCTGCCGGCGTCCGCGCTTTGTGGTTCTTCCCGCTGGGACTGAGCGGCGCGGCGCTCGCGAAGACGATCTGCCGCCATGCTGCCCTCGAAGTGCCGTGCAGGGGGTCAGTCGACGTGTGACGGGATGGACGTCACAACCGTGCCCTTGCGGAAGAGCAGCCGGCCCTTGAGGAACAGCGCGCTCTGGTTGTGCAACAGCTGATCCCACCAGTGATGCACGACGAACTCTGGAACGACGACGGTGACGACGTCGTGACTCCACCGCTCGTCGAGCGTCTCGACGAATTGCAGGACGGGCCGCGTCAGCTCTCGGTACGGGGACAACACGATGTCGAGGGTCACGTCGAATCCGTACATGGCCCAGCGCTCTTGCATCCGCTCTGCCTGCGCGGAATCGAACGAGACGTGTAACGCGTGTAGGTAGTGAGGCCGGAGGGACTTCGCGTAGGCGAGCGACTCCAACACGCCTGAGTGGATCCGCTCACCGACGAGCACGACGACCGTGTGCACGATCTCCGGCATCGGCGTGCCCGGCGGGCACTCGAGGGCGGCGTCGACGTTCCGGTAGTGCCGCTTGATCGACCAGAACACCAACACCAGAAGGGGGATGACGACCGTCGGGACCCAGGCGCCCTCGGTGAACTTCGACACCACGACCACGATGGTGACGACGGCAGTCGCCGCGGCCCCGACGGCGTTGATGGCGAGCCGTCGCTTCCAGCCTGCGGTTCGCAGGCGCCAGTGGTGAACGACCATGCCGGTCTGCGAGAGCGTGAACGCGAGGAAGAGTCCGACCGCGAACAACGGAACCAGTGCGCTCACAGAGCCGCTGAACGCGACGAGGAGTGTGCCGGCGGCAAGAGCGAGTAGGAGAATGCCGTTCGACAAGACAAGGCGGTCGCCACGGTTCGCGAGTTGGCGCGGCAGGAAACCGTCGGTAGCAACGATGCCAGCGAGGCGTGGGAAGTCGGCGAACGCCGTGTTCGCCGACAGCGTGAGGATCATCGCGGTCGAGGCTTGCAACAGCCAGTACAGCGGGCCGCTGCCGAAGACGGCGTGACCCATCGTCGACAGGATCGTCTGGTCAGGGCTCAGGGTCGGCTGCAAGTGCGCCGCGAGCACGGCGATGCCGAGGAACAGTGTGCCGAGGATCGTCGCCACGGCCGTCAGCGTGATCGCGGCGTTGCGGGACTCCGGCTTTCGGAATGCCTGTACACCATTCGAGATGGCCTCGACGCCACTCAGCGCAACCGCGCCCGAGGAGAACGCGCGCAGCAACAGGAACGACGACGCACCCGCGAGCACCGCCTGCCCACCCGTGAAGTGATTCAACGCCGGATGATTCACAGGGAGCTGACCGAGTTCACCGAGCGCGACGCGGATCAGGCCCCACCCGATCAGCAACGTCATCATGCCGATGTAGAGGTACGTCGGTGGCGCGAACAGTCGGCCGGACTCCCGCACCCCGCGCAGGTTTGCCACCACGATCAGTCCGAGCAGCGCGAGAGACAGTACGATCTCGTGGCCGCGCAGCGGCGCGATCGCCGACGTGATCGCCGCGACGCCGGCCGCGATGGACACCGACACCGTCAGCGTGTAATCGACCATCAGCGCGGCCGCCGCGACCAGCGACGTTCCCGTCCCGAGGTTCTCGCGGCTCACGATGTACGAGCCACCGCCGCTCGGGTATGCGTACAAGGTCTGGCGGTAGCTCGCGGTCACGATCACCAACAATGCGATGACAACCAGCGAGATCGGCACCAGGTAGTCGAGCGCCGCCATCCCGGCCACCGGCACCAGCACGACGAGGATCTCCTGCGACGCGAACGCAGTCGACGCGATGGCGTCGGTCCCGAAGACGGCGAGCGCGACCCGCTTGTGCAGGCGCTGCTCGCCCAGCGCCTCCGACGCCAGCGGGTACCCGATCAGGAACCGCTTCAACACCGAATACACGACGCGAGCCTCGCACGCGGCCCGACCGACTCCGGGGACCGCCCAGCAGTTCGTGCAGCTCAGCGCGTTGGTCGACTCCAGCAACAAGTGCGCGCGCGGGAATCGGAGGTCGCCCCAGCACGACCAGTCCCCACTCGAACACGTTGTCAAAACGCGTCGAGGCGGTTGGTCTCCCGCAAGCGCTAGTCGGTGAGGACCTTGAACGCCAGGCGTCGGCCGCGCCCACCGCGGATCGCCAGCGCGAACCAGAGGTGGAGGAGCGCGTCGACCGCTGGAAGCTCGTCGAGCCCGCCGACGCGCACCGGGCGGAAGCCGACGTCGGCGATCAGGCTCTCAACGACCTCGGTGGCTCCGGCGGCGTCATGGCCGCAGTAGAGCATGTCGGCCTGCACGCCGCCGAGCACCGGGTCGGCCATGTTCTCCCAACCGACCGAGTTGAAGGCTCGGAACACGAGCGCGTCGGGCGCGGCGGGAGTGATGCGGTGCACGCTGCTCGGCTGCAAGCCCTGCATGTCGTTGGTGGCGTCGATCACGACCTTCCCGCTGAGGGCGGGTGCCACCGCCGGGACCACGGTGTCCATCGCCGACCCGGGCACTGCGAACACCACGACCTCGGCGTCGCCGGCTGCGGTTGTGGCGTCGTCATGGCCGCCGAACCTCACGTCGTGACCGGCGCCGGACCACGCTCGCCCGAGCGTGCCGCCGACATTGCCTCGGCCGATCACTGCGATCTTCGTCATGCCGGGCTCCCTGGTCGGACGGCTCAGAGACGGACAATAGGTTCGTCGGAATGTTGACGAACGGGGTTCAACCACGGCGCCGACGCGTGGCGGGCCGGGCCCCGCTCGAGGGTGTCCTTCGACGTCGAAGACGTCGGGAGTGGCGTGTCAAGCTCACGGTCACCCACGACGGCTTCGCGGCGGGTAGCCCCGGCCTTCACGCCATCTCCCAAGGGTGGCCTGCCGTGCTGTCCAGCCTGAAGACCTTCCTCGAGACCGGGTCGACCTTGCGTACGGCGTAGACGCCGGCATCATGCGTGGTGCCCTCATGGTGAAAGCACCGTCAGTCCGTGAGCATCACCTCGTCGCCGACGCGCACGACGCCAGGCGTCTGCACGGTGGTCCAGACGCCGAAGGTCGCGTCGTGGTGACGCGCGAGCGCCTTGAAGACGTCGAGATCGCGATCGAGGCCCGGTTGCGGCCGCGTCACCATGGTGCAGCGCTCGCACGGCACGGCCGGTTGCACCGCCGCGGTGCCGACGCGGACCGTACGTCCGCACCACTCGTCCTCGACCCAGCCATCGTTCTCGACGTCGACCACGATGTTGGGCCGGAACCGGCGTGTCTCCCATGCGCCATCGGGGTGCAGGGCCCGGCCCTGGCGCAGGCTCGCGGTTGTGACGACGAGCAGCGGAAGCGCGTCGACGAACCGGCCCGCTGGCATCGTCCACGACACGACTGTGCTGTTGTCATCGGTCGCGTCCGCGAAGTACTCGCCGACGCCCGCGCCGAACGACTCGGCGTGCACGAGCGCGACCCGGCGGCCGATCCACTTCGACAAGACATCGTCCGCGTGCACGCTCGGCGCTATGAGCACGTCGCCGCCCGGGAGCAGGAGTTCAACCCCTGTGTCAGTGAGCCGGGAGCTCGCGAGTAACAGCGACGGTACGCGCCGTGCCGTCAACACCATGCTGGTCTCGCAGTCGACGATGCCCCACCGGCGATCACCCGACAACCCTGAGTCCTCGACGACCGCCTCGTCTAGCGGCTCACCTTGCAGCGACTTCACCGGATGGCGCCACAGCTCGGCGACGTACACTGCGGTCCTCCTTCCACTCGGCCGGCGAATTCCGGACGCCCGCGACGATCGTGCGCGCGATTCTGCATCATGGCCATCGAGGAGGTCCGCCGGGAACTACGGATCAGAAGGTCGAGGTTCGAATCCCTCCGAGCGCGCTGACGAACTCTCTGGTAGGAGCGCGCCGGGGTCACCGGTCAGGTCGGCAGCTCCTTGCCACCCTGCTCGGCCACCATGTAGGCGGCGTACCAGTCGGGCCAATCCGCGTCTGCCGACCCGATGCGCTTCTCGTGCTCGCCGTGCGCGACGGACGCGCGACGCATCGCGCTCGCCAGATCGTTCGCGGACGCGAACGACGTCTCGGCCGAGTCGACCCGTCCGGGCAACCGCGCCGTGATCTCCTGGAACAGCCAGACGTTGCCGTCCGGATCGGAGATCTCGGCCCGCGTGCTGTAGCTGCGGTGCTCTGGATCCACCCCGCTGACTGGGCTGAAGTCAGGCCCGAAGTGAAAGACCTGCTTCACCTCGATCGCGGCGGCGGCCAGCTGGTCGAGGACTGCGTCGATGTCCGAGACGACCAGGTAGCACTTCGCCGACCCAGGCGCGGCCGACGTGAGGCTCGCGCCGAACTGCACCGAACACGCCGAGCCGGGCGGGGTCAACTGCACCACACTGGGCGGTGTGACGTCCAACCTCCACCCGAGCTTGGCGTAGAACTCCTTGGCGCGGTCGATGTCGGACACGGGAATCACGACCACCTCGAGCTTGTGGTCGATCGTTCCTGCGCTCGCACCGCTGCCGTCCGCGCGGCTGGTCTCCGTGCTGCTCATTGCTGCCTCCCTACCGCCTGAGCCTCCGCAGCACCACTTTCGCGCTTCGACCGGTGCCTCGCACCAGGGCGCTTCGACAACCGCTCCCGCTCGTGCCGCCAGGCCCGCCGACCGGTTGCCCCCTGGTGATCCGCCACCGCCTGTGCCAGAGTGTTCGCGCACGCCGAGCGGTGCACTGGCGCAGGGATCATGACGAGCGCACACACTCCGATGCCGAGCGAGCGCGAATCCGAACTGGCCGGACAGACGGTGGTCGTGATCGGTGGCACCGCGGGCATCGGGCTCGAGACCGCCCGGCGCGCCCGGGCGGAGGGAGCCGACGTGATCATCACGGCGCGCAACCCCGACCGTCTCCAGAGCGTCGGCAACGAGATCGGGGCCAGGACCGCCGCCTTCGATGCCACCGACTTCGATCGGCTCGCGCGGTTCTTCGACGAGCTGCCGTCGCCGATCGACCACGTTCTGGTGACGGGTCCCGGTCCCTACTACGCGCCGCTGCCGGAGTTCGACCTCGAAGCGGCCCGCCGCGACGTCGAGGCGCATCTCTTGCTGCCGGTGCTGGTTGCCCGGAACGCGGCGCCGAAGGTTCGCCCGGGAGGGACCCTGCTCTTCATGGGCGGTACCGGCGGTCGTCGTACGGCAGTTGGCCTCACGTTCATCGCGGGGCTCACCGCCGCGCTCCCGGCCGTGACCCGGAACCTCGCGCTCGAGGTCGCGCCGGTCCGGGTGAACCTCATCGCCGCGGGGTTCGTCGACACGCCGCTGTCGGCGTCGCTCCTCGGCGACCAGCTGGACGCGCGCCGCGAGCAGCTCCGCACGTCGCTGCCGATCAGGCGGGTCGTCGGCCCGGCCGACATCGCCACACTGGCCGTGCACCTCATGACCAACACGGCGGTCACCGGCGCGACCTTCGACATCGACGGTGGCCAGCAACTCGTCGAGCGGTGAGCTCGCTACGGACGCAACACGCGCAGGAACTGCAACCTGCGCGAGCACCACGCAGGCCGGCCAAGAGCGTCGGGAGTTGAGATGCCGTGGTTTCCGGACTTCGCCGGCGCCCTGGAGCTCGCGCGCAGGGAGACCCGCGCCACAGGACAAGCGGATCCGGTCGGGCAGTACTTCGACGCACTGAACAGGGGTGACGCTCGCGCGCTGGAGTCGGTGTGGCCCGGAGAGGTGGTCGTGTACGACCCCCACGCGGGCGAGGTCCGAGGCCACCGGCAGCTGCGGCACTACGTCCGAGAGAGCCAAGCCTTGCTGGCCGAACGTCGCGCGACCACCGAGGCGGTGGCCTCGACCGTCGCGGACCGGGCCGTGGTCGAGTTGCTCGCGCACCTGGCCCAGGATGGGCGGGAAGTGACGTGGCCAGTGGCGGTGGTCGCCGAATCCCACGACGACCGGTCGGTCGTGTTCCGCTCCTACTTCAGCCGATGGCTGTTCGAAGGACGACGCCCCCTCCGGCCTCCCATCCTCGAGCCCGGGCCCGTGCATCCGGGTGATGTCGTCGGCCGCTACCAGGCTGTGATGGCCGTGGGTGACACCGAAGCGGTCGTGAGCACCTTCTCACCCGATGGTTACTACCGCGCGCCCATCGGGACGCCGTTCGAGCATCGCGGCACGAGCGAGCTTCGCTCGTTCTTCTCGGAGTGCTTCAGCGCGGGCGGCGGCATCGGTCTCCAACATTGCGCGGTTACCGACGACGGCGTGCGCTGTGCCCTGGAGTACAACTGCGTCCGCTGGGGCAGTCACGACCTGCCACCGCAGGCCGGCATCGCGGTCTCCGAGCGCGGCCCCGACGGGCGGCTGGTCGCGGTTCGCGTCTACGACGATGTGGAGCCACCGCTGCACGGCTCCTGAGCACCAGCGAACGTACTTGGGGGAGAACGAATCCCTCCAGCGCGCTCGTAGAGAGGAGCTCACACGACCCGATCCAGTGCCGACCGCGAGATGGTCGCCGGTGGTGTCCCCGTGCGTCACGCCTCCACGAGTGCGGTCCGGTAGAGCTCGCCGACGAAGAACTCCGCCCGTTCCCGCAGTGCGGCGTCATCGAGGCTGCCGAACGGGTGAGGGATGCGGGCCCACTCCTTGTCCGGGCGGCCATGGATGCTCGCCAACGCGCTGAGCGCGGGGGTGAACGGCTGTGTGCACAGTGCCAGGGCGGGGATGCCCTTCTTCTCGAGCCAGATGGATGCGAGCAAGCTGCCCGCGCTGCAGCCTCCGCAATCGCCGATGGCGACGAGCGCCACGTCGACGGGCTCGCGCCAGTGCTCCTCGTCGCTCATCTCGTGTCCGAGCCCCGTCCTGCCCTCGACGAGGACGAACTTGGCGGGCGAGAAGCGCTCCGAGATGATCTCGGCGGCCAGCTCGAGCACGGCGGTCGCGTTGAGCTTCGTGTTCGAGTAGAGACCGATCGCCTTACCGTCGAGTGTCGTCAGCCGGGCGGGCGGCGGCTGCTCGACCACCGGCGAGGCGACGATGGGATCCAGCATCGGGATCGTGCGGGTGTCGACGATGGTCATGATTCCTCCTTGCCCGGGCGTCGCGGGCGGCACCGTTCAGTGGCTGGGTAGGTCGATCTTCTCGGACTTGGCGCGGGGGCTGAATCCCATGCCCGGGAACGGGTGGATCACGTGCAGGAACGCGCCTGCGGGTCCGCCGGCGACGACGGAGAGCACATCGTCGGGCGAGCCTGCGGCGGCGTACAGCTTGTCCTCGTCGCCCGGGTCGACGGCTTCGAGCCGCGGGCTCGCGGGCGACCACGTTTGCAGGCCGTTCTCCTTCATCCACCGCTTCGAGCGGGTGGTGCCCTCGTACACGTAGCGGCCGACGTCGGCCTTCGTGAAGCCGTCGTCGACGAGGTGCAACGCAAGCTCAGGCGGGAACACGAGCACGATCGACCCGACGCGCATCAGGAGGCCCTGACGCACGATGTGGTGGTTGACGGTGTCGAGCACCTCCTCTGCGGTGCGCTCCTCGTGGATGCCGAGCTGCGCGTGCCAGTGCACGGGCATACCGGTCACGACGCTGTCCGTCGGCTCGAACCCGCGCATGACGTGCAACGGCGCGAGCGCGGGGAAGTCCTCCTCGTTCTCGACGAGGTGGTACATCGTGTACTGGCCGGGCTGACCGAGAGTCGAACGGTCGAGCACCGCCACCGGCACGTAGGCGTCGTTCCCCGCGCCGCCGACGCTGCCGAACGCGTTGCGGTGACACAGCGCGATCGCGCGCCCGATGCTGGCGTTGGTGCGGTTCCCGGGGCCGAGCACGTCGCCGCGGTAGTTCATGCCGAGCTGCTCACGCACGGGACCGTTCACGATGAAGACGTTCGTCCACCCGCTCGTAGAAACTCCGGGCGATAGGCCCCCCATGAGCGTGAGGCGCACGAGGGCCACGACGACGGGCAGGTGCTCGGGACGGCACCCGGCCATCACCGCGTTGATCGCCACCTTCTCCATGGTGATCGTCTTGTGCCGGCTCTTGAACTCGCCGAGCACGTCGTCCGGTTCGGCGCCGACGTAGTCGAGGAACGCGAGCACACGCTCGGGGGTCGGCGGTACGATCGGCAGGCCGTCGGTCCAGCCTCGGGCGTGCGCCGTCTCGATGGCGGAGAGGAGGTCGTCGGCCTCGACGATGTCGGACGACAGCTCTGCTGGAGCCATGCGGTCCTCCGGTGGCGGTCCGGAGCAGTCTACCGAGGGGTGGCAGGCACGATGTCGCTCGCCGCGGGGGTGTGCGGGGCAGGATCGGCGAATCGGGCCCTGTCGCCACGAGATGGGGGTCGAAGTCGATGAAGCTCGGCATCGAGGTGCCGTTCACGGCGGGCGTCGGATCGACGTGGTACGGCCGGTTCTCGATGCCGGTCGAGCGCGTCCGGCTCGCCGATCGGGTCGGCTACGACGTCGTCTTCGTCGCCGACACCGGACAGGACTGCTTCGGACCGATGGGCTACGTGCTCGGCATCACCGACCAGATCGGTGTGGGCAGCCGGGTGATGCAGGTCGGCGCGCGGTCACCGGTGAACGCGGCGATCGCATTCCAGACGCTCGCGGGCATGGCCAACGGGCGTCCGGTGCTCGCCGGCATCGGGTCCTCGTCGCGGGTGCGCCATGAGGGCTGGCACGGCAAGGCGTGGGCGAGCCCCTACACACGGATGTGCGAGTACGTCGAGGTGATGCGCAAGGTCTTCCAAGGCGGCCCGCTCGAGCACGCGGGCCGCGAGTACACGATGCCCTACCGATACCCCGACGGCACGTCGATCGACCCCACGACCGTGCTCACGAATCCCTTCCCTTCGATCCCCATCCTCTGTGGCGCGAACGGGCCGTCCATGACCCGCCTCGCGGCGGAGATCGCGGACGGCTGGTTCGCGTACGGCTTCGCGCCCGGACTCCTCGACTTCTTCCGGCCGACGCTCGAGGAGGGGTTTGCGCGGGCGGCGGCGCCGAAGTCGCTCGAGACGTTCGCCGTGTGGGCACACGTCGACGTGATCGTCGCCGACGACGTGCACGAGGCCATGCGCCCGTTCAAGCGCTACGTGGCGCTCCTGCACCGCGGGACCCCGCAGATGGCGTGGCGGGGCTACCCGGATGCGCAGGCGCGCGTCGAGGAGCTCTGGGACGCCGGCCGCCCCGACGAGGCCGCCGACGCGGTGCCCGACGAGTACGTCGACGACGGCATGCTCGTCGGCCCGTTGCCGCGCCTCGTCGACCGTCTCGATCCGTGGCTGCGTTCGGGGCTCGCCGGCCTCGTCATCCGCTCTGAGGACGACCGCGCCTACGAACCGCTGCTGCGCGCGGCGCGCGCCTGATGGAGATCCGTCAGAGGAGTGCCTCGGCGAGGCGGCGCCACTCGGTGCGGGGCGCCACCCCTGGTTCGGCGGTGATCACCTGGATGCAGACGTGGTCGGCTCCGGCATCGTGATGGGCGCGCACGCGGGCGACGGCCGCATCGAGGTCGCCCCACGCCACTACGGCGTCGACGAGCCGATCGCTGCCGCCGTCCGCGAGGTCCGCGTCGCCGAAGGCGAAGCGGCGCAGGTTGTTGGTGTAGTTCGACAGGCCGAGGTAGACGCTCATGTGCTGACGCGCGAGGTCGCGTGCCCGGGCGCGATCGGTCTCTAGCACCACCGCCTGCTCCGGTGCCAGGAGTGGTCCGGTGCCGAGGCGTTCGCGGGCGTAGGCGGTGTGCTCCACCGGTACGAAGTAGGGGTGCGCGCCCCCGGTGCGCGACGCCGCCAGCGCGAGCATCTGCGGCCCGAGCGCCGCGAGCACGCGCTGATCCCGCGGTGCGCCGGGGTCGGCCGCGTCGAACACGTCGAGGAACTGGCGCATGGCGGCGATCGGCTGCTCCCACCGGCCGGGCGTCTCCCGGTTGATCGGCTCGGGATGGCTCACGCCGAGCCCCAGCACGAACCGGTCGGGATGGTCGGCGAGCAGCTCCCGGTTCAGCGTTGCAGCCTCCGTGGGATCGCTCGCGAACACGCTCACGATGCCGGTCGCAACCCGCAGCCGCGTCGACCGATCGAGGAGCTTGCGGGAGACCCGGATCGAGCCGCCGACCGCCGCCCCGCCGAACCAGAGGGCGCCCCAGCCCGCGTCGTCGAGCTCGGCCAGCGTGTCGGTGAGCTCGGGCTCGTCCATTCCCCGACCGGAGAAGCCCCAGATGCCGACCCGCCCGAGGTCCACGCTCACAGCTCGACACCGTACCTGGCGCGCCGCGCGTCGAACGGAGGGGACGGCATGCTCGTGGGTCGCTACGCGTAACGGGCGGCGCGGGTGCCGGGCGGGTGGAATTCGCCGGGGACAGCATCGGGGTTCACCACGCAGACCTCCCCTTCGAGCCCGTCGGGGTCGCGGAAGAACATGCTGAGGATCGGGCCGAAGTCGGTGACGAAGTCGTCGGCCGCCCCGCATCGCATGAGCCGGTCGCGAATCTCCTCGAACGCGTCGAGCGAGGCCGCTTGTAGGGCGAGGTGATCGATACGCCCGCGCCCGAACATCGGCGTCTGACGCGTCGCCTCCGTGTTGCCGTCGATCTCGAACACGTTCAGCTCGGCGCGCGGGCC
Source organism: uncultured Bifidobacteriaceae bacterium (assembly GCA_964505725.1). Classification (GTDB taxonomy): domain Bacteria; phylum Actinomycetota; class Acidimicrobiia; order IMCC26256; family DASPTH01; genus CAVRJC01. The sequence goes on along the minus strand of CAZDJK010000085.1, from coordinate 23,352 downwards.
GACGCGGATGAAGGTGAGCCGTGCCGGGCCGTCGGCCTGACGTCCTTCGACCTCCGCGCCGAACATCTCCTGATAGAAGGCGGCGAGACGGTCGGTGTCGTTCGTGAGCAGCGCCACGTGGTTGAACCCGTCGAGCAGCATGACTCCTCCTCGGTGCTAGCGGGATTCGATCAGGAACACAGGATGGTCGGACGCGATGCGGCGCAGGTCTTCCTCGGGTGAGGTCGCGCTCACGCCGCTGAAGAACACGCCCACCTCGGCCTTCCAGCGCTTCAGGTACGCACGGAGAACGGGGACCTTCTCGGCGTCGGGGACCTCGTGGGCCGAGAACGCCTCCACGCGCCGGCCCACCCGCAGCTCGCCCCCACCCGCGACGCGCAGGTTCCGCACCCACTGCGTCTCTCCCCGCGGCGCCACCAGGTACCGCTGCGACTCCCAGGTCAAGAGGTTGACCGGCGTAGCGCGCCACTCGCCCGTCTTGCGCCCGCGGACGCGAAGCTCCCGCGATCCCCACACGCTCACGCCCATGCGCGTGAGCCACGCAACCGTCGGGTTGAACACGTGCTGCGTGAACCACCCCGGTCGCACGTAGCGGGGCGAGCCGTTCACGCGGCCTCGCATCGCTGTTTGAGCCCGTTGGCCTCGGTGACCACGTAGCGCCGCGAACGCGCACCGGCAACCAGCGTCGCGAGCCACGTCAGCGGGCCTCGTTGGTCGAGGCGGAGCGTGACCGTCACGCCGTCCGGTCGGTCGCGCGCGATGTCGTGCGCAGCGACTGTCACCAGCCCCACGGACGTGACCGTCCACGTGAAACGACGCCCCGGGTCGAGCTCGGTGATCTCCCACACCATGGGCGGCAGGCCCGGTTGCGCGACCTTGAACCGGCCGCCGACGCGGACGCCCGAGCCGTCGACCGGCTCCACGTGGCGGATCGACGCGGTCCAGCTCGGCCAGTGCTCCACGTCGGCGAGGACCTCCCAGACGGCGTCGGCGGACGCGTCGATCTCGATTTTCGTCTCGTAGTGCATCGCGCTCTCCTCGCGAGCTCGTTTCGCGCACCGGTCTACTCGCTCCCGGTCACAGCGACGCCGTTCCGGCCACGCAGGCCGCGGGATCGGCCGTGAGCGGCGCGTCGGGGAGAGCTGGCGGCACCGGGAAGGCAGGTCGGCGCGCGAGGTCGAGGCAGTCGAGCAGATCGTCGGCGTTGGCATCGCGGTAGGTCAGGGCTGGGAGGTTCCACTTCGTCTCCACCAGCTTCAGGATCGACGTGTGGTCGTGCACGACGTGCGAGACGTAGCGGCGACGTGCGTAGGGCGACACCACGACGGCGGGTACGCGGAAGCCGTATCGGTCGTACGCGCCGGGCTCGTCGGGCGGGACCTGGATCGCGGGCAGGATGGCGTCGGGGGCCACCGCGCGCGGCGGCGCGACGTGGTCGTAGTAGCCGCCGTGCTCGTCGTAGCACCACATGAGCAACGTCCTGCTCCACGCCGGCCCTTCCATCGCGGCGCGTACGATCCGTGCCGCGAACCTCTCGCCGGTCCGGATGTCCTGGGGGTTCTCCTCCGAGTCCATCTCGAAGTCGGGGTCGACGATGGAGAAGGCGGGCAACGTGCCCGCCGCGGCATCGGTGAAGTAGTCGTCGACCTTCACGATATTGGCCGCGTGGCCGAGCGCGTACTGGAACAAGCCGACGCTGGGCAAGTTCGAGAAGTAGTTCTTCCAGCTGATCCCGTGCGCGTCGAGGAGCTCGAAGATCAATCCGCCGGCGGGCGAGGGTGCCAGGATCGCGTTGTTGCTCACCTGTCCGGCCGCGGTCGCCGCGAGCAGGAACCGGCGATTCGGGTACGTCTGCGCGGGACACGACGCGAACCATCGGTCGCACAGCACGAATGTGCGGGCCAGCGCGTAGTAGAAGGGCAGATCGGATCCCGTCCAGTAGCCCATCGCGACCCGGCCGCTCGCCCGCACGAAGCCGTCGTTCCGCCCGTTGTCGTACGCCTCGTGGCTCGCGTTCCAGGTCTGGCTCGGTCGTTGCCGGAGCTGGCAGGTGGTTGGCATGTGGAACGCGTCGACCGGCGTCCCGTCGGTGTCGGGGTTCGACGCTCGGGGCCGTCCTCGCCGATCGAGGGGGAACCCGTCGCCGCGCCCGAGCATCCCGAGGTAGTTGTCGTACGAGTGGTTCTCCATCATGAGCACGACGATGTGCTCGATCTTCGGGATGGTGTCGGTACCGGCGGGCAGCCGTGGGTGCGGCAGCGACCCCGGCGCGCGCAGGGGACGCCGTGTCGCTGCCGTAGCGGCGAGCGGTGCCCGGGTCGCGCCGAGGAGGGACGCGACGCCGAGCCCGGCGCCGAGGCACGCGCCGTGTGCGAGCAGCTCGCGGCGCGAGATGTCGGGCACGCCCGGTCAGCTCCGAGCGAAGGTGGGCGGGGCGGCGGGCACGACGGGGATCCTTGCCCAACTCGGGAGTGCCGCCCAACAATGCCCGGGGGACCGAGGCCGTGACGGCACCCGACGGGAGGGCACGATGCTGAAGGACTTCTATGCCGCGTTCGCGACGGTCTGCTTCACGCTGCTCGGCCTCTGGATCATCGTGGTGCAGACGCGCCACAGCGAATGGCGCCGCAGCGCGCTGCACCGGCGACGTGCCTACGGCATCTCCTTGTACTTCGCGCTGCCCGGGCTCATGAGCTTGCTGTCGCTGGTCAACCCCGCGAGCACCGATCTCTGGCGGGTCTCGTTCGCGATCGTCGCCGCCGGGGGAGCGGTGATCCTCCTCATCGTCAGGGGGCCGGCGCCCTCGTCGCTCGGCTTCGCCGCGTACGTGGCCGCGGTCGTCCTGTACCTCCTGATCGCCGTCATCGCGGTGTTCCCGAGCGTGCTTAGCGACGTCGGGATCACGACGCGTGCGCTGCGTGCCGAGGCGATCCTGCAGGCCCTGATCGTCTTCCTCGGCGCCAACATCGCCTGGCTCCTGGTGTTCGACGACGCGCCCGAGCCGTCGACCCCGTGACCCGATCGGTGGTGTTCTTCTGTGGGCAGCCGCTGGTCGGCCGGCCCATCAGCCAGCGGATCGGCGCGTTCGGCGCGTACCTCGCGTCCCGGGGCTGGGGGGTGACGCTCACCGACGTCGACCCGTCGTTCGGCGGAACGCCGTTCTCCCGGCACGATCCCGGGAGCGGCATGGAGGTGGAGGCGATCGGCCCCACGCACTACCGGGTCGGGGGCGACGGCACCCGCACGACGGTGTCGCCGGTCTCCTACCTGCGCGAGTGCCACCGCATCGCCCGGCGGCTCGAAGCGCACGTCGCGCGCGCAGGTGCCGAGCAGGTCGTCGTGAGCACGACGTTGCCGGCGTCGCTCTACGCCGTGATCGTGCTCCGGCTCGCGCACCGTTCGGTGTGGCTCGACATCGACGACTGGAGCGCCGCGCAGTTCAGCGCGGGCGGCGGCGGACGCGTGGTGGCGGCGGCCTACGACGTGTGTGAGCGTGCCGCGCCGCGCGCGGCGCGCGGCATCACCGTGTGCAGCAAAGAGCTCGCGGGGCTGTTCCGCAGCGCGACGATCGTCCCCAACTTCATCCGGCTCGCGGACGTGCCCGAGCCCGTTCCGTCCGGGTCGGGCGCGACAGCGGACGCGGATGCCCCGCAGAAGATCCGGGTCGGGTTCGCGAGCAGCGTCACCGCGTACCATGGCCACGTCGCGTTCCTGGAGGCGCTGGCACGGCGGCGCACCGAGTGCGCGCACCTCGACGTCGTCGTGATCGGCGGGGGCGAGTTGCTCGTGCGCTGCCGCGAGATCGTCGCCGCGGCTCGGTTGGACGGGGTGGTGCGGTTCACCGGCGCGCTCGACCGGGCGTCGATGCTCGACGAGCTGACGCGGTGCGACGTGAGCGTGCTGCCGCTCCAGGACACCCGTCTCGATCGCGCGAGGTTCCCCCTCAAGCTGCTCGACTCACTCGCGTGTGGCTGCGCGCTCGCTGCCTCCGACGTCGGTACCGCGCACGAGACGCTCGCCGACGGCGTATCCGCGCTGCTCTCACCACCCGGCGACATGGACGCGCTCGTCGGCAACGTCCTGGTGCTCGCGGCTCGTCCCGAGCTGCGGGCGGCGCTCGCGCACGAGGGCCGGCGCGTCGTGCGCGAGTTCGACGAGCCGGTGGTGTGCGAGCGCTGGATGCGGCTGCTCAGCGAGGCGCGCGCACCGTAGGGTCGGCGAGCATCACGGGAGCCGGAGCGTCCGCCGGAGCCTCCGCCGGGACGGGGCGCGACCGGATGTTGGCGGGTGACGACGGAGTCCGTCGCCTGCGGGTGAAGTATTCGAGCGCCCGCGGCGCGACCTCCGTGACCACCGCTTTCGGCGAGTGCTGGAGGCTGCTCCCGATGAAGCAACCGTGGATGCAGTCGCACCGGTCGATCGCGATCTGCTCGCGTTCGCGCTCCATCGCGCCCGTGGCCATCGCGGCCTGCACGTCGAAGCCGAAGTCCCTGAGGTCGATCACCTCGTCGCGGAGCTCACAGGCACTCAGGCTGCCCGACCCGCTGATGACCCAGATCTTGCGGCCGGCGGTGCACGGGAACGACCAGAGCTTGCCCATCATCCGGTCGTGCTTGACGTCGGTCATCGCCAGGTTGTGGGCGTAGTTCAAGACGTTGCTCATGCCCTGCGGGAGGTAACCGAGCTTCCCCCGGGGTTTGCTCTCCTGCCGGAAGTAGAGGTCGTAGGAGTACCGGACGAGCTCGACGAGCTCGTCCGCGATCGCCCGCCGCTCGGGGGAGTCGTGGTGCGCGTCGACGAGGTGCTGGTCGCGCACGATCTCGATCCCGTGCTCGTCGAGGTCGTAGTGCTGGGCGAAGAAATCGACCGTGGCGCGGATCTCGCCGATGTTGTCGGGCGTGACGACACTGTTCACGCGGAAGCGCAGGTTGGGGTAGCGGTCGCGCCACGGGAGCATCTGCTCGAGCGTGTGGCAGAGGTTGTCGAAGGTCTCCGGCTTGCCCCGGATCGCGTTGTGCGTCTCGGCGAGCCCGTCGACCGAGAAGTTGAGCGTGAGCATCACGGTGTCGTTCTGCTCGAGAAACGACTTGCAGGCGCGCTCGGTGCGGTCGAGGTACCAGCCGTTGGTCGGGATCGAGATGGACGAGATGCCGTTGTTCCGAACGAACGCGAGCATGATCTCGTCGAGCCGGTGTCGCAGGAAGGGCTCGCCGCCGGAGAGCAGCAGGCACCGGAACTGCGGCATGGTCTCGCTGAGCCTGACCATGTCGTCGAAGCGGATGTCGCGCGTCTGGTTGAGGTTGTCGGCGTAGCAGCAGAACCCGCAGCTGAGGTTGCACGCGTTCGTGACGAAGAGGATCAGCGTGTCGAGGTCCCTCTGGTTGAAGACGCGTCGGACCTCCCCCACGACACCGCCGAGCTTCGACACGGGTGCGAGTGTACCGGGCAGCCCTGTGCGCTCCGGTTCGGTCGACGGGCTAGCGTCACCGGCTGGATGGTGCGCCGATGATGCCGCGTCGCTTCTTCGTGGCCCTCGCCGTCATCGCGGTGGCGGCGTTCGGGATCCGGATCGCATTCGTCGAGGCGCACGGCGACCGGGCGCTCACGACCGGCGACTCGTTCTTCTACTACTCGGTCGCGCGCCAGATCGCCGACGGCGAGGGCTACGTGCGTCCGTACGAGCTTGCCGCGAGCCCGTCGCGGAGTGTGCAAACCGCGGAGCACCCTCCGCTCTACCCGCTGATCCTCGCGGTGCCCGCGGCGCTCGGCTTCCGGTCCCTCCACGAGCTCGAGGCGTTCTCCAGCCTGATCGGGACGCTCGGTGTCGTGATGGTCGCCCTGCTCGCGCGCAAGCTCGCCGGGCCGTGGGCGGCGCTGGTGGCGGGAGGGATCGCCGCCGTGTACCCGATGTTCTTCCAGCCCGCGGCGCTGCTGTTCGCCGAGGTGCTGTTCATTCCTCTCTTGGCCGGCGCGCTGCTCGTGTCCTATTCGTTGATCGAGCGGCCGACCTTGCCTCGCTTCTGTGTGCTCGGCGTGCTCATCGGGCTGGCCGCCCTCACGCGTGGCGAGGGCGTGCTGCTGTTGCTCGGCCTCGGCATACCGCTCGTCTGGCGTTCGTACGCCGGGTGGGGGCAGCGGTTCCAGGCGTTGGTCGTCGTCGGGCTCGCCGTCGGGATCGTCTTCGGGCCGTGGATGATCCGCAACGAGGTGGTGTTCGACCGGTTCGTGCCCGCGTCGACCAACACGACGACGGCGATCGCGGGAGCGAACTGTCCTGCTACCTACTCGGGGACGCGCCTCGGCTCGTGGGATCTGTACTGCGTGTACGGGGCGTACGCGCAATACGACAAGAAGCACAATCCGCCCGGGACGATCCACAACGAGGCCGCGGACCTCGCACCCGGAACGACGGCAGGTCTGCGGTACATGTCCCACCATCTCGGCCGGCTCCCCGTCGTCCTCGCGGCACGCGTCCTGCGCACGTGGAACCTCTGGAACCCTTCTTCCCTGTTGACCTACGACCAGGGTGACAACGGCGTCCGCTCGTGGCTCATCGTGGGGTATGCGATGTTCCTCGTGATGCTCCCCCTTGCCTTTGCCGGCGCGTTCGTGTTGCGTCGACGGCGCGTTCCCATCTGGCCGCTCGTAGTGCCGATGGTCGTCGTGACGTTCATGTCGATGGCACTGCACGGCGCCACGCGCTTCCGCCAGGGTGCGGAGCCGTCGATCATCGTGTTGGCCGCGGTCGCGCTCGTCGCGCTCTCCACGCGCACGATGCGCGGGCTTCGAGGCGCCCCGCACGACGAGGGTGAGCTCGCACCGCCGACCGTGCTCGACGGGGCGACGACGCGCCAACCCGTGCGACGCTGAGCGCCGGCCCCGGGGTGCTTGGCGCTTGCCAAGGGAGGTTTGCCCCGCTTGACTATCGCCAAGACTCATTGTCGATAACGTCGCGTGCGACAGCGTGCTCGAGAAGGGGGAGCGGGCTATGCGGAAGTTCTCGGTTCGTCCGACGCTGACCTTGCGCGGGAGGAAGTTCAAAGGCCTGCGGGGCTGGGCGGGCAAGCCGTTCCACCCGCCGCTGACCGACTTCCCCGTCGTCGCCTACGTGCTCGTCGCCGCGTTCGACATCATCTCCTTCGCGGGCCAGAGCGAGTCGTGGGCGCGCGACTTCTACCGAGCCGGCACCTTCGTGCTCATCGGCGGCGCCACGGTGTCGGTGTTCGCCGCGCTGACCGGCCTCTGGGACTGGCTGCGCTCCACCGAGAAAGGCACCCAGGCGCGCCGGACCGCGAACACCCACGCCTGGATCATGATCACCGTGACCATCCTGGCCGCCGTCGACATCGTGTGGCGGCTCGTCGACTACGACCGCTCGTACCCGACGATCGGCGTGCTCGTGCTCTCGATCGTCGTGGCCCTGCTCGTCTCGTGGGGCGCAACCTACGGCGGCACGCTCGTCTACGACTACGGCTTCAACGTCGAGACCGCCGGCGACAGTCCCGTGTGGCACGTGTCGGAGGTCGACGTGTTCCCCGGTGACCACTGAGGGCGACCGGAGCGGCGTGCTCAGTACGCGGGCGGGAGCACGCCGCCCGCGACCTCGATCACCTGGCTGGTGACGAAGGAGGCCTCGGGTGAGAGGAGGTAGCGCACCATGCCCGCGATGTCCTGCGGCGTGCCCGCCCGCCCCGACGGGTAACGGGCGCGGATCGCGTCGTCGCTGACCGGCGGTGGGTTGCCGCCGAAGAGCTCGGTGTCGGGAGTGAACCCGGGGACGACCGCGTTGGCGGTGATCCCGTCCTTGGCGTACTGGTAGGTCAGCGCGCGTGTCCACGCGTTCAGCGCGCCCTTCGCCGCGACGTACGCGGCGCCGCCCGCACCGAAGATCGCCGACATGGAGCTGATGTTCACGATGCGCCCGCCGGGCCGGCGCAGCATCGGCGCCAGCGCGGTGGTGAGCAGCACCGCGGTGATCATGTTGGTGTCGTAGGTGCGGTGCCAGCTCTCCTTCACCTCGCGGAGCGTTGCACCCGGCAGGCCGCCACCCCCACCCGCGTTGTTCACGACACCGTCGATGGTGCCGTGCGCGTCGCGCACCTGCGCGGCGACCCGCTCGACGTCTCCCGGTTCCGACGCGTCGGCTTGGAGCCAGCTCACGTGGTTCGCGCCACAGTCGTCCGCGATCGCCGATGCGGTGACCCGCAGCTTCTCCTCCCGCCGTCCGAGGAGCACCGCGTGCGCGCCGTCCTCGGCGACCGTCCGCGCGATCGCGGCGCCGATGCCGGTGCCTCCGCCGGATATCACCACGACTCGGTTCATCGACGCTCCGTCCGTCCGTCGGCGGTCGGTAGCATCGCGCATCGTTCGGACCCGGGGAGCATGATGCGAGCGAGAGCGGCGATGCAGGTCGCCGACCGCGCCATCGAGGTGCGCGAGCTCGACGTTCCGGAACCGCCTTCCGGTGGCGCGCTGCTGCGGATCGAGGGCTGTGGCATGTGCGGGAGTGATGTCGAGCAGTTCGACGGCATGACGCGCCGTATCGGGTTGCACGACTACCCGGTCGTCCCCGGTCACGAGGTCGTCGGGCGCATCGCGGCGCTCGGCGACGAGGCGCGCGACCGGCTCGGGGTCGACGTGGGCAGCCGGGTCGCGGTCCACGGGACGAGGCCGTGCGGAACCTGTGACGGTTGCCGCGCCGGGCGTGCGTGCCGGAACCAGTTCTCGTACGGCTTCCGGTCGGCGTCGGTCGGGAGCGGGTTGTGGGGCGGGTACGCGGAGTACATGGTCCTCGCGCCCAACACCGTGCTCGTCCCGATGGCCGACGACCTCCCAGTGGAGGACGCGGTGCTGTTCAATCCGATTGGCGCCGGCTTCGACTGGGCGATCCGCGCCGCCGGGACGCGGCACGGCGACACCCTGCTCGTGCTCGGTTGCGGCCAACGCGGCCTCGCGTGCCTGCTCGCGGCGCTGGAGCAAGGTGCCGGACAGGTCGTCGTCACCGGGCTGCCCCGCGACCGGGCGAAGCTCGGCCTCGCGCTCGAGCTCGGTGCGACGGCCGCGCTCGTCGTCGGCGAGGACGACGTGGTGGCGCGCGTCAAGGCCCTCACCGGGGGTGCGGGCGCGGACCGGGTCGTCGACACGACGCCCATCGCCACCGATCCCGTGCTCGACGCGCTCGCGGCCGCCCGAGCGGGGGCGACGATCGTGCTCGCCGGCCTCAAGGACGGCCACACGATCGCGGAGTTCCCGGTGGACCGGATCGTGCAACGACGCCTCCACCTCGTCGGCGTCCTCGGCGCGTCTGCTTGGGGCGTCGAGCGCGCGGTCGAGTTGATCAACGCGCGTCGCTATCCGCTCGAGCGTCTCCACACTCACACCGTCGGGCTCGACGGCGTCGAACGCGCGATCGGTCTCCTCGTGGGCGAGATCGACGACGACCCGCCTGCGCTCCACGTCACGGTGGTTCCCTGACACCGCGACCGGGTAGGGCTGGACGGGAGCGCCCGAAGGGCGCAGAGTCAGGACCGGACATCGTCGAGACGCGAGAAGAGGGAGTACCGATGGCGACATACGTACTGCTCAGCACGCTCACGACCGAGGGTGGTCACACCCTGCACGCCAACCCCGAACGTCTGTCGGAAGTGAACAACGAGATCGGCGAGTTCGGCTGCAAGGTGGTGGCGCAGTACGCGCTGCTCGGGGCCTACGACTTTCTGACCGTGGTGGAGGCGCCCGACAACGAGACCATCGCGCACCTCTCCGTCGACCTCGGCTCCCGCGGGTCGGTCAAGGTTACGACGCTGCCCGCGATCCCGATCGAGAGCTTCGTCGAGAAGCTCAAGGGCCCCAAGCAGATGGGGCGCTGAGCGCCTCGGGTCTCTGCCGCGCCGGCTAGCTCAGGCCGCGCTCGCCGTGCGCGATCGCGGCGCGCAGCCCGTCGCGCCGGGCGATCTCGTGCCACTCGGCGACGGCCTGCGCCTTGTGCGCGATGGCGTCGTTCTCGACCGCGAGCTGCTGCAGCAGGGCCCACCCCATGAGGTCGACGGCCTTGTTGCAGATGGCCTTGTTCGCGGCGAGCAGCTCGAGCGGCACGCTCGCCATCCGCGCCGCGATCGCATGGGTCACCTCGTCGAGCTCGTCGACCGGCACCGAGCGCAGCGCCAGGCCGATGCGCGCCGCGGTGGCGCCGTCGACGTTGTCGCCCGTCATGAGCACGTACTTGGCCCACTGCGGCCCCGCCAGGTAGGTCCACATGTGCGTGACCGGTGAGCCCAGCGAGCGCACGATCGGATAGCCGAACTGCGCGTCGTCGGCCGCGACGACGATGTCGCAGTGGAGGGCGAGGTCGGTGCCCTCACCCAGGCAGTACCCGTGCACCTGCGCGACCACGGCCTTGCCGAGCTCGCGCAACCTGCGCCACCGCTCGATCCCGCGGCGCATCCCGTCGATGTCGCCGCGGAGGTTCAGCTCGAAGTCGTTGGGCAGGTCGGGTCCGGGCGTGACGTCGGCGCCACTGCAGAACGACTTGCCGGCACCGCGGATCACGATCGCACCGACCGCGTCATCCGTCCCGGCGTTCCCGATCACGTCCCAGAGCGCGGTGTGCATCGCCGCGTCCAGCGCGTTGTGCTTCTCGGGCCGGTTCAGCGTGGCGGTGAGCACGCGGTCGGCCAGCTCCGTGAGCACGAGCTCGTCGGTCATGAGTTCCTCCAGGTGGTCGATTCCTCTCCCACACCAACTTGCGTCACTTGAACGGAAAATAACCAGTTCAAGTGACGCAAGTTTGGCGGGGGAGAGGGATATGAAGGTCACATGCAGCCGGTGGAAGAAGATTGGCAGCGGGCCACGGCCGTGGTGGCGCACCCCGACGACCTCGAGTACGGCATCGCGAGCGCGATCGCCCGGTGGACCGACCAGGGCAAGGAGGTCTCGTACGTGCTCGTCACGAGCGGCGAGGCCGGGATCGACGGCATGCTCCCCGCCGAGGCCGGTCCGCTCCGTGAGGACGAGGAGCGCCGCAGCGCAGCGCGGGTGGGCGTGTCGGAGGTCGTGTTCCTCGGCTACCCGGACGGGAGCGTCGAGTACGGGCTCGAGCTCCGCCGCGACCTCTCCGCCTGGTTCCGTCGGCTCCGGCCCGATGTGGTGATCACGACCAACTTCGAGCTCACGTGGGGCGAGAGCGGCGGCGTGAACCACGCCGACCACCGCGCCGTCGGCCTCGCCACCCTCGACGCCTGTCGCGACGCCGCCAACCGGTGGATGTTCCCCGATCTCGGCGAACCGTGGCAGGGGACGCGGGCCGTCTACGTGGGTGCCATGGACCCACCCACCCACTTCGTCGACGTGGGCGAGACGCTCGCGCGGGGCATCGCCTCGCTCGAGGAGCACCGCGCCTACATCGACGGGCTCGGCACCGGCTTCGAGCCGGAGGAGTTCCTCACCGACATGGCCGGCTACGCGGGAATGGCCGCGGGATGCGAGCGCGCGGTGCTCTTCCGCCGCTTCGGCGTCTGAATCCCCGCGCCGGCTTCGCCCGTACTACCGGGGGGCGGATCCTGAGGAGCCCGAGGGAGACGGTCATGCGCACTGGCACGAGGCGGCGGGCAGGCGCCCGCGTGACGACGATGATGGCCGTGACGTTCGCAGTGGCCGTCGTGCTGATGGGAGCCGGCGCGAACGCGGCCGACGCCAAGCCGAAGACCAAGGTGACGACGGTCAAGGTCGCCACCGTCCCGGGCGTCGGGAAGGTCCTCGTCGACGCCCAGGGCAAGACCCTCTACACGCTCACCAACAACGGGACCGCGGTGGCGTGCACCGGGCAGTGCCCCCAGTTCTGGCCGCCGCTCGTCGTGACCGCAGGGGCCAAGGCAACCGGCCCGAAGACGGTCAAGCACCTGGCGGTCCAGACCGGCACCGACCAGGTGACCCAGAACGGCCTCCCGCTCTACCGCTTCATGGGTGACGCCACGAGCGGCGTCGCCAACGGCGAGGGGATCAACGCCTTCGGTGGCACGTGGCACGTCGTGATGGTGTCGGGCACGAGCGCGCCGGCGAAGACCAAGACGTCCTCGAGCACCAACTCGGGCTACTGAGCCGGAGGTCGTCGAGCCGGCCGGCGGTACCGCAGGAACAGGTAGCCCGCGTCGTCGCAGTAGCCGTGGTCGAGCTCCCACGGGGCCGGATCCGCCGGCGGTCCGTGCGCCAGGCGCGCCGACTCGCCGGCGATGACCATCGGCGCGACGGTGTGGAACAGCTCGTCGACCAGCCCGAGCGCCACCATCGCGCCCGCGAGGCGCGGACCGCCCTCGAGCACCGCCACCCGGCCGTCGAGCGCGCCCACCAGCGCCGTGAGGTCGACGCGCCCACCGGTGCCGACGCGGAGCTCGTGAACGCCGGGCGGTGACGGCGGCGCGTCCTCGGCCAGAACCAGCGTCGCGGTCCCCGACGCGAACAGGTCGGGGTTGCCCGACACGTCGGGTTGGGGTGCGACGACGTAGACCTGGAGGCCACCCGCGTCGGGCGCGTGGTAGTGCTCGGCGACCACGGTGGCGAGGCCGACGATCACCGCGTCGGCGCGGTCGCGCAGCGCGGCGTAGACGGCGTGGTCGCTGCGGTTGCCGAGGCCGCCGGAGGCCCCCGCGATCGCGGTACCGCCGTCGGCCGACGAGATCATGTTGAGGCGCACCAGCGCCCGCCCGCGCGGGCGCACCTCCGGCACGGCGACGTGCGCGTCGACGATCTCCTCGTCGACCCGGCTCTGCGGCATGAGGACACGCACGGCGAACCTCGCTACGAGCTTCGGCGCCGGAGCTTCGCGTCGACGAGCGCCGGTGGCCGGAAGTACGAGTCGCGCTCGTCGACGTCGGTTCCCGGCCGCACGAGCTTGTCGATGCGGTCCAACACCGCCTGGTCGAGGATCACCTCGTCACAGCCGAGGTGATCCTCGAACAGCTGCATGGTGCGCGGGCCGACGATCGCGGACGTGACGCCCGGGTGCTGCAGCACGAACGCCATCGCGAGGTGGATGAGCGTGATGCCCGCCTCGTCGGCCATCGCCGAGAGCTCGTCGACGAGGTCGAGCTTGCGCTGCGCGGTGGTGCTCTCGAGCGCCCCCGGCCGGCGGCCGAAGCGGGAGTCGCTCGGGGCCTCCTCGCCCCGCCGGTACTTCCCGGTGAGCCAACCGCCGTTCAGCGGGCTCCAGGGGATGACCCCGACGTTGTACTTGTGGCACGTCGGGAGCACCGCGCGCTCGATCGCACGGGTGAAGATCGAGTACGGCGGCTGCTCGCAGAGGAAGCGCGCGGTGTTGCGCCGGTCGGCGGCCCACTGCGCCTCCACGATCGCCTCCGCGGGGAAGGTCGACGTGCCGATCGCGCGCACCTTGCCCTGGTGCACGAGGTCGTCGAGCGCGGAGAGCGTCTCCTCGATGTCGGTCTGGTAGTCGGGCCGGTGCATCTGGTACAGGTCGATGTAGTCGGTGTCGAGGCGGCGCAGGCTGCTCTCGCACGCCCGGGTGATCCACCGGCGCGACCCGCCGCGCTGGTTCGGGTCCTCGCCCATGGGGTTGTAGAACTTCGAGGCGAGCACCACGTCGTCGCGCTTGCCCTTCAGCGCGCGGCCCACGATCGTCTCCGACTCGCCGCGCGAGTACACGTCGGCGGTGTCGATGAAGTTGTACCCGGCGTCGAGCGCGCGGTCGACGATGGCAACGCAGTCGTCATGGTCGGGATTGCCCATCGCCCCGAACATCATCGCCCCGAGGCACAGCTCGCTCACGTTGATCCCGGAACCACCCAACACGCGTGTCTCCATCGCCTGCTCCTCTTCGCTCGTTCTTGGTCCGGATCGCCGGTCTAGCAGCCGAGCCGGGTCGCGAGGTCGGCGAAGTCCTCGACCGCGAGGTCGACCCCGGCGCCGGGCTCGGTCTCGCGTTCGGTCGGGCGGGGCACGAACGCGGTCTGCAAGCCGCACGCCCGGGCGGCATCGAGGTCGGGGTTGTGCGCGGCGACCATCAGCACCTCGTGGGGTGCGAGGCCGAGCATCCAGCACGATGCCAGGTACGCCTCGGGCATGGGCTTGTAGGCGCGCGCCGGCTCGGCCCCGAGCACCACGTCCCAGGGCAGCCCGGCGCGCTTGGCCATGTCGACGATCAACGCGACGTTGCCGTTGGAGCACGGCGCGACGACGTAACGGGTCTTGAGCCGCGTCAGCCCGGACACCACGTCGGGCCAAGGGTCGAGCCGGTGCCACGCGAGGTTCATCGCGTCGACGTCGCCGTCGTCGAACGGCGCCCCGTCGTCTCCGAGGAGCCCCCGCTCGCGGAGGAGCTGCGTGAGCCCCTCGCGGTGCAGCACGTCGAGGATGGTCCACGGGCGGCGTCCGCTGCGCACCTCCTCCATCGCCGGCTGGTAGAGCGCACGCCACTGTCTGGTGAACTCGACCCAGTCGACACCGGTCACGCCCTTCGCCGCCGCGAACGCCGACAGGTCCCTGCTGATGCTCCCGTGCCAGTCGACGACGGTCCCGAACACGTCGAACAGGCACGCCCGGACGCGGATGACGGGGTCGGGCACTGCGAACGCCGCCTACGCGCGGACCGCGTCGATGACGCGCTCGCCGAAGGCCGCGAGCGTGGCGGGATCCGCGAAGTCGGTGAACCACACGTAGAAGCGCTCGACACCGCGCTCGCGGAGCGAGCCATAGTGGTCGACGAGCTCGGCCGGATCGCCGACCACGACGTTGTTCGAGGGCGGGAAGCGGCGCGCGGCGAGCGCGGCGACCTCCTCCCGCGCGGATTCGGACGGGACGAACGCGACCATCTGCTGCAGTGACACGCGCGCCCCGCCGGCGCGTGGACGCATCTCGTCGAGCCGATCGAGCTGGTGCGTGGGGACGTTCCACCAGTCGGCGTGGCGGGCCACGAGGGCCATCATGCGCGGGCCGGTGCCGCCGATGACGACGGGGATCGGGCGGGTCGGCACCGGCCGTTGCATCGCGCCGTGGAGCGCGAAGTAGGTGCCCTCGTGGTCGAAGCGCTCGCCGGTCCACAGCGCACGCAGCACTTCGAGGGTTTCGTCGAGACGGTCGATGCGCTCGCCGGTGGACATGGCGCCGATGCCGAAGGTCGCGAGCTCCTCGGGCACCGAGCCCGACCCGATGCCGAGCTCGAAGCGCCCGCCCGAGGCGTGGTCGATCGTGACCGCCTGCTGCGCGAGGAGCGCGGGATGGCGCACCGAGTCGCAGAGCACCAGGCTCCCGACCGAGAGGCGAGACGACCGCGCCGCGAGCCACATGGAGGTGGTCATCGCCTCGTACATCCCACCCTCCGGCGCGCCGGGCGGGCTGAAGTGGTCGATCCCCCACACCCCTTCGAAGCCGGCGGCTTCCGCCGCCTGCGCGCGCGCCACGATCGTGTCGAGCGCCATGCGCATCTGGGGCAGGAAGAGATGGAATTCCGGCGTGGTCACGCCCGCCTCCGTGGGTCGCCTGGGCGGGCGTGATCGTAACGGGCGCGGTCGGTACGCTCCTCCCGTCGGGACCGTCGACGGTCCCCGAGCGCGAGGAGATGCACATGCGCGCGGCCGTGTTGCACGAGTGCCCGGGACAGCTCGACGTCACCGAGGTCGCGGTGGCGGCCCTGGGTCCGCGCGAGGTGCTCGTGCGCACCGTCGCGGCCGGCCTCTGCCACAGCGACCTCCACTGCATGCAGGGACTGCTGCCGGTCCCCGTGCCGAACGTGCTCGGCCACGAGTCCGCCGGTGTCGTCGCCGCCGTCGGCTCGGAAGTCCGCTCGGTGGCGCCGGGCGACCACGTGGTCGCGTGCACGTCCGCGGCGTGCGGGAGCTGCGAGTGGTGCACGGTCGGCCGACCGCACCTGTGCACCGCACCACCCCGGCGCGCACCCGAGCTCGGGCCCGCGCTCGAGGAGCACGGCCGCGCGGTCGCGCAGTTCGCCGGCATCGGCGGGTTCGCGGAAGAGATGCTCCTCCCCGAGCAGGCAGTGGTGCGGGTGAGCCGCGACGTGCCGCTCGACCGCGCCGCGCTCGTGGGGTGCGCGGTCACCACCGGCCTCGGCGCGGTGTTCAACACCGCCGAGGTGCGCCCGGGAGCGACGGTTGCGGTGGTCGGGTGCGGCGGTATCGGGCTCAACATCGTGCAGGGCGCGGTGATCGCCGGCGCGTCCCGGGTGATCGCGGTGGACGTGGCGCAGGACAAGCTCGACCTCGCGTGCGCGTTCGGGGCCACCGACGCCGTCGACGCGTCCGCCGTCGACCCGGTGAACGCGGTGTGTGAGCTCACCAGCGGTGGCGTCGACCACGCGTTCGAGGCGCTCGGCCGCAAGGTGACGGCCGAGCAGGCGTTCGCGATGCTGCGGAACCGCGGCCTGGCGACGATCGTCGGCGTGCTGCCGGCGGGCACCACCATCGAGCTGCCGGCGATGACGCTGTTCGGGGAGCGGCGCCTCCAGGGCTGCCTCATGGGCTCCAACCGCTTCCACGTCGACATCCCCTACTACCTCGATCTCTATCTCCAGGGCCGCCTGAAGCTCGACGAGCTGATCTCGCAGCGGATCGCGCTCGACGAGATCAACGACGGGTACGCCGAGCTCGCGGCAGGGGACCGCCTCGCGCGCAGCGTCATCACCTTCGAATGACCCGATCGCATCGGACCCGATCGCACCGGAGAGGACACCGATGAACGAGCCGGCGCCGGTCGGCGACCGCTACGACGACTTCCCCGGCCTGCACTTCACGCGTCCGGGTCCCGGCGTGCTCCACGTGCTGCTCGACGCCCCGGGCATCAACGCGGTGGACGCGCGCGTCCACCGCGAGCTCGCCGACGTCTGGCTCGCGGTCGACCGGGATCCCGAGACGCGCGTTGCGGTGATCTCGGGCGCGGGGCGCGGGTTCTCGGCCGGCGGGAGCTTCGACCTGCTCCGCACGATCACCGACGACTACTCGACACGGGTGCGGGTGCTGCGTGAGGCACGCGACCTCGTGCTCAACGTCGTCAACTGCTCGAAGCCCATCGTGTCGGCGATCCACGGCCCTGCGGTCGGCGCCGGGCTCGTAGCCGCGTTGCTCGCCGACGTGTCGGTCGCGGGGCGCACCGCGCGCATCATCGACGGGCACACTCGGCTCGGCGTTGCCGCCGGCGACCACGCGGCCATCTGCTGGCCACTGCTCTGCGGCATGGCGAAGGCCAAGTACTACCTGCTCACGTGTCGTCCGCTCTCGGGCGAGGAGGCCGAGCGCATCGGGCTGGTGTCGTTGTGCGTCGACGACGACGCGGTGCTCGAGGAGGCGATGGCGATCGCGGGCGAGCTCGCCGAGGGAGCCCAGAGCGCCATCCGCTGGACGAAGCAGAGCCTGAACCACGCCTACCGCATGCTCGGCCCGGCGTTCGACGCCTCGCTCGCGTACGAGTTCCTCGGCTTCGGCGGGCCGGACGCCGCCGAAGGGCTGGCCGCGCACGTGGAGAAGCGATCGCCGAGCTTCTCCGGGCCGACGTCGGAGGATCCGCCGCCGTGGGGTGCGGGTTGAGCGGCTCGGAGCTCGCGGACAAGGTGGCCGTGATCACCGGGAGCGCGCAGGGCATCGGCGCCGCCATTGCCGACGCGCTCGCGGCCGAGGGAGCCCGGATCGGGGTGCTCGACCTCGACGGCGACCGCGCGGCCGAGCGCGCCGCCGGAATCGCGGCCGGTCACGGCGTCGGTGCGGTCGGCGTGGCGGTGGACGTGTCTTCGCGCGCTCAGGTCGTCGACGCGGTCACGGGCGTCGAAAGCGTGCTCGGGCCGGTCGACGTGCTCGTGAACAACGCCGGGATCGACGTGATCGGGCCGTTCGTCGAGAGCGAGCCCGATGTCTGGGCGCGCATCATCGGCATCAACCTGCTCGGCCCGATCAACGCCTGCCACGTCGTGATGCCGGGCATGATCGAACGCAGGCGCGGCAGCATCGTGAACATCGGCTCCGACGCCGGGCGCGTCGGATCGTCCGGCGAGGCGGTCTATTCGGCGACCAAGGGCGGGATCATCGCGTTCACGAAGACCATCGCCCGGGAAGGGGCGCGCCACGGGATCCGGGCCAACTGCGTCTGCCCGGGGCCCACCGACACCGCGCTGCTCGCCGAGATCGGCGACACGAGCCCCGGCCTCCGTGACGCGCTGGTGCGCGCGATTCCGATGCGGCGGGTGGCGCAGCCCGACGACATCGCGCCGACCGTCGTGTTCCTCGCCGGTGACGGCGCCCGGTACATCACCGGCCAGACGCTCTCGGTGAGCGGCGGGCTGACGATGTCGTGACGACGCGCTGACGAACGCCAGGGAGAGCCATGAGCGACGAAGTCGTGCGGTACGAGCGGGACGGTGCGGTGGTGACGATCACGTTGAACCGCCCCGAGCGTCTCAACGCGTGGACCTACGAGATGGAGGACCGGTACTTCGATCTCCTCACCGCGGCCGACGACGATCCCGATGTGCGTGTGATCGTCGTGACGGGGGCGGGCCGCGGGTTCTGCGCCGGCATGGATTCCGCCATCCTCGACGAGCGCGCGCAGTCGGGCGCCGGTCCCTACGTTCGCACTCGCCCGATGGGCTTCCCGTTGTCCGTGCGCAAGCCGCTCCTCGCCGCGATCAACGGAGGTTGCGCCGGCATCGGTTTCCTCCAGGCACTGCTCTGCGATGTCCGCTTCGCCGCGGATGAGGCGAAGCTCGCGACCGCGTTCACGCGACGCGGCCTCGCGCCGGAGTTCGGGGTCACCTGGTTGTTGGGGCGGCTCGTGGGGACCGGGCACGCCTCGGACCTGCTGTTGTCGGCGCGCACGATCACGGGCGTCGAGGCGGCCGCCATGGGCGTGGTCAACCGCGCCCTGCCGGCAGACGAGTTGCTGCCCGCGACGCACGAGTACGCGCGCGACCTCGCGGAGAGCTGCTCGCCGCGCGCGGTGGCGCACGCGAAGCGCCAGCTCTGGGAGGACTGGATGCGCGGCTACGCCGAGTCCGACGCCGACGCGCTCGACCTCCAGCGACGGCCCGAGCACGAAGCGGACTTCTCGGAGGGAGTTGCGTCGTTCGTCGCCCGGCGGCCGCCCGTGTTCGAGCCGCTCGGCCCGCGCGGGACGCCGTACTGAGGAGGTACTCCGATGATGAAGGAGCTTTCTGACCTGCCCGCCGGAGTGATCGGGGTCGAGGCGTCGGGCGATCAGTACGGGTTGAGGTCCCCGTCGAGGTAGTCCTCGACGATCACCTTGGCGTCGACGAGCCGTTGGTACTCGTCGGCGCCGAGACCGAGCAGCGTCCGGAACACGTACTCGTTGTCCTCGCCGAGCACCGGCGACCCCCGCTCCCACACCTGGGGGACGCCCTGGAACGCGTGGCCGATGTGCGGGTACGTGCCGACGTCGCGGCTCGTGAGCGGGCGGATCCACCCGCGCGCCGCGACGTGTGGATCCTCCGCGAGCATGCGCTCGTCGAGCTGGGGGGCGGCGGGAACGCCCACGTGCTGCAGGCAGTGGAAGGCGTTCATCGGATCCTGCCCCGACGTCCACGCGCCGATGATCTCGTCGAGCTCGTCGTGGTGCGCGTACCTCCCCGCCACGTCCTCGAAGCGCGGATCGGCGAGCACATCCTCCCGTCCGATCGCGCGCGCGAACGACGCCCAGTCGGCGTCGTTCCTCACCGTGATCGCGAGCCACCCCTGTTCGCCGCGGCATCGGTAGACGCCCTGCGGCGCCTGCGAAGGGTCACGGTTGCCGAGCCGCTGCGGTTCTCCGCCGAGCTGACTCTCGACGAAGACGTCACCGAGCTGGTTGAGCACGTTCTCCAACTGCGCCATCTCGATCAGCTGCCCGCGCCCGACCGAGGCGCGATAGTGGAGCGCGGCGAGCACCGCGAACGCGCCGGCGGGCCCGGTGGCGGCGTCCATGTATGTCGTGGACGGCGTCTCGACCATCTCGCTGTCATGGTGGCCGGTGAGGTACGAGAGCCCGCTGAGCCCGTCGAACTGCGCGCCGAACCCCGTGTAGTTCGCCCAGTCGCCCGTGAGGCCGGCCGCGGGGATGCGCAACACGAGCATCCGCGGGTTGCGCTCGAGGAGCTGCGTCTCGTGGATGCCTATCTGGTGCAGGGTCGACGTCTTGAGGTTCTCCACGAACACGTCCGACTGCTCGACGAGGCGCATGAGCAGCTCGCGTGCCTCCGGACGTCGCGGGTCGAGCGTGCACGAGAGCTTGTTGCGCGCGATCGAGTTGTTCATCGCGTGACGGTTGTACGGCCGGTCCTCCTGGCCGTCGGCGAGCGGTGCGTACATCGCGAGCAGGCTCCCGAGCAGCATCGACGGATCCGGACGCGGGAGGTACCCCTTCGTGGTGGGTGGGAACACCGACGGGTTCTCCACCCGGATCACCTCGGCGCCGAGGTCGGCGAGGAGCTGTGTGAGGTAGGGCCCCGACCAGACGGTGGTGAAGTCGAGCACGCGCACGCCGCGCAGCGGAGGCGCCTCGGGGTCGGCCGGCCCCGCCGCCGGCACGCGCGCAGGGGCGCCAAGCGCGGTCGACGCGCTCCGGTGGCCGGCTGCACCCGGGCGCGGTGGCGCGGGGTGGTGCAGCCACCAGCCCCCTTCGGCATGGCGGTAGGGCGGCCCCGGGAGGAGCACCGCGCCGGCAGCGGGGTCGTCGGCAGGGACCCAGAACCCGCGCTGGTGGAGGTGGTCGACCTCGAGCACCTCTGCCGGCGTGTTGACGCCGGCGAACGGCCAGCCGGCGGCCTGCGCGGCGGCGGTGAGCTCGGCCCGGGTGTGCTCGAACAGCCACGGGTAGAGCGCGGTGTCCATCGCCTCCTTGGTCTCCCCTCGCGAGAAGGCGTCCGGTCGGGCGAACGCCTCGCGCAGCCCGTCGTCATCGAGCACCGAGAGCATCTCGTTGAGCTGTTGAGGGGTCGACATCATCGACACGTAGCCGTCGGCGCAGGGGAACACGCCCGTGGGCAGCAGCGTGTCGCTCGTGCTCGAGGCAGCCGGCGGGTGTGGCTGCCGCCCCTTGTACTCCCAGCCGAGGTAGCGCCCCACGCGTGACGGAACCGTGCCGAGCGCCTCGTAGGCCGCGCAGTCGACGTGAGCGCCGGCTCCCGACGCGCGCGATCGCATGACCGCGGCGAGCGCGCCCAGTGCCGCGGTGTGCCCGATCGAGCACAGCGCGACGATGCGCGGCAGCTTGACCGGCACGAGGAAGGACGGGCCCTGGGGCAACGTCGACCACGACGCGAGCTGCGCGACGAGGTCGGACCACTGGTACGAGCTGTAGGGGCCGGTCGTGCCGAACCCGCTCACGGTCGTCACCACCAACGACGGATGCTGTGCGCGCAGCGAGTCGCGCGACATGCCGATCGATGCGAGGTCGCCCTGTTCCGCGCTCTCGATGACGAGATCGGCGATTGCGACGAGCTCTTCGAGTGACGCGCGGTCTCCGTCATCGTCCCCGATCGAGACGCTGCGCTTGTTGGTGTTCAGGTGCGCGAACGCGGGTGCGCGCGCGCGGAGCGGATCGCCCTCGGGACGCTCGACCTTGATCACGCGCGCGCCGAGATCTGCGAACACCTTGCCGCAGTACTCGCCTGCCGCGTCGCGCGACAACTCGACAACCGCCAGGTCGCTCAGCAATTGACGCATAGGCGGGCCGGATGTTACAAGAACGCAGTTGCACGCGGCGGCGTGCTCAGGGGGTAAGGGGGATGCGTCGATGAAGTTCGGCATGCATAGGAAGCTCGCGTCCGCGGGCGTGGTGTTGACACTCGCGCTCACCGCACTGGCGGTCAGCGGGGCGCCGACATCTGCTGCATCGAGCAAGGAGCCGCTGAAGATCGCGCTCATGGGCATCTATTCGGGCTCGAATTACGTTCCGGGCGCGGACAACGCGTTCAAGCTGGCGGTGAAGCAGATCAACAAGTCGGGCGGCGTGCTCGGACGCCCGGTCGAGTACAAGACGTTCGACACCGACATCACGCCGCAGGGTGCCGCGACCGCGACGTCGCTCGCGCTGCAGTATCACCCCGACCTCGTCACCGGGTACGGGATATCCGCAGGCCTGAAGGCGTCGGCGGCGCAGTTGAACGGCGCCAAGGTCCTGGTGATCCACAACACGCTCGACCCGAAGCTGACGTCTCCGAGCGCGTTGGGAGGCGATCTCTACTTCCGCCTCGGGCCAACCGTGTCGCAGTACGCGGGTGCTGCCGACCGCTTCCTCTTCAACGACCAGAAGGTCAAGAAGATGATGGTCATCAACACCCAGGACTCCGCGCCCACTGACGGCGGGGCGACGATCCTCGACCAGGCCAAGACCGCCAACGTCCAGACCGATCACCGGGCGATCTCGCCGGTCGCCACGGACGTCACCGAGCCGATCCTGGCCGCCAACAGCATGAATGCCGACGCGATCTGGGAGTGGGGCTACCCGACGACCGACGGCCTCACCGTCAAGACGGCAGCGGCCAACGGGTTCAAGGGGTCGATCATGACCTTCAGCGCCGGCAGCGCCGCAGCGGCGGGTCTGATCCCGCAGTCGCTGCTCACCGACAAGGTGTACTCGCTCCAGGCCGCCTGTGGACCGGCGCTGCTCACGACGCCGGCGGCGAAGTCGTATGTCGCGGCGTACAAGAAGGCGTTCGGCGGGCCGCCGGCCGCCAGCGTCGGCACGACGGGCTACGACGCCGTGAACCTGTGGAAGGCGGCGGCGGAGAAGGCGAAGAGCGTCGACGCGCAGAAGGTCGCCGCGGCGATGAAGAAGATCAGCTACGACGGCGTGTGTGGCACCGAGAAGGCCGACGCCAACAACAACATGATCCACTCGATCACGATCGCGCACTACCCGAACGGCGTGGCAACGCTCGCCAAGCAGGAGACCAACGTCACGTCGCCGAACTGATCGGCACGACGCCGCACCCGGCGACCGACCCGATCTCCTCGGGCCGGTCGCCGGTCTCCGGCGCCACCGAAGATCGTCGTTCCGTTCCGCCGGCGCCGATCCGGATTGGAAGGGAGGGCCCCGAACGTTGGAACGCTTCATTGCGATCCTCATGAGCGGGATCAGCCAGGGCTCGATCTACGCGCTCGTCGCGCTCGGCATCGTCCTGCTCCAGAACGCCACCGGGGTGATCAACTTCGCCCAGGGCGACCTCGTGACGCTGGGCGCGTACGTCGGCTTCTGGCTCCTCGTCCAGCACGGGTGGGGCCAGGTCCCGATGTACCTCGGCATGCTGGTCCTGCTGTTCGCGGCCGGCGTGGGAATCGAACGCCTCGGGTATGCGCCACTCAGGAACCGCCCGCGGCTCACCATCGTGATCTCGACGTTTGCCCT
>CAZDJK010000084.1:0-24254 GCA_964505725.1 uncultured Bifidobacteriaceae bacterium | reverse complement strand
GCTGATCTTGCGAGACCTTTCCCGCCGGGATTGCGAATCGTGGGTCGCGGGCGCGTGACACGCACTTGACGGCGACACGGACTTGCCACAACACCCCGGCAAGGAGCGGTCAATCGAGGGAACCGTCGGACGCTGACATCGTGGCTCTCACCTGCGGAAACGACGTGAGGCGTCCCGCTCCCGGCGTTGGAGACTCCGACGAGACCGCTCGAGCAGGCGGGTCAAGGATGCTTTCGGTGCGTGCCGCCGGCGTGCAAGGCGCGAATTGGTCGCGGCTCGTATGGAACGCCGCTGGCTATACATCGTCCGTGACACCGAACAGGCCGGCGACAGCATTGTGGCCATCGCCGTACCGGAATTGTCGGGAGCCCGTGGTGCGTCATCCCGACGGCGACTCGATCGCCATTATTGAGGCTTGCCGGCGGCGGTAGCCGAACGTGTCGGCGGACCGAGATCGACGGCTCGGGTTGCGGATCCAGTACCGCGAACATGTCGCGGACCACGCGTCGCATAGCGCGCGGTTGTTGTCGCAAGAGGCGTCCCCGAGGTGCCGATCAGGGGCAGCTTCGTCGGAGCCTCAGCACCTTTCTAGATGTTCTGGGGCGACGAACAAGGCGTCCTGATAGTCGAGGAGCGGCTCGCCGTGGGCGGCGAGGAACGCGTTCGTTTCGGCGAGGATCCGGCTTGCGACTTCCGGCTCCGGGCCGCCAGGTCCGGGCGGATCGAGCTGGATCAAATACCCGTCATCAAAGAGACGCAGTACGGTCGCGGTGAGGACCGTCTCGTTGTCAGGCGGTAGCAAACCGCGTCGCCAGGGCGGAATGAGCTCTGATTCTCGCCGGTCACGACCAGACAGACGACGCGACGGTCCGGGTCACCACCACAGGTGCGACAGCGCGGTTCTCGAGGGTGATAGCTATCTGGTTTCGATCTCTCCGCGATCGGCACGACCTCCACGCCGCGTGGCTCGATTGGCGCAGTGAGGCGACGCCGGTTCAAGGCCGGAAGGTCCGATATCGGGGCTTCGTCGGGGCGACGGGTCAGTCTCGGCGCCTGTCTGGCGAGTGCTGCGGAGCACGCCACCACGGCGCATCAACTCGTCAACGAGCGATTCGCCCGGGCGGACTTCAGCGGTTTCGGGACGGCAGGGGTCAGGTGCGTCCGCGACGCTGAAGCAATACCAGCCGTCCGAAGAGGGGGCGCGCAACACACCGAACTTCCCGAGTGTCACATCGGGACCGCGCACGGCAAGGATGCTGCGCAGCCGCTCGGGATCGTGGTTCCAGCAGCTCGTGCCGTCTGCGAACACGATCGTGCCATCGTCGCCGACGGATTCGACCGAGTGCGCCACGCGTGCGCCGTCCTCGGACGAGAGCCTCACCTGGATGAAATGCACGTCGTGGCCGAGCCGGTAGGAGCCGCAGCATCGCACCGGAAGCACACGACCGCGTTGTCGACGACCTGATCCCACGGTGTCTCCTCATCGCTTCTGGCGTTGGCACCGCGCCGAAGCCGGTTGCCGGACCGTCACTGGGCCAGATCCCTCGGGTCACTCTTGATGAGCCGCGCCACCCTACCGGCCTCCCTCCGGCACGCGGCCATGTTTGTCAGGCCACGTGCGCCATCGACGTCGTCGATCGAGGATGGGGAGGCAACCGATTGCCGACGCCACGGTTACCTGTAGCGAGGCGTCGCGCGCCTTCGCCGGTTGCTACGCGGCGCGCTCGAACGCGGGAGGGCGGGGGCCGGGGGAGCCGAACTCGTCGGTGGTGTAGCGGAGGACGCGGGTGCCGGGCAGCCATGCACCGGGCGGCAGGCCGGCCTTGGCCCAGAGCGCGTCGAGAAAGTCGTCGACCTCGCGTAGCTGGCGCCACACCGAGGGCAGGAGCGTGGAGCTGTAGCCGGGCGCCGCGAGGACGAGCCCGTCGACGCCGGGTTCGACGGCGTGGGCAACCTCGCGTGCCGAGCTCGCGGCGAGGGGGACCGGCTCGGACAGCACGGAGACCTTGATGCTCATCTCGACGTAGTCGGCGTGGGTGATCGGCGGCACGCGCGGGTCGGCGAACGCAGCGCCGAGCGCGTGGCGGGCGACCGACACCGCGAGGGGCTCGTGCGCCTCGAGGGTCCCGATGCAGCCGAGGAGCTGGATTCCCCGCTCGAGGGTGACGAACGTCGCCGCCGGCTCCCACAGGTCGGGATCGGGGATGGCGTCGGGACCGGGGAGCCGAACCTGCCGCGCGGCGAGCGCGACCGCGAGCGTGTCCTCGGCGAGCTCGAGCAGCGTGTCGCGCTGCGCGTCGTCGAGCTGGCGCGGCTCGGTCATGCCGCCTCCCACGCGAACGCGCCGTAGCCGACCACTCGGTCCCGCGGTCCGGCCGTGTCGCCGGACGAGCGGAGGTCGAGCAGATGCGGTCTAAGGGTTCGGACGCCCGGGGTGTGCAACAGCCCGCGCAGCGCGTACGAGCCGCACGCGTCGTCGGGTGCGAGCGCGTCGCCGTCGGCCGCGAGGATGGCGTCGGCGGTGTGTCGGTCGTGGGCACGCGCGACTTCGTACGGGTGGTAGTGGCTGAGGTCGCTGCTCACCACGACGAGCGTCTCGGGGCCGCCCCACACGCGGTCGAGCGCCGCCGGCACGACCTCGGGGGTGGCGCGTCCGACGACGAGTGGGAGCAGACGGAAGTCGTCGAGCATGCGAGTCAGGAACGGGAGCTGCACCTCGAGGCTGTGCTCGGGTGCGTGCGCGCGGTCGTCGACGACCACGCCGGGAACTTCGAGGACGGCGCGGCGCGCGTCGTCGTCGATCGGGACGAGACCGAGGGGCGTGATCCAGGCGTCGGCAGAGGTAACGGCGAGGCCGTCGAGCGGCACGTAGTGCGCGGGGCCGATGAGCACGACGCGCTTGATGGTGTCGCGCGATGCGGCGAGCATGGCGTACGCGCTTGCGGCGACGGGACCTGAGTACTGGTAGCCCGCGTGCGGGACCACGAGAACCTTGGGCGCGCGGTTCGCCGGCGCGCCCGTGGTCGTTGCCCCCGGCTTCGGTGACGCCGCGGCGAGATAGCCGTCGACGTCGGCGGCGAGCCGTTCGGCCCCGGCCGGGTAGAAGCTGCCCGCGACCGCGGGCGGACGGACGCGGATGTCGGCGCCGTTCGTTCCGCTCACGCCGCACCGCCGAAGGAGGCGAGCCGGACCGGCACGCGGTGCGCGCCCCAGCTCTCGGGTGGGCCGTCGAACCGGCCCGCGATCGCGGTGCCGCACGCGGCGCAGCGCCCGTCGTCGGTGACGCGGTAGGCGCCGAGCTCGTACCAGTCGCGCTCGATGACGCGCTCGCCGCACGCGGGGCAGAACGTGCTACCGCCGTGACGGTCGTGCACGTTGCCGGTGTAGGCGTAGTGGATGCCGTTGCCGACGGCGATGTCGCGGGCGCGGGTGAGGGTGGCGGGCGGCGTGGGCGGGACGTCGAGCATCTTGAAGTCGGGGTGGAACGCGGTGAAGTGCACGGGGACGTCGGGGCCGAGGTGCTCGACGATCCACGTGGTCATGTCGTGGAGCTCGGCGTCGGAATCGTTGTGGCCGGGGATGAGGAGATTGGTGATCTCGACCCACACGTCGGTGTCGTGCACGAGGTACTCGAGCGTGTCGAGCACGTCTTGGAGGTGGCCGCCGCTGACGTGGTGGTAGAAGTCCTCGGTGAAGGCCTTGAGGTCGACGTTGGCGGCGTCGACGTGCGAGAAGAAGTCGCGGCGGGGCTCGTCGCAGACGTAGCCGGCGGTGACCGCGACGGAGCGCACGCCGACGGCGCGGCAGGCGTCGGCGACGTCGCTCGCGTACTCGAGGAAGATGACGGGGTCGTTGTAGGTGAACGCGACGCTGCGGGCGCCGAGGTCGAGCGCGGCTTGGGCGATGGTCTCGGGGCTGGCCTGGTCGGCGAGGGTGTCGATCTCCTTCGACTTGGAGATGTCCCAGTTCTGGCAGAACCGGCAGGCGAGGTTGCACCCGGCGGTGCCGAACGAGAGGACGGACGATCCGGGCAGGAAGTGGTTCAGGGGCTTCTTCTCGACGGGGTCGACGCAGAAGCCGCTCGAGCGGCCGTAGGTGGTGAGGACGATCTGGTCGTCTTCACGGGCGCGCACGAAGCAGAGGCCCCGCTGGCCCTCGCGGAGCTTGCAGGCCCGGGGGCACACGTCGCACTGGATCCGGCCGTCGTCGAGCACGTGCCAGTACTTCGTGGGGATGGTCGAGCTGATGGGGCTGGTCGACGGCGATGTCGACGGCGATGTCGGCATAGTTCAAGTAAGACGCCATAATCGCCGGCGATATTCCGACGCGGGCGGGATTTCGGGGCTCGAGGTTCGGGGATGAGTGTCACACCCCCGTGGTGTGATGCGGGCATGTTCGACGTTTCGGAGCAGCTCGACGGGTTGCGGTGCCGGCCGACGGTGTGGCTGGTGGCGCGCCGCGACGAGCTGGTGCGCGAGCAACGCCGCCTCCATGTGGAGGAGCTAACGGTCACCCGGGTGCTCGACGAGCGCGGCGCGCTCGACGACTCGTGGGCTGGACGTGACGGGGTGTCGTGTCGCACGGTGCGCGAGACGGTGGAGACCGCCCGGGCGTTGGAGTCGCTGCCGGCGGTGGCGGCGGCGGCGCACGCGGGCGCGTTGAGTGACGAGCAGTTGGGTTCGGTGTGTTCGCTCGCGGACGCGGTGAGCGACGCCGAGTGGGCCCAGCGGGGCCCGCACACCGCGCCGGCGGAGCTGGCCCGCATGGTGCGCACCCAACGCAAGCCGACGGTCGAGGACGCCCGCAAGCGCCGCGAGGCGCGCGGGTTTCGGATGTGGTGGCAGCGCGACATCGGGATGCTGGGCTTTTCCGGTCAGCTCGCCGATCTCGACGGGGCCCGCTTCGAAGCGGTCATCAACCGCCTGGTGGACCGGATGCGCCCGGCCCGGGGTGAGCCGTGGGACAGCCGAGAGCATCGCGGCGCCGACGCGCTGGTCGAGCTCGCGTGCCGCTACGAGCACGCCGAGAGCCCGGTGGCCCGGCCCCAACCGTTGCTGATGGTGGAGGTGCCTTTCAAGGGGCCGGCCGAGATCGCCGGTATCCCGCTGCCCGACGCGATGGTCGAGTCGCTGCGCGCCAACGCCAAGATCGAGCCGGTCCTGATCGACGACAACTGGATGCCGCGGGCCCGCGGCCGGCGCACGACAGCAATGTCGCCGAGGATCGTGCGGGCAGTGCTGGTGCGTGATGGGCATTGTCGCTGGCCCGGCTGCGAGCGCCGCACCGGCCTGCAGGTGCATCACCTGGTGCCTCGGAGCTGGGGCGGCGACGACGGTCTCGCGAATCTCGCCGCGGTGTGTACCGGTGGCAGCACCGACCACCACAGCCGGCTCGTCCCCCACGGACCCTGGGTCCTGGACGGAAACCCGAACCGGCCCGACGGCCTCCGACTCGTCCGCCACGACGAGCAGTGGCAGGCCGCCAACCCCCGTGCCGGACCATGAGGCGGACGCGCATCGGCAACCCGACACACCAGCACCTTGAAAACTGAACACCGCGCGCACCCCAACCCCACCCGCCGGCCCGGCGGTCCAAGCGTGCGCTGGCGGGTTCGTGGGGAACTTCGCGGCTAGTGAGGAACGACCGCCTGGTGGCCCCGGGTACCCTCCTGCGCGGTGAGTGACGTGAGCAGGACCGGCGCGAGAAGACGGAGCCGTTGGTGAGCGCGCCGGTGCGCGGGGAGCCGGTGGTGCTCGGGCCGCCCGGACCGGAGCCGGAGGGGCTCGGGCGGTTCGGCGAGTTCGGCGGGCGGTACGTGCCGGAGACGCTGGTGCCCGCGTTGATGGAGCTCGAGGCCGAGTTCCGGTCGGCGTGGTCGGATCCCGGGTTCCGTGGCGAGCTCGCGGGGCTGCTGCAGAACTACGCGGGGCGTCCGACGCCGGTCACCGAGTGCGGGCGTCTGTCGGAGCGGCTCGGGCTGCGGGTGCTGCTCAAGCGGGAGGACCTGACGCACACGGGCTCGCACAAGATCAACAACGTGCTGGGCCAGGCGCTGTTGACACGGCGCATGGGCAAGCAGCGGGTCATCGCGGAGACCGGCGCCGGTCAGCACGGGGTCGCGACGGCAACTGCGGCGGCGCTGTTCGGGCTCGACTGCCTCGTGTTCATGGGCGCGGTCGACGTGGAGCGCCAGGCGCTGAACGTGTTCCGCATGCAGCTGCTCGGCGCCGACGTCGTGACGGTGGAGACCGGCAGCGCGACGCTCAAGGACGCGATCAACGAGGCGTTGCGTGACTGGGTGGCGACCGTCGACAGCACGCATTACTGCATCGGCTCCGTCGTCGGCCCGCACCCGTACCCGTGGATGGTGCGCGAGTTCCAGCGGGTCGTCGGCGACGAGGCGCGCGAGCAGTGCCGCGCGGTGCTCGGCGGCGCCGACCCCGACTACGTGGTCGCCTGCGTTGGTGGAGGCTCGAACGCGATGGGCACGTTCGCCGGGTTCCTCGGCACCGATGCCCGGCTCGTGGGCGTCGAGGCGGGTGGGTACGGGCTCGAGTCGGGGAAGCACGGCGCGTCGGTGAGTCGTGGCGTGCCCGGAGTGCTGCACGGCGCGCGGTCGCTGTTCCTGCAGACCGAGCACGGCCAGATCCTCGCGGCGCACTCGATCAGCGCCGGGCTCGACTACCCGGGCGTGGGGCCCGAGCACGCGCAGCTCGCCGCCGACGGCCGTGCCCACTACGAGTACGCCACCGACGACGAGGCGATCGCCGGCTTCCTGCTCCTGTCGGAGACCGAGGGCATCGTGCCCGCGCTCGAGCCTGCGCACGCGATCGGCTGGCTCGCACGCGAGGCCGGTCGCTCGGTGCCGCAGGGCTCGACGGTGCTGGTCACGCTCTCGGGTCGAGGAGACAAGGACGCCGCGCAGGTGGCCGAACGCCTCGCCGGCGGTCCCGCAGGCGCGCACTCCTGATCTCCCGAGAGGTGTCAGCCAGAAGAGGCTTCGCGGGCGGGGAGTAGCGTCGGCGACGGAGGGCCGCACCCCACGCCCCGCACCTCGTACCGAGGAGGACCCCATGCAGGTCGACGTGCACGTGAGTCGGTTCGACTGGCCGGGCGCACCGCAGGCGATCGGCCCGACCGTGGCCGCGGTGGCCGAGGCCGCCGACCGGATCGGCGTGAAGACCCTCTCGTTCATGGACCACTGGTTCCAGATGGAGCGGATGGCGCCCGCGTCCGACCCGATGCTCGAGGGCTACACCGCGCTCGGCTTCGTCGCCGGGCGCACCGAGCGGCTGCGGCTGCGACTCCTCGTGACCGGCGTGACCTACCGCCACCCGGGGCTGCTGGCGAAGACGGTCACCACCCTCGACGTGGTGTCGGAGGGGCGGGCCGAGCTCGGCATCGGCGCCGCGTGGTACGAGCGCGAGCACGACGGCCTCGGCGTGCCGTTCCCGCCGCTGGCCGAGCGCTTCGAGCGGCTCGAGGAGGCGATCCAGATCTGCCTCCAGATGTGGAGCGACGACAACGGCAAGTACGTCGGCAAGCACTACCAGCTCGAGGAGACGCTGTGCTCGCCGCCGCCGCTCAGCTCGCCGCGGCCGCGCATCATGATCGGCGGCTCCGGCGAGCGGAAGACGCTCCGGCTCGTCGCGCAGTACGCCGACGCGTGCAACATCTTCGGCGACGCCTCGGTGGTGAAGCACAAGGTCGACGTGCTGCGCCGTCACTGCGACGACGTCGGCCGCGACATCGGCGAGATCGAGGTGACGTCGATGATCATGGCGGGCCGCAACCCCGACGACGGCGTCGACGCGATCCTGCGCGAGGCCGAGGCGCTGCACGCGGTGGGCGTCCAGACCGTGGTGACCGGGCCGTACCAGCGCGACCCGGCCGAGACGCTCGAGCAGGTGTGGGGCCCGGCGATCCCGCGCCTCGCCGAGATCGGCTGAGCCGAGGCGCCGCCCGCGATCATGGCGAACCCGCGCGTCGTGATCGTGGGGGCAGGCTTCGGCGGGCTCACCGCCGCCCGAACGTTCGCGGGCACGCCGGTCGATGTCACGCTGATCGACGAGCACAACTTCCACACGTTCTCGCCGCTGCTCTACCAGGTGGCGACGGCCGGCGTCGCGCCCGACGACATCGCGCCGAGCGTGCGCGGCGTCGTGCGCCGCGACCCGAACGTCGAGTTCCACCGGGAGCGCGTCGCCGGCGTCGACTTCGACGGCCGCCGCGTGCTCGTGGTCGACGGCGAGCCCATCGCCTACGACTACCTGGTGCTCGCCGCGGGCGCGGTGAGCAGCGACTTCGGCGTTCCCGGCGTCGAGGAGCACGCGCTGCCGCTGAAGTCGCTCGAGGACGCCACGCGCGTGCGGAGCACCGTGCTCGGCCGCTTCGAGGCCGTCGACCGCGATCCCGCGCTGCTCGACCAGGGCGAGCTGTGCTTCGTGGTGGCCGGCGGCGGACCCACCGGCGTCGAGCTGTGCGGCGCGCTCGCGGAGCTGTTCACCAAGGTGCTGGCCAAGGACTTCGACCGCGCCCACATCGGTCGGGCCGAGGTCGTCTGCATCGAGGCCGGCCCCGCGCTCCTCAGCGCGTTCTCGCCCAAGTCGCGCGCGGAGGCGCGCGCAGAGCTGGAAGCGCGCGGGGTGCAGGTTCGGCTCGGCACCGCGATCACCTCCGTGGACGCGGCAGGGGTGCAGCTCGCCGACGGGACGCGCCTCACGTCGCGCACGGTGATCTGGTGCGCGGGCGTGATGGCGAACCCGCTCGCGAACGCCCTGGGGCTCCCGCAGACCCGTCGGGGTGAGGTCGAGGTGGGGGACGACCTGAGCGTCGCCGGGCATCCGGAGGTGTTCGTGATCGGCGACCTCGGCGCCGGCCACGACCGCAAGGGCCGTCCCTACCCGCAGCTCGCGCCGGTCGCGATGCAGCAGGCCCGCCACGTGGCGCGCAGCATCCTCCGCCGGACGAGCGGGCGGCCGACGCGCCGGTTCCGCTACGTCGACAAGGGGACGATGGCCACGATCGGGCGCCGCTCCGCCGTCGCCGAGCTGCCGCTCGGGATCCGGCTCGCCGGCACGCTCGGCTGGCTGAGCTGGCTCGGCCTCCACCTCGTGTTCCTCGTCGGCTTCCGGAACCGGCTCGTCGTGCTCGTGAACTGGATCTGGAACTACTTCACGTGGGACCGCGGCAACCGCATCATCATCCCGCCCGAGGCGCACCCGCTCGACGGCTGACCGCGCGGCGCCGATGAAGCGGGACCGGGCGCCGCGCCGCCGGTACTCTTCGCCCCCGTGACCTGCCGGGACCGCCCGTGATCGCGCTCGAGCCGCGGTTGCGCGAGCGGCGCGCCGTCGGCCGCAAGCTGCTCGTGCCCTACGTCACCGGCGGGCTCGGCCACGGCTGGCTCGACGTGGTGCGGGCGGTGGTGGCCGCGGGCGCCGACGCGGTCGAGATCGGCATCCCGTTCTCCGACCCGGTGATGGACGGGCGCACCATCCAGGAGGCGTCACAGCGCGCCCTCGACCTCGGCGCCACGCCCGAGGGCATCATCGCCGACGCCGCCCGTCTCGACGTCGACGCGCCGCTCGCGGTGATGACCTACACCAACCCCGTCGGCCACCTCGGCTTCCGGCGCTTCGCCGCGCTGCTCGCGGCCTCGGGCATCTCCGGCGCCATCATCCCCGACCTCCCGCTCGACGAGCTCGACGGCTGGGCCGACGCCGCCGATGACGCGGGGATCGCGACCGTGCTGCTCGCCGCGCCCACCACGCCCGACGACCGCCTGCGCGCGATCTGTGAGCGGTCCCACGGGTTCGTGTACGGCGTGTCGCTGCTCGGGGTGACGGGGGAGCGTGCGAGCCTCGCGACCCAGGCGACGGAGATGGGGCGGAGGTTGAAGGCGGCGACCGACAAGCCGGTGCTGCTCGGCGTCGGGATCTCGACGCCCGAACAGGCGGTGGAGGCAGCGCGGCATGCCGACGGTGTGGTGGTCGGCAGCGCCTTGATCGCGCGGCTCCTGCGCGGCGAGGGCCCGGAGGGCGCGCTGGCGCTCATCGCCGAGTGGCGCGCCGCGCTCGACGAGTCGGTGCGCGTGACGGCGTGACGGCGTGACGCGGTGACCACGTGACGGCGCGACGGCGTGACGGCGTGACGCGGTGACCGCGTGATCAAGTACATCGGCTCGAAGCGGCGGCTCGTCCCGGTGCTGGCGCGCATCTGCGAGGCCGCGGGCGCGACGACCGCGCTCGACCTGTTCGCCGGCACCACGCGCGTCGCGCAGGCGTTCAAGCTCGCGGGCGCGCACGTCACCGCGGTGGACGCGGCCCGCTACTCGGAGGTGTTCGCGCGCTGCTACGTGGAGGCCGACGCACGCACGGTCGACCGCGCCGAGCTGGGTGACGTGATCCGTGCGCTCGACGCCCTGCCCGGCGAACCGGGGTACTTCACCGACACGTTCTGCGTGCGGTCGCGCTTCCTCCAGCCCCACAACGGCGAGCGGGTCGACGCGATCCGCGACGCCATTGCCCGCGACCACGCGGGGTCGCCGCTCGAACCGATCCTGCTCACCAGCCTGGTCGAGGCGGCGGACCGGGTCGACTCCACCACCGGGGTGCAGATGGCGTACGTGAAGCAGTGGGCCGACCGCTCCTACCAGCGCATGGAGCTCCGGGTGCCCGAGCTGCTCGACGGCTCCGGCCGCGCCGTGCGCGGGGACGCGTGTGCGCTCGCGCCCGCGCTCGGCGGGTTCGACCTCGCGTACCTCGACCCGCCCTACAACCAGCACCGCTACTTCACCAATTACCACGTGTGGGAGACGCTGGTGGCGTGGGACGCGCCCGACCACTACGGCGTGGCGTGCAAGCGGGTCGACGCGCGCGACCCGAGCACCCGGAGCGTGTTCAACGCCAAGCGGGAGATGCCCGACGCGCTGCGCCGGACGATCGCCGACGTGCACGCGCGCGTCGTGCTGGTCTCCTACAACGACGAGGCCTGGGTGAGCCTCGACGAGCTGCGCGACATGTGCTCGGTGCACGGCGCGGTCGAGGTGCTCGAGTTCGACTCCAAGCGCTACGTCGGCGCGCAGATCGGCATCCACAACCCGCAGGGCGAGAAGGTGGGGACGGTCTCGCACGTGCGCAACCGCGAGTACGTGGCGATCGCGGGGGAGCGCGCCGACGTGCGCCGGATCGTCGACGCGGTCCGGCTCGCGCCGGCGCCCGCGTGAGCCGACGCCGCGACGCCGGGCCGCCGCGCGGGCGCCCGCGTCAGCCCATCGAGGTGCAGGTCGCGCTGGCTGCGTAGCCGGGGGCGTGGGCGCCGCCGCACATCCAGAGCCGGCCGTGGAACAGGCCGAACGCGGTGCCGTGGCGCGGGTCGAGCATCGGCTCCGAGCTCCAGGCGCCGTCGCGCAGCTCCTGCACCACCGGGACGAGGTGGGTCTCGTCGGTGGGCTCGCCGCCCGCCACCGCGACGAGGCCGTCGACGATCCCCGCCGCCGCGCCCGACGTGGGCGTCGGCAGCGGGGGCATCGACTGCCACGAGAGGTCGATGGTGTCGAGGCAGTCGACGGAGCTGCTGGTGGCGGGCTCGCGCCCGCCGGCGATGCACGCGAGGCCGGCGTCGACGTAGCCGCCGACGTGGTTGCGCGGCCGAGGGAGCTGGGCGACATCGGTCCACGTGTTCTTGGCCGGGTCGTAGCGCTCGACCGGCGTCACCTGGGTCGAGCCCGACACGCCGCCGAGCACGTAGAGCCGGCCGCCGAGCGCGAGCAGCGCGGCCGCGGCGCGCGGGTGGTCCATGGGCGCGACCTCGCGCCACGCGTTCGCCCCGTTCGCGAGTAGGAAGACGCGCGGGCTCGCGTTGCCCGAGACGTACCCGCCGGCCACGTACACGTCTTCGCCGAGCGCGGCGGCCGCGGGGTGGTTCACCACGACGGGGAGCGCGGGGCCGTTCGACCAGCGGGTCCCGTCGAACACGTACGTGCTCGACACGCTCTGGCGGTTCACGTCGAAGCCGCCGGCGACCACGAAGCGGGTGGGGGTCGCCGCGCCGGCGAGCTCCTGCACCGCGGCGGGAAGCGGAGCCTCTTCCCGCTGGGTGGGCGTCGCGGGTGCGCTGGTGGTCGTGGTGCCCGGCGCCGCCGAGGTGGCCGCCGCGGCCGAGGTGCCCGCCGCCGGGGTGGTGGTACCCCCGGGCTTCGCGGAGGACGACCCCGAGCAGGCCGCGGCGGTGAACAGCAGGACGACGACCGCGCTCAGCGGCGCGAGGGAGCGACGCGACACCCGGCCATGTTCGCGGACAGGCGCACGATCGCGGGGATCGCGGCGATCGCGGGATCGTGGGCCGTCAGGCGGCGGGCGCCCCCATGGCGGCGACGATCTGGGCGAACGCCTCCTGGTTCGGCGGGACGAACGCCTCCCCGTCGGGGAGCGAGGCCACGATGTCGATGAGCTGCTCGGGCTTGCCGCCCTTCGCCGGCAGGTGGCCCGAGAAGAGCTGCGTGGGCGCCAACGTGCGGACCTCGCCGAGCATGGCGTCGAAGCGGCTGCGCTCGATCCACTGCGTCCACG
This sequence comes from uncultured Bifidobacteriaceae bacterium, assembly GCA_964505725.1. GTDB lineage: Bacteria > Actinomycetota > Acidimicrobiia > IMCC26256 > DASPTH01 > CAVRJC01. The sequence goes on along the minus strand of CAZDJK010000084.1, from coordinate 11,682 downwards.
GCGAGTCGAACGATCCCCATGCGTTCATCCCGCCGACGAGCGCCGGCTCCGGCACGGCGGCGAGATCGTCGACCGCCTCGGGGAGGATCGCCCCGAAGGTGTCGACCGCGAAGTACGCGCCCGACGCGGAGTCGTGGAAGCCGGTCGACGTGGGGTTGTCGAATGTCGGCGGCCGGAGCGCCGTGAGCGTCCGGTCGCCGACATCGAGCGCCTCACCCGGAACGATTGCGTGCACGCGATCCAGTGCGAGCGACGACCACGTCGTGATCCGCAGCGCGCCGAGCGCGTGGGTGACGAGGGTGGCGTCGGGCGCGGCGGCCATCACCGCGTCGAGGCTGCCGGTGTGGTCGGCGTCGTCGTGCGTGAGCCAGATCCACCGCAGCTCCGCCGGGTCGACGATCGACCGCAGCGACGCCATGAACTCGTCGCGGTCCATCCCGAGTCCCAAGTCGACGAGGACCGGCTGCTCGGCGAGGAGCACGAACGCGTTGACGATCAGGGTGCCGACACCGGGGATGTCGAGGTGTGCGGGAAGCACGTGGACGTCGGCCGACGCCTGGTACGAACGGTCCAACGGGCCCCTCCCGATCGCGGATTCTGTGCCCGTCGCTGCACGCGAGGCGCCCTGTGTGTAGTGCCCGGGCGGGACCCTGTCAAGGGGTACCGACTTGACGGCCGGGCGCGCCAGAGGCCGCGGCCCGGTCAGCGCCGGGCGGCCACCGCGCGGCGGAACCTCTCCGAACCCCACGGGCTGCCGCCCTCGCCGGTGACATGGCCGGCGAGGCTGGCGAGGTAGTGGTCCCAGCCGCGTGAGCAGACCTGGTGGCACTCGCCGAGCCCGGGCACGAGCCCGACGTGCCAGAACGCGAGGAGCGTGGTGCGGTCGTCGAGGGGCTCGAACCCGAACGAGAGCCTGGTGTGGCGCCACTGCGGGAAGCGGGTGTGGCGGAGGCACGTCCACACCACGCGCGCGGCGTCGGCGCGCTCGACGCGCATGACGACGTGCTGGTCGGCGAACCCGAACGTCACCTCGCCGCCGACCTCGGCCGGCGACCCGCTCACCACGGAGGTCCACCACGACGCGAGCCCGTCGAGGGTGGTGAGCGCGTCGAACAGCTCGTCGGGGCGGGCGGCGACCGGCAGCTCGACCGAGTAGCCCGGGTCTCCGATGGTCCGTACCGTCAACATGCCTGTTTCCTCCCTCCTGCCTCTCCTCGGTGTACCGGCTCCTTGCTGTAACGGCTCCTTGGTGTACCGGCGCGGGGCGCGCCCGGTTTGCCGCCGACGCGATTTCGCTAGGCGGGGGCGTGGTCGCGCCCGGTGGCGATCGAGATGTTGGAACCGGCGTCGAGCGTGACCCCCGTCTCGAGCAGCGACTTGAGGTCGGACATCACGCGCGGCCACCCGCCGCTGACCCGCTCGGCGACGATGCTTCCAGGGTCGAAGTCGTCGTGGACCACGGTGAGCTTCACCATCGGGCCCTGCTCCTCGATGTCGAACGTCACCTTCGAGCGCCCCTCGGCCGCGAGGCGCGCGCAGAGCTCGTCGTCCATGCCGCGTGCCTCGGCCCACTCGGGCGTGAAGGTGTGCCACGTGTACGAGAGCCGGCGGAAGGGGTCGGACTCGAGCACCACCTGTGCGGGGTCGGCGACCGCCACGCCGTCCTGGGTCATGACGTAGGTCGACCCGACGCGCCAGTCGGACTCGAACCCGGGCCCCCAGTAGCGCTCGGTGAACGCGGGCTCGGTCAGTGCCTCCCAGAGGCGTTCCGGGGTGGTGCGGATGTAGGTGGTGTAGACGAACTCGGGCTTCTCCATGGCGGGCTCCTCCAGTGCTCGTTTCAGATCGGCCAGGGCGTGGATGCGCGCCTGGTCGTATCGGTTGATCCAGCGGTCGGCGATGTCGTTGATCGGGGCGGCGTTCAGGTAGTGGAGCTTCTCCCGGCCCCGCCGCACGGTGGTGACCAGGTTGGCCGCCTCCAGCACCGCGAGGTGCTTGCTCACCGACTGCCGGGCCATGTCGAGACCGGCGCAGAGCTCCCGCAGGGTCTGCCCGCTCGTGGCGTTCAGGCTGTCGAGCAGACGCCGACGGCTCGGATCCGCCAGCGCCCGGAACACCTCGTCCACCCGTTCCTCCTCCCCGATTCCTCAGACCCGATTCCTCAGACCCGATTCCTCGGGCCCGATTCCTCGGGCGTGGCGCGGGGTGGTCGGCCCCGAGCCCTCGAACCGGACATGCAACCGCTTGGCTGCCAATATAGGCAGCCGGATGGCTGCATGTCAACCCTCGAAGGGATACAGTGCGGGCGTGGCCTACGACGAGCAGCTCGCCGAACGCATCCGGGAGCTGGTCGAGGGCGAGCGCGGCCTGACCGAGCAGAAGATGTTCGGCGGGGTCGCGTTCCTCGTCGGCGGGAACATGGCGATCGCGGCGAGCGGGCAGGGCGGAATCCTCGTGCGCGTGGATCCCGCGGAGTCGGACGACCTCGTCGACACGACTCCGGCGTCGACCGCGGTCATGCGCGGCCGGCCCATGTCCGGGTGGCTGCGGGTGGCGGCGGACGACGTCCGCACCAAGCGCCAGCTCCAGAGGTGGGTCGGGCTCGGGACCGCGTACGCGCGGTCGCTCCCGGCCAAGCGCGCCGGTGCTGCGCGCTCGCGGTCATCGGCGCGAAGCTCCTGACCCGGCGACCCTCACGCCGGTGAGGACGCCCGCGGACGACACGCCCGCGGACGACGGCCCGAAGAAGACGACACGCCCAAAGGACGAAACGGAGGTGGCTCGTGCCTGACCACTGCGACCTGTGCGAGGCCGCGCGCATCACGCCGTGGTTCCACGAGGACGAGGTGTGCTGGATCGCCGACTGCGAGATCTGCGCGGTGCCGATGGTCGTGTGGCGCGAGCACAGCGCGACGCCCAGCCTCGAGGTGCTCGCCCACATGCACGCGCAGCTCGCCATCGTCGCCGTGCACGTGCTGACCGTCCCGCACTACGTCGACGACAACATGCGGAACATCCCCGACCACTACCACGCGCACGCGCGGCCCCAGGGCGGCTTCTTCGGCCACGGCTTCCGCAAGTAGTGCGCTCGCGCGCGGTCAGGCGCGGCCGCGGTAGACCCACGGCACGTAGATGACCCGGCGGCCGTCGGGATCCTCGAACGTGATCCCGCCCCAGTCGGCCCAGTAGGGGTGCTGCGTCGGCGTCGGCTCGACGCCGTGGGCTCGCAGTGTGCGCGTGGCGTCGGCGACGGCCTGCTCGTCGGCGAGGTAGAGGACGATGTCGTCGAACTCGTGCACGGCTGCGTCGTCGCCGTGGGCGCGGACGATCTCGAGGTGGGTACGCGAGTCGGGCAGCCCGAAGATGGTGCCGTCCTCGCCGTAGCTCTCGTGGAACTCGTCGATGACCGGCAGCCCGACGCGGTCGCGGTAGAACCCGACGGTCTCGTCGTAGTGCGCGCTGGAGCGTGCGAACCGAAGCGTTCCCACGCGCAGGTGCGCCGGCCAACCATCTCCGGTCATTGGGCGTCGCCCGTCATTGCAGGCCGAACGCGGCGAGCACGACGTCGGCGGTGCGCTCGGCGGCGTCGCGACCGAGGGGCTCGCCCCACACCACCGACCGCATGAACAGCGGGCCGACGAGCAGGTCGTAGATGAACGCGAGGTCGGCGTCGGGCGCGAGCTCGCCGCGGTCGACCCCGCGCTGGAGGACGCGGAACACGAGCTCCCGCCGCGGGGCGAGGTACTGCTCGGTGTAACTGGCGGCGAGCTCGGGATCGGTGGCGAGGTCGGCCACCAGGCCGGCGGTGACCCGGCGGCTCATGGGCGCGCTCATGAGCTCCACCTGCCGGCGCTGGAGCGCGACCAGGTCGCCGCGCAGCGAGCCGGTGTCGACCTCGGGCAGCGCGATCTGGGTCGACTGGCCGAGCGCGGCCACTACCAGCGCGGTCTTCGACGGCCACCGCCGGTAGATGGTGGGACGGCCCACGCCGGCGGCGGCGGCGACGCCCTCGATGGTGAGGCCCGCGTACCCGTCCTGCTGGAGGATCCGCAGCGCGGCGCGCAGGATCACCTCGTCGTAGTGGGCGTCCCGGGGCCGCCCGGGGCGGCGGGGGAGGTCGGTCTCGGCGGTGGGGTGCTCGGTGGTCACAGGGCTCCTGAATCCTGGGTGAATTACGTTACAACGTCTTGCGTAACGCAATGGATCAGGTTACGATCCGCATGTAACGATACACGAGAACGAAATTAGGTACCATCATGCTGTCGTCCGTCCAGCCCGGCTCCCCGAGGCGTCCTCCACGTGGCCCGGCGCCCGACGGTCCGTCCGACGAGGAGCTGCTCGCCGGGTACGGCGCTTCGGAGCCCGAGGCGAGCGCGGCGTTCGTGGCGCGGTTCGAGCGCCGGGTCTTCGGCCTCGCGATCAGCATGCTGCGCGAGCCGCGGGCGGCGGAGGACGTCGCGCAGGAGGCGATGCTGCGCGCGTGGCGCCATGCGGGCACGTTCGACGCCCGGCGCGGCAACGTCACCACCTGGCTGCTCACCATCACCCGCAACCTCGTCATCGACGCGGTGCGGGCACGCCGGGCGGTGCCGGTCGACCCCGACACTCTCCTCGCGCGCACCGACGCCGGCTCCGACTGGGACCCGAGCGAGATCGTCGACACGCTCGCCGACGTCGACCGGCTGCGCGTCGCGCTCGAGGACCTGCCCGAGGAGCAACGCCGCGCGGTGCTCCTCGCAGGGATCTGGGGTCTCACCGGCCGCGAGATCGCGGAGCGCGAGGAGATCCCGCTCGGCACCGCCAAGACGAGGATCCGCACCGCGCTGCTCCGTCTGCGCGACGCGCTCGTCGACGACGAGCCTGATGTGGACGCCCTCGACGAGGACGATGTCGACGCCATCGACGCCATCGACGACGAGGACGGGGAAGCCGCGGGTCGAACGCGGGTCAGAACCCCGCGAGTGGGTCGAGCTCGCTGAGCTCCTCGAGGCGCGCCGCCATCGTGTCCATGAGCGTCTGGCGCACGTCGGGCATGTCGGCGATCAGGGTCTGGAACTCGCGGCGGTTGATGACCTCGACCACCGAGGGCGCGGTGGTGGTGACCTGCGCGGTGGGCGGCCGCTGGGTGAGCAGCGAGATCTCGCCCACGAACATCCCGGGACCCCCGGTCGCGACGACGGTGTCGCCGCGGCGCACCTCGATCGCGCCCTCCACGACGACGACGAGCTGGCCGCCGAGCGCGGGGTCGATCAGCGGGGTGCCCGCGGGGACGGCGATCTCGGTGACGAGCTGCGCCACCTCTCGCAGGTGGCGCGTATCGAGGTCGGCGAAGAGCGGGATCCTCGCCAGCTGCTCCTCCACCAACGCGCGCTCCCGCGCCATGCCGCACGCTCCTCGTCGGGGCCGGACGCCGCGAGCGTAGGCCGGTTCGTGCCCGTCGGTCAGCGCAGGCCGGCGCGCGCGGCGATCTCCCGGAGCACGAGCGCGACCTTGGGGCACGCGGCGACAGCGCGGCGCGCGTGGGGGAGCAGCTCGTCCGGGATCGGGTTGTCGCTGACGATCGGGTAGCCCCAGTCGTCGAGCCGGATCCACTCGGGAAACAGCTCCGCGCACACCCCGTGGGCGTCGCACGCGATCGGGTCGACCCGCAGCACGCCGCTCATCGCCAGCCCCGCTCGCGCGGTTCCCGGACGGGCAGGAGCGGCGGCGCGCCCGAATGGGCGCAGACCCGGCCCGCGGCGTGGAGCTCGACGTCGGCCGCGAACGCCTCCAGCGCAGTGGTGACGAAGCGGGTCGCGCCGTCGGGGTACCGGCACGCACCGCGGCCGATGATCTGCGGCGCCCACCGCGACACGCGCTCGACGCTCCGTGCGGCGTGACGGGCGGCGGCGAGCGACTGGAGCTCGCCGGCGAGCGCGGCGAGGCCGTGCACGCACGGGCCGCACTGTCCCGCGGTCTCGGCGGCGAGCCACGCCGCGATGCGCGCGGTCTCGGTGACGCCGCACGCGGCCCGTGGGAACGCGTACACCACGCCGCAGCCGAGGCCGCCGCCGGCCCGGCGGAGCCCGTGCTGCGACAGCGGAAGCTGCCACGCGGCCTCGGCGGGGAACCACGTGCCGAAGTAGCCGCCGATCAGGAACGCGGCGACCTCCTCCGTGAGCCCGCCCGCGGCCTCGACGATCGACGCGAGGGTCGCGCCGGTCGGGGCTTCGAGCACGCCGGGTTTCGCGACGACGCCGTCGATGGTGAGGAGCACGGTTCCCGGCTCCTCGGGCGCGCCGACGGCGCGGAACCAGTCGGGGCCGTAGCGGCCGATCAGTGCGAGCTGCGCGACGGTCTCGACGTTCTGGACAAGCGTCGGGCGGCCGCGCACGCCGCGCTCGTAGGGGCGGGGAGGGACGAAGGTGGGCTTGGCGTCGCCGCCGTTGAGGTAGTGCACGAGCGCCGACTCCTCGCCCGCGAGGTAGCGGCTCGGCACGTCGACCACGCGCAACGACGGCCGCGACCGGAAGCGGCGCGGCACCTCGTCGAGGGCCTGCTCGACGCCGGCGCGTGCGCTCGTGTGGGCGCGGTCGACGGCGAAGATCACCTCGTCCGCGCCCACGGTCCCGGCCGCGAGCTCGGCGCCGTCGATGACGAGGTGGGGCCGGCGCGCGAGCAGGAGCGCGTCCTTGTGGCTCAGCGGCTCGCCCTCGGAACCGTTGACGACGACGACGCGCGGGCCGCGGGCGCCGGCGACCGCGCGCATCTTGACCGCGGTGGGGAAGCCGCCCCCGCCGCGCCCGAGGAGCCCGCTCTGCTCCACCGCGTCGACGAAGCCGTCGCGCGCCCGGTCCACGTCGAGCAGGCCGAACGTGTCGAGGTGCACGTCCAACGAGGCACGCTCGCCGCGCGGCCCGGCGAGCATCCGTGGGAGGCGCGTCGGATCCAGGCGCGCCGGCGGCGGGACCAGCGCGGCGGCGCTCACCGGTCGTTCCTCTCGCCGTCCGGCGAGACCGTCTGGACCGATCCGCTCGCCCGACCGCTTCCGGGGTCGAAGGTGTCGAACGTGACCCGGATGGTCGTGCCGTTGGAATCGGAGACGGCGACGATGCGTCCGCCCGTGGCCTCGGTGATGGTGCCGGTGAAGATCGTCCGGCCGGATCGGTCGGCGATCGTGACCGTGCCGGACTGCACGAACAGCTGCGACGCGCCGCGGTCGGCGCGGAACGAGACGGTGAGCGTGCCGTCGCTCCCGTCGGCGAGCTCGCCGTTCACCACCACCGACGCGGTGTTGCCGCTCGTCGTCTCGCCCGCGCTGCCCGAGAACGACGCGGAGAAGTCGGAGCCGAGGGAGCCGGTCGTCGGCGCGGTGCCGCCGCTCGAGGCGGAGCTCGTGGTACCCGAGCTCGATGTGCCGAGAAGCGAGGCCGGGGTGCCGGCGCGTGCGGCCCAGTGCGCGCCGAGCGGGCCGACCAGAGTCCAGATCGCGAGCGCGACCGGCCCGAGGACGCTGACCGCGATCGCGCCGGTGCGGGCGGCGGAATCGCGCGGCACCGCGACGGCGCAGCGCCACCAGACCGCGGCGACGACCGCGCCCACGCACGCGGCGTAGACGACGAGGACGAGCGTGGTGCGGGTGTCGGTGCCCGAGCCGAGGCCGTGCAACACCGCGAGGGTCCATAGCGGGTAGCTCGCCCAGTGCACGGCCCGCCAGAGCCGCGCGCCGATGTGGCGTCGGACGAGGCTGGTCACCGCGACCGCGACCATGAGGTCGAACGCGAGCGCGCCGAACCCGAGCCACAGCGGGCGGTACCCAGAGACGAACGGCGCGACCGCGTCCTTCCAGCCGATGGGCGCGAAGCCGTCGACCACGATCGTCGCGATGTGCACGGCGAGGAACACGAACGCGAGGAGCGACACGTTGCGGTGGAGGTAGCTCAGCGTGAAACGCGGCCACCGTTCGCTGCTCCACCGCACGGTGGTGGCGATGCCGAGGACGGTGCTGACGGTGAGCAGCACGAGGCTCACCACGCCCGACGCGCGAGCGAGGTACCAGAGCGGCGACGGCGCGGTCGCCGCGAGCACCGCGCCGGGGTTCACGAGCCCGAGCTCCGGGTGTGCGGGACGAGCCTCGTCGTGCCGCCGCTCGAGGAGTTGCTGCTGGGCGCGGGAACCGCGGCCTGCGGCGGCAACGTCACCGTCGAGGAGGACCCCGACGACGAGCCGGACGACGACGAACCCGACGGCGCGGTCGCGCCCGTCGAGCTGCTCGAGCTGGAGCCGGTGCCGGTCGACTTCGAGTGTCCGGGGATCGCGTCCGCGGCCTGCAGCACGAAGGCTCCGGTCAGCGCGGCGGCGATGCCCGCGATCCACTTGGTGGCGCGCGAGACGCGCCGCATGGCCGCGTCACGTTCCCGCATCGGGTTCATGCGCGGGGTCATCGCAGTGCTCGGGAGCCGTGCTCGGCGACGTCGCTCACGCTTCCGCCCACCAGAGCCGCGCACGGGACGCAACGGTTCACGCCTGCACGGTAGGGGCCGCGGCGCGTTCTCCGGACCGGTAGCTCTTACCGGTCTCTCAGCCGCTCCGGGTCCTCGGCGCGCAGGCGCGCGACCGACGGCGAATAGTGCGCGAAGCCGCGGTGCGCGAGCCCGTCGTCGCCGATCACGATCGTCTCCGCGCACTCCTGGCCGCGGTCGTTGCGGTAGCTCAGCACGACGCTGTCGTGGCCGACGAGCAGCAGGCGCGGCTCGAACCGCACGCTCGGCGGGTCGACCGCGCGCCGCCAGTAGCGGCGCAGTGCGTCCTTCCCACGCACCGTGCCCGACGGCTCGCCCGCGAGCACGGGCACCCACGGGCTCGAGAACTCGGCGTCTTCGGCCCAGTGGCTCAGCACGCGTTCGAGGTCGTTGGCGTTCCACGCCTCGTACCACTCGTGCGCGAACCGCAGCGCCTGGTCGTCGGTCAGCATCGTCGGGAGAGCGGTCACGCCCCGCCCGCGGGCGGCGCCTGGCCCTGACCGGCGGCGGTGAAGATCGCGCCGTCCATGCCCATCTGGCCGTGGAAGTCGCAGTGGAACTGCGCCACGGTCGCGTCGGACGGGACGGTGATCTTCACGGTGCCCTTCTTGTCGGGCTGGAACACCTTGTCGACGCCGAGCGCGTCCGAGGTGAACGTGTGCGCGGTCGTGCCCTCGTTGTGGATCTTGAGCGTGAGCTTCTCGCCCGGCTGCACCTTGATGAAGGTGGGCTTGAAGTAGAAGTCGTCGAGCTCCACCTCGAACTTCGCGCTCGTCTTGGCGCTCACGTCCTTGGTGCCCTTGTTGTTGACCTGCTGGCCCAGGTCGACGGGCGGGCTGGACACCGCCGAGGCGCCCCCGCCGCCGAACAGGAGCGCGGCCGCTCCGGCGAGCACCACCACGAAGAAGACCATCGAGAGCCTGCGCACCGGTCGACCTCCTCGGCGTCGCGTGAGCCGATGTCGCTTCGAACTACGGCGCGATGGCGCGGAGGGATTGCAGCGCGTGATGCGGGTGACGCGATGGAGGCGCGGGGGTAGCCTCCGGCAGGAGGGCAATCCGCGACGGAGGGCGGCCCGTACACCCTATGTGGTCAGTCTCGGACGACGCGTTGGTGGCCGGACTCGCGGCCGGCGACGAGGACGCCGCGGCTGCGTTCGTCCGGCGGTTCCAACGGCGCGTCTTCGGTCTCGCCCGCACGATCGTGGCCGACGACCGGGCCGCGGAGGACGTCGCCCAGGAGGCGTTCGTCCGGGCGTGGAAGCACGCGGACGCCTTCGACCCCCGCCGCGGGAGCGTCGTCGGCTGGATCCTCACCATCACCCGGAACCTGGCGATCGACGCGGTGAGGGTGCGCCGTCCGGTGGCATTCGACCCCTATGCGCTGATGGAACTGGAGCGCGACTCGGGCGACCGCCGGCCCGACGACCTCGCGGTGCTGAGCGACGACACCGCCCGGCTGCGGGCGGCGCTCACCCAGCTCCCCGAGGAGCAGATGCGGGCGATCGTGCTCGCCGGGATCCTGGGGTTCACCGCACGCGAGGTCGGTGAGATGGAGGACATCCCGCTGGGCACCGCGAAGACCCGCATCCGCACCGCGATGCTGCGCCTCCGCGCGTCGCTGGTGAGCGAGAGGCGCGACCCGTGAACTGCGCCGAGGCCCGCGACCTCGCCCCCGAGCTCGCGCTCGGGGTGCTGGGCGGCGCCGAGCGCGCCGAGGTGCTCCTGCACGTCAACGGCTGCGCGCGCTGCCAGGCCACGGTGGCCGAGCTCACCGACGTGGCCGACGCCCTCGTCACGGTGGCGCCGGAGGCCGAGCCGTCGCGCGGGTTCGAGCAGCGGGTGCTGACGGAGATCGCCGCGCCACGCCGCGGGCATCGCCGGCGCTTCCTCACCGTCGGCGCGATCGCGGCGGCGATCGCGACCATCGTGAGCATCACCATCGTGCGCGTCGTCGAGTCGGGCGATGCCGCACAGACGGCGGCGCCGGTGAGGGCGGAGATGATCGACGAGGGCACGAACATGCGCGCCGGGTGGGCGTCGGTTGCCGACGCGCACGCGGTCACGATCTCGGTCGACTACGGCGTGCCATCGGGCCACTATGCGGTCGAGGTACAGCCGGCGCAGGGCGGCACGGTCAGGCTCGGGGCGATGAGGATCGACGAGGAGGGCCGCGGGTTCTGGACCGGCAACAGCGACGTGCCCATCGCGGGCGCGTCGACGCTCCTGCTCGTCGACCGCCACGGCGACCCCGCGTGCCACGGAACCCTCGGAGCGCAGCAGTAGCCTGAGGCCGCTCTGCGTACTCGCGGGAGGGTTCGACACATGGTTCGCAAGTCAGCGTGCTGGGTGCTCGTCGTGTCGTCGGTGCTGGCGGCGACCGCTTTCTTCGCGCCCGCGGCGTCGGCGGCGAAGTCGAACAAGGCGTTCTGCGACGCGGTCAGCAACATCTCCGACAGGGTCGAGTCGAGCGACATCACCGACCTCGGCGACGTGAAGGCGACTGCGAACGCGCTGAAGGACGCGGGGAAGCAGGCGCCGAAGAAGGTGCGCTCGGCCATGAACACCATGGCCGGCTTCTACAGCAGCCTCGCCGGGCTCTCGAAGGGGCAGGCGGCGATCGAGGCGGTCAAACACGCGAAGAGCTACACCAAGGCGGTCGGCACGTTCACGAGCTACTACGTGAAGACGTGCGTCTCCGTGCCCACGACCACGAGCGGGGACAACGGCAGCACCACGTAGTCGGGCGACGGCCCCGTCGGGGCGCGTAGGCTCGCCGCCATGGCGACCCTGAAGCCGGGTGATCGCGCTCCCGCGTTCTCCCTGAAGGACCAGCACGGCAAGACGCGCAAGCTGTCCGAGTTCAAGGGCAAGAAGCTCGTCGTGTACTTCTACCCGAAGGCCGACACGCCGGGCTGCACCACGCAGTCCTGCGCTATCCGCGACGCGGTGCCCGACCTCAAGAAGCTGAAGGCCGCGGCGGTCGGCATCAGCCCCGACTCTCCCGAGCGCCAGCTCAAGTTCGACGGGAAGTACGGCCTCGGCTTCCCGCTCCTCGCCGACGAGGACCACACCGTCGCGGAGAAGTGGGGCGTGTGGGGCGAGAAGGTCAACTACGGCCGCAAGTACATGGGGATCATCCGCTCCGCCTTCGTCGTCGACGAGCAGGGCAAGATCGCCGC
>CAZDJK010000083.1:0-8757 GCA_964505725.1 uncultured Bifidobacteriaceae bacterium | reverse complement strand
GAACGGCGTCGCCGCCTTCACCGTGCAACGCGGCGACACCGTGTCGTGCACGTTCGACAACGCGCACCCGAACCTGAGCATCGAGAAGAGCGGTCCCGCGACCATCGCGCCGGGAGGCGAGGTGGAGTACACGGTGACCGTCACCAGCCACGGGCCGGGACCGTCGGGCGCGATCTCGGTGAGCGACGACCTCCCCGACGGCCTCACGCTCGTGTCGGCGGCGGGCACCGGTTGGACCTGCGGCGACACCGATCCGATCAGCTGCACGCACGCGAGCATCGACGCCGGCACGACCGCGTCGTTCACGGTGACGGCCGACGCGGCGCCCGGAATCGTCGGACCGGTGCAGAACTGCGCGACCGTGACCGACAGCGTGGCGAACGACGAGGACGACACGTCGTGCACCACCGCCGACGTCACGCCGGCGGTGAACCTGACCGTCGCCAAGGGCGACGGTGGCGTGGTTCCGGTCGCCGGTGGCGCCAACGGATCGGACGCGGTCCCGTACTCGCTCACGGTGCGGAACCTCGGTCCGTCCGACGCCACCGCGAACGCCACCGTCACCGACGTCCTGCCGGCAGGGGTGGTGTTCCAGTCGTTCGACCTGCCGAGCGGGGTGACCTGCTCGGGGCCGGCCGGCCAGACCATCACGTGCACGATCCCGGCCTCCATGCTGCACGTCGCCGACCCGCCGGTCGTGATCGGCGTGAACGTGACGGTCGCGAACGGCGTCACCAACGCGGTGGTGAACAAGACCGTCGTCTCGAGCCGCGACGACCCGGCACCGTGCACGGTGACCGACACCAACATCACCTGCGATCCGGCCGACACGGACAACTTCGCATCGGTGTCGACGGGGGTGATCGCGGTGGCGGCCGCCGACACGACGACCGGCGCCACGACCGCGGCCACCACCGCGGTCGGAGCGGCGCTGGCGTTCACCGGGAGCCACGCCGGCGGCCTCGCGGTCGTCGCCGTCGGGCTGTGCGGGTTGGGCGCCGGGTTCGTGCTGGTCGCGCGCCGGCGCCGCCGAGCGCAGGGCTGACCGCCCACGGTCGGGCTCCGGCGTCAGTGCATGAGCGACATCGGCTCAGTGCCCTCGGCGCTCGCGACCTGGACCATCGCGCCGGCGATCGCCGCAGCCTGGTCCGGTGACGCGCCGATCAAGTCGCGGAAGCGGTTCTCCGGAGCCGGTTCGCGAGTACGACCACCGGGACCAGCGCCACCGCGCCGGCGACGAGCGCCGCCAGCGCGCCGAACGCGAGGCCGATCGCCGCCACCGCGACCGCGAGCTGCACCACGATCACCGCGCGCCGGACCGGCTCGCCGAGCGCGTCGAAGCGGCGGTGCAACGCGAAGAGCTCGTTCGTGGAGCGCTTCCCGGCGGTGAGGAGCACCGCGAGCCCGCGCACGAGACCGAACAGCACGCCGAGCGCGAGCCCGGCCGCCGGGCCGGACCCGAGCGCGCCCAGCGCGACGGTGAGGAAGACCGCGGCGGTCATGATGTAGGTGGTGAGCCCGGCGCCGATCTGCCAGCCGAAGCCGCTGCCGTAGAGCCAGGCGCGGTAACGACCGAGCCAGTCCTCGTTCACCTGCCGCCGGAAGAACGGGGGTGCCACGCCGAAGATGCCCGCGTCGACGCCGGCCGCGGCGACTGCGAACGCGGCCGTCGCCGCGAGCGCGACCGTCGCCGAGATCCCGATCGCGGCGGCCGTCGCCGCGAGCACCGCGATCAGCGCGCCGAGCGTGGCGCCACCGGCGAGCGCGCCCACCACGAACCACGCGGCCGTGGTGCGGTAGCGGTAGCCACGCGAGGCCTCGCCCACCGGCGTGAGCTGCGACAGCATCGACTGACCGCAGGGCGACCACGTCGACCGCACCGCGGAGGCAACTGCGACGACCGCGGCCAGGCCGACGACGACTCCGTGCACCGGGGCAGCGTACCCGAGGCCCTCCGCGTAGGCTGCGGTCGCCGGAACGTCGGGCCAGTACGTCGGGCCGGAACGTCGGGCCGGAACGTCGGGAAGGCGGCGTGATGGGCGAGCAGCGGCGACCGGAGCGGTCGCGTACGTACCGCAACCACCATCTCGACAGCACGCGCTGGGACTCGCTCGTGCACCGCCCCGACGACATCGTGATCTCGACGTCGGCCAAGGCCGGCACCACGTGGATGCAGCGCATCGTGAGCCTGCTCGTGCTCGGTCCGGAGCCGCTGCCGGTGTCCGTGATGAGCATCTCGCCGTGGGTCGACAGCCGGGTCCCGACACCGGTGGACGACATGGTGGCGATGCTCGAGCGCCAGGAGCACCGACGGTTCCTGAAGTCGCACCTTCCGCTCGACGCGATCCCGTACCACGACGACGTGCGGTACATCTTCGTGACGCGCGACACGCGCGATGTGTTTATGTCGTTGTTCAACCACTACCACTCGCACACCGACGAGGCGTACGAGGAGTTCGCCTCGGGCGACCCGGCCGGAGGGCCGCTGCCGCAATGTCCGGAGGATCCGCGCGAGTTCTGGCGGGGATGGACGACCCGGGCGTCGTTCCCCTGGGAGCACGACGGCTGGCCCTACTGGTCGCACCACTACCACGCCTCGTCCTTCTGGGAGTTCCGTCGGCTCCCCAACGTGCTCGCCGTCCACTACAACGACCTCCGCCGGGATCTCGAGGGGCAGATGCGCAGGGTCGCCGCGTTTCTCCAGATCGACGTTCCCGACGCGGCGTGGAGCGCGCTCGTGGACGCGGCGCGCTTCGAATCGATGCGGGCGGAGGCCGTCCGCCTCGAGGCGGCGGGCAGCGCGCGCATGTCGCGCTACTGGCGGGGTGGCGCCGCGACCTTCTTCTACCGGGGCACCAACGGCCGTTGGCGCGACGTGCTCACCACGGACGATCTCGAGCTCTACGAGCGCGCGGTCTCGCGCCTCGACCCCGCTCTGCGGGCGTGGCTCGAATCCGGGAGCCTCGTCGTCGGGGATCCGCAGGAAGCAAGCTGACCGAGAGGAGACGAACATGTCGGGAGTACGGCTGCTTGTCGGCACCCGGAAGGGCGCGTTCGTGCTCACTGCGGACGGCGCCCGTCGGGAGTGGGACATCGCGGGGCCGTTCTTCGGGGGCTGGGAGATGTACCACGTGGCCGGGTCGCCGGCCGACCCCGACCGGCTGTACGCGTCGCAGTCGACGGGGTGGTTCGGCCAGCTCGTCCAGCGCTCGGACGACGGTGGACGCACGTGGAGCCCCGTCGGCAACGAGTTCGCCTACGAGGGCGTGCCCGGCACGCACCAGTGGTACGACGGGACGCCGCACCCCTGGGAGTTCGCGCGTGTCTGGCACTTCGAGCCATCCCGGGAGGACCCCGACACGGTGTGGGCGGGCGTCGAGGACGCGGCGTTGTTCCGCTCCACCGACGGTGGCGCGACGTGGCACGAGCTGGCGGGGCTCCGCGGCCACGGTTCGGGACCCCACTGGCAACCGGGCGCCGGCGGCATGTGCCTCCACACGATCCTGGTCGACCCCGCCGACGCGGCGCGCATGTTCGTCGCGATCTCCGCTGCGGGTGTGTTCCGCACCGACGACGCGGGCGCGACGTGGCGGCCGGTGAACCGCGGTCTGCACTCGGAGCAGATACCCGACCCCGACGCCGAGGTGGGCCACTGCGTGCACCGGCTCGCCATGCATCCGGCGCGCCCGAACGTGCTCTTCATGCAGAAGCACTGGGACGTCATGCGGACCGACGACGCGGGCGAGTCGTGGCGGGAGGTGAGCGGTGACCTCCCGACCGACTTCGGCTTCGCGATCGACGTGCACGCGCACGAGCCCGACACGGTGTACGTGGTGCCGATCACGAGCGACTCCGAGCACTACCCGCCCGACGGTAGGCTGCGCGTCTACCGGAGCCGTTCCGGTGGGGGAGAGTGGGAGCCGCTCAGCGACGGCCTCCCGCAGCACGACTGCTACGTGAACGTGCTGCGCGACGCGATGGCCGTCGACGGGCTCGATCCCTGCGGCGTCTACTTCGGCACGACCGGCGGTCAGGTGTACGCCTCCGCCGATGCCGGCGACAGCTGGGCGCCGATCGTGCGGGACTTCCCGTCGGTGCTCTCGGTGGAGGCGCAGACGCTGCCGTGATCCGGGTCGCGCTGCCGGCGCTGCTCCGCGACCTCGCGCAGGTCGACGGAGAGGTGCGCGTCGACGTGGCGCCGCCCGTCACGCAACGGGCCGTCATCGACGCGGTCGAGGCCCGGTACCCGCAGCTCCGCGGGACGATCCGGGACGTCGCGACCGGGCGGCGCCGGCCCTTCGTGCGCTTCTTCGCCGGCGAGGAGGACCTGTCGCACGAGCCGCCCGACCGGCCACTGCCCGAGGCAATCGCGGCCGGCTCGGAGGTCTTCCACGTGATCGGCGCCATCGCCGGCGGCTGAGCCCGCGGGCGCAGTCAGGCGGGCGCTGCGACCGTCATCCCGAGCGCCTCGGCGGCGCTCCGCATCCGCTCGTCGTAGGTGACGACGGCCTGCAGTGCGGTCCCGATGGCGGCCGCGCAGGTGAGGCGGATCGGAGAACCCGGGCCCCGGGCGCTGCGGCCTGGGTCCCTGCCCCTGCCACGAGGGGTGATCGGCGTCCCCATTGTGGGCGGCGGAGGGCGATTGTTACTATGGCGGTAGTGGAAATCCCCCCTCCACCCCTCACGGGAAGCGGGTCGCCATGGCAGTCCAGGGCATCGATCTCGGCAAGTACAAGCTCGGCTGGTCCGACAGCACCGAGCAGTACGTCTACACGCCCAAGAAGGGCCTGAACGAGGAGATCGTCCGGGAGATCTCGCACCAGAAGAGCGAGCCCGAATGGATGACCAAGTTCCGGCTCAACGCGCTGAAGCGCTTCGAGCGCAAGCCGATGCTCGAGTGGTTCGCGAAGAACATGCCCGACATCGACTTCGACGACATCTACTACTACCTGAAGCCCACCGAGGGGCAGGTCTCCGACTGGGACATGCTCCCCGAGGGCATGAAGGAAACCTACGAGAAGCTCGGCATCCCCGAAGCCGAGCGCAAGTACCTCGCCGGCGTCACCGCGCAGTATGAATCGGAAGTCGTGTACCACAAGAACCGGGAGGACCTCGAGAAGCTCGGGGTGCTCTTCTCCGACATGGACACCGCCGTCCGCGAGTACCCGGAGATCGTGCAGGAGTACTTCGGCACCGTCATCCCGCCCGGTGACAACAAGTTCGCCGCGCTCAACTCTTCCGTATGGTCTGGAGGGTCGTTCATCTACGTGCCGCCCGGCGTGCACGTCGACATGCCGCTGCAGGCGTACTTCCGCATCAACGCGGAGAACGCAGGCCAGTTCGAGCGCACGCTGATCATCGCCGACGAGGGTGCGTCGGTGCACTACGTCGAGGGCTGCTCGGCGCCGGTGTACTCGACGGACTCGTTGCACAGCGCCGTGGTCGAGCTGATCGCCAAGCCCGGCGCGCGCATCCGCTACACGACGATCCAGAACTGGTCGCCCAACGTCTACAACCTCGTCACGAAGCGGGCGCGTGCGGAGACCGAGTCGACGGTCGAGTGGATCGACGGGAACCTCGGTTCCAAGCTCACCATGAAGTACCCGGCAGTCGTGATGGTCGGGCCCAAGGCGCACGGCGAGGTGCTCTCGATCGCCTACGCGGGCGAAGGCCAGCACCAGGACGCGGGCGCGAAGATGACCCACGCCGCGCCCGAGACCACTTCGATCATCGACTCGAAGTCGATCGCGAAGGACGGCGGCCGTACCAGCTACCGCGGGTTGGTGAAGGTCGAGGAGGGCGCGTACAAGACGCGCAGTCATGTGCGCTGTGACGCCCTGATCCTCGACGACCACAGCCGTTCCGACACCTGGCCGCGGATGGAGATCGACGAGAAGGACGCCCGCATCGGTCACGAGGCGACCGTGTCCAAGGTCGGTGACGACCAGCTCTTCTACCTCATGAGCCGCGGTCTCACCGAGCAGCAGGCCACCGCGATGATCGTCAACGGCTTCATCGAGCCGATCACGAAGACGTTGCCGATGGAATATGCGGTCGAGCTGTCGCGCCTCATCGAGCTCAACATGGAGGGCGCGGTCGGCTAGTGCGCACGTTCACTCCCGACGCGTCGTCTGCGCTTCCCGGTCCCGATTGGCTCGCCGCTCGCCGGCGCGCCGCCGCCGCACTCCTCGACGACCTCGCGCTCCCCACGACCGAGGAGGAGATCTGGCGCTACAGCCGGGTCGACGACCTCGACCTCGACCGCTTCCGCCCTCTCACCGCCGACGAGCTCGGCCCGCCCGGCGACGAGCCGGTGCCGGGCGGCGGCCCGGTGGCGGCGGAGGCGGGAGAGCGTGCGGGGCTCGTCGTGGTGCGCAACGGGCGCGTCGTCCATCACTCTCTCGACGACGAGCTCGTCGCCCGGGGCGTACGGGTCTGCGGCCTCGCCACCTGCGATGCCGACGAGGTGCGGGATCTCCTGGGTGTGTGCTCGGACGCGTCGCCCGATGCGTTCACCGTGCTGCACGACGCGTTCCTCGCCGGTGGCGCGGTCGTGAAGGTGCCGAGCGGGGTCGTGATCGAGAAGCCGATCGTGGTGTTGCACTGGTCCGAGGGTGACGGCGTCGCCACCTTCCCGCACACGCTCGTCGCCGCGGGTGAAGCGGCCGAGGTGACGGTGTTCGACCGGTACGGCTCGGCTGACGGACCCCACGCCGAACACGGTCAATTCGTCGACGCGGTCGTCGAGCTGATCCTCGCCGACGGCGCCAACGTGCGGTACGTATCGGTGCAGGAGCACGGGCCGCACACGTGGCAGGTCGCACTCCAACGTGCGCATCTCGGTCGGGACGCGGTGCTGCGGTCGTCGGCCGTGGCGCTCGGCGGCTACTACGCACGACTCCGCAGCGAGTCGCGCCTCGACGGTCAGGGAGCGGAGAGCGACCTCACCGCCGTCTACTTCGGCGACGGCGACCAGATGCTCGACTTCCGCACCCTCCAGGACCACCACGCACCCCACACCCGCAGCGACCTCCTGTTCAAGGGCGCGGTAGAGGACCAGGCGTTCTCGGTGTACTCCGGCCTCGTCCGCATCCGTGCCGGCGCGACGCGCGCCAACGCGTTCCAGACCAACCGCAACCTGGTGCTCACCGAGGGCGCGGAGGCGATGTCGGTGCCGAACCTCGAGATCGAGACCGACGACGTGCAGTGCTCGCACGCCAGCACCGTCGGCCCCATCGACGACGACCAGCTCTACTACCTCGCCACCCGCGGCGTGCCACCCGAGGAGGCCGAGCGCCTCATCGTGCTCGGCTTCTTCGACGACGTGTTCGAGCGCCTGCCGCTCACCTCGCTCGTGGGGCCGCTGCGGCGCAGCGTGGTCGAGAAGATCGAGCACCGGGACCCGGTGGCGCGCGCGCATGCCTGACGCCCGGTTGTGCGCGGTGAGCGACGTGAAGCCGGGCGCCGCGGCGCGCTTCGACGTCGACGGGTACCGCCTCTGCGTGGTGCGCATCGAGGACGACTGGTACGTGGTCGACGACCGGTGCTCCCACGCCGACTACTCGCTCTCGGAGGGCGACGTGTGGGAGGACGACCGTGAGATCGAGTGCCCGAAGCACGGCTCGACCTTCTCGCTCGAGACCGGCAAGCCGCAGAGCCTCCCGGCGACCAAGCCCGTCCCCGTGTACCCGGTGCACATCGCCGGCGACGACGTGATCGTGACCCTCCCGTGACCCCCTCCTCTTTCCCTTTCCGCGAGGTTGCGTCGTTCGACCTGGCTATGTCCGCCCGAGCGACGCAACCTCGCGGGGACGGCGAGGGGAGGCGGTCGTGACCGGGCACGTGCTCCGGATCGAGGGCCTGCGCGCCGCGGTCGGGAGGCGGGAGATCCTGTGCGGGGTCGACCTCGAGGTGCGGTCGGGCGAGGTGCACGCGGTCATGGGACCGAACGGCTCGGGGAAGTCGACGCTTTCGCACGCGATCATGGGCCGCGGCGACTACGAGGTCACCGCCGGCTCGATCACCCTCGACGGTGACGAGCTGGTCGGACTCCCCACGCACGAGCGCGCCGCCCGCGGCCTCTTCCTCGCGCTCCAGTACCCGGTCGAGGTGCCGGGCGTGCGGGTCGGCGACCTGCTCGAGGCCGCGATCCGGAGCCGGGGTGAGGAGCTGGGCGACTTCTCCGAGCGCATGCAGCGCGAGGCGTCGCGGCTCGCGGTCGCACCCCAGTTCCTCGAACGCGGGGTGAACCTGGAGTTCTCGGGCGGCGAGCAGAAGCGAGCCGAGACGCTGCAGCTCGCGGTGCTTCGCCCGAAGTTCGCGGTGCTCGACGAGATCGACAGCGGGCTGGACGTCGACGCGCTGCGCGACGTCGCGCGGCGCGTCGAGGCGATGACGGTCGAAGACGGGCTCGGCGTGCTCGCGATTACGCACTACACCCGGCTGCTCCAGGAGCTCCGGCCCGATCGTGTGCACGTGCTCATGGCCGGGCGCATCGTCGCCAGCGGCGGTCCGGAGCTCGCGAACAGGCTCGAGGAGATCGGCTACGAGGGCCTCGCGGCCGAGCTCGGCATCGACGACGTCGCGGAACAGGAGCTCGCCAAGGCGGATCCGTTCGCCGATCCACTCGGCTTCTAGCGCGCGTCAGCTGATGGAGACGGGCGTGCCGAGCGGCAGGCTGGCGAGCTTCATGATGGCGTCGTTGGTGAGGCGGACGCACCCGTGCGACACGTCCTTGCCCATGTCGCTCGGGTCGTT
>CAZDJK010000082.1:0-4177 GCA_964505725.1 uncultured Bifidobacteriaceae bacterium | reverse complement strand
AGGTCGCGCTCGTCACCGGCGGGCCGGCGGCCATCCCGATGAGCGGGACCATCCTCACGAAGGGCTGATCATGACGACGTTCCAGTACGCGCCTCCGCCGTCGCTCGACGACCCCTACGCCGACGAGTGGACCGAGCCCTTCTGGGCCGCCACGCGCGAGGAGCGCCTCACCGCGTCACGCTGCGCCAACTGCGGCCGGTTCCGGCTGCCTCCCTCGCGCTTCTGTCCGCAGTGCCGCCACCAGGAGATCGAGTGGGTCGACCTGCCCGGGACCGGTCGCGTCTACAGCTTCATCGTTGTGCGCCACCCGTTGCGGCCCGACATGTTCGACTACGTGCCGTACGTGCCTGCGGTCATCGAGCCCGACGGAGCCGACGGCGCGCGGTTCGTCTCCAACGTCGTCGACGTCGCGCCCGAGAACGTGACGGTGGACATGGCGGTACGCGTGGTGTGGAACCACGTGAGCGACTCGCTCGTGCTCCCGTGGTGGACTGCCGCCTGACCGCGGCTCACGCCTCCTTCTTCACCACTCCCCGGTCGCGCAGCTCCGCGATGCGCGCGTCGGAGAGACCGAGCTCGCGGAGGACGGCGTCGGTCTGCTGGCCGATCGTGGGCGCGCCCTCGGCGCGGGTCGTCGACCGGGAGAAGGTCCACAAGGGCGTGAGCCGGGTGTGACGGTCGAACAGCCGGTGCTCCACCTCGGTCACGAGCCCGAGCTGGCGGCCGAGCCCGTCGTCGTCCATCAACACCGCGTGCACCGGGCCCTTCGCCACCTCGACACAAGCGACATCGGCTGCCGTCAGCAGCGACTCCCACTCCGCGGCCGGGCGGGCGCGGAACGCTGCGTCGAGGATCGCGGTCAACGCCTCGTCCTCCGCGCGCCGCGAGTCCACCGAAGCGAAGCGCTCGTCGCCGGCGAGCCCCTCGTCGCCCAGCACGCCCACGAGGGCGCGCCACTCGCGCTCGTGCGGCGCGGCCAGGAACACCCAACCGGCAGCCGTCTCGTAGAGCCGGTACAGCGCGTGCAGGCCGTGCAGACCCGGATCCGGCACCGCCACCTGGGGTCGCCCCGGGTAGTCGAACATGTCGTCGGACAGCGCGTGGCTCATGGTCGTGAGCATCGTGGTGCGCATGAGCTGCCCGCCGTGGCCTCGCTCACGCGCGAGCAGCGCGACGAGCAGGCCGACCGCGACGCCGAGCCCGGAGAACCCGTCGCTGTGCCCCACGGTGAGGTTGGCGGCGCCGAGCCGCACCCCACCGCGCTTCACCTCGTCGAAGGTGAGGCCCGGGCCCTCGGGCACCGCGGCGCCGATGTTGCGCCGCGCCATGCCCGACGCGGCGCCCATCGTCGGCGCGTACGCGGGGCGGTGCGCGTAAGGGCCGTCGACGCCGAAGCCGGACGCGCAGTGGTACACGATGTCCGGGTTCACCGCGCGGATCGACGCCTCGTCGAGGCCGACGCGTTCGGCGACGCCGGCGCGGAAGGTCATGAGCACGATGTCGCAACGCCGGGCGATGTCGAGCACGAGCTCGCGACCCTCGGGCGTGTTGATGTCGACGGCGACGCTCTCCTTGCCGAGGAGCACCTTGATCGCGCCGATCTCCGGGAGCTGCGGGAGCTGCCAGCGGATGGGGTCGCCGTCGTGCTGCTCGACCTTGATCACGCGCGCACCGAGGTCGGTGAGGACGGTCGCACCGAACGGCCCGGCGAAGAACGTCCCGAGCTCGAGGATGGTGACGCCCCCGAGCGGCATTGAGGGTGTCGCGCCGGCCGGAGCCGACCCGGCCGCCGCCGGCACAGGAGCGGCGTCGCGGCGGGACGCGCGGAGCGCCGGGCCGTGCTCGTCGAGCGCGGGCACGGGGCGGTCGGCGCGGGCCGGGGTGCCGTCGAGGGTGCCGAACGGCGCAGGCTGGCGGATGGGGCCGTAGCCCGGCTGGACCACGTCGACGACCTGGTGGTCGTGGACGAGTTGCGGGTGCTCGAGCAGCTCGCGGCCGTTGCGGAACAGCTCGGCGAACACGTCGGGCTGCTCGTCGAACAGCTCGTACCACTCGGCGACCGTGCGCGACCGGATCGCGCCGAGCGCGGCGTCCCGGAACGCTCCCCGCCGCGCGACGTCCTCGTCGTTCCAGGCCTCGTCCCAGTCGGGGCCGTCGAGATCGACCGCGTGGAGGAAGGCTCGGTACAGCTTCGCGGTCGCCTGCGAGAACTGGAGCCAGCGGCCGTCGGCCGACAAGCCGATCATCAACGCGTACGACATCCACGAGTTGGGCACCTGGGAGACGGGATCGACGGGTGGAACCTCGGTGAACGCATCGGAGTACCGCTGCGCGATCAGGCGGATCATCCAGTTGAACACGTCGTGCGCGGCGATGGCCTGCACCATGGTGGTGTCGACGCGTTGGCCGCGGCCGCTCTGCGTGCGCTCGACCAGTGCCGCGAGGATCCCCTGGATCGCGAGCTGTGCCGCGCTGAACGAGCAGTACGACACCGACGGGAACGCGGGACCGGCCCGGTCGACGAGCGCGGTGAACTGGTCGTACGCGCCGATCTTGGCCATCACCACGCCCTCGTACGCCTTGAGCCGCGAGAGCGGCCCCGTCCGGCCGAACCCGCTCACCGACGCGTAGACGAGGCCCGGGTTGCGCGCCGCGCACGCGTCGTACCCCAGGCCGAGGCGCTCCATGACACCGGGACGGCACGTATCGAGGAACACGTCGGACCGTCCCACGACGCCGGCGACGACCGCCGCGTCAGCCGGATCCCGGAGGTCGGCGACCATGCTCCGGCTCCCGCGCGCCCAGACCGGCCACGCCGGCTCGGCGCGCAGCGCGCTCCCGCCCGGTGGCTCGACCAGCACCACCTCGGCGCCGTAGTCGGCGAGGAACATGCCCACGCACGCGCCGATCATCGTGGACGACGTGTTCACCATCCGGAGGCCGGCGAGCGGTCCGTCGGGAGCGTGGGGCTGGGGCATGCGTTCATACTGCCCGAGCCGGTCGCCCCCGCGCCCGGGCGGCGTCAGGTGTACAGCAACGATCCCGGTGTGGTGAGCAGCTCACCCGTCTCAAGCCACGTCTTCAGGCCCGAGAGGATCATCGGCCACCCGCCGTACAGCTGGTCGTTGGCACCTTCACGCAGCTGGTCGTGGGTGACGGTCAGTCGGCACGAGTCGGCCACCGGCTCGATCTCCCAGGTGACGCGCGACGCGCCTTCGGCCTCGACGTCGGCGTCCCATCGAGCGACCATCGTGTGCACGAGCCGTCGGGGGGGATCGACCTCGAGGATCTCGCCCTCGCCGAGGAGGCCGCCGTCGGGCGTGGCCATCTCGTAGCGCGACCCGGGCTCCCAGGGGGAGCGGATCCGGGCACCGAAGTTGTACTTGCTCCGGATCTCGGTGTCGGTGATCGCCTCCCAGAGGCGCTCCGGGGTGGTGCGGATGTAGATCTCGAAGACTTTCTCCACGGGATTCTCCAGTCTCTGCTTGATCTCGGACAGCGTCGCCGCCCACGGTTCGGCGTACTTGCTCACCCACCGGTCGTGGACGAGCCGGATGGGCACGGGGTTGAGGAAATGGAGCTTCTCCCGACCGCGCCGCTGCGACACCACGAGGCCGGCCTCCTCGAGCTGCTTCAGGTGCTTCATCACCCCGAAGCGCGTCATCGGGAAGCGCGCCTCGAGCTCGCTCAAGGTCTGGCCGTCGGCGCGGTAGAGCTCGTCGAGCAGCGCCCGCCGGGTGGGATCGGCCAGCGCCCGGAACACCGCGTCCACCGGGCCAGGTTACGTGACCTATTGGTCACATGTCAACCATGCGGGCCTGGCCCGGGCGGGCCGCGGTACCCTCCGTCAGCGGCCGCGGGTTCTCGCGAGGCCACGCCCGAACGGTGCAGGTTGAGGTGTCGCCCGAGCAGCTCCGAACGCTCGCCCCGAACGAAGGCCCAGTCGGGGTCGACCCGCCGGCCGGCGAGCGGCGCCGGCGCCGGGTCGGCACGCCGTTGCGCGCCGACGACCCGCCCGTCGGCGCCCTCGCGCGGGTGGTGCTGGTCCCCTGGGCGCTCTCGAGGGTCGTCGCCGCCGCGACCATCCTCGTCGCGGCGTCGTACCCGTTCTCGAACGGTGTGCAGCTCACCGGGTTCTGGTACCGGTGGGACTCCGGCTTCTACGAGGAGATCGGCC
>CAZDJK010000081.1:0-7965 GCA_964505725.1 uncultured Bifidobacteriaceae bacterium | reverse complement strand
TGGAGCGTGAGCCGGGGGTGCTCGGCGCGGGAACCGACGACCACCTGCTCTCCCGGCACGAGCAGTTCACGAAGGTCGCCGAGTGGCGCATGTCGCGTCGGCGCCGGGTGCTCTGGGTGATCGGGTGCGCCGTGGGCGGCGCCGCGGTGCTCTTCTTCTCCACCACCATGAGCAGGCTGAGCCACGCGCGCGAGCACGCTGGCGGGACGGCGTCGTCGTCGGTCGTACCCGTCGGCCTCCGCAGCTCGGTCGTCGGCCTGCTGATCGGCGCGGCGATCGGCGTGGCCATCGTGGTCGTCACCCTGCACCGCTACCGCCGCCTCAACCGGCAACACGGCGTCGCGCGCGTGCTGCGCGACGAGATCGTGCCCGACGGCTGATGCGTCCTGACTGATCGGGTCTCCCGGATGGCGTCGGCCACGCGCCCGCGCCACACTGGCGGCCTTGCGAGCCGAGACACAGTGATGGGGACGATCCGGACGGTCAGGGCCGCGGGTGCGCTCGTCGTAGCCCTGCTCATCGCCGCGGCCGCTGCATCGGATGCCGCCGCGACCGACCCCCCGATCGCCTCGACGGTACCGTCCGCCACGCCCACGAAGACGGCGGTCGTGAAGTCTGCGGGCATCGCGCTCGACTACCCCCGTAACTGGACCGTGTTCGCGCTCAACAAGCAGGACCTGATCGCGCAGCAGAAGCGCCTGGCCAAGAAGAACCCCGCGTTGGCGAAGGCGTTCAAGGCCGTCGGCTCGCAATCGATCACGACGAACACGAAGTTCCATGCTGCTGATCTCTCGGCCATGCTCCGGAGTCAGTTCCAGAACAACGTCAGCGTGTCGGTCGCCGCCGGCAGCCTCCCCGGAACCCTCGACGATTTCACCTCGGCCATCAGGACGCAGTACCAGCAGGTCGGGGCCACCGACGTGGCGACGTCGACCGTCGACCTCGGAGGCAAGACGTCGTACCGCGCCGACGTGACCGTCCCGCTGAAGACCGCCGACGGCAGCCCGATCGTCGGTCTGGTCGGACAGCTGTTCGTGCCCTTCGGGGTCGGTGGCACCATCGTGACCGTCGCGACGGGGAACGACGACGCCGGGCACTCGCTGGTCGACACCATGCTGCGGAGCGTGCGGCCCCGGTGACGCCGGAGGGCCGGGACCCGACGTCGCCGTGAGCGCAGCGCAGGAACCACATCGGCGGCAACTGCCCGCGCTCCGTTGGGGCGCCCGCCTCGAGCGCGACGCCCCGGGCGCCCGCTACGGCATCGTGCTCGCGCTCCTGCTGATCACCTTCGGGTTCATGGCCGCGGGGCCGACCGGCTCGTGGGTGCCGCTCGTCACGGTGATCCTCCAGGGCACGACCTTGATGCTGGCACTGGCGGCGGCCGAGTCGTCGCTGCGCCTGGTCCGCTTCTCGCTGGTCGTGATCGGGTTCGGCGTGATCGGCGGGATCGCGACGCTGCTCTCGGACAACTCGGGGACGCAGGGCTACTCGTCCGTGCTCAGCTTCCTGCTCGTCGGGGTGGCCCCGGTCGCGATCGCGATGTCGATGTGGCGCCGCCATGCGATCGACATCCACACCGTGCTCGGGGCGATCTGCATCTACATCTTCGTCGGCATGTTCTTCGCGTTCGTGTTCCAGGCGATCGGCAACTTCGGCTCCGAGCCGTTCTTCGCGCAGCAGAAGACCGCGACGGTCGCCGACTATTTGTACTTCAGCTTCGTGACCCTCACGACGACGGGCTTCGGCGACCTCACCGCCCGGGGGAATATCGGACGCGCCGTCGTCGTGCTCGAGGCGCTCAACGGCCAGATCTACCTCGTCACCGTCGTGGCGCTCCTCGTGTCACAGCTCGCCTCCCACCGCGGCGGCAGCCAGAACCCGGGTGGCTGAGGCCCATCACCGGCTCGGCGCGCGGCGCGTGCCAGCATTTTCGTCATGGCCGAGACCCCGAGCGCAGAGTCGCTGCGGCGCGCCCGGGAGAGCGTCCTCGCGCGCGCCCGCAGGGGTGACAGCTACAGCGTCCTCCTCGCGCTGATCATCGTCACCTACGTGGTGATGGCGCTGCTCGACAAGGGGTTGTGGAGCCGGTTCATCGTGTCGGCGCTGCTCGGAGCGGTGCTCATGCTCGCGCTGTACACGTCGCATTTCCGGGGCCGTGCCTTCCGCATCAGCGCCGCCCTCGTAGCGTTCGTGCTGCTCACGACGTTCCTCCAGGCGCTGTTCGGGCGCCACGGCAACGACGGCACCATGTTCATCATGTTCGTGCTGTTGATTGCGGCGCCGTTCGTGGTCGTCGCCCGCATCCTGCGCCACCGCGTGGTCGGCCGCGAGACACTCCTCGGCGCGATCTGCGTATACGTCCTGCTCGGCCTCGCGTTCGCGGGCATCTACGCGGGCGTGAACGACATCCAGACCGGCCAGTTCTTCGCCCAGAAGGTGATCGCCAGCAACATCGACTTCCTCTACTTCAGCTTCGTGGTGCTCACGACCCTCGGCTTCGGCGATCTCACCGCGCGCTCCGACGTCGGGCGGGTGCTGGTGACGATCGAGGCGATGGCCGGCCAGGTGTTCCTCGTGACGCTCGTCGCGCGCCTCGTCGCCCTCTACGGGGTGGACCGCTCCTCAGAGCTCGAGCAGTAGCTCGGCGAGCTGCACCGCGTTGAGCGCGGCGCCCTTGCGCAGGTTGTCGCCGGTGACCCACAGGTCGAGCGTGCGGTCCTGTGACGGGTCCTCTCGGACGCGGCCCACCAGCACCGGATCGACACCGGCGGCCTCGAGGGGCGTGGGGTACCCGTCGCCGCCGTCGACGAGCGCGACACCCGGCGCGGCGGCGAGCAGCTCGACCGCCTCCTCCCGCCCGAGCGGGCGGGCGAACTGCACGTTCACGGCCACCGCGTGCCCGACGTACACCGGCACCCGGACGCACGTGGCGCTGACCCGCAGCTCGGGGGCATGGAGGATCTTGCGGCTCTCGCGGACGAACTTCCACTCCTCCGACGTGTAGCCGGAGTCACGCAGCGAGCCCGCGAGCGGGATCACGTTGCCGGCGATGGGCCGGTCCCACACCTGCCCGGGCTCGACCGCGTCCAGCACGCCGGCGCGCATGAGCGTCTCGGTGCGCCCGGCCTGCTTGGTCCACTGCTCGTCGAGCTCCTGGACCCCGGGCTGGCCCGCACCGGACACCGACTGGTACGTGGCGACCACCATCCGCTCGATCCCGGCGGCCCGGTGCAGCGGCGCGAGCGCCACCATCGGGATGGCCGTGGTGCAGTTCGGGCACGACGCGATCCCACGCGGGAGTTCGCGCAGGTCGCCCGGATTGACCTCGGCGACCACGAGGGGGACGTCGGGCTCCATGCGGAACGCGGCGGAGTTGTCGATCACACGCGCTCCGGCGGCCACCGCCCGCGGCGCCCACTCGAGCGCGAGCGGGTCGTCGACGTCGATCACGACGAGGTCGAGCCCGTCGAAGCATCCGTCACCCAGCACCTCGCACACCACTTCGTCCTCGCCGAATGGGAGCGTGCGCCCTTCCGACCGGGAGGAGGCATAGGCGCGCAGCTCCCGCACCGGGAAGTGGCGGTCGTCGAGGAGACGGAGCATCTCCCGACCGACGACGCCGGTCGCACCGACGACACCGACGGCCACGCCGCGCTCATCCATCACACCGCGCCCAGCTCGAAGGACTGATGCAGCGCGCGCACCGCGCGCTCGACGTCGCTCTCGTGCACGACGCACGAGATGCGGATGGTGGAGGTGCTGATCATCTCGATGTTCACACCCTCTGCCGCCAGGGTCTCGAACATCTGCGCGGCGACGCCGGGATTGGTCTTCATGCCCGCGCCCACGAGCGACACTCGTCCGACCGCGTCGTCGAAGCTCGCGCCGCCGGCGTCGATCTCGACGACGACCTTGTCGACCACCTCCATCGCACCGTCCAGCTCGTCCTTCGGCACCGTGAACGAGATGTCGGTATGACCCTGGGTGGAGACGTTCTGCTCGATCATGTCGACGTTGACGTTCTCGTCCGCGAGGGCGCGGAAGAGCGTCGCCGCGATGCCGGGGCGGTCGGGCACGTGGAAGATCGTGACCTTGGCCTCCGAGGTGTCGTGGGTGACACCGGAGATGATCGGCTGCTCCATCTCGGCCTCCTCCTCGCGAATCCAGGTGCCGACCTCCCACGTGAAGCTGGAGCGCACGTGGACCTGCACGCCGTAGTTCCGGGCGAACTCGACCGAGCGCAGCGCGAGGACCCGGCCGCCCGTGGCGGCCATCTCGAGCATCTCGTCGTACGAGAGCCGCTCGAGCCGGCGGGCCTCGGGGACGATGCGCGGGTCGGCCGTGAATACGCCCGAGACGTCGGTGTAGATCTCGCACACGTCGGCGCCGAGCGCGGCAGCCAGAGCGACCGCAGTGGTGTCGGAGCCGCCGCGGCCGAGCGTGGTGACGTCGCTCGCGGTGGAGACGCCCTGGAATCCGGCGACCACCGCGATGCTCCCGGCGCCGACCGCGTCGCTGATGCGATCGGCCCGGATCTCCACGATCTTGGCCTTGCGGTGGGCGGTGTCGGTGACGATTCCCGCCTGGGACCCGGTGAAGCTCACCGCCGGCTCGCCGAGGTCGATCACCGCCATACACAACAGGGCGATGGAGATGCGCTCGCCCGCGGTGAGCAGCATGTCCATCTCGCGGGCCGACGGCTCGGCCGAGACGTCGTGGGCGAGCCGCTCGAGGTCGTCGGTGGTCCGTCCCATGGCCGAGACGACCACGACGACGTCGTCGCCGGCGCGGCGGGTCCGCACGATGTGGTCGGCGACGGCGCGGATGCGCTCGGCGTCGACGACCGACGTGCCGCCGAATTTCTGGACGATGAGGCTCACCGCGACCGATGGTACCGGCGCCTCCCCGTGCGCCTCGGCCCGGAAATCGCGTCGGTAGACTCGCCCGCCGTGCCGAAGGCCACCAAGCGCGAGCGTCAACGCATCAACCGCGAGCTGCGTCGCGAGGCGCAGCGCCGGGAGGAGCAGCGCCGGAAGCGCTGGCGCACCGGTCGCACGGTGGCGATCATCCTGGCGCCGCTCGTCGTGATCTTCGTCGTGGTGCAGCTGACGTCGAACAGCGGCAGCGACGAGGCGGCTGCGATCACGTGCTCGTCCGCCGTCCCGGCCAAGCCGGCCACGCCCCCGACGTTCTCGGCGGCGCCGCCGATGACCATCGACACCACCGCGAAGTACACGGCCGCCATGAAGACGAGCTGCGGGACCATCCACATCGCGCTCGACGCCGCCGCCGCCCCGCAGACCGTCAACAGCTTCGTGTTCCTGGCCCAGCAGGGCTTCTACAACGGGACCGACTTCCACCGGATCGTGACCAACTTCGTGGACCAGGGCGGCGACCCGACCGGCACCGGATCCGGGGGTCCCGGCTACTCCCTGCCCGACGAGCCGCCGACGACGCCGTACAAGACCGGCTCGGTGGCGATGGCGAACGCGGGGAGCGGGACCACGGGGTCCCAGTTCTTCCTCACCGTGAAGGGCGGCGCCGCGCAGCTGAACGCAGGCGGCCCGCCGTACAAGTACTCCATCCTCGGCCAGATGGACGCCAAGGGCCTCGCGATCGCGGAGGGGATCAACAAGAAGTTCGGCTCGGCGTCGGGCACGACCACCGGCAAGGTCTACGTGCTCGGCGTGACCATCAGCAGCAACGCGCCGGGCTCGTCCGCGACCACCACGACCGCGGCGCCCTAAGTCGGCAGGTTCGGCACCACGGCGCCCGACGCGTAGCGCGTCGCGCTCCCGTCGGCGCCGTACACGGTGACCTCGCCGCGGCCGGCGGCGGTCCACTCGCCGCCGCGCTGCACCAGGGCGGTCTGCTCGTCGATGCCGACGAGAGTCGCGCCCTTCGGCAGCAGGTCGATGGAGCGCGCCCGCAGGTGGTCGGCGGCGGTCCCGTGGTACGGGAACACCGCGAGGTTCCTCACCACGCCGAGGCCGACGGTGTAGGCGCCGCCTCGCGGGTCGACCATGGGATCGCACAGGAGCGTCGCCCCCGCGCCGGACGCGGCGACCGCGGCCCCGCCGTGGTACGCGGCGAGGAGCGCTTCGAACAGCGCGGAGTCCTTGAGCACCGACCGGAGATGGAGCGGCGAGCCGTCAGCGAGGTACACGAAGCGCGCCTTGCGCACGATCGACGCCGTCTTGGCGTCCTCGGCCTCGGCGCGGTGCAGGACCGCCAACACGTTGGTGGCGAGCCCGAGCTCCCGGAAGTACGCGGTCGCGCGCTCCCCGACCCGGTCGGGATGCTCGAACGCGGCCGCGGTCGGGAGCACGACGACCTCGTCGGCACCGCCGTCGGACCCGAGCTGGGCGTCGAGCTCGCGCAAGCCGTCGCCCCATTCCCCGCCGCCGACGAGCGCGAGCGGTCCGACGGCGCGCGCTCGGCTCATGCGCGTGCACGCTAGCCGCCTCCACTCTGGGACAATGGAGAGCGTGCAGGACGATCCGTGGCTCATGCGCACGTACTCGGGCCACTCGTCGGCGCGCGCGTCGAACGATCTGTACCGCAGCAACATGCAGAAGGGCCAGACCGGGCTCAGCGTCGCGTTCGACCTCCCGACGCAGACCGGCTACGACCCCGACCACCCGCTCGCGAGCGGCGAGGTGGGCAAGGTCGGCGTGCCGGTTCCGCATCTCGGCGAGATGCGCACGCTGTTCGACGGCATCCCGCTCGATCGCGTCAACACGTCGATGACGATCAACGCCACCTCGATCTGGTTGTACGCGATGTACGTGACGCTCGCGGCGGAGCACGGGATCGATCCGACCGACCTGAGCGGCACGACCCAGAACGACATCGTCAAGGAGTACCTCTCCCGCGGCACCTACATCTTCGGGCCGGAGGCGTCGCGCCGTCTCACCGTCGATCTCGTGTGCCACGCAACCCGGTTCGCACCCCGTTGGAACCCGATCAACGTGTGCTCCTACCACCTCCAGGAGGCGGGAGCGACCCCGGTCGAGGAGATCGCGTACGCGCTCGCCACCGCCATCGGCGTGCTCGACGCAATCCGCGACTCGGGACGGGTGACGCCCGACGAGCTCCCGGCCGTCGTCGGGCGCATGTCGTTCTTCGTGAACTCCGGGATCCGCTTCGTCGAGGAGATGTGCAAGCTCCGGGCGTTCCGTGTGCTCTGGGACCGCATCACCGCGGAGCGCTACGGCGTGGCCGACGAGAAGCTGCGTCGCTTCCGCTACGGCGTGCAGGTGAACTCGCTCGGCCTCACCGAGGCGCAGCCGGAGAACAACGTGCAGCGCATCGTGCTCGAGACCTTGGGGGTGACGCTCTCGCGGGACGCGCGCGCCCGCGCGGTGCAGCTCCCTGCGTGGAACGAGGCGCTCGGGCTGCCCCGGCCCTGGGACCAGCAGTGGTCGCTGCGGATCCAGCAGGTGCTCGCGTACGAGACCGACCTGCTCGAACACGCCGACCTGTTCGACGGGTCGCACGTGGTGGAGGCCAAGACCACCGAGCTGGCCGACGCGGCCACGTCCGAGCTCGACTGGGTGCTCGCCGGCGGCGGCGCGTTCGAGATGATCGGCGCGATGAAGCAACGGCTGGTCGCGAGCAACACCGAACGGGTACGCCGCATCGAGTCGGGCGAGACCCCGGTGATCGGCGTCAACCGGTTCGCGGAGACCGCCGCGTCCCCACTGCAGGCGGTTCTCGACACCGACGAGGGCATCCTCGTGGTCGACGAGCGCGCCGAGCACGAGCAGGTCGAGCAGCTCGCGCACTGGCGATCGGAGCGGGACGCGCACGCGGTCGGGCGGGCGCTCGTGGCGTTGCGCGACGCGGCGGGGTCCGACGACGACCTCGTCGCACCGAGCATCGAGCTCGCGCGCGCCGGCGGGACCGTGGGCGAATGGGCGGACACTCTGCGCGACGTCTTCGGCGAGTACCGCGCGCCCACCG
>CAZDJK010000080.1:0-12466 GCA_964505725.1 uncultured Bifidobacteriaceae bacterium | reverse complement strand
TTCCTCAACACGCAGACGTTCACCGGTGTCCCGGCGGGTGGGCCCTACACGATCACCGAGACCCCCACGGCGGGGTTCACGCTCGGATCGCCGGTGTCGTGCACGGGATCGTCGACGGTCACCCAGACCACCAATGGGATCACCATCACCCTCGCGCCGGGCGACAACGTGGTGTGCACGTTCGTCAACACCCAGGACGGCTCCATCACGATCGTGAAGGACGCCGTGCCCAACGGGCCCACGACGTTCGACTTCACCGCGTCGGCGCCGTTGACCCCGGCGTCGTTCACCCTCGACGACGACGGCGACAACGCCAACGAGTTCTCGAACACCCAGGTGTTCGCGGACGTCGCGCCCGGCGCGTCGTACACGTTCACGGAATCGCCCACCGACACCTTCACCCTGACCAGCGTCTCCTGCACCGGCGGATCCGACGTCGCGACCAGCACCACGGGCGTCACGGTCACGCTCGCCGCGGGAGAGAACGTCGTGTGCACGTTCGTGAACGAGCAGACCGCGGTGGAGGCCGCGACCGCCGTGGACGCCACGGCCGCGGCCGAGCCGCCCACCGCCGCGAGCGGTCTCGCGTTCACAGGCTCCGACTCTCGGACCCTCGGCGCGGTCGGGCTCGTGGCAGTCGTGGTGGGCGCGACGCTCACGGTGGCCGGCGGTCGCCGACGTCGCCGACACGCCCGCACCTGACCCCTGGCGCGCGACCCCGGCCGGGTCTACGGCGTGCGCGAGAACCACGTGAGCGAGCACGCCGCGGCGACGACCGCGAGCGCGAGCGCTGCGATCACGAACCACACCGTCAGGTCGTGCCGGCGACCCTGGAACACCACGTGTGTCCCGAGATCCTGGTAGGCGCCGCGCAGCGCGCTGTCGTCGGGTGCGCGGTAGAAGCGACCCGCGGTGCTCACCGCGATGTTCCGCAACGCGACCGGATCCGGCGACACCTCGGTGCGGAACTCCGGCGAGCCGATCTCGGTGCCCTTCTTGCCGAGCGAGATGGTGGAGACGGGAACGTGCGCTTCGCGTGCCTGCGCGATCGCGTCGTCGTTGGATCGGCCCGAATTCGTGACCCCGTCGGAGAGGAGCACGACGGCCGCCGCGCCGAGCCGCGGCACCCGGGCGTGGTCGCCGTCCGCGAGGTGGATCCCGCGGGTCGACGCGATCGCCGACAGCGACTCCCAGATCGCGTCTCCGATGGCGGTGCCGCCGTTCAGCACCGCCCGGTCGATGGCAGCGGTGACCGCGCGACGGTTCGCGGTGGGGAGCACGTCGATGCGGGCGACGCCCGAGAAGGTCACCAACCCGATCCGGACGCGCGGTGGCGCGTGTTCCACGAAGCTCGTGGCGGCGAGCTGCGCGGCCTTCAGTCGGGCCGGTGACACGTCTTTCGCCTCCATCGACTGCGACACGTCGAGCGCCACCATCACGGTGCCGAAACCCTTCGGCACCTCGAACTCACGGATCGGACGGGCCCAGGCGACGATCGAGGCCGCGACCGCGAGCAGCACCAGCGAGAACACGAGGGCTCGTTGCCACGCCGGGCGGCGCGGGGCGATCTTCCCGATGGTTTCGTGCCCGGCGAAGGTCGCGGCGACGACCGGTCGGCGGGACTCGAGCCAGACGAACGCGCCTAGGAGTCCGGCCACGCCGAGCAGCGCCCAGAGCCGGCCCGGGGCCTCGAAGGTCACGGCAGCCGCGCGAGCCAGACGAGCGACGCGACCGCGAGCAGGAGGCCGAGGACCGTCGCCGCCGCCAGGAACCACGTGGTGAGGTCGCTCGTCGAGCTGTGGTATGCGAGGTTCCCCGAGAGCGACTCGTACGCGACCCGCAACCCGCGCTCCGACGCGGCCGTGTAGTGACGACCGTGCGTGCGCTGCGCCACGGTCGCGAGCTCGCGATCCTGCACGGGTACGTCGAACTTGGTGCCGAGCACGTCGACGGTCCCGCGGCGGGTGCCGATCGCGATGGTCGACACCGGCACGCCGGCGCGTGCCGCCTGGAGCGCGGCGCGGTCGGGTGCCGTCCCGGCGTTGCTCTCGCCGTCCGAGACGATGACGATCGCGCCCGGCGTGTGATTCCCGGCGTCGCCTGACGCCGATCGGATGGCGGCGAGCGAGACCACGATGCTGTCGCCGATGGCGGTGCCCTCTCCCGCCTGGAGCCCCTGGATGCGCGAGAGCACCGCGCTGCGGGCGGTGCCCGGCTGCGCTTCGAGGACCGGGTTGCTGGTGAACCCGACGACGCCGACCTGCAGCGAGGACGGAAGTGACCGTACGAACCTCGCCGCCTCGACACGCGCCGCCGCGAGGCGCGACGGCTTCACGTCCCTCGCCTCCATGGACGACGACGTGTCGACGGCGACCACCACGACGCCTCGATCGTTGACCACCTGCGCGGCGTGCGCGGGTCGCGCGGCGGCGACGACGAGGACGGTGAGCATCGCGAGCAGCGCGCCCGCCGCGAGGTGGCGACGCCAGGCGCCCCGCGGCGCGACCCCGCGCAGCACTGGGACATTGGTGAACATCACGACTTGAGCGTGCCGACGCCGTCGGAGGACCACGTACCCACCCGCCACCGCGGCGACCACTAGGAGCAGCCACAGCTTCTCCGGCGAGCGGAGCGTCATCGCGGGACCAGTCTCGGGTCGCCCCGGCCGCGGGCGCGGAGGCGTCGTCGCCGCTCGATGAAGCGCGCCATGTCGAAGACCCAGTCGCGATCGGTACGCAGGGTGACGTGGTCGGCACCGCCGCGGCGGAGCCCGTCCGCGATCGCGACGCGCTGACGCTCCGTCTCCTCGGCGTACCGCTCGCGCAGTCGGCGGTTCGACGTCTGCACCTCGATCCGCTCGCCCGTCTCGGGGTCGACGAAGGTGAGCATGCCGACGGCCGGCAGCTCGAGCTCACGTGGATCGACGATCTCGAAGGCCACGAGGTCGTGCCGCGCCGACACCACTGCCAGCGCGGGCTGCCAGCCGGCGGGCACGAGGAAGTCGGAGATCACGACGACCAGCCCGCGCCGGCGCGCCAGCCGCGTCACGATCTGGAGCGCGGTCGCGAGATCGCGGGGGCCCGACTCGCGGAGCCCGCGACGCGCGGCCTCCTCGTCGCCCGACAGGAGCGTGAGCGCCACCTCGCTGCCGGTCCGCGCCGGGAGGACGCGGTTGACGCGCGCGCCGAACGTGACCGCGCCGAGGCGGTTCCCGCCGCGCGCGGTCATGAGGTTCATGGTGGCGACCACCGCGGCCACGAGGTCGCGCTTGAGGTACCGCCCGGTGCCGAAGTCGAGGCTCGGCGACACGTCGACGACCAGCCACAGCTCGAGCTCCCGATCGGCGATGGTGTCGCGCACGTGCGCGACCGCGGTGCGCGCGGTGAGGCGCCAGTCCATGCGGCGCACGTCGTCGCCCGGCTGGTACAGGCGTCCCTCGCCGAACTCGGTCCCGCGTCCGGGGAGGAAGCCCTCGTAGTTCCCCTGCAGCAGGCCATCGAGCCGACGCAACGGCAGGTCGAGCTCGCGGAACACGCGCTCGGCGCGCCGGTGCTCCTCGGGAAGCGCCGGGCGGGCGCCCCCGGTCACGGCGCCTCCGGCCCGCGGCTCCCGTCCGGTGCGGGCACGCCGGTCGCCGGCTGGTCCTCGTCGGCCTGGCTCGCCGCGATCTCGGGCGGGGTGATCGACTGCACGATTCGCGCCACCACCGCCTCGATGCTGCGTCCGGCCGCCAACGCGTCGAGCGAGAGCCCGAGGCGGTGGCGCAGCACCTCGGGCGCCACGTCGGTGAGGTCACCCGGCAGCACGTACGCGCGTCCCCGCAGCAGTGCGAACGCGCGCCCCGCGGCGACCAGGCCGAGCGTGGCGCGCGGGCTCGCGCCGAACGCGAGGTCGGACGCGATGTCGTCGAGCCCGAACGCCACGGGGTCACGGGTGGCGAACACGAGGCGCACCGCGTACTCCTTGATGGAGTGGTGGACGAAGATGCGGTCCGCCGCGCGTTGGAGCCCGACGAGCTCCTGGGTGTCGATGACCGGGCTCGCCACCGGCGGGTCCACGCCCATCCGGTTGAGGATCTCGAGCTCCTCGGTGGTCGTCGGGTACGGGACGACGACCTTCATGAGGAAGCGGTCGCGCTGCGCCTCGGGCAGGGGGTACACCCCCTCGAGCTCGATCGGGTTCTGCGTCGCCATCACGAGGAACGGATCGGGCGCCGGGTAGGTGACGCCCCCGATCGACGCGTGGCGTTCCGCCATCATCTCGAGCAGCGCCGACTGCACCTTCGCCGGTGCCCGGTTGATCTCGTCGGCGAGCACGAAGTTGGCGAACACCGGCCCGAGCGAGACGTCGAACTTCTCGCTGCGCGACCGGAAGATCTGGGACCCGACGATGTCCGACGGCACGAGGTCGGGCGTGAACTGGATCCGGACGAACGAGCCCTGCACGATGCGCGCGAGCGTCTCGACCGCGAGCGTCTTCGCCAGGCCCGGCATCCCCTCGAGGAGGCAGTGCCCCCGGGCCAGGAGGCACACCATCATCCGCTGGATCATGTGCTCCTGGCCCACGACGACGCGCATGGCCTCGAACTGCATGCGCTCGAGGAGCTCCGCCTCCGCGACGGGCGGCTCGCCCCCACGGGGGCCGACACCGATGCTCACGGCTCAGAGCACCGCCCGCCCGGACCCCGTG
Source organism: uncultured Bifidobacteriaceae bacterium (assembly GCA_964505725.1). GTDB lineage: Bacteria > Actinomycetota > Acidimicrobiia > IMCC26256 > DASPTH01 > CAVRJC01. The sequence goes on along the minus strand of CAZDJK010000080.1, from coordinate 7,777 downwards.
CCCGCGCCCCCCGGCCCGAACCCGTTCCCTTGCGGTGCCTTGCAACGCGAGCCGGACGACGCCGCGGGCTTGGTCACCGGCGCGGGCCGGCTGTCGTGGTGATCGAGCTCGATCGTGGCGATGCCCGCGTGGACCGCGATGGTCGCGAGCAGCAGGGCGGGCAGGCCGATCCACTGCCAGCGCCGCCGACGCCCGCGCCCGGCGGCGGCCTCGCGAGGGCCGTCGTCCGGCGCTCCGCCACCGGCGGTCGTCTCCGTCGCGTCCAGGGCCAAGGGCTCGGGCGTCGACTGCGGTGCGACGGGTCGGTACTGGGGCGGGTAGTCCGAGGGCTGGTACGGGGCGGGCCGAGGCATGGCGCTCCTTCCGCAGTTCCGGCGTCGCGGCCGACTGTGCATGCCGATCACGCGACGGTCAAATGCCTGGGCGGCGGGCGGCGTCCTCCGGCCGGCGCAGGGTGGCACCCGGAACCCTAGAATCGAGGCCGGACGTCGACCCGCCTGTCGGAGCCGTCCCGGCTCCGGGCGACGATTGAGGAGAACGAGATCATGACCTACGTGGGCGACAAGATCTGGGCCAACTCGGGTGACTCCCACTACATGGAGCCGCCCGACCTCTACCAGCAGCTCCCCGAGCACCTCCGCGACCGGCTGCCCACGACCGTCCGCGACGAGGCGCGCGGCATCGAGGTGATCACCGTCGACGGGCAGTCGTTCGAGCGCGCCATCCCCAAGCCGCGCACGCCCGAGCAGCTCATGCGCAACGCCGCCCGCCCGCTGGAGGACGACCTCGACGAGGACGAGGGCCAGACGCGCGCGCCGGGCGCGTTCGACCCGATCAAGCGCCTCGTCGACCTCGACCAGGAGGGCATCTGGGCCGAAGCGATCTACCCGTCGCTCGGCACCTGGACGTTCAACATCCAGACGCCCGAGATCGTGCGCGAGGGATGCCGGATCTCGAACGACTTCTTCATCGAATTCCAGCAGAAGTCACCTCGCTACGTGGTCGCCGCGTCGATCCCGCTCCTCGACGTCGAGGACACCGTCGCGGAGATCAGGCGGGCGTCGGACCTCGGCTTCAAGCTCGCCTTCTTCCCCGTGCGCCCTCCCTTCAGCCGCCCCGACTGGCAGTACGACGAGTGGAAGCCGGTGTGGGCCGCGCTCGAGGAGACCGGCACGGTGCTCGGCTTCCACATCGGCACCGAGCCCAAGGATCCCACCGGCCGCATCGGCCTCTACTACCGCGGGCCCGGTGGTGCCGTGCTCAATTATGTGGAGACGACCTACGGCGGGCAGCGCGCGGTGAGCCAGCTCATCGCGTGCGGCGCGCTCGACCGTCACCCCGACCTGCGCATCCTGGTGTCGGAGGGTGGCGCGACGTGGGGCCCGTTCCTCGCCGACCGCATGGACGAGGGCTACCGCCAGCACGGCGCCGCCGTACGTCCGCGTCTGTCGAAGATGCCGAGCGAGTACCTGTACACGCAGGTGTACGCGTCGTTCCAGCACGACCGCTCGGCCGTGCTCGCGAACTCGGCGAACGGATGGCAGAACGTGATGTGGGGCTCCGACTACCCGCACTACGAGGGCACCTACGGCCACACGCAGAAGACGCTCCACGAGCTCTTCGACGACGTCGACCCGAAGGTGAGCGAGCGCGTCCGCATCGGCGCGTTCCAGGAGCTGTTCCCGCACGTCCCGGCGCCGCTGTCGGCCTGACGCCCGGCCCGACCCCGAGCCGCCAGGAGCACGATCGGACGGCTGGTCCCTCCCAGGGGCCACCCGTCTCCGCGTGAGCAGACGCGTCAGCGGGTCAGCAGCATGCAGCCGGCGATGGGACCACCGCCGTTCGACACCACCGCGACCTCGGGGCCGCCGGCGACCTGACGGCTCCCGGCGTCGCCCCGTAGCTGCGTGCACGCCTCGTGCAGCACCCAGTAGCCGTGCATGCGCCCCGCCGACAGCTGGCCGCCGTAGGTGTTGAGCGGGAGCTCGCCGTCGAGCGCGATGCGAGCGGCGCCTTCCACGTAGGGCCCGGCCTCGCCGTCGCCGCAGATGCCGAGCGCTTCGAGCCACGCGAACGTGAGGAACGTGAAGCCGTCGTAGAGCTCGGCGAGGTCGAGATCCCCCGGGCGCAGATCGGTGCGGCTCCACATCTCCGCCGCCGCGTCGACGGAAGCCATCTTCGGGTAGTCAGGCCGGTGCACCCACCCGCCGAGGCCCGCGGAGCCCCCGACCGCCTGCACGTGTAGCGCGGGCTTCGGCGCGTCACTGGCGTAGTCGGCGTGCGACAGCACGACCGCGATGGAGCCGTCGATGGGAACATCGCAGTCGAGCAGCCCGAACGGGTCGCTGATCATCCGGGCGTTCAGGTAGTCGTCGAGGGTGTAGGGATCGCGGTACACGGCCAACGGGTTGTGCATCGCGTTGCGCCGGCTGTTGACCGCGAGCCAGCCGAGCTGCTCCTTCGTGGTGCCGTAGAGGTACATGTGGCGGCGCGCGTGCATCGCCAGCCAGTTCACCGCGGAGTACGCGTGATAGCCGAGGATCACGCTCATGTCGCCCATCGTCGACGGCGGACGCTCGTCGTCGTTGTCGTTCGGCGCGCGTGCCGGGGGCGACGCGGGCGCGCCCTCGGTGGGCAGCGGGACCGCGCCACCCATCATCTGCACCGTCCGGTACACGAGCACGTGCCGGGCCCGGCCCTCGGCCACCGCGCGGCACGCCGCGAACACGGGCGCGAGCAGTCCTCCCCACCCGATGCCGCCGCCGTGCCAGCGCGGCTCGATCCCCAGCGCAGGGGCCGCCTGGTCGATCGGCGTGTCGCCCATGGTCGCGATGCCGTCGACGTCGGCGGCGGTGAGGCCCGCGTCGGCGATCGCCTCCCGCGCCGACTCCTCGGTGAGCGTGAGCCCGGCGATGCCGGTCTTGCGCCCGATGCGCGAGATCCCGATGCCCGAGACGACGGAGCGCTGCTCCCAGATGTCGGCCACGGACGGGCAGCCTACGGCAATCTCGTTTAGCGTTGGCCGCCGTGACTGCCAGCTCCGGCTCGCTCGCCGACACTCGCCTGCTGCCCGACGTCACCGACGCCAACCGCTTCTTCTGGACCGGCGGCGCGACGGGCCGGCTGCTCGTCCTCCGGTGCGGCGCGTGCGGCCGCTGGATCGATCCGCCGGTCACGGAGTGCCCGGCATGCGGCGGTGAGCCCGCGCCCGCGGCCGTCAGCGGTCGCGGCAGGGTATTCACCTACACGGTCAACCGGTATCCGTACAACCCCGCGGTGCCCCTCCCGTACGTGATCGCGATCGTCGAGCTCGTCGAGCAGGACGACCTGCGCCTCCTCACCAACATCGTCAACTGCGACCCCGAGCGGGTCGCCATCGGGATGCCGGTGCGCGTGCTGTTCGAGCAGCACGACGACATCTACATCCCGCTCTTCGAGCCGGAGGAGAGCTCCTAGCGCGAGGCGGCGGCCCGGATCGAGCGCATGTCGTCCCAGTGCTCCGCGGGCAGCGCGTGGCCGAACAGGTGTCCCTGCCCGAGCCGGCAGCCCAGGTCGCGGAGCTGGGAGAGCTGCTGTGGCGTCTCGACGCCCTCGGCGATGGTCTCGAGGTCGAGCGCGTCGGCGAGACCGACGATCGCGGCGCAGATCGCGGTGCTCGCGGGGTCCGAGCCGATGCCCTCGACGAAGTAGCGGTCGATCTTCAGCGTGTCGACCGGCAGCGATCGCAGGTACGCGAGGCACGAGTACCCGGTGCCGAAGTCGTCGACCGCGATGTGGATGCCGAGATCCCGCAGCGCCTCGAGCGCGCCCGTGGCCCACGGCGCGTCGAGCATGAGCGTCGTCTCGGTGATCTCCAACGAGAGGCGATCGGGATCCATCGCCGTGCGACCGAGGATCTCCGCGACCGTCGTCGGGAACGAAGGATCGGCGAGCTGGCGGGGCGAGAGGTTGACGCTCAGGTTCCACCGTTCGGCCAGCTCGGGAGCGCTCGAGAGCATGGTCGTGCGGCACGCCTCCTCGAGCACCCACGCGCCGAGGCGCCCGATCACGCCGCTGTGCTCGGCGTGGGTGATGAACTCGTGGGGCAACAGGAGCCCGCGCTCGGGGTGCTGCCACCGCACGAGCGCCTCGAACGATGCGGCGCGCCCGGTCTCGAGGCTCACCACCGGCTGGTAGTAGAGGAGGAACTCCTGACGGTCGAGCGCGCGTTGCAGATCGCCGCGCGTGTGGAGGTGCTGGACGTCGCGGTCGTGGCGGCCGGAGTCGAACACCACCGTCTGCCCGTTGGCGCGCTCCTTCGCCTCGTGCAGCGCGATGTTCGCGTTGCGCAGCAACGTCTCGGACGTGTCGTCGCGTCCCTGCGACACGGAGATGCCGACGCTGGCGTTCACCGACACCTCGCCACGGCTCAGGCGCATCGGCCGTGCGACCGCCGCGACCAGCGCGTCGGCGAGGCGCGTCGTCGCCTCCTCGTCGTGCAGCCGTGAGCTCACGATGGTGAAGAGGTCGCCCCCGAAGTGGCCGACCACGCCGTCGCGCCCGACCGTCTCCTGCATGCGCTCGGCCACGGTCGCCAGCAATTCGTCGCCGACGGCCGGCCCGAGGCGGTCGTTCACCCGGTAGAAGTCGTCCACGTCGAGCAGCATCACGACCACGCGGTCGGTGGCCGGGCGATTCGTCGCGAGGAGCTCGCCGAGGCTGCCGAACACCGGCGCCCGCCCCGGGAGCACGGTGAGCGAGTCGGGTGGGAGGTTGATCACCCGCTCGGGCCGCGACGGCGCCTCGGTGAAATCGGCCATCAGGCCACCACCCGGGGCACCCGCACCGTCCGGAGCATAGAGAACATCAGCCACATTGGCAACAACCCTCTCCTCGAGTCACCGCGCAGAACGCTTACGGTTGTACCGTTTCGTCACGTACAGGGCGCGATCAGCAGCGCCGATGAGGCCGGCGGCGTCGAGGGCGTCGTCGGGGATGGTGGCGACGCCGGCGCTGACGGTCGCCCGCACGTCGTCGGGCCGGAGCTCCATCACCTTCTCGAGCCGCTCGCACACCGCGATCGCGTTTTCGCGCGAGCAGTCGGGCAGGAGGATGATGAATTCGTCGCCGCCGTAGCGCGCGGTGAAGTCGAAGCCCTTCGTGTTCGCGACCAGGCAGGCGCCGAGATCCTGGAGCACCGCGTCGCCCGCCTGGTGGCCGCGGGTGTCGTTGATCTGCTTGAACCCGTCGACGTCGAAGAGGATGAGGCTGAGCGACGAGCCGGTCCGTTGCGCCCGGGCGGCCTCGCGTTGCAGCGCGTCCTCGAACACGCGCCGGTTGGCGAGCCCGGTCAACGGGTCGCGCCGGGCCAGGCTCTCGAGCTCCTCCACCAGGCGCGCGTTCCGCAGGACGGCGGCGGTGTGCGACGCCGACTGCGAGATCGACCGCACCAACCGCGCCGGGATGCGCCGGCCGGTCGTGCCCCACTCGGCGATGACGATGGCGAGCTCGTCGCTCTGGACGAGCACCGGCACGACCGCGAGGTTGCGCGCGTGCGGCAGCACCTGGGCAAGGAGCGAGTCCTCGCGGGGCTTCGAGATCAGCCGCGGCTCGCCGACGACCCATGCGTCGTCGGGCTCCCGCGCGAACGCCAGGATCTCGAGCGGGGTGATGGAGTCGTCGTCCACCGCCACGCCGCTCCACACGCCGTGGCGGCGCGAGAGCGCGGCGGCCCGCGAGAAGCCCAGCCGGCTGCGCACGTGGCTCGCGACCGTCAGCAGCACGTCCATCGCGTTGGCAGCCGCCTCCAGCTCGGCGTCGAGGCGCACCTGCGCTTCCAGGAAGGCGCGGCTCGACCGCAGCGCGCGCTCGTTCACCGACGAGAAGAACGCGGCGACGGCCGCGAACAGCAGCAGCCCGACGGTCATGAGCACGGCCTGGGTCGCGCTCGTACCGGATCCCGAGCCGAGCCCGTCGACGGTCGATGCCGCGGTGAGGAGGCCGAGGAGCAGGGCACACCATGTCGCGACCTTGAGCCCGGTGCGGTACGAGACCAGGAGGGTCACGACCATCACGTCCATCAGCACGAGCACGAGCACGGGGCTGCCGTAGCCGCCCGTGCGCCAGGCGCTGAGGGTCAGGTAGGCGCCGTCGATGAGCACCGCGCCGGACAGGAGCCACCCGTTCCAGCGTGACGTGCGTCGACGGACGAGCTCGCCTGCGCCGACGAGCAGCAGGTAGACGCCGGTGATCGGAACCAGCTCGGCGGGGTTGTCACCCGAGAGGCGAGGCACGACGACGACCGCGACCGCCACGAAGAGCCGGAAGGCCTGGAGGAGGGCGAGGCGCTCCGCGAGGGGGACGAGATCCTGGTCTCCGACGCGCGGCTCATTCGAAGTCGAGCGTCTCATCATGACCATCGAGCGGCGCGCTGGTGAGCTTGGGCTCGTTCCGGTCGAACCGGCCGTGCAACATCGCGAACGCGAGGGTGACGACCAACAGCGCGATCACGACCGCGCCGAGGGTCTTGGCGCCGCCGTCGTCGCCGTTCGGCATGAGCGGCTCGAGCACGGCCGGCGGCAGTCCGACGATCCGCTCACCGGGCGACCCCAGCGACGCGCCGGCCGCGGGTGGCGCCCCGTTACCTCCGACGGCCACCGCGGGCAGCGCCTGCGCCGCGGAAGTTCCCGCCAAGCCCCCCACGAAGCTTCCCGCCGATGCGGGCGGGCGGATCAACGACGTCAGCGTGGCCACCGTGCCGGTGGGACTCCCACTCGGGCTACCCGGTGGTGGCGGCGGCGGAGGCGGCGGCGGCGGAGGCGGCGGCGGAGGCGGAGGAGGCGGCGGAGGCGGAGGCGGAGGCGGAGGCGGAGGAGGCGGAGGAGGCGGAGGAGGCGGAGGCGGAGGCGGAGGCGGAGGAGGCGGAGGTGGAGGTGGAGGTGTGTAGGAGCCGCACGAGCGCCCGTGCAGCGATAGCCCGTCGAAGACGGTCCCCACGCTCGAGTGACCATCCCAGGGCGAGGAGTCTCCCGGAGCGGCGCCAGGGGACACGGTGGGCTGGGAACCGGCGCCGTCGGTCACCGCGGCGACGTCGGAAGGCGTGCCCGCGGAGTGGTCACTGCCCGTGACGGTGGTGTCGGCGCCGGTCGCGGATGAACCGGTCTCGCCGGCGAACGCAGGGGACGCGGTCACAACGACGAACAGCGCGATTGCGAACGCGCCGCCGATGGCCCACCGGGCGATGTGCGCTCTCACACCTTCCTTCCGCCGGGTCGCGCGCGCGGCGGGCATCGTCCGGACGAACCCGCCTCCCCGCGTCACGACGTTGGGAGAGTAACGAATGCCTCCCCCGAGATCGTGGATATCGGGCCTCGACGGTGACGAGCTCCAAGGGGTCAGCGACGTCCGAGATCAGCGGCGCTCGGGGACGCCTTTCGCCGCCTGGTTCGGTCCTCGGACCGGTGACGAGACATCCGGACCGAAAATCGGTACCGTCATGGGGCTTCATCGGGCGTCGAGGACGCCTCGAGGGGCGGGAACTGGGAACCGACTTGGGGGGTCAGAGTTGAATCACCACACGAGAGCTCGCGCGGTCGCGGTCGGCGTCGCGCTCGCACTGGCGACGGCGGCCACGGGTCTGGTCGGCGTCGGGTCGGCGGGGGCGCAGCAGCCGAAGGGCACCACGATCACCATCGGGTCGGTCGCCACCGAGACCGGCAATGCGCAGGCCACCGGCAAGGTCACGATCAATCCCGACACCTTGAACGCGTGGGTGAAGTGGACCAACGCCCATGGCGGC
>CAZDJK010000079.1:0-3100 GCA_964505725.1 uncultured Bifidobacteriaceae bacterium | reverse complement strand
CTCGGGCGTCACCTCGTAGCGCGTCTCGCGCCCCCGCCGCGTCGGGCGGAGCAGCCCCGCATCCGTAAGAGCGCCCAGCTGCTTCGCCACCGCCTGTCGCGTGACCGGCAGCTCGGCGGCGAGCTCGGTCGCCGTCGCGCTCCCCCGCGACGCGACCGCCTCGACGAGCGAGCGGCGCCCGGGATCCCCGAGCGCCGCGAACACGCGGTCTACGCGACCGCCGTCCACGCCAAGGCGCGCAGCTCCAGGGCCGTGGCCACCTCGGGCGACGTCTCGACGACGCGGACGAGCGTGCCGCCGGGCGCCTCGTCCAGCTCGACCACGACCTCGCCGCCGTCCTCCCAGTCGAGGACGAGCCGGCTCGCCTCCTCGGCCTCGCGCACGATCGCGCGCCGCTCCTCGCCGTTGCCCCAGCGGAACACCCCCTCTCCGCCCGGGCGCGCGTCCAGCTCGGCCTCGGTCGCGAACCACTCCTCGAGCCGCTCGGGCTCGGTCAGTGCCTCCCACACCTCGTCGGGAGTCTCCGGAACGACGATCTCGCGCTCGACCTGCACGACTCCTCCTTCCGCAACGCGCAACCATTAGGTTGCGTTAAGATCTGCAACCAGACAGTTGCACTTTACCTGGGAGAGGGGAGTCGCCGTGCAGCACCTCGTACCGATGGTCGTCGAGTCCGACGGGCGCTTCGAGCGCTCCTTCGACATCTTCTCCCGCCTCCTGCGCGAGCGCATCGTCTTCCTCGGCACCGAGGTCGAGAGCTCGTCGGCGAACCTGATCGTCGCGCAGCTCCTCTTCCTGGAGGCCGAGGATCCCGACGGCGACATCCGGCTCTACCTCAACTCACCGGGCGGCGACGCCTACGCCGGCCTCGCGATCTACGACGCGATGCAGTACGTCAAGCCCGACGTCCAGACGTACTGCATCGGGATGGCGATGTCCGCGGCGGCGATGCTGCTGTCCGGCGGCGCGGCCGGGAAGCGGTACGTCCTGCCGAACGCCAAGGTGATGATCCACCAGGGGTCGGGCGGCTTCCGCGGCACGCCGGCCGACATCCAGATCGCCGCGCGCGAGATCCTCTCGCTCACGCGTCGCTACGCCGAGGTGATCGCGAAGCACTCCGGCCACGACGTCGAGCAGGTGATGCGGGACATCGACCGCGACCGGTTCCTCTCGCCCGACGAGGCCGTCGAGTACGGGCTCGCCGACTCGGTGCTCGACGGGCGATAGCGTTGGTGCATGAACCTCCGGGCCGAGCTCCTGCGCCTCGTCCCGGACGAGCGCCGCGTCAGCGACGGCGACTCGGTGCTCGATCAGCATGCATCCGACCTGAGCTACCACCCGCCGCACCGCCCCGACGTGGTCGTCTTCCCGGAGTCGACCGGCGAGGTCGCGGCCGTGCTCGCGTGGGCGAACGAGGCGCGCGTCCCGGTCGTGCCCTTCGGCGCGGGGACGAGCCTGGAGGGACACGTCATCCCGCTGGCCGGTGGGATCAGCCTCGACCTGACGCGGCTCGACCGCCTGCTCGACGTGCGGCCGGAAGACCTCGACGCGACGGTGCACGCGGGGGTGACTCGGTCGCAGCTCGAGGCGGCCGCCGGGCCGCACGGGCTGTTCTTCCCCGTCGACCCGGGGGCGGACGCGACCCTCGGCGGCATGGCCGCGACGAACGCCAGCGGCACGACGACCGTCCGCTACGGCGGGATGCGGGCGCACGTGCTGGCGCTCGAGATCGTGCTCGCGGACGGACGCGTCGTGCGCACGGGCAGCCGCGCGGTCAAGACATCCGCCGGCTACAACCTCACGCATCTGTTCCTCGGCTCGGAGGGGACGCTCGGCGTGATCACGGAGCTGACGCTGCGGCTCCACCCGATCCCCGAGCATGTCGTTGCGGCTCGCGCCGCCTTCCCGTCGGTCGAGGCGGCTTGCCGGGGCGCGGCTGCGCTGATCGCCGCCGGGGTGCCCGTGACCCGGTGCGAGCTGGTCGACGCGACCACGATCGGCGCGCTCAACGCGTACAAGGGGACGACGTTCCCCGTGCAGCCGTACCTGTTCGTCGAGCTGGGCGCCGGGGGCGGGGGTCTCGCAGGCGACCTGGAGACGGCGCAGGAGCTGCTGGCCGACCAGGGTGCGACGGCGTTCGAGTCGGAGAGCGACCCGACCGCCCGCAACCGGCTGTGGGACGCGCGCCACAACGTGCTGCACGCGTCGCTCGCGCTCGCGCCGGGGTCGAAGGCGATGATCACCGACGTCGCCGTCCCCGTCTCCGAGCTCGCGGCGGCCGTCGAGGGCGCTCGTGCCGAGCTCGACGGATCCGGGCTGCTCGGCGGGATCGTCGCGCACGCCGGCGACGGCAACTTCCACGTCGCCTTCCTCCTCGACCCGGACGACGCCGAGTCGGTCGCGCGCGCTGCGCGGCTGAACGATGCGCTCGTCGAGGACGCGCTCGCGCGCGGCGGCACCTGCACCGGCGAGCACGGCATCGGCGCCGGCAAGCTCGCCTACCTCGAGCGCGAGCACGGCGACCTCGTCCCGCTGATGCGCGGGATCAAGCAGCTGCTCGACCCGAACGGGATCCTGAACCCCGGGAAAGCCGTGCCGTAAGCCGTCCGTGGCGCGGCGGCCGACGACTCGCGTGACCGAGTCTCGAGCCGGTCGTCGGGAAGCCTCCACATACTCGTCACGGGTTCGCCGATATCGTCGCCTCCGAGGGCGGAGGGACAGCACCCCACCCTGGGTGGGGGCCTGGGTGCGTGGAGGCGTGGGGGCCTGGGTGCGTGGGGGCGTGGCCGTCGGCCGGCGCCGGCTACGTCTGCAGCACCCGCTCCGCCGCCGCGAGCCCGCGGCGCATCGTCCACGCGTGGTTGGAGCGGAAGAGTGGCCGGAGCACCGGTGTGAGCTGCCGCACACCGGCCTTGTTCACCGACGGCCTCCAGTCGAGCTGCGCCTTCGTGCCGCCGTGCTCCTCCGAGAGGAGCCAGGTCCCCGTGCCCTCGAAGTCGCCGTCGAGGCGCGAGTGGATCCGGTGCGGACGCTCGACCTCGAGCGTCGTGAGCGTGAAGCGCAGCCTGTACGGCAGAAAGCCGCGCGCGCGGACGGTGAC
>CAZDJK010000078.1:0-19221 GCA_964505725.1 uncultured Bifidobacteriaceae bacterium | reverse complement strand
AGATTCACAAGCGCCGGACCTCCTCGGCGCGCCCAGGCAGCGGAGGGAAACCGGGGTGGACGCAGCCGATCCGTCGACACGGGACAACGAGAAGAACGGCTACGGAGACGGCCTGACCCAGGCCCTCAGCCTCGTCGTCGGCCCGTTGCTCTTCGGCCTCGTCGGTGCGTTCCTCGACAGCAGGCTCGGGACCGCGCCCGTGTTCCTGCTCGCGTTCGGTCTGTTCGGCGTGCTCGCGGCGGCGGTCACCGCCTACTACGAGTACAGGGGCCGCATGGCCCGTCACGACGAGGGGAAGCCGTGGGCACGACACATGCGGTGATCTCGCAGGAGGCCCACGAGCACGAGATCGCGCGCGATCTGATCCGGAGGATGCTCCTCGTGTCCCCGGCGGTGCTGCTCCTCGCGGGCGTCCTCCGCGGGCCCGACGGGCTCGTCAGCGCGGCGATCGGGCTCGCGCTCGTGGCGGCCAACTTCTTCGTGTCGGCGCACCTCGTGTCGGCAACCGCTCACAAGTCCCCTGGCACCGTGATGGGCGTGGTGCTCGGTGGGTACCTCGTCCGGCTCGGTGTGCTGTTCGGCATCGTGCTCGCGCTCTCGCTCGTGCCCTGGATCGACGTGGCGGTGCTCGCTCTCACCATCGCGGTCGTCCACCTCGCGTTGCTCGGGTGGGAGACTCGCCACGTGAGCCTGACCCTCGGTGCACCCGGCCTCAAGCCGGCCCGGAAGTAGGAAGGTAGGAAGTGCCCCTCCTCGGCGCGTTCCAGTTCCCACCGATCGACGAGATCTTCCGTTGGAAGGACATCTGGTTCGCGGGGTCGCCGTTGGCGATCAACAAGACCGTCCTGCTCGTCCTCATCTCGTCGTTCCTCATCATCGTGCTGATGCTCGCGGGCAGCCGGCGCATGAAGCTGCAGCCGAGCGGGCTGCAGAACGTCGTCGAGATGACCTACGAGTTCGTGGACAACGGCATCACGAGGGATGTCGTCGGCCACGACGCCGAGCGCTACACGCCGTTTCTCGGCACGCTCTTCCTGTTCATCCTGTTCCTGAACATCTGGGAAGTCATCCCGTTCCTGCAGTTCCCGCCGACCGCCCGCATGGGGATCCCCGGATACCTCGCGCTGCAGACCTACGTGCTGTACCTCTTCGTAGGGTTCAAGCACCACGGGCTCAAGTACCTCACCGGGCACCTGTTCCCGCCCGGCGTGCCGAAGCTCCTCTACATCCTCGTCACGCCGATCGAGTTCGTGCAGCTCGTCCTCGTGAGGCCCTTCTCACTCGCCGTCCGACTCCTCGCCAACATGATGGCGGGTCACATCCTGCTCACCGCGCTGGCGCTGCTCACCGCCTACGCGCTCGACAATGCCCCGATCGTGGCGATCGGCCCGTTCCTGCTCAACATCGGCGTGACCGGCTTCGAGATCCTGGTGGCCTTCCTCCAGGCGTACATCTTCACGCTGTTGACCGCCGTGTACATCGGTGACTCGCTCCACCCCGAGCACTAGTAGATCCACCCGAAACCAACAGGAGAAAGAACATGTCCACGCTGCTCCTCGCCGCCCAGCAGGCCGGCGAGCTCAAAGCCGGGTTGCAGTCGATCGGTGCCGGCATCGTGTACGGCGCCGCCGCCATCGGCCCCGGCATCGGCATCGGCCTCGTGGTCGGGAATGCGATCCAGGCGATGGCGCGTCAGCCCGAGATGCAGGGCACGATCCGCACGACGATGTTCCTCGGTATCGCGTTCACCGAGGCGCTCGCCCTGTTCGGCTTCGTGCTCTTCTTCCTCGCCAAGAGCTAGGAGCCCGAAGTGCTGCTGTCTGTCCTCCTGCTCGCACAAGAGAAGACGGTCTCGGTCAAGGCGAAGAACCCGATCCTTCCCGAGGGGAAGGAGATCCTCTGGGCTGCGATCGCGTTCGTCATCGTGCTCGTCATCCTCGCCTGGAAGGGATGGCCGGCGATCAAGGCCGGGCTGAAGGCACGCGAGGACCGTATCCGCGGTGACCTCGAACGGGCCGAGCAGGCGCGCCTCGAGGCGGAGAGCTCGCTCGAGGACTACCGCCTCCAGCTCGCCGAGGCGCGCGACGAGGCCGGCCAGATCATCGAGGCGGCCCGCCAGCAGGCGGAGCAGGTGCGACGGGACCTCATGGCCAAGGCGGAGGCCGACGCGGCCGAGCTCCGGGCGCGGTCGACCGAGGACATCCGGCTCGCGACCCAGCGCGCGATGAGCGATCTCCAGGGGCGCATGGCCGAGCTGTCGATCGACCTGGCCGAGAAGGTCGTGCACGCGAACCTCGACCGTGAACGGCAGCTCGCGCTCGTCGAGAACTACATCAACGAGGTCGGGAGCAACTGACCATGCCGGACAACCCGCGGGTCGAGGCGTACGCCCACGCGTTGCTCGAGGTGGCGCGCGCCGAGGGCCACCTCGCCGACGTCGAGGACGAGCTCTTCCGCTTCGCGCGCACGTTCGACGCATCGGACGACCTGCGGATGGCGCTCGGCGACCCGTTGCTGCCGGTGGAGCGGCGGATCGCGGTGGTGGAGGACATCCTCGGCCAGAAGGCGCTTCGGACGAGCGTCGCGCTCGCGTCGTTCATCGTCGGCGCCGGACGCGCCGGTGAGCTCCCGGAGATCGTCGACCGGTTCGTCGAGCTCTCGGCCGCGGAGCGCCGCCGCGCCGTCGCCGAGGTGCGCAGCGCCATCCCGCTCACCGCGGAGCAGATCGAGCGCCTCCGCGTCGCGCTGAACCAGGCGACCGACAAGGATGTCGAGGTGAAGGTGGTGATCGACGAGTCGGTGCTCGGCGGCATCGTCGCCACCGTCGGCGACATCGTGATCGACGGCTCCATCCGTCATCGACTGGAACAACTGAAGAGTCAGATCTGACCGACGGTCGGATCGGGGACAAGGGACGAACATGCCGGAACTGACGATCAACGCCGACGAGATCGCTGCCGCACTGCGCAAGCACGTCGAGTCGTACTCGCCGTCCCTCTCGCAGGCCCAGGTGGGGCGGGTGCTCGAGGTCGGCGACGGCATCGCGCGGGTCGCCGGCCTGCCCGGCACCGCGGTGAACGAGGTGCTCGAGTTCGAGAGCGGGACCCTCGGCCTCGCCCTCAACCTCGACGAGGACTCGATCGGCGCGGTGGTGCTCGGCGGGGCGACCCACATCGAGGAGGGGGGGTCGGTCAGGGGCACCGGGCGCATCCTCTCGGTCCCGGTGGGCGACGCGCTGATCGGGCGCGTCGTCGACGCGCTCGGGCAGTCGATCGACGGCAAGGGCCCGCTGGACACGAGCGAGGAGCGCCGCCTCGAGGTGCAGGCGCCGGGCATCGTCGGGCGCCGCCCCGTGCACGAGCCGCTCCAGACCGGCATCAAGGCCATCGACGCCATGACCCCGATCGGTCGGGGACAGCGCGAGCTGATCATCGGCGACCGCAAGACCGGCAAGACGACGGTCGCGGTCGACACCATCCTCGCCCAGAAGGGCCAGCGGGTGAAGTGCATCTACGTGGCGATCGGGCAGAAGGGCTCGACCGTCGCGCAGACCGTCGCCACGCTCGAGGAGCACGGGGCGATGGAGTACACGGTCGTGGTGAACGCGCCCGCGGCCGACGAGGCGGTGTTCAAGTACCTCGCGCCGTACGCGGGCTGCGCCATCGGCCAGCACTGGATGGACAACGGCGACGCCGCGCTGGTGGTGTACGACGACCTCTCCAAGCAGGCCGAGGCGTACCGCCAGCTCTCGCTGCTGCTACGCCGGCCTCCGGGCCGCGAGGCGTACCCGGGCGACGTCTTCTACCTGCACAGCCGCCTGCTCGAGCGCGCCGCGAAGCTCAACGAGGCGCACGGGAGTGGCTCGCTCACCGCGCTGCCGATCATCGAGACGAAAGCCGGCGACGTCTCGGCCTACATCCCCACGAACGTGATCTCCATCACCGACGGGCAGATCTACCTCCAGGAGAACCTGTTCCGGTCGGGTGTGCGGCCCGCGGTCGACGTCGGCATCTCGGTGTCGCGCGTGGGCGGCGCGGCGCAGATCCGCGCGATGCGCGCGGTGGCGGGCACGTTGAAGGTCGACCTCGCGCAGTTCCGCGACCTCGAGGCGTTCGCCACCTTTGCGTCCGACCTCGACGCGGTGTCGAAAGCGCAGCTCGAGCGCGGCTACCGGCTCGTCGAGCTGCTCAAGCAGCCGCTGAACTCGCCGATGCCGGTGGAGCTGCAGGTGGTGTCGGTGTACGCGGGCACGTCCGGGGTGCTCGACGACATCCCCGTCGGCGAGGTCCGCCGCTTCGAGCGCGAGCTGCACGAGTGGTTCTCCACGCGGTACTCGGGCATGCTCGCCGAGATCCGAGACACCGGCCAGTCCCCCGAGGCCGACACGCTGGGCGCCGCGGTCACGCAGTTCCACGACCAGTTCGCGGCCTCGCTCGCCGACGAGCGCGTCGCAGTCGCCGACTAGAACGGGAGAGCGGCTTGCCCGGCCAGGAACGCGTCCTCAGGCGTCGGATCCGCAGCGTCCAGTCGACGCAGAAGATCACGCGCGCCCAGGAGCTGATCGCGGCGAGCCGGATCGCGCGGGCGCAGGCCCGCGTCGAGGCGGCCCAGCCCTACAGCGAGGCGATCACCGCGGTCGTGCGCGACCTAGCGGGCGGCGGGGGAGCGGTGGACAGCCCGCTGCTCACGCCGCGAGCAGACGTGCGCAAGGTCGCCTTCATCGTGGTCGCGGCCGATCGCGGCCTGTGCGGTGCGTACAACTCGTCAGTGATCCGCGCCGCGGAACGCTCGCTGCGGGAGCACGAGGAACGGGGTCGCGAGTACTCGCTGCTCGTGGTCGGCCGGAAGCCGGAGGCCTACTTCCGCTATCGCGGCTTTCGAGTCGACGCCGCGTTCACGGGCTTCTCGCAGCAGCCGTCGTACGAGGACGCGCGCGAGGTCGGAGGCGCCGCCACCGGCCGGTTCCTGGCCGGCGAGGCCGACGTGGTCGAGATCGTCTACACGCGCTTCCTGTCGGCGGGGCGCCAGGTGGTGCGCCAGGAGACGCTCATGCCTCTGGCGGCGGAGGACATCCCGGTCGCCGAGACCGAGGTCGCCGGTGAGGACGCGGTGCGCGCGCCGTACGAGTTCGAGCCCTCGCCCGAGGGAATCCTCGACCTGCTGCTGCCGCGCTACGTGGATGCGCGTGTGTACGCCTCGCTGCTGAACGCGGCCGCCTCCGAGCACGCGGCGCGCCAGCGGGCCATGAAGTCGGCGACCGACAACGCCGACGATCTGATCACGACCCTGACGCGGCGGATGAACCGCGTGCGCCAGGACGCCATCACCACCGAGATCATGGAGATCGTCAGCGGTTCCGAGGCGCTCCGCCACATGGCCGTGCGGGCCGACGACCTCCTCGCCGACACCGTCGAGGGCCGCGACGAGGATCTGTTCGCGGCCCGCGTCGGCGACAGCTGACCGAACGAGAGCAGAGGAGCACCCCATGACCATGACCGCGGATACCCCGGCCGGCACCGAGCTCAAGGAAGGCCGCGTCGTCGCGATCGCCGGCCCCGTCGTCGACGTGGAGTTCCCGCCTGACGGGCTGCCTGAGATCGACACCGCGATCGAGATGACGGCCGAGCTCGAGGGGGACGCCATCGTCATCACCGCCGAGGTGGCGCAGCAGATCGGCGACAACCGCGTGCGCGCCATCTGCCTCAAGCCCACCGACGGGCTGCGCCGCGGCACGGTGGTGCGCAACCTCGGCCACGGCATCATGATGCCGGTGGGCGACGGCGTGCTCGGGCACGTCTTCAACGTGATCGGGGAGCCCCTCGACATCTCGGAGAGCGAGCTGACCGGCATCGAAGATCGGTGGGAGATCCACCGCCCGGCGCCACCGTTCGACGAGCTCGAGCCCAAGGCGCAGATGTTCGAGACTGGCATCAAGGTCGTCGACCTGCTCGAGCCCTACGTGGAGGGCGGGAAGATCGGCCTGTTCGGCGGCGCCGGCGTCGGCAAGACCGTCCTCATCCAGGAGATGATCCACCGGGTCGCCACCCAGCACGGCGGCGTGTCGGTGTTCGCCGGCGTGGGCGAGCGCACCCGTGAGGGGACCGACCTCTGGCTCGAGATGCAGGAGTCGGGCGTCATCGAGAAGGCCGCGCTCGTGTACGGCCAGATGGACGAGCCGCCTGGCGTGCGCCTGCGTGTCGCGCTGAGCGCGCTGACGCTCGCGGAGTACTTCCGCGACGTGAAGAACCAGGACGTGCTGCTCTTCGTCGACAACATCTTCCGGTTCGTGCAGGCCGGCTCGGAGGTGTCGACGCTGCTCGGGCGTATGCCGTCGGCGGTGGGGTACCAGCCCACGCTCGCCGACGAGATGGGCGAGCTGCAGGAGCGCATCACGTCGACCAAGGGGCACTCGATCACGTCGCTCCAGGCGGTCTACGTGCCCGCCGACGACTACACCGACCCCGCGCCGTTCACGACGTTCACCCACCTCGACGCCACCACCAACCTCGCGCGCGAGATCGCCGCGCTCGGCATCTACCCGGCGGTCGACCCGCTGGCGTCGACGTCGAACATCCTCGCACCCGAGGTCGTCGGCGAGCGTCACTACAACTGCGCGCGCCGCGTGCAGGAGGTGCTCCAGCGCTACCAGGAGCTCCAGGACATCATCGCCATCCTCGGGCTCGACGAGCTGTCGGAGGAGGACAAGGTGACGGTCGCGCGGGCGCGCAAGATCCAGCGCTTCCTCTCGCAGCCGTTCTTCGTGGGCGAGGTGTTCACCGGCCTTCCCGGCATCTTCGTGCCGGTGGAGGAGACGGTGGAGTCGTTCGAGGCGCTCATCAACGGCGATCTCGACGACGTGCCGGAGCAGGCGTTCTTCAACGTCGGCGGCGTGGAGAGCGTGCTCGCCAAGGCCAAGACGATCCAGGAGGGCTAGTGCCGCTCACCGTGCAGCTCGTGTCCCCCGAGCACGTGCTCTTCGAGGGCGAGGCCGAGATGGTCGTGTGCCGCCCCGCCGACGGCGAGATCGCGTTCCTCCCCGGACACGTGCCCTTCCTCGGCGCGTTGCGCGATGATCCGGTGCGGATCCTGCTCGCGGGCGGTGGGGAGCAGGCCGCGGCGGTGCACGGCGGGTTCGTCGAGGTGAGCCACGACCACGTGGTGGTGCTCTCCGACCTCGCGGAGCTGCGCGAGGCCATCGATCTGCCACGCGCCGAGGCGGCCAAGCGCGCCGCCGCGGAGGCCCTCGCCCGCGACCCCGAGGACGCCGTCGCCCAGGCGGCGCTGGCCCGGGCCGAGACCCGGCTTCGGGTGGCGAGCGGCTGACCTCCTGACGCCGGGCGGGCCGGGTGCCCCCCTAGCCTGGCCCGGATGCGGCGGCCGGTCCTCCTCGTCGCCGTCGTGGTGTCACTCCTGGGGGCGGTCGTGGCCGCGGACGCGTCCCGGGGCGCCGCCGGGACCGGCGCCGACATCGCCGCCTTCCGCGGGCTCGGCACGTGGGTCGACTCCTTCGACTACGCGACGAGGCTGCAGAGGAACGGCGACCCGCCGCCTTTCACAGACGACTCCGTCGACGACATGGCCAAGCTCGGCGTCCAGACCCTCTACCTCCAGGTCGCCAATCCCGACGGCGCCGCTCCGACCGCGCTCGTCGACGCCGACGTGATCCGCGCCGTGCTCGCGCGGGCGCACCGCGCCGGGCTGCGGGTCGTCGCGTGGTACCTGCCCTCGCTCGCCGACGTCTCGACCGACTACCGGATGGTCCAGACCATCGCGGACTTCAAGGCCGACGGCGCCCGCTTCGACGGGATCGGGCTCGATGTGGAGGACACCACGTCGGTCACCGACATCGCCGTGCGCGACGACCGGCTCGTCGATCTCGTCCAGCGGTCGCGGAAGCTGCTCGGCACGCGACCGCTCGGGGCGATCGTCTACCCGGCGGTGCAGACCGAGGTGATCAACCCCGTCCTGTGGCCCGCGTTCCCGTACAAGCGGCTGGCGCCGTCCGTCGACGTGTGGCTGCCGATGACGTACTTCACGTTCCGCGACACCGCATCCGGCTACCGCGACGCGTTCACCTACACCGACGAGAGCATCCGCCGGCTGCGTCGCGATCTGAAGGACGGATCGGCCGCGGTGCACCCGATCGGCGGGATCGCCGACCAGACCACGCCGGCCGACTACGTGGGCTTCCTGCGGGCGGCCCGCGACGACAAGTCGATCGGCTACTCCGTCTACGACTACGACACCACCGCGTCGAGCGCGTGGCCGCTGCTCCGGAAGGGCTAGCTGATCTCCCCAACACCCCCCGATCAAGTTTGGGGTTGGGGTTGGGCTTGGGGTGTTGGGGCTGGGTCAGTCGAACTTGACCGCCGAGTAGCGCATGAGCTTCTGCCACTTGTGGGTGGCGTCGACCTTGCGGATGGTGCCCGACTTCGAACGCATGACGAGCGACTGCGTGCTGGCGCCGTCGCCCCAGTAGCGCACGCCTTTCAGGAGCTCGCCGTCGGAGACGCCGGTCGCGGCGAAGAACACGTCGTCGCCCCACACGAGGTCGTCGGTGTCGAGCACGCGGTCGAGGTCGTAGCCCGCGTCGAGCAGCGCGCGCCGCTCGCCGTCGTCGCGCGGCCACAGCCGGCCCTGGATCCGGCCGCCGATCGACTTGAGCGCGCAGGCCGCGATCACGCCCTCGGGTGTGCCGCCGATGCCGAACAGGATGTTCGCCTCGCTCTCGGGCCAGGCGGCGGAGATCGCGCCGGCGACGTCGCCGTCCTGGATCAGCCGGATGCGGGCGCCGGCCTCCCGGCACTCCTTGATGATGTCGGCGTGGCGCGGCCGGTCGAGGATCACCGCGGTGATGTCGTCGACGTCCTCGCCGAGGGCCTTGGCGACGGCCTCGAGGTTGGCCCGCACGGGGGCGTTGAGGTCGATCGCGTCGGCCGCCTCCGGGCCCACCGCGATCTTCTCCATGTAGAAGCACGGCCCGGGGTCGAACATGGTGCCGCGCTCGGCGATGCCGATCACCGAGATCGCGTTGGGGCGACCGAGCGAGGTGAGGGTGGTGCCCTCGAGGGGGTCGACCGCGATGTCGACCTGCGGTGGGGTTCCGTTCCCGACCTCCTCGCCGTTGAAGAGCATCGGCGCCTCGTCCTTCTCGCCCTCGCCGATCACGACGACGCCGTCCATCGACACCGTGTTGAGCACCAGCCGCATCGCGTCGACCGCGGCGCGGTCGGCCTCGATCTTGTCGCCGCGTCCCATCCACCGGCCCGCCGCGAGCGCGGCGGCCTCGGTGCCGCGCACGAGCTCCATGGCGAGGTTGCGGTCCGGCGCTTGGGGGGCGGGTTCCATGGCCAGGGAGGTTACCGGGCATGCGAGACTGGCGGACATGGACGCACGGCTCCTGGAGGCCGCGCGCGCGGCCGAGGGTTTCATGCCCGACGACGAAGGTCTCGCGCTCCACGCCGCAGGCCGCACTGCCGCGGCCGTCGGGCCGCTGCTCGAAATCGGGACGTACTGCGGGAAGTCCGCGATCTACCTCGGGGCGGCCGCGCGTGCCGAGGGGACGGTGGTCTTCACCGTCGACCACCATCACGGCTCGGAGGAGAACCAGGCGGGGTGGGAGCACCACGACACCCGGCTGGTCGACCCGCAAACCGGGCGCATGGACACCCTGCCGTGGTTCCGCCGCACGATCGAGGACGCCGGGCTCGAGGACGTCGTGATCGGGGTGATCGGCGACTCGCCGACGGTCGCCGCCCACTGGGCGACGCCACTCGGGCTCGTGTTCGTCGACGGCGGCCACGCGTTCGAGGTGACGCAGCGCGACTACGAGGGCTGGGCGCGCCACGTGGCGCCCGGCGGCCTCCTCGTGTTCCACGACGTGTTCGAGAATCCTGCCGACGGCGGGCAGGCACCGTTCGAGGTGTGGAAGCTCGCGGTCGCGTCAGGCCGCTTCGCGCCGCTCTCGACCACCGGCAGCCTGCGCGTCCTTCGTCGCACGGGCTGACCTGACCCCGACGGCCCGGCCGTCGGGGTCAGTCGCGGCGGCGTCCGGCGCGCTCGCGCTCGATCTCGACGCCCGCGGCGAGGAGCTCCTCCGCGCTGAGCCCCTCGGGGAGGCGCTCGCCGCGGAACAGCCCCGCGGTCGGGCCCGTCCCCGCCAGCGCGTTGGCGGCGAGCACGACCGCGGCGGAGTTCCACGAGGGTTGCTCCGCCGGGTACAGCTCGCCGTCGTCCCCGAACGTCCCCCCGTTGAAGTTGGCGCCGGTCCAGTACCCGCCGGTCTCGGAGCGCAGGAACTGCACCCACTCGAACAGCCGCCGGGCCGGCGCGTCGGCACCGAGCGCGTCGAGTGCCATCACCAGCTCGCACGTCTCGGCCGCGGTGATCCAGTGGCGGTCGGAGACGCAGCGGATGCCGCGAGCGTCGACCACGAACCGGGGCCATCCGGCGGCGACGCGCGCGTGCGCGGGGTAGCCCCGCAATACCCCGCCGAGGATGGGGTAGTACCAGTCCATCGCCCAGCGGTCCTTGTCGAGGAACACGTCGGGCCGGTGCGCGATCGCGATCGCGAGCGTGCCGAGTGAGATCTCCCAGTCGGGCCGCTCGTGCGCGAGCTGCTCGCCGACGGCGATCGCGCAGCGCAGGCTGAGGTGGATGCTCGATGACCCGGTGAGGAGCGCGCCGTCGGCTGGATCGTCGGCGCGCCACGCGATCTCGCCCGTCTCGCGCTGGTAGTCGAGCGCGTAGTCGACCGCCGCCTCGACGACCGGCCACATACGACGGAGGTACGCGGTGTCGCCCGTGCTCAGGTAGTGGTGCCACGCGCCGACCGCCACATAGCACATGACGTTGGTGTCGAGCGTGGAGTCCTCGACCTCGTCGCCCAGGTAGTACGCGTGCCACGCGCCGTCGGCGCGCTGCATCCGCGCCAGCCAGTCGTATGCGGCACGTGCCGCGTCGTGGTGGCCGCCGACATCGAGGGCCATCGCCGCTTCCACCAGGTTCCACGGGTCGGTGTGGCCACCGGGCGTCCACGGGATGTTGCCGTCGCCGAGCTGCAACGCGGCGATCGCATCGACCGTGCGCGCGAGCTCCGCAGCGCCGAGGATCCCGGGAACCGAGAGCGGCTTCACACGGGGAGCTTCTCCGTGTAGACGACCAGGCTCTTGCCGAGCACGGGGTTGAGCGCGCGGTCGACCGAGCCCAGCCACTCGGGCTGCTGCACGATCTGCCACTCGAGCAGCTCGCGGTACTTCCGCACCGGCCAGGCACGCTCGTTGTCGACCCCGACCGCGCACTTCACCCACCAGTACGGCGAGTGCAGCGCGTGGGCGCGGTGGGCGCCCGCGACGGCGACCCCGCCACGCTGCAGCTTCGCCTCGAGGTCACGTCGCTTGTAGATCCGGATGTGGCCGCCGGGCACGTCGTGGTAGTCGGTGTCGAGCGCCCAGCAGAGGCGCTCCGGGAGCTCCGCGGGCACCGTTACCGCCAGCCGTCCGCCGGGCCGGAGCACCCGCACCAGCTCGGAGATCGCGAGCTCGTCGGCCCAGATGTGCTCGAGCACCTCGGCCGCGATGATGCGGTCGAAGGCCCCGTCGGCGAAGGGGAGCGCGAGCGCGTCGCCGTTGACCACACCGCCGGACGCGCCGTCGGGCAGCTCACGGGCGTCGGCCATCGCGCCCATGACCCCGCGCACCTCGCGGAGCTCGTCGAACGCGTAGTCCAACGCGATCACGGTCGCGCCGCGGCGCAACGCCTCGAACGCGTGACGGCCCCCGCCACAGCCGAGGTCGAGCAACCGGTGGCCCGGCGCGAGACCGAGCCGGTCGAAGTCGACGGTCAGCACCCGGCGTCCGCAGTGGGAGCCGCGCGTTGCTCCTCGAGGAGCGCGTAGTAGTTCTCGACCGTGCCGAGCGCGCACGCGCGCCACGTGAACTTCTCGAGTGCCCGCGCCCGACCCGCGGCGCCGATGCGGGCCCGGAGCCCGGCGTCGGCCAGCGCGCGTCGCAGGGCGCCCGCGAGCGCGTCGGGGTCGCCCGGCGGCACCAGCAGCCCGGTGTCGCCGTCGCGTCCCACGACCTCGGGTACCGCACCGCCCGTCGTCGCCACGAGCGGTACACCGCACGCCATCGCCTCCACCGCCGGCAGGGAGAAGCCCTCGTACAGCGACGGCACCACCGCGACCTCCGCCTCCGCGTAGAGCTCCACGATGCGCTCGGTGGTGACGCCCGACACGAAGCGCACCGAGTCGCGGAGGCCGAGGCGGTCGATGACACGCGGGATCGTGCTCTTCTCCTTGGGCTTGCCGATGATCACGAGCTCGACGTCCTCGCGTTCGGTGCGCACCTTGGCCACCGCCTCGAGCAGCGGCGCGAGCCCCTTCATGGGCACGTCGGAGCTCGTCGTGGTCATCAGCCGCGCCGGTACCCGCTCGATCTCCGGGAGCGGCCGGAAGATCTCCGGGTCGACGCCCACGGGCACAACCTGGAGGCGGGCCGGGTCGACGCCCATCTGCGCCGCGATGTCGCGCCTGCTCGACTCCGACACCGTGACCACCCGCGGCATGGCTCGGGCCACCTTCATCTGCATCTCGAGGAAGCCGTACCACCGGCGCAGCGTGAACCGCCGGTACGCGTTCTTCGCGTGCGCGAGGTCGAGGTCGCGGTCGACGGTGATCGGGTGGTGGAGGGTCTCGAGCACCGGCCAGCCGTCGGCGAGCATGCCGAGCAGCCCGGTGCCGAGGCACTGGTTGTCGTGCACGACGTCGAAGTCGGGCCGCCGGTTCTGCAGCAGCCGGCGCGCCCGCAGCGAGAACGTGTACGGCTCGGGGAAGCCCGCGGAGCACATGATCGCGAACTCCCGCAGGTCGATCGTGGTCTTGAACTCGGTCGGCCAGGGCACCCGGAAGGGGTTCTCGGGCCGGTAGAGGTCGAGGCTGGGCACCCGGACGAGCTGATCCGGATCGTCGAGCTCCGGGTACGGCTGGCCCGAGAACACCGTCACGCGGTGCCCGAGCTCGGTGAGCTCACGAGCGAGGTAGCGGGTGTACACGCCCTGGCCGCCGCAGTGGGGGTTCCCGCGGTAGACGAGCCAGGCGATGCGGAGGGAGCCGGGGGCAGGCATGAAGGGCGAAGTCTCGCAGACGTCCTCTGAGCAGGTCGAATGGGCCCCTCTAACCTGGCCCGGCATGGTGAGCAGGCTCGTCACCGAGTACGAATGGCAGCCACCGCCGCGGCGGGGGCCGCGGGTCACCGACCGTGCCGTGCTGCTCGCGCACGGCGCGGGCTCCGACATGCACGGCGCCGCGCTGCTCGCGGTCGCCGGCGCGCTCGCCGCGGCCGGGATCCCGTCACTCCGGTTCAACTATCCGTACCGCACCCACGGCCGGCGGTCGCCCGACCGCGCGCCGGTGCTCGAGGCCGCGACCCGGGAGGCCGCCACCGAGCTGGCCCGGCGGGCGAAGCTGCCGCCGGCCCGGCTCGTCCTCGGGGGCCGCTCGATGGGGGGCCGGTACTGCTCGCTCGTCGTCGGTGCGGCCGAGGCGCCGGTGCCGGCGCTCGGGCTGCTGCTGCTCGGCTACCCGCTCCACGCGGCCGGCAAGCGTGACCAGCCGCGGGTCGAGCACTTCCCGCGGCTCGACGTGCCGGTGCTCTTCGTCAGCGGCACCCGGGACGCCCTCGCCGACCGGGATGCGCTCGTCCGCCACGCTGCGGCGATTCGCGGCACGGTGTCGTTCCACTGGCTCGACACCGCCGACCACGGCTTCCGGCCGCTGAAGTCGAGCGGGTCCACGCCCGCCGAGGCCAACGAGGAGGTTGCCCGCGCCGCAGTCGAATGGACGAGTGCCCTGGCCTGACCCTGCGCGGCCGGGCGACGCGACCGCGAGGGGCGGGGCGCCCGCTTCCCCCGGCGCCCGCTTCCCGGGCGCCCGCTTCCCGAGGGGCCCATTCCCGGCGGGGCCCGGATCCCGGAGGGGGCCCGGATCCCGGAGGGGGCCGTGCAGGCGTTCGCGTCGGCGAGGGGCCAGAATGTGTTCCATGCGGGTGTTCCGGTGTTTCGCGTTCGTCGACATGTGCGGCTTCACGCGCATGAACGACACCCTGGGCGACGACGCCGCCCTCGAGGTGCTGGCGTCCTTCCGGGCCATCGTGCGGGCCCTCTCCCCCGAGCACGGCACCCGGGTGGGTCGGTGGATGGGTGACGGGTGCATGTTCGTGGGCACCGAGGTGACGCCGATCGTCGAGACCGTCCTCGACCTCACCGAGCGCATGGAGCACGCCAACATCGCCCTGCCGCTGCGGATCGGGATCGCGGCCGGCAAGGTGATCGTCTTCGAGGGCGACGACTTCATCGGCATGGCCATCAACCTGGCGTCCCGGCTCTGCGACACTGCGGCGCCGGGCGAGATCCTGGTCAACGACGTCGTGGCCGACCTGCTCGACGACAGCTTCTCGGTCGTGGCCCTCGGCGACCGGTCGATCGCGGGCATCATGATGCCGATGCCCGTCTACCGGCTGCGGACGTCCGCCGAGCTCGCCGACGACATTCCCGTCTCCCTCACCGAGTAGCGCGGGTACCCGCGCCTACCATCGGGCGCCATGTCCGACGCCTTTGTCGTGGCCGCGGGCCCGCCGCTCGCAGGGACCGTGCGGGTCGCGGGAGCCACCAAGAACGCCGGCCTGAAGCAGATGGCGGCCGCGCTCCTGGCGCCCGGGGTCACCACCCTCGGCAACGTCGCCCCGGTGGACGACCTCGACGTGATGATCTCGGTGCTCCGGTCCATGGGCGCGGACGTCGTCTGGACCGGCGACGGCGCGCTCGCTATCGACGCGAGCGGCCCGCTGCGGCCCGAGACCCCGTACGAGCTCGTGACGCTCGTGCGAGCGTCGATCAACGTGCTGGGCCCGCTCCTCGGTCGTTGCCACGAGGCGCGCGTCGCGATGCCGGGAGGCGACAACATCGGGAACCGGCGCCTCGACATGCACTTCCGCGGGCTCCGGGCGATGGGCGCGGAGATCCACGTGGTACACGGCTTCATCGAGGCGCGTGCACCGAAGCTGCGGGGCGCGCGTGTCGTGCTCGACTTCCCGAGCAACGGCGCCACCGAGAACCTCGTCACTGCCGCGGTGCTCGCGGAGGGACGCACCGTGATCGAGAACGCGGCGCGCGAGCCCGAGATCGTGGAGCTCGCGGCGATGCTCAACCGGATGGGCGCGACGGTGCTCGGCGCGGGCACGCCCACCATCGAGATCGAAGGGGTCGATGGGCTCACGCCGGTCGACTGCGAGCTGCTCGGCGACCGCATCGAGGCGGGCACGCTGCTCATGGCCTGCGGGATCGCGGGCGGCGAGATCACCATCGAGGGCGCGCGGCTCGAGCACCTCGAGCTGGTGGCCATGAAGTTGGGCGACATGGGCCTGAAGGTCTCGGCGACACCCGAGGGGATCTGGGCGCGCGCCGACGGCCGGCTCCGGGCGGTCGACGTCGCCACGCTGCCGTTCCCCGGCTTCGCCACCGACTTCATGCCCCCGGTGGTGGCACTGCTGAGCACCGCCGAGGGCACCGCGATCGTCACCGAGAACGTCTACGACGGGCGCTTCGGATTCGTCGCCGAGCTCGCCCGCATGGGCGCCGACATCCGCCACGAGGGGCGGCACGCGGTGGTGCGGGGGGTCGAGCGCCTCTCGGGCGCGCCGGTCCGCGCGCTCGACGTGCGTGCGGGCGCCGCGCTCGTGCTCGCCGGGCTCGCCGCCGACGGCGAGACGCTGGTGCTCGACCCCTACCACGTCGACCGCGGGTACGCCGACCTCGCGGGGAAGCTCCGCCGGCTCGGCGCCAAGGTCGAGCGCGTCGGCGGTGGTGGCGACGCGACCGACGGGTAGTCTGGGGCCATGGCCACCGACACCGCGCTCGACCCGGCGGAGATGAGCCAGCGGATCATCGACACCATCGAGCTCATCCGCCCTGCGCTCCAGAGCGACGGCGGCGACATCATCTTCCGTGAGGTCGACGACGACGGCGTGGTCCACGTCACGCTCGTCGGCGCCTGCGGCACGTGCCCCATCTCGATGCAGACGCTCAAGGCGGGCGTCGAGCGCATCATCATGGACCGCGTGCCGGGCGTCACCGCGGTCACCGACGACGCCGAGGAGTGACGCCCCCGGGGGGCGACCGGGGCGTGGTCGAGGTGCTCGATCCGCCCGCTCCCCATCTGCTCGAGGCCGCGCGCCGAGGTGACCGCGCTGCGCTGGCGCGCACGCTCACGCGGCTCGAGAACGGGGGGCCGGCGCGCGACGGTGTCGTCGCCGCGCTCGACCCTGACGACCCGCCGGCCGCGGTGGTCGGCATCACCGGCGCCCCGGGGGCCGGCAAGTCGACGCTGACCGGCGCGCTGGTCGCGCGGATCCGGGCCCGTGGCGACGAGGTGGCGGTGCTCGCGATCGACCCGTCGAGCCCGCGGACGGGCGGTGCCATCCTCGGCGACCGCATCCGGCTCCGCGGGCACGAGGCCGACCCGGGCGTGTTCGTGCGCTCGACGGCCGCGCGCGGCCACCTCGGGGGGCTCGCGCGATCGACGCCCGCGGCCGTCTCGGTGCTCGAGGCCGCGGGCTTCCGCTGGGTGCTGGTCGAGACGGTGGGCGTGGGCCAGGCCGAGGTGGACGTCGCCGCCATCGCCGACACCGTCGTCGTGGTGGTCAACCCCGGCTGGGGTGACGAGGTCCAGGCGAGCAAGGCCGGGCTGCTGGAGGTCGCCGACGTGTTCGCGGTGAACAAGGCCGACCGCCCGGGCACCGACGCCGCGGTGCGCGACCTCGAGGTGATGCTCGGACGCGGCGACCCGCACGACTGGCGGGTGCCCGTCGTGCGTACCGTCGCCCTCGACGGGCGAGGCGTCGACGAGCTCCTGCGTGCGATCGATGCGCACCGCGAGCACTCGAACGGGTCGGGCGAGCTCGTCCGGCGACGACGGGCCCGGCAACGGGCTACCTCACGAGGGGAGAACTCCGGTGGCTGACGAGCTCGTGACGACCGAGCGGGACGAGTCCGGGGTCGCGCTCCTGCGCCTCAACCGCCCGCCGCTGAACGCGCTCTCGTGTGCGCTCCTCGACGCGATCACCTCCGCCGCGCGCGCGATCGCGCACGACGCGTCGGTGAAGGCGGTGGTGCTCACCGGCAACGAGCGCGCGTTCGCGGCGGGTGCCGACGTCAACGAGTTCGTCGACCCCGCCACCAGCGACCGAGTCGGGCCCGCGCTCCGGAACGCCTGTGACGCGCTCGGCGCGGTTTCGCGTCCCGTGATCGCCGCGCTCAGCGGCTTCGCGCTGGGCGGCGGGCTCGAGGTCGCGCTCGCGTGCGACCTGCGGGTCGCGGGCGAGAGCGCTCGCCTCGGGTTCCCAGAGATCCTGCTCGGGATCTTCCCCGGGGGCGGCGGGACGCAGCGCCTGCCCCGGCTGGTCGGCCCTGCGCGCGCGAAGGAGATCATCTGGACCGGCCGCCAGCTCGGCGCCGACGAGGCGCTCTCCCTGGGCATCGTCGATCGCGTCGTTCCGCCGGAGCAGGTGGTGCCGGCCGCGCTCGAGTGGGCCGGCGAGCTCGCCCGCGGCGCGGTCGTCGCCATGGGAATGGCGAAGCACGTGATCGACCAGTCGTTCGACCTCCCGCTCGCGATGGGCCTCGACCTCGAGGCGGAGCGGTTCGCGGAGGTCCGCGCCACCGACGACGCCGACGTCGGCATCCGCAGCTTCCTTGCCGAGGGCCCCGGCAAGGCGACGTTCTCAGGTCGCTAGGCGCTCGTCACCCGCCGCTCGCGGCTTCGACCTGGTCCTTCAGCCGGGCGACGTTACCGCTCCAGATCCGGCGCAGCACCTGTCCGCCGACGCGCTCGCCCGCGATCCCGCCGAGCCACCACGGGAAGCGGAGCCGCTCCTCCCAGCAAAAGCGCGTCCGGTCGGGGTAGCGGGGCTCGAGGCGGAACTCGGCGTCGCCCGTGACGGCACCCCGGTGCTCGATCCCCATCACCCGCCCGGGCTCCCATCGCGTCACCACGAAGCGGTCGTGGTTCACGACCGGCCCCACGCGGGTCAAGCAGTCGAACTCCGCGCCGACCCCGCTCCGCGCTTCGCTGCGGAACGTCACCGACACCGCGTCCCGCATCCAGTCGGGATGACGCTCGATGTGCTCGACCGCGCGCCATACGTCGACGGGGGGTGCGTCGATGGTCGTGCACACGCGGATCCGGATCACCCGTGCGCCTCGCTCAGCGCCTTCGCCGCGTGCTCGGGTGCGACCGTGTTCACGAGCAAGCCGGTCGCGAGCTCGAGGCCGGCCACGATCGTCAGCCGTGGCGTCACCTCCACGTACCATCGGAACGACTCGTCCGAAGCTGTGTGGGGTGCCGCACTGTTGACGACGAGGTTGTACGGCGGGTCGTCGACCGCGTGGTCGAGGCGGGCAAGCACGTCGCGCGTCGCCGCCGCGACGCCCGCGACGGTGTCGTCCGAGGCCTCGTCGAAGCGGGAACCCGCCCCGAGGTCCGCGATCCGCACGAGAAAGGGCGCGCTCGACGCGTACGGGCACCAGGCGCGGACGTAGCCGGCCTCGGAGACGAGCATCCCCTCGGTCATCGCGTCGGCGAGCAGGAGGTCGTCGTCGGCCTCCCGGGCGCGGCGCCCGGCCGCCGCGAGCTCGGGTGGGAGGAAGCTCGTCCCGATGACCTGCGCATGGGGGTGGGGGAGCGACGCGCCGGCCTCGCGCTTGTGGTTGACGATCGCGACCGCCGCCGCGCACCTGGCGTCGAGAAGCGCCGCGACCCGGTCGCGCAGCACCGTGAACACCTCGATCGCGGCCGTGTCGTCGAGCCGGCCGAGCGAGCGGTAGTGATCGGGCGAGAGCACGACGACCTCGTGCGCGTCGGTCAGCGGGTAGAGGTTGGGGAACACCCGCACCCGCCAACCGGGCTCACCGGGACCGCCCTCACCCGTCCGCATGATCTCGGGCGGCGTCATCTGCTCGTGGCCGGGGCAGAAGGGGCATGCCTCGGGGCCGGCGTCGTCGGCGGCGTCGGCCGTCCGGAACTGCTGCGGTCGCGCCGCGCGGTCGGTGGCGACGATGACGGTCCGCCCGCTGAGCGCGTCGTACCGCACCGCGAGCGCCGCATCCACGAGCCGCCAGGTTACGCACCGCCCGTTCCGCCGGCGCCTTACCTCTGCCTCGCTCGCT